>JAEWOG010000096.1 GCA_023460975.1 Actinomycetes bacterium
CGCTGGCCGATCCGATCCGGCTCGGCATCCTCGTCGCGCTCTCCGACGTCAACGAGGTCGACAAGGCGCGCTGCAGCCATTTCACCGCCTTCGCCTCGCCCTCGCTTTTGTCCTACCACTTCGCCAAGCTGCGCGAGGCCGGCATCACCCGTATGCGGGTGGAAGGGACCTCGCGCTATCTCAGCATCCGGCGCGAGGAGCTGAACCAGCGCTTTCCCGGGCTGATCGACAGCGTGATCGAGACCGCGCGACGTGATCCGAACCTGCCGCGGCTCGGCCCGGAATGGCTGTCGGGTGCGGAACGGGCTCAGGGTCATACTTCGTTGCGTTGACAGGCCCTCGCACGGGTCTAGCGTCATCTCTTCCGCGATGGCGTCGAGCCGGATCGCGACACGGCACCGGCCACGCCCGAACCCGAGGAGCATGGCCATGCGTGCTGCCGACCCTCAGAAACTCGATGCTTTGGTGGGGCGTCTCGTCGGAGACGTCGGGGCCTCCATCACGGGGGCGCTGATCGTTCTGGGCGACCAGCTCGGCCTCTACAAGGCGAAGGCAGACGGCAAGCCCGTCACCTCCCAGCAACTGGCCGAGAAGACCGGCCTCAAGGAGCGCTACCTGCGCGAGTGGCTCGCGGGCCAGGCCTCGGCCGGCTATGTCGATTATGACGAGGGCAGCGACAGCTTCAGCCTCTCGCCCGAGCAGGCCATGGCCTTTGCCGAGGAGGACAGCCCGGCCTTCTTCGCCGGCGCCTTCGAGATCGTGCAGTCGATGTGGGTCGACGAGCCGAAGGTCGAGGAAGCCTTCCGAACGGGGGCGGGGCTCGGCTGGCACGAGCACAGCAAATGCCTGTTCCGCGGGACCGAGCGCTTCTTCCGGCCGGGCTACAATACGCATCTGACGGCGGACTGGATTCCGGCGCTGAGCGGCGTCCAGGCCAAGCTGGAGCGGGGCGCGACCGTCGCCGATGTCGGCTGTGGTCACGGCTCCTCCACCATCCTGATGGCGCAGGCCTATCCGCAATCGCGCTTCCACGGTTTCGACTATCACGGACCCTCGATCGAGCGGGCGCGGGAGGCGGCGGAGAAGGCCGGCGTCGGCGATCGGATCGTGTTCGAGCGCGCCTCGGCCAAGGATTTCCCGGAGCGGAAATACGATCTCGTGACCATGTTCGACTGCCTGCACGACATGGGCGATCCGGTCGGCGCCGGCAAGCATGTACGCGACGCGCTGGCGGAGGACGGGAGCTGGATGATCGTCGAGCCCTTCGCCCACGACCATCTCAAGGACAACCTGAACCCGGTCGGGCGGATCTTCTACGGGGCCTCGACGATGATCTGCACGCCGGCCTCGCTCTCGCAGGAGGTCGGGCTGGGCCTGGGCGCGCAGGCCGGCGAGATGCGGCTGCGCAAGGTCGCGATGGATGCCGGCTTCCAGCATTTCCGCAGGGCGACCGAGACGCCGTTCAACATGGTGTTCGAAGTCAGGGCCTGAGGCTGATCGGACCTCGCTTTGCTTTCACGGAACCGGCGCGTCATTCCGGATCGGCGCGGCTTCGCGGCTTGTCCGGAACGACGACGTCTCTTTCCGGAGGCCCGGCTCATGGTCTAGGAAGCGCGGATGCCGCTTCGCCGCTATCCGCGCCAGTTCCGCCAGCTCGCCGCCTATGTCCTCGCCGGCGGGCTGACCGCCATAGCGCATTACGGCGTGCTGATCGGACTGGTCGAGCTCGGCCGCATCGATCCCGTGCCGGCGACGCTTGCCGGCTTCATCGTCGGCGCGCTGGTCTCCTATGCGCTCAACCGCTGGATGACCTTCGACGCGACGCGCACCCATGCCCAGGCCGGCTGGCGCTTCGCGCTGATCGCGGCCGGGGGCTTCGTGCTCACCGGCATCCTGATGCATCTCTTCGTGGCGCGGGCGGGCCTGCCCTATCTGCCGATGCAACTGGTCACCACGGGCGTGGTGATGATGTTCTCGTTCCTCGGCCACAAGTTCTTCAGCTTCGCCGACAGGGCGGCGTGACGCATCGAGCGCACGCCGTCCCGTTCGGCGTTACGAGGTCGGCGCGACCGTCAGAGTGATCTGCCGGCGGCCGATCCGGCCTTCCTTGTCGGTGGCCTCGATCTCGATGATGTGGCTGCCGCTCGGCACGACGACCGAGGGCGCGTCGATGCCGTTCGGCGTGATGTACTGCTTGATGCGCTGGGTGATGTCGACCGGCGGATCGCGCCGGTAGAAGACGCGCACGGTCGCGGGATCGATCGGCACGCTGTTGGCCGGCAGGAAGCGCACGTTGAGGCGGAAGGGCTTGCCGTCGACGCCCTTGTCCGGGGTCGGCAATGTGTCGATGCCCGGGCCGCGTGTCAGGTTGCGCGTGCTGGCGGTGGCCTTCGCCGAGGCGGGCAGGCCGGCTTCCTCGCGGGTGATGAGATGAACCGGGTCGGCGGCTTGCGCCGGGGTCAGCAGGGCGGCGGTGGCGAGAACGGCAGGCAGCATGTGCCGAGCGAGCACAGACTTCATCATCGTCCTATTTCACTCCAAGGATTGCAGCGATCAGGCCGGCCATTGCCGAAACGGCGGTGCCGGCCATCAGGATGGTGGTTTCGATGGTCTTCAGCGTTTCCATCGGCACCTTGCCG
>JAEWOG010000097.1 GCA_023460975.1 Actinomycetes bacterium
TGCCAGCCCAGCGGCCGTCGAGCCAGTCGGCCTTGTTGGGCTTGAACGACTGGCCGGCGTCGAACTCGACCTCGAGCTTGCTGCGCCAGGCAGCCTTCATCGCGTCGATCTCGTCCTGCGAGACGACGCCCTCGGCGATCAGCTTCTCGGAATAGAGCTCGAGCGTCGACTTGTGCCCGCGGATCTTGCGGTACATCAGCGGCTGGGTGAAGCCCGGCTCGTCGCCTTCGTTATGGCCGAAGCGGCGATAGCAGAACATGTCGATGACGACCGGCTTGTGGAACTTCTGCCGGAACTCGATCGCGACCTTGGCGGCGAAGACCACCGCCTCCGGATCGTCGCCGTTCACATGGAAGACCGGGGCCTCGACCATCTTCGCCACGTCGGACGGATAGGGCGAGGAGCGCGAATAGCGCGGATAGGTGGTGAAGCCGATCTGGTTGTTGATGATGAAATGGATCGAGCCGCCGGTGCGGTGGCCCTTCAGCCCGGAGAGGCCGAGGCATTCCGCCACCACGCCCTGGCCGGCGAAGGCGGCATCGCCGTGCAGCAGCAGCGGCAGCACCTTGGAGCGCTCGACGATGTCGCCGAACTGGTCCTGCTTGGCGCGCACCTTGCCGAGCACGACGGGGTCGACGATCTCCAGATGCGAGGGGTTCGCGGTCAGCGAGATATGGACGTTGTTGCCATCGAACTCACGGTCCGACGACGCACCGAGATGGTACTTCACGTCGCCCGAGCCCTCGACGTCGTCGGGCGCGAAGGAGCCGCCCTTGAACTCGTGGAACAGCGCGCGGTGCGGCTTGCCGAGAACCTGGGTCAGCACGTTGAGGCGGCCGCGATGGGCCATGCCGAAGACGATGTCGCGCACGCCGAGCGCGCCGCCGCGCTTGATGATCTGCTCCAGCGCCGGGACCAGCGCCTCGCCGCCATCCAGGCCGAAGCGCTTGGTGCCGGTGAACTTGAGGTCGAGGAACTTCTCGAAGCCCTCGGCCTCGATCAGCTTGTTCAGGATCGCCTTCTTGCCTTCCTTGGTGAAGGCGATCTCCTTGTCCGGCCCCTCGATGCGCTCCTGCAGCCAGGCCTTCTGCTCGGGGTCGGAGATATGCATGAACTCGATGCCGACCGTGCCGCAATAGGTCCGCTGCAGCACCGCGACCATCTCGCGGATGGTGGCGAATTCCATGCCGAGCACGTTGTCGATGAAGATCTTGCGGTCGAGATCGGCGTCGGTGAAGCCGAAGGCGGCCGGCGACAGCTCTTCATGGTCGTTGCGGCTCTCGATGCCGAGCGGGTCGAGCTTGGCATGGAGATGGCCGCGCATCCGGTAGGCGCGGATCAGCATGATCGCGCGCACGGAATCGCGGGTCGCCTGCTGCACGTCGGCGGCAGAGAGCGCCGTGCCGGCAGCCTTGGCCTTGGCGCCGAGCTTGTCGGAGATCACCTTCTCGACGACGGCCCAGTTGCCGTCCAGTGCCGAGACCAGTTCGCCGCTGGCGGCGACCGGCCAGTTCGGCTTCTTCCAGGACGCGCCCTTGGCGTTCTGCAGGACGGCTTCCTTGTCGTCCTTCAGCGCGCCGAAGAAGCTCTGCCACTGCTCGTCGACCGACTTCGGGTCGGCCTCGTAGCGGGCATAGAGATCCTCGATATAGGCGGCGTTGCCGCCATAGAGGAAGCCGGTCTGCGCGAGAGCCTCGTTGATGTCCTGGCGAGCCATGATGCTCCTGCCTTCCTTCGCCGCTTAAGCCATGTCCGGACCCTTGCCCGGACATCCTTTCAACCTGTCGTCACGCTCGGGCCGGCGCCCTGAGCATCTCTGGCCGTTCAGCCGCCTCTCCCGGGACGAGATGGTCGGGTCAAGCCCGACCATGACGCGCCCCGGAGAGGTGTCCGGGCCTCAGCCCTTCAACACTTCCACCAAGGTCTTTCCAAGGCGCGCCGGCGAGGGCGAGACCCGGATGCCGGCCGCTTCCATCGCGGCGATCTTGTCCTCGGCGCCACCCTTGCCGCCCGAGATGATCGCGCCCGCATGGCCCATGCGGCGGCCCGGAGGGGCCGTGCGGCCGGCGATGAAGCCGACCATCGGCTTCTTGCGGCCGCGCTTGGCTTCGTCCTTGATGAACTGCGCAGCATCCTCCTCGGCCGAGCCACCGATCTCGCCGATCATGACGATCGACTCGGTCTTCGGGTCCGCCAGGAACATCTCCAGCATGTCGATGAACTCGGTGCCCTTGACCGGGTCGCCGCCGATGCCGACGGCCGTGGTCTGGCCGAGGCCCTCGTTCGTGGTTTGGAACACCGCCTCATAGGTCAGCGTGCCCGAGCGCGAGACGATGCCGACATTACCCGGCTTGAAGATGTTGGCCGGCATGATGCCGATCTTCGATTCGCCGGCCGTGACGACGCCGGGGCAGTTCGGCCCGATCAGGCGGGTCTTCGAGCCGACCAGCGAGCGCTTGACGCGGACCATGTCGAGCACCGGGATGCCCTCGGTGATGCAGATCACGAGCGGGATTTCGGCATCGATCGCCTCGCAGATCGCGTCCGCAGCGCCCGGAGGGGGCACGTAGACGACCGAAGCGTCGGCGCCGGTCTTGGCCTTGGCCTCGTGCACGCTGTCGAAGACGGGCAGGCCGAGATGGAGCGAGCCGCCCTTGCCCGGCGAGGTGCCGCCGACCATCTGCGTGCCATAGGCGATCGCCTGCTCGGAATGGAAGGTCCCGTTCTTGCCGGTGAAGCCCTGGCAGATGACCTTGGTGTTCTTGTCGATCAGGATGGACATG
>JAEWOG010000098.1 GCA_023460975.1 Actinomycetes bacterium
GGCCGGCGAACTCACGGTCGAGGTCGCGAAGCTGGGTGGTGCCGTCCACCATCGTGTGCGCCGACAGCACGAAGCCGTGCCCGGCGAGCACCAGGGTGCGGGCGAGCAGGTGCGGGTCACCCGTCCGGATCCACCCGGCGCCCTGTCCCAGGCGCAGGGTCTCCTCCATGAGGGTCAGGAGGCCGTTCTGGGCGCGGCCGGGACGGGCGAGCAGGTACGGCAGGAGGAGCTCGGGGTCGAGCTCGACGATGCGGACGAACAGCTCGTTGTCGCGCAGGGCGCGGATCAGGTCGATGACGCTGTCGACGAGGCTGGCCAGGTCGGAGGGGATCGCCGCATCGGGGCGGCTGGTGGCGGCAATGCCGGCCCACTCGCGGGTCATCAGGTCGCCGAGCAGCGCGTTCATGTCGGACCAGTTGCGATAGATCGTCATGCGCGAGACGCCTGCGCGGCGGGCCACCTCGGTGAGCGTGCTGCGGCGCCACCCGACGTCGAGGATGCACTCGCGCGCGGAGTCGAGGTAGTCGTCGCGCGGCTCGCGGGTGCCCGGTGCGGTGCTCAACCTGCCTCCTGTGACAAAGTGACAATCTATGTCACACTGTAACACGTGAACTCCGAGACGCCCCACCTCACGCAGCCCGAGATGCACCCCCAGCGGTGGGGTGACCCTGCGCGAGCCACCGCCCTTCCCGACACCGCGCGCGGACTCGTCGACCTCGTCTTCGGCACGCGGGAGACCCCCGCGGCGGCTGCCGTGACCCTCCCCGAGACGGGACTGGCGACCGAGCACGTGGCCGCGCTGGGCGACCTCGTCGGCGCCGACCACGTCCTGGTCGATGCGCAGACCCGGCGCCAGCGCACCCGCGGCAAGTCCACCCCTGACCTGCTGCGGGCCCGGGCGGGCGACGTCGACGACGCGCCGGACGTGGTCGTACGCCCCACCACGCACGAGGAGGTCGCGGCCGTCCTGACGTACGCAGTCGAGCACCACCTCGCAGTGGTCCCCTTCGGCGGCGGCACCGCAGTGACCGGCGGACTCGTCGCGCGCCGCGAGGGCTTCGGTGGCGTCGTGAGCCTCGACCTCGTCCGGATGAAGCGTCTGCTCGCCGTCGACGAGGTCTCCATGACCGCCACCCTCGAGCCGGGCCTGCGTGGCCCCGAGGCGGAGGCACTCCTCGCCGCGCACGGCCTCACGCTGGGCCACCACCCGCAGTCGTTCGAGTTCGCCAGCATCGGCGGATTCGCCGCCACCCGCTCCTCGGGCCAGTCCTCGGCCGGGTTCGGGCGCTTCGACTCGATGGTCGTGGGCCTGCGCGCCGCCACCCCCGTGGGCGAGCTGCGCTGGGGCGTCGCGCCGGCCACGGCGGCCGGCCCCGACCTGCGCCAGGTCCTGCTCGGGTCCGAAGGCGCGTTCGGCGTCATCACCGAGGTCACCGTGCGCGTGCGTCGCGCGGCGGCGCAGACGTCGTACGAGGGCTGGCGGTGGCCCAGCTTCGCCGAGGGTGCGCAGGCGATGCGCACCCTCGCCCAGGCCCAGTTGCTGCCCACGGTGATCCGCCTCTCCGACGAGGCCGAGACGGCGATCAACCTCGCCGACCCGAGCGCGATCGGCGGAGAGGGAGCCAGCGGGTGCCTCATGGTTGTGGGCCACGAGGGCACCGCTGAGCAGGTGGCTGCGCGAGGGGCGGCAGTGGCCGCCGTGCTCACCGGCCTCGGCGGGACACCGCTGGGCGCCGAGCCGGGCGAGTCCTGGGTGCACGGGCGCTACAACGCCCCCTACCTGCGCGACTCGCTGCTCGACGTGGGCGTGCTCGTGGAGACCCTGGAGACGGCGACGTTCTGGTCCCAGATCCCGACGCTGTACGACGGCGTGCGCACCACCCTGTCGGAGGGCCTGGGGGAGGGATCGATCGTGCTGTGCCACATCTCGCACGTCTACGAGACCGGCTGCTCGCTCTACTTCACCGTCGCGGCCAAGGGCAGCGAGGACCCGCTGCCGCAGTGGCTGGCGGTCAAGGACGCCGTCGGGGACGCCATCGTCGCCCACGGCGGGACCATCACCCACCACCACGCCATCGGGACCGACCACAAGCCGTGGTTGGCCGCGGAGGTGGGCGAGGTCGGGGTCGCGGTCCTGCGTGGCCTCAAGGCGAGCTTCGACCCGACCGGCATCCTCAACCCGGGAGTGCTGGTCCCGTGAGTGCCGCCGGCGCCGAGGGGCGGTCCTTCACCTGCCTGGTCAACCCGCATTCGGGCGCCGGGGCGTCGCTGGAGTACGTCGTCGATCTCGCCCGGGTGCTGCGCGAGCACGGGGCCAGCGTCGAGGTGAGCTACACCGCCAGCCCGCAGGCCGTACGACCGCTGGCTGAGGCCGCTCACGAGCGCGGCGACGTGGTGGTGGCGGTGGGTGGCGACGGCATGGTGGCCTCCATCGTGGGGCCGATGTCGGACCTGGCGTCGTCGGGCGACGCCGACCGGGTGCCGGTGCTGGGCATCGCTCCGGCTGGTCGCGGCAACGACTTCGCGCGGATGCTGGAGGTGCCCGAGGGGGCGGAGGCTCTCGCGCGGCGGCTGCTGGAGTCCGACGCCAGGGACGTGGACGTGCTGGACGTGCGCTCCGGTGGGTCGTCGTGGGTGGTCGCCGGGTCGGTCTATGCCGGTGCCGACGCGCACGCGGCGGCGATGGTGGCGCGGATGCGTCGCACGCCGAAGGCGCTGCAGTACCCGATCGCGGCCATCCGCGCGATCGCGACGTACGTGCCCCATCGCTATCGCCTCGTGGTGGACGGCGAGGAGCGCGAGGTGGCCGCGGCCACCGTCATCGTGGCGAACTCCGCCTACTACGGCGCGGGCATGAAGGTGGCTCCCGCTGCGGTGGTCGACGACGGCCTGCTCGATGTGGTCGTGGTCGGGGCGGGGAGTCGTGTCGAGCTCGCCACTGCCTTCCCCAAGATCTACGACGGCAGCCACGTCGACCATCCGAAGGTCACGGTGCTGCGCGGTCGCGAGGTGGAGTTGTCCGCCCTGGACGAGCGGCCCGTCCCGCTGGGGGCCGACGGGGAGGACCTGGGTCTGCTGCCCCGGCCCGGTGACCCGCTGCGGATCTCCGTACGACACCGGGCGTTACGAGTGCTGTAGTCCCGCGCCCCCGGTGAGTTGGACCCTGATGTGACGCGACGCCCCGGCTGCACCAGCAGCCGGGGCGTCACGCGCGAGAGGGGGTCAGGCGGACTGGATCGCCGAGACGTCGAACTCGAGCTTGATCTTCTCGGAGACGAGGACGCCGCCGGTCTCGAGCGCGGCGTTCCACGTGAGACCGAAGTCCTTGCGGTTGATCGTGGTCTCGCCCTCGAAGCCCACGCGCAGGTTGCCGAAGGGGTCGCGGGCCGAGCCGGTCTCAGCGAACTCGATCGTCACCGGGCGGGTCACGTCCTTGATGGTCAGGTCGCCGGTGATCGTCCAGTCGCTGCCGTCGCGGGACACGGCCGTGGAGGCGAAGGTCCAGGTGGGGTAGGCCTCGGCGTCGAAGAAGTCGGCGGAGACCAGGTGGCCGTCGCGGTCGGTCGAGCCGGTGTCGACGGAGCCGGCCTGGATGGTGAGGTTGACCGACGACGCTGCCGGGTCGGCCGCGTTGATGGTGGCGGTGCCCTCGAACTGCGTGAAGTTGCCGCGGACCTTGGTGACCATCGCGTGACGGGCGATGAAGCCGAGTCGCGTGTGCGCCGGGTCGATGACGTACGCGCCGGAGATGTCGGCCAGGGCGTTGGTGGGGGCGTCAAAGCTGCTCATGGGGGCTCCTCATTCAGGGTTGATCGTTGAGACTTCAACTACTCTAAGGCGACGGGTGCGCGATTCATTCCCGTGCCGGGCAAAAAGTTTGCGGCACGTTGTCGGCCGATGTGACGGTGCGGCATGCAGTCGAGCCCGCACCTCGATGAGATGCGGGCTCGAGAGCTCGAAGGCCTGGCCTGATCAGGCAGCGTGCTGGACGCGAGCGCGGGAGGGCTCGGCGCTCCAGCGCGCCTCCATCCGCGTGCGGCCCTGAGCGTCGGTGACCTGGACCCAGGCGCAACGCATGCGCACGGCGGTCGTGGCGTCTTCCATGGGGACACCTCCTGTTCACTTTCTGTTCACCTAATCTAGCATCTCCCCACTCGCGGGGGGAGTTGTCGCGCGAGAATGGCGTCTCTCCTCCACTGGCACACCACTCGCACGGTCAGCGCCGCACGCCGTCCTCCACCTGGGCGTAGCGGTGGGCGAGGGTGGGCGCATCGCGACGGCGACGCGAGCGACGCAAAGGGGACTTTCTGCCCGATTTCGGGCAGAAAGTTGCGAACGGCGCCGGTCTGGAGCCAGTCTCGTCGTGTGTTCGTGGATCAACGCCTGCTCGCCCACCTCGTGGCGACGACCTCTCTGACCGAGGGCGAGGCCAGGCGGGTCGTCACCGACGTCCTCACCTTCCACACCGAGACCGTCGAGGAGTTCGTACGACGTCGTCACGGCGAGCTGAAGACGTACGGCGCCAAGAACCCCGACATTTATCCCCGCCTGCAGGCCGAGCTCGCCGAGCGACTCGTCGCGGCACCCGTCTTCACCGAGCGCCAGTTGCGCCGGATCATCTACGGCTGAGCAGGCCCCCAGGCCCGTGCGGCACGAAAGGACCACCCATGTGCGGAATCGTCGGATACATCGGACCCCAGCAGGCGGCTCCCTTCCTCCTGGAGGGCCTGTCCCGCCTCGAGCACCGGGGGTACGACTCCGCCGGCGTCGCCGTCACGGGGCGCTCCGGGATCCGTACGGCCAAGCGGGCCGGCCGGGTGCGCGACCTCGCCGAATCGGTGCCCAAGCGGTTTGCGGGCACGGTCGGCATCGGCCACACCCGCTGGGCCACGCACGGTCCCGCCACGGACGCCAACGCCCACCCGCACACCGACATGGCGGGCGAGGTGGCCGTGGTCCACAACGGGATCATCGACAACTCCGCGGCGCTACGCGCCCAACTGAGCGCCGCCGGTGTCGAACTCGCCAGCGACACCGACACCGAGGTCCTCGCCCACCTGGTCTCCCGCTCGGGCGCCGACACGCTGGAGGGCAAGGTGCGTGACGCGCTCGCGGTCGTGGAGGGCACCTACGGGATCGCCGTGATCCACGCCGACTTCCCCGACCGGATCGTCGTGGCGCGCAACGGCTCCCCGCTGTTGATCGGGGTGGGGGACAAGGAGATGTTCGTCGCCTCGGACCTGGCGGCCCTGATCCGCCACACGAGCACCGTGGCGCACCTCGACGACGGGGAGATGGCCACCGTCAGCGCCGCCGGGTTCACGACCGTACGCGACTCCGACCTCACCGCCACGGCGAAGGCGGTCGTGGAGTTGGACATCGACCCGGACGCGTACGAGGCCGGTGAGCACGCCTCCTACATGCACAAGGAGATCCACGAGCAGGCCGCCGCCGCCGAGCGGGTGCTGCGGGGCCGGCTCGACGAGCGCTTCGGCACCGCCCATCTGGGCGGCCTCAACCTCGACAACCGCGAGCTGCGCGCGATCCGGCGGGTCAAGATCCTGGGCTGCGGCTCGGCCTTCTACGTGGGCCAGATGGGCGCGACGCTGATCGAGGAGCTGGCGCGCGTGCCCGCGGACGCGGAGGCTGCGAGCGAGTTCCGCTACCGCAACCCCATCATCGAGCCCGACACCCTCTATGTCGCGGTGAGTCAGTCGGGGGAGACCATCGACACGCTCCTGGCCGTGCAGGAAGTACGTCGCAAGGGTGGGCGCTGCATCGGCCTGGTCAACGTCGTGGGCTCCGCCATCGCCCGCGAGTGCGACGGCGGGATGTACCTGCACGCTGGGCCCGAGGTGGCGGTGGCGAGCACCAAGGCGTTGGCCACCATGTTCCTCGGCTTCTCGTTGCTGGCCCTGCAGTTGGGCCGCGTCCGGGACCTCTCGATCGCCGATGGCCGCCGCCTCATCGCCGGGCTCGAACGGCTTCCGGCTCAGATCGACGAGATCCTTGCGGGCGAGGACGGCCTTGCCGAGCAGGCGGCCGAGCTCGCCACGGCGAGCAGCCTCTTCTTCGTGGGGCGCGTACGCGGCTATCCCGTCGCGCGGGAGGGGGCGCAGAAGTTCAAGGAGATCACCTATCGGCACGCGGAGGCGTACCAGACCTCCGAGCTCAAGCACGGCCCCCTCGCGTTGATCTCGCCCGACGTCCCGACCGTGGCCGTGGTGCCCCAGGACGAGCTGGCCGAGCGCAACGTGGCGGCGCTGCACGAGATCGCTGCTCGCCGCGGGCCCCTGTGGGTCGTGACCCACCCCGGCGTCGATCTGGGCGACGTCGTGGCGAGAAGGATCGACGTGCCGCGCAACGAGCCCGAGCTGGACCCGATCCTGCTGACCCTGCCGCTGCAGCTGCTGGCCTACCACGCGGCCCGACACCTCGGGCTGGACGTCGACAAGCCCAGGAATCTGGCCAAGTCCGTCACCGTGGAGTGAGCCCGTGCATGCGACGCGCGGCCCCTTGCTGCATGGGGTCAGCAAGGGGCCGCGCGACGCACACTCTCGCACGATCCGTGCGTATCTGTACCCAGTTTGGCGGAATGCGGCGGGGTGAAAAGCGGCGCTCGAAAAAGATTTCACAGTTCTGGTTTCAACCATCCTCGCGAGGGGCACAAGGTCCACCAGCACAGCGCAGTGGTGAAGGAACGCAGGCCCTCTCGGGTGGTCTGCGTCCCTCGCTGCGAACGGAGCACGGACCGACCCGGGAGGAGAGCTGTGTCGAACTTCTGCGGCAACTGCGGCCTTCCTCTCGACGGCCGCTCGCACTGTGTTCGCTGTGCCCACGTGGTGGTCCCCGTCCTGCTCGGATCGGCGACCGACACCACCGGCCACGCCCTGTTGCCGTCGGGGTCTCGGCCGGCCCTGGTGCCCTCGCCTGAGGCCGCAGCCGTGCGTCGCGCGCGTGACATCGAGGACGGCGACACGCGCGCCCGACCCGCGCGCCCGAGGCCGGTGGCCGCGGTGGCCCCCGCTGGCGGATCTGCCAGCGCCGGAGGCGCTCAGGAGGGCGAGCACACCGTACGACGCCTCTCGTCCGCACCTCCCGCGGCCGGCGCGGCATCGGTGATGCCAGGGCGTCCGGCGTCCGTGGCTCCGCACAGCAGCGCCCCGCTCGGACAACCGCACCCCGGGATGCCGCCCGTCGTGCCCATGCAGCCGGGAGCGCGCCCGGGTCCCCCGGCGCAGGCACGCGCGCACGCGCCGCGACCGCAGTCCCCGGCGCGGCCTGCCCGTGCCATCGCGCTGGTCAATCCGTTGCGGCGCATGCCCGCCGCAGACATGTGGCGTGACCTCACGGCCCTGCTGCTCCTGGTCCTGTCCGTCCTGGCTCCGTGGACCGCTGCCGATCGCGGGGCCGACCTGTGGTGGGCGTGGGCCTCGATCGCGCTGGCGGCGAGCGGCCTGGTGCTTCCGCACCTCATGATCTCGCGCCTCTTCCCGGCGTTCCGTCCCAGCCACTCCGTCGTGGCCAAGACCGTGATGGCGCTGCCCGTGCTGGCCGCGGCGCTCCTCGCCGTGGTGGGCGGATTGCTGGAGCACAACCCCGTGGGTGGTTCAGGTGTCGGCGTGGGCGTCGCGCTCGCCCTCGCCGGAGCCGTCCTGGTCGTCCAGCCCCGCGCCGTCGAAGAGGTGCTCGGCCCGCAGCGCGAGGGCTTGTGGGCCAATGCCGGACACGTCGTGGCGCTGCTGGCTGTGGGCCTCCAGGTCCTCGCGGTGGCCGTGCACGTGGGCCGCGGAGCGGAGTCGGGCGCCTTCACCCACGACGACTTCACCTTCTGGTTGCAGTTGATCGTCGTGGGCCTGGTGTTCCCGCTGGCCATCCTGGGGGTTCCCGCCGTCCAGTTCGCCATGGCTCGTACGGCCGGGCGCCGCGTTCTCGCGGTCACCGCCTGGACGGTGCTCGGCGTCACCGCGTTGGCAGGCCTCCAGGCGCCGGGCTTCGCCTCGCTGCGCACCGTCGAGACCTGGGAGTCGCTGACGGGGGGCACCTTCCTCGTCGGTGCGGCAGGTGCACTCGCGCTCTCCCGCGCGTCGGCGCGACGTACGGGCATGGGCGTCGACCCCGCCACCGGCTGGTTGCAGACCGCGCGGCTCGCGCTGGCGCTGGCGGGCGTCGGAGGCGCCGCAAGCACGGCTGTCTCGTTGTCGGCGCTGACTGAGTTCAACGCACCTCCCGGCTCGGGTGTCGCCTCGACCGTGATCGTGGCGCTCGCCGCTCTGGTCTGTGTGTGCGCGTGCCTGCTGCTCCTCGACCTGCGCCGCCGTGTCGTCGCCGCCGTCCTGGCTGGCATCGCCGCGGGACTCGGCGCTGTCTGCTGGGTGTTGGGGCTGGCCACCGACTGGGCCGTGGTCGCGGCCGGTGGGCTGACCCCGTTCGAGGCCGTCAGCCTCGTGGTCCTCCCGGCGTCGGCCGCGATCGTGCTGACGGTCCCGCCCTCGGTGCGCGCCTCCGCCGTACGACCCCAGCCGCAGGTCGCGTGGGGTCCGCCCCGCGCCGTGCCGACGCCCCATCCTCCGCACGTGGCCGCGTCCCGTGCCCAGCCAGCCGTCGGGGCGGGCCTAACGCGCCCCGCGGCGCCCATCGCACCCGCACGACAGCGGCTGCCCCAGCCGTCCGCGCCGACGCAGTGGTCGGGATGGGCGGCTCAGGCCCACTGATCGCCTCCCTCTGGCAGGCTTCGGACATGACTGCCGCAACCTCGGCCGCCGGTCGAGCTGGCAGGCTTCGGACATGACAGCCGCAACGTCGGCCGCCGGTCGAGCTTGTCGAGACCACACGCCGCAACATGGAGGAGTGACGGATGACTGCGCGTGACGTCGTGGCCCTGATCGGAGTCGGCGACATGGGTGTCGCCATCGCTCGCCGGATCGCGCCCGGCAGGCAGGTGGTGCTCGCCGATCGCGACCCCGCCGTCCTGGCCAGCAGGGTCGCCGAGTTCGAGGCGTCCGGCCACGACGTGACGGGCGTGGAGGCCGACGTGACCGACGCCGCGTCGCTGGCGGCGCTGGCCGCCCAGTGCGCGGAGCGGGGAGTCGTACGCCACCTCGTCCACACCGCGGGCGTGTCCCCGGCGACCGCGTCGGTCCCCGCGATCCTGGCCGTGGACCTGCTCGGGACCGCGTTGGTCCTGGACGCCTTCGAGGACGTGATCGCGCCGGGAGGCTCGGGGCTGGTCGTGGCGAGCATGGCGGCGGCCCTGTTCCCGCAACCCTCGCGCGAGCTCGAGCGCGCGCTGGCCCTGACGCCGTCGGAGGAACTGCTCGCGCTGTCAGGCGTCGCGGACCTCGCGGATGCGCCCACGGCGTACGCGGTGGCCAAGCAGGGCAACATCCTGCGGGTCGCCGCGCGTGCGGCGGCGTGGGGGCGCCGCGGAGCGCGGCTCAACGCGGTCAGCCCCGGCATCATCTCGACCGCGATGGGTCGCGACGAACTGGACAGCGAGAACGGCCCGATCATCCGCGAGATGGTGCGGATGTCCGGTTCCGGGCGCGTCGGCACCGCGGACGACGTGGCCGACGCGGCGGCCTTCCTGCTCTCGGACGCGGCCTCGTTCATCACGGGGACGAACCTGCTCGTCGACGGGGGCGTGCGCGCGGCGACCTGGTTCTGAGTGGGACCAGGGGTGCTGAGCGCCCGCAGGTGTTGAGGTGCGGCCACTCAGGAGTCGAACGACCACACAAGCAGCTCGCTCGGGGTGCTCGCGACCGTACGGCTCCCGCCAGCCCCATCGAGGCGTACGGCATCTCCCGGACCGATGTGGACGCCCTCGACGGTGAGCGATCCTGTCGCAGCGAAGACGTGCTGGCGCCCTGCCCTCGGCAGCGACACCTCCTGCCCGGGCTTCAGCCGACCGACCCACAGGGACGCGCCGCGCCGCCCGATGTCGAGCCCGTCGCCGCCCACGACGCGGACGAGCCCCTCGGTGAGGTCTCCTGCTTCCTCGGTGCGGTAGCGGGGCGAGGCGCCGAACTCGTCGGGGGTGAGCCACACCTGGATGAAGCGCGTGGGGCCTGAGCCGGGGTCTCCCACCTCGGAGTGGCGGATGCCCGAGCCGGCGGAGACAACCTGCACCTCGCCGGGTCGCAGGACCCGGTGGTGGCCCTGGGTGTCGGTGTGGACGAGCGCGCCGCTGATGACCCAGGTGACGATCTCCAGATCCCGGTGCGGGTGCTCGCCGTACCCGTGGCCGGGGCCGAGCACGTCGTCGTTGTGGCACAGCATCGGACCGAAGCCGAGGTTGGCCGGGTCGTAGTGGGCGCCGAACGAGAAGGAGTGCCGGGTGTTGCGCCCGGGCTCCGAGGTCGAGAACCTCTCCGATCCTCGGTACACCGCAACCGTCATGAGGCTATCTTCGCTTGCGTGAGCAGCCCCGCCGAGGCATTCCCCCTTCTTCCTGCCGGATTCCGGTTCGGGACGAGCACCGCCGCGTACCAGATCGAGGGCGCCGCCGCCGAGGACGGACGCGGTCCGAGCATCTGGGACACGTTCACCGCGTCGGGGGAGCGTACGGTCGACGGGTCCAACGGCGACGTGGCCTGCGACCACTACCACCGCTACGACGCGGACGTCGCGCTCATGGAGAAGCTGGGGGTGGGCGGCTACCGGTTCTCGATCAGTTGGCCCCGCGTGGTCCCCGACGGTCGCGGCGCCGTCAACGCGGCCGGTCTCGACTTCTACGACCGCCTCGTTGACCGCCTGCTGGCCGGCGGCATCGCGCCGATGGCGACCCTCTACCACTGGGACCTGCCCCAGGCGCTCGAGGACGACGGCGGCTGGATGAACCGCGACACCGTGGAGCGCTTCGCGGAGTACGCCGCCATCGTCGGTGAGCGGCTCGCCGACCGCGTCGAACACTGGATCCCCGTCAACGAACCCAACGTGGCGTCGATGATGGGTTACGGCATGGGCATGCACGCGCCCGGCCGCACGCTGATGTTCGACGCCCTGCCGGCGGTGCACCACCTGTTGCTCGCCCACGGCCGGGGAGCGATCGCGCTGCGCCAGCAGGGCGCCAGGAGCATCGGCAGCGCCAACAACCACGCGCCCATGTGGCCGGCGTCGGACGACCCGGCCGACGTGGGGGCCACCAAGCTCTTCGACGCGCTGTGGAACGGCTGCTTCCTCGAGCCCATGCTGCTGGGGCGCTATCCCCTCGACATCGGCCCACTCATGGAGGGCCTCGTCGAGGACGGCGACATGACGACCATCCGGCAACCGCTCGACTTCTACGGCGTCAACTACTACAACCCCATGCGCGTGGGCGCGGCCCCCGACGACCACGACCTTCCGTTCGAGTACCGCGACGTGCTGGGCTACCCGCTGACCGACTTCGGGTGGCCGGTGGTCCCCGACGGTCTGCGGGAGTTGCTGATCAACATGCGTGCCCGCTTCCGTGCCGCGCTGCCGCCGATCTTCATCACCGAGTCGGGTTGCTCGTACGGGATGGGTCCCGATGAGTCCGGCGTCGTCGACGACCAGCCCCGCATCGACTACCTGCGCGCGCACCTGGCGGCGGTGGCCGAGGCGATCAACCGTGGCGTGGACGTGCGCGGCTATTACACGTGGTCACTGATGGACAACTTCGAGTGGGCCGAGGGCTTCACGCAGCGATTCGGCCTCGTCCACGTCGACTACGACACCCAGGTGCGTACGCCGAAGCGCTCCTTCGACTGGTTCGCGCAGATGATCGCGAGCCAGCCGCCGGCGGACGCCTGAGGACCCTCGGGACCTCAGACCTAGACCTCGGGCATCGGGGGCAGGGGGGTGGCGTTGGCCGCCCCGAGGGCCTGGGTGAGTGAGGTGTTCCACGCCTTGCGGGCGTCCGCGAACTCCTCGGCGATGCGCTTGGACTCCGACGAGAACGTCTGCCAGCCGGGCAGGTCGGTGTAGTCGGGGGCGCACTCGTACCAGCACCCGTTCCACGACACGATCGCGTCGTACCCCTCCGCCATCGCCGAGACGGCGTCGCCGAGCAGCACGTCGAGGCGGCGGTGGGAGTCCTCCATGCCCGCGGGGGCCCACTGGGAGGTCAGGCGGTCGTGGAGGTCGATGCGCGTCGAGTAGCCCGACTCCATCGCCCATTCGGTGTCGTACGAACTGGCCGAGTCGTCGCCGACCTGCTCCTGCAGCGTGTCGCGGGCCTGCTGGTACTCGCGCAGGATGGCGCGCATTTCCTCCGCGTACAGGTCCAGGTCGGCGGTCGCGGCTGAACGCTGCGCCTCGGCCTCTGCGTAGGCCAGCCGCCACTCGTCGACGCGCTTGGTGGCCGCGGGCACCCACGCGTCCATCGCGGCGGTCGCGGGTGCCGGGTCGACGCCCACGGCCTGGGCGGAGGTCGTGAGGTCGGTGGAGACGAGGTCCCACACGGCCAAGTTCTCCGGCGACATGTCCTCCAGACGCGCCAGCGAGGTGAACGCACCGTCGAGATCCGCCAGGGTGGAGGCGGTCACGCCGTCCTGCCCGGTCGCCGCAGCATCGGTCGCCTGCCCCACCACGGCGGCGCGCTCGCCGACGGCGGCGGCGCTGGCGGTGTTCTTCACCTGGCCGAGGGACTCGAGCAGGCCCTCCAGTTGGGTGGTGAGGGCTCCGGTCGCCGAGGTGCCGACCACGTCGATGGCGTGCGCCGTGGGACGGCGCGAGTCCGGCACCTTCTCGGCAGCACCCGCGTCGACCTCGGACAGCGCGCCCCGGCTCGAGGTGAGGGCGTCCTGCGCCTCCAGCAGGACCGGCAGAGCGCTGCCCCAGATGGACAACGACTCCTCGCCCAGCTCGGAGAGGGGGGCGATCGCGCGGAGCAGCTCGGCCTGATCGGCCACGACCTCGCGGGCCTCGTCGGCGTAGGAACCTTCGGCGTCCGAGATGTCCTTGCCTGCCTTCTCGACCTCGGCGAGCGCCTTCTGAGCTTTGGTCCCGGCCGCGCTGACATCGGCGAGGTCGTCGGAGGAGGCCAGGGCGTCGAGGACGGAGTCCGTGGCTTCGCCGGCCGCGGTCAGCGCCTGGGTGAGCGGGCGATCGCGCCACCAGAAGTATCCGAACGTTCCGCCCACCCCCAGGGCCACCAGCACGACGAACGCGATGACGGACGCGATGAGGGCACGCTTGCCGTTGCGGGCGGGGCGGACGGTCTCGACGTCGCCGGTCTGCTCCACTGCGAAGCCGAGCACGCCGGTGCCGGTGTCGGTGCCGGGCGGTGGGATCGGCGTGGTCCTGGGAACGCTCGGACGCTGGCCGTGACCCACCTCGTCGTGGAACAGGGGGCGCGTGGCCTGGGGTGGCAGGGGCCCGGGGGGGAGCCCGGGCCCCGCGGAGGGAGGCGGCGCAGGCTTCTGGAGCCGGGGACGGATCACCGTCTGCTCGTGGGGCTCACTCGGCGGGGGCGTCCCTGGTGCCGTGGCACGCGCGCCGCAGGACGTGCAGAACGCCGCGGCGACGGGGGCGCCGCACGCGGGGCAGGGAACAGGTGGCCGGGTCACGTGGTCGCTCCTCACAGGCTTGTCGGTGGCCGAATCTAGTGTTGAGGTGTGTTCCGGAAGCCGGTTTTCGGAATCCGGCCAGCGTGAGACAAGCCGCGTCGCTAGGTTGAGCGCCGACGAGGGGGAGACATGTCGAACTTCTGTGGGAACTGCGGGACCGCGTCGTCAGGGACAGCGTTCTGCGGACAGTGCGGGAGCCCGTTGGCCGCTCCTGCGGCGCCGACTGCGCCTGGCGAGGTGGATGAGCGGACGGTCGTGCGACCGCGGGCCACGCCGAGCGCCCCACTGGGCGCCCCGCCGTCTGGCCCTTACCCGCCCGGACCGGTTCCGACTGGCTCCTACCCGCCCGGCGCTGTTCCGAGTGGCCCGGTTCCGACTGGGCAGTGGGGCGCGGTTCCCACCCAGCAGTTCCCCGGCGGTGGAGCGGGACCTGTTCCCCCGTACGCCGCGCCGCCACCCCCCGGCGTGCCGGGGCCGGCGCCGCGCGCGGTGCCGACGGTCAACCCGTTCGTGGGCACTCCGGCCAGCGACTTCGTCAAGGACGCCGCGGTCCTCCTGCTCGTGTTCTTGTCGCTGGGCGCCCCCTGGTCGACCCAGTACCTCCTCGTCGAGCGCTGGTGGGCGGTCGTGTCCCTGCTGGTCTCGCTCGTGGGTCTGGCGGTGCCCTATGTGGTGGCGTCGCGCGTCGTACCCACACTGACGCCGCTCGCCTCCCAAGGCATCAAAGCGGCGTTGGCGGCGCCGTACGTGCTCTCCGTGCTGGTGGCTCTCGTCGGTGACCTGCTCACCATCGGCGACGAGTCGGCTGCGTACGGCCTGGGCGCCGGGCTCGCCGGTGGACTCGCGGCTGTCCTGCTCATGGTGCAGCCGCGCGCGTGCGAGGAGGCCCTCGGCCCCATCGCCGACGGCGCCTGGCGCGCCGGGACCCTCATCCTCGTGGGCGTGACGATGGGGGCCACCGTCCTCACGACGATCGGATACCTGGTCGTCTTCGGTTGGGAGCGGTACGCCTTGGCCTACCTGGCGGTGGCGCCCCTGTGGCCGCTCGTCACGCTGGCCGTGGCCGCGGCTGCCCTCGTTGCCCGTCGACCCGCCGGGCGGCGCGTCGTCGCGACCGTCGCCTGGAGCGTGGTCACGGTGGCCCTGGTGGCCTCGATCGGTGACGACGTGTGGGAGCGGGGGTTCGACACGTGGTTCACTCCCGCGCCCGGGGTGTGGCTCCTGGCCCTCGTGGCGGCGGCGGCCGTCTCCCGAGGGGTCGTGCGCTCACACGGCACTGTGGACGCCGTCCAGGGATGGGTCGACACCTCGCGCACGGCGCTCGGCGCCTCGGCCGCAGGCTTCTTCGCGGCGGCGGTGGCGCAACTGCTCGGCATGATCGTGAGCGAGTCCTTCCGGGCTGCGCCGATCATCTCCGCACTCCTCATGCTCGTGTGCGCCGTCGCCGCGGGAGTGGCCGCCCTGCTCGGCAGCTCGATCTCCGCTCGGGTGCTCGTCACCACTGCCGCGGGTGTCGTGGCGCTGCTGGGAGTGGTCCTCATGGTCGTGCGGCAGGAGAGCGGAGACAGCGTCTTCGAGTTCTCCCCGTGGTCGGTGACCACCGCGTTCGCGCTCCCCGCCCTGGCCGTCTGGTCGGTGTGGGGACCCGCATCCGTACGTGCGCTGGCGCCGCAGGCCGCGCCCGTGGCCTGGGGTGCCCCGCCGGATGCGTATGCATCGCCTCCGGTGGCGGGGCCGTACGACCCCCGCGGTCACTCCGCCCCGCAGGGCTCTCCCGCGCCCTACGGCCCGCCGGGCACTCCTCCCGGTGCGCCAAACCCCCCGTTCGGGCCGCCTCCGCCGGCTCGGTGACGGGGTACGCCTCCCGACACAGGGACGCGGGGGTCTGGCCCGCCGCATGCGACGGATAGGCTCGTGCTCATGAGCTCTGGCCGGGTTGCGCCCAGCGGCTCTGGCACGGGGGACCGATGAGTACGTTTCTCGGGCTCCAAGTACCGGAGCCGCTCCTCGTGGTCCTCGACGACACTGAGCCCTGCCCAGACCTCGCGGGGCTGCGCGGCGACGTCGTACGCCTCAGCGAGCTCACTGGTGAGAAGGTGCGCAAGGGGCAGGCATCGGTCCTGCTCATCACCGCCGATCGTGCCTCGCTGCGCCGCATAGTGGCGCTGTTGCCGCGGATGGGTCAGGTCCGTGTCGCGGCTGCATGGCTCCACGCAGATTCCACCCCGGTGGTTGTCCGACCGCGGCCGGAGTGGCCGCCGTTGACGGCGGCCGTGGCCAGGACGGTTGATTCGCCCGGCGGTGTCCTCAGCGTGCTGCGGTTCGACGCGCCCGTCCCGGCGCACCGCGTCCTCACCCAGATCGCGTACGAGGCCGCTCCCACCCCGACCGGTCACGGGGGTGTCGTCGTCGGATACCTCGACCGCGCCCCGGTCGCCGGGCTCGACGTCAGTGCGCCGATCCTGCGCAGTGAGGCCGACGCGGGTTCCCAGGAACGCGACGTCCCACCGGACGTGGTCCTGGCCGATGCGGCCGTGGACCTGCCGGTCCACCACGTGACCGACCGCGCCCCGGTCCTGGTCGCCGCCCCGGCCTGCGAGCCCGTCGACGAGTTCGTCTTCAACCCGATGGGGTGGCGCAAGACGTGGCAGCAGGGCGACATCGACGCGTCGGCGCTGTCGGCGGGCGGGCGTCTGAGGACCGACGAGCTGGCTCGGGCACGCGAGCACCGGGCGGTGCGCGTACGGCTGGGTCAGACCCCGACCGCGACCGTGGCCGCGCTGGCGATGAGCGGCGTTCCGCTGCTGGCTGAGGGCGCTGACCCGGCGCTGTCCCCGGCCGTGTCGGCGGCGCTGGCCGTGCCCGTCGACGTCTCCGACCCGCTGGCCCGCGAGGAGCACAGCCTCCGCGTACGCAGGGCGGGACTCCAGACGCACTCGACGCTCGCCTTCCGCGAGGAGATGGCGCGCCGTGCGGGTGTCCGTTTCGTCGGCGCGCCCTCGGTCAGCGTGCTCCTGCCCACCATGCGGCCCGACCAGCTCGACTTCGCCCTGCGGCAGGTCGCGCGGCAGGACACCGAGGTCGAGCTGGTGCTCGCCACCCATGGCTTCCGCGCCGATGAGGCGGTGGTCCGTGACGCGCTGGGCGGCAAGCCGTACCGGCTGCTCGACTTCTCCGCCGACACCTTCTTCGGCGACGTCCTCGACTCCGCGGCCCGCGCTGCGTCAGGCGACGTGCTGCTCAAGATGGACGACGACGACTGGTACTCCCCGCGCGTGGTGCGCGACCTGATGCTGGCCCGCCGTTACTCGGGCGCGGACGTCGTCGGCATGCCGTCGGAGTTCGTCTACCTCGCGGCCCGCGGCACCACCGTGCGCCGCAACCACCCCAGCGAACTGTTCAACCGCTTCGTGGCGGGCGGCACGATCTTCATCGACCGGGCCGCACTGTCGGCGGTGGGCGGGTTCCGCCGCGTACGTCGGTTCGTCGATGCCCAACTCCTCGACGCCGTGCTCGCGGGCGGCGGCCGCATCTACCGCGCCCACGGGCTGGGGTACGTGCTGCGCCGCAACGCCTCGGGCCACACGTGGAATGCTGACGACGAAGCCTTCCGCCGTCCCGAGATCACCGAAGCCGAATGGGACGGTTTCCGCCCCAGTGCCGAGCTCGAGCCTGCGCAGGAGGACCTGCCGTGACGACGTGGAGCCAGCCCCTGGTGCACCGCAACGACTGGTCCAGTCTCGCGGTGCCCGAGGTGGGGACGTGGACGCCGACGATGTCGGTGTCGGTCGTGGTGCCCACGTGGAACGCCGGCCGTTCGCTGCCGTACGTGCTGGCGGGCCTGGCGGCACAGTCGTACCCCGCCCACCTCCTCGAGGTGGTGGTGGTCGACGACGGCAGCACGCCGCCGATGGAGTTGAGCACGCCGGCGCCCGAGAACACGCGCCTCGTCCGCGTGAGCAACGGGTGGGGCCGCGGCAACGCGCGCAACCTCGGCGTGGAGGCCTCTGACGGCGATGTCGTGCAGTGGCTCGACGCGGACATGCTGCTGCGCCGGGATGCCGTCGAGGCGCAGCTGCGCTGGCACCACGTCATCGACTACGCCGTGGTGCTGGGCGCCAAGAAGTTCGTCGACCCGGACCCGTTGTATGCCGAGCACTCCCCCGAGGAGGTGGCCCGCCTGGTCGAGTCCGGCGTGGACGACGAGCTCTTCGCCGGGCAGGACATCCGCGGCCACAAGTGGGTGGAGGGCATGTGGCGCCGTACGGACCAGTTGCGGCGTGCTGGCACCCGCGGGTTCCGCAGCCACGTGACGCCGACGGCGACATTGCGGCGGGCGCTGTTCCTCGAGGTCGGCAGCTTCCACGACACGCTCAACATGGGCGAGGACGTGGAGCTCGGATACAGGCTCTCGGAAGCCGGTGCCGTCCTCATCCCCGAACACGAGTCCCAGGCGTGGCACCTGGGCATGTCCCAGGTGATGCGCGAGAAGGACCTGGTCAACCGCTACAACGACTCGCACCTGTCCAACCTGGTGCCGGGGATGCGCCCCAAGCGGATCCGTCAGGGTCGTGTCTACGACAACCCGTACGTGGAGGTCGTGGTCCGCATGGACGCCCTGTCCGAGCGGGTCATCACGTGTGTGGACGCGTTCCTCGACTCGGACCTGTTCGACCTGCGGGTCGTGCTGGTCGGTGACTGGGACACCCTCGACTGGTCGGGGCGGCGTGCCGAGCTGCTGGACCCGCGGTTGGAGGAGCGGATCGTGGCCCGCACCTACGCCCACGAGCCGCGCGTCGAACTGCGTACGAGCGTCCCGGAGGGCCGGAGCCCGGCGACGTACCGCCTCGAACTGGCCTCGACGGAGTTCTCGCCGACCCGCCCGGCGTTGCTGGCGATGATGGAGGACGTGGAGCGCACCCACCAGGCTGGCCGCTTCGTCACCTCGGGCGGTCGCCGGATCGCGGCCCTGCGCGCCACGTCGGCCACCTCCCGGGCCCACCGGGTGGGCGCGGAATCGGTCGACGAGGTCGACGAGGCCATCGCCGAGGCGTACGGAACCCAGTCGTTCACCCTCGACGAGGCGGGCTGGGTCCTGACCAGCGACCGTACGGTCGAGCGCCACGAGGGCAAGCTCGAGCGCGACTGGAGCCCTGCCGAATCTCGCGCCGTGTTCGACAAGGCGCTGGGTCGGGGCGCGGATCCCGCCCCCGCCAACGGTCGCGTGCGGCGGGGGTTCTTCGGTCGGCGTCGCTGAGGGGTCCTCGTGGGTTGGGCTCGCCCCTTGCCTGCGTCCCCGGCGTCCCTTGCTGCGCAGGTTCCCCCGCATCTGCGGGGGAACCTGAACTTCCAGTGGTGTGCACACCCCGAGAAGTTCACGACACGCCCATGAACTCCGCCCGCGCCGCGCGCGGTCCAGACCAGTCCGTACGACCCCCCGTACGCCCCAGGCCGTACGAGACCCAGCCCGTACGAACCCCGTACGTGATCAGTCGGATCCGAACAGGTCCCGTGTGTAGACCTTGTCCCGTACGTCGGCCAGGTCGTCCGAGTACCGGTTGGCGACGATGAGGTCGGCCTCCGCCTTGAACTGGGCGACGTCGTCGTACACCGGCGATCCGAAGAAGGAGTCCTCGCCGAGCTCGGGCTCGTACACGATGACGGTGATGCCCTTGGCCTTGAGCCGCTTCATGATTCCCTGCACCGAGGACTGCCGGAAGTTGTCAGACCCGGCCTTCATGATGAGCCGATGGATCCCGACGACCTGTGGTTCCCGATCGAGGATGTCGAACGCGACGACGTCCTTGCGGGTGGTGTTCGCGTCCACGATGGCCTGCACGAGCGTCTGCGGGACGTCGGAGTAGTTCGCGAGCAGTTGCTTGGTGTCCTTGGGCAGGCAATAGCCGCCGTAGCCGAAGGACGGGTTGTTGTAGTGCGTCCCGATGCGCGGGTCGAGCCCCACGCCGTCGATGATCTGGCGGGTGTCGAGGCCCCTGGCCATGGCAAACGAGTCGAGCTCATTGAAGTACGCCACCCGCATCGCGAGGTAGGTGTTGGCGAACAGCTTGATCGACTCCGCCTCGGTCGGTTCGGTGAAGAGGACCGGCACGTCGGTCTCCTCCGCCCCTGCGAGGAGGAGGTCCGCGAAGCGGCGGGCACGGTCCGACTGCTCGCCGATGACGATCCGCGAGGGGTGCAGGTTGTCGTGCAGTGCCCGGCCCTCGCGGAGGAACTCGGGGGAGAAGAGGACGTTGTCGGTGCCGAGCCGCGCACGGACGTCGGTGATGAATCCGACCGGGATCGTGGACTTCACGACCATCGTGGCCTCAGGTGCCGCCTTCGCGACGGCGCTGATCACGCTCTCCACCGACGACGTGTCGAAGTAGTGGGTGACCTCGTCGTAGTTCGTGGGCGTCGCGATGATGACGAACTCGGGCCCGTCGTAGGCCACCTGGGGATCGGTGGTGAACTCGATGTCGAGACCGCCCTGGGCCAGCAGGCGCTCGATGTCGGGGTCGGCAATGGGGCTGATGCCCTGACGCAGCAGGTCGATCCGCTCCGCGTCGAGGTCGAGCGCGACGACCTTGTCGGTGCGCGCCAGAAGGACGGCAAGGGACAGCCCGACATACCCGAGGCCAGCGACGGCGATCTTGGTGCTCACGGGTTCACCTTGGCACAGGTGCGTGCCGCGCCTCACCTTTGTCTGCCCTACTCACGCGACGCGTCTCACGCGCCTGCGAGGGCGGACGCCATCCGCCGCACGATCTCGGTGAGGCGCTGGGGCGAGGTGGCGATGTTGAGGCGTACGTGCCCGTCCAACCCCGGCTGGTAGTCGTGCCCGGCCGACAGCAGTACGCCGGCGTCGGCGCACCTGGCCGCTGGGTCGCGGTGACCGTACGCGCGCAGGTCCAGCCAAGCGAGGTAGGTCGCTTCCAGCGGCCTCATGCGCGCCAGGGGCAGGTGCTCGGCGAGCAGGTCTGCGAGCAGGCTGCGCTGGGCATCGAGTCGTACGACGAGGGCGTCGAGCCACGCATCGCCATGGGTGTAGGCCGCCACGGACGCCACGACCCCCAGGGTCGACCACGAGTCGTTGCGCAGCATCGGCGCCGCCAGCGCCGCGTCGCGCTGCTCGGGTGTGCCGAAGACGATCTGGGCGCACTTCAGGCCGGGGATGTTGAAGGCCTTCGAGGCCGCCACGACCGCCACAGCGTGCTCGGCGGTGCCCGGCACGGACAGGTACGGCACGTGCTCGGCGCCCGGAAGGACCAGCGGGGCGTGGATCTCGTCGCTGATCACCCTGGCGCCGTGGGCCGTCACGACGTCGCGGATCCCCTCGAGTTCGGCACGCGTGAACACCCTGCCCCACGGGTTGTGCGGCTGGGTGAGCAGCAGGGTCCTGGCCCCGGCAGCGAAGGCGGCGTCGAGCGCGTCGAGGTCGATGGTCGCGATGTCGGCGTCGGGGTCGACGACCAGATCCACGCGCGCCCGACCGGCCACCTCGGCCAGATGCAGTTGCGGGCTGTAGCCGGGAATCGGCATCACCAGAGGCCCCGGCTCGCTGAGGACGTCCAGCGCCAGCCGCGCTCCCGCGGTCACGTCCACGGTGGGGAACACCAGCTGGGGGTCGATGACCTGGCCGTATCGCCGCAGCGCGAACCCGGCGTACGCCTCCCCGAGATCCTCACCCGGCAGCATCGACGGATAGCCGAATCGACCGACGGAGACCGCGTCGCGCAGGGCGGCAGTGATCGGTTCGGCGACCGCGTAGTCCATTTCGGCGATCCAGGCCGGGAGCACTCCGGGCTCAACGACCCCCCACTTCACGGGGAGGGCACGGCGGGCTTCGTCGTCGGTGAGATCGCGGATCACCGGGCCAACGTACGCGCCGCGCGCCGCATCGCCCGGCTACAGCGCCGCGACGACCTCCGTGCCTTGCGCGATGGCGCGCTTCGCGTCGAGCTCGGCTGCGACGTCCGCACCGCCGATCAGGTGGGCGGTGCGGGCGTTGGCCACGGTGTCCCACAGGTCGCGCACGGACTCCTGCCCTGCGCACACCACGACACTGTCGACCTCGATGAGGTGGGCGGCCCCGTCGATGGTGACGTGCACCCCGAGGTCGTCGATGCGGTCGTACGTGACGCCGCGCAACTGCCGCACGCCCGCCTGCTTGAGGACGGCGCGGTGCGCCCAACCGGAGGTCTTGCCGAGACCGATCCCGATGGGCGTCTCCTTGCGCTGCAGCAGGGTCACCTCGCGGGCCGGCGTGAACGGCTTCGGCTCGCGCAGGCCGCCCCGATCGACGTCGGGGTCGCCCACGCCCCAGCGGGCGCGCCACTCGTCGAGGGTCTCCGGGACGTGGGTGAGCCAGTGGCTCACGTCGACGCCGATTCCGCCGGCGCCGATCACCGCGACCCGAGAGCCGGGGACGGCGGCGCCGCTGAGCACCTCTGCGTACGTCATCACGCTGGGGTGGTCGATGCCCTCGATCGCGGGCAGGCGAGGGGTGATGCCGGTGGCCACGATGACCTCGTCGTACGCCGCCAGGTCCTC
Organism: Actinomycetes bacterium; assembly: GCA_023460975.1. Taxonomy (GTDB): domain Bacteria; phylum Actinomycetota; class Actinomycetes; order Propionibacteriales; family Nocardioidaceae; genus Nocardioides. The sequence continues at coordinate 22,080 of JAEWOG010000098.1, forward strand.
GGTGCGCGCTTCGGTGGACAGGCGTACGTCGACCCCGAGCACGTCGAGGCGGCGGGCGAAGTAGCGCAGGGTGTCGGCGAAGTCCTCCTTGCCGGGGACGGCCATCGCGAGGCGGAACTGGCCGCCGATCTGCGGCGAGCGCTCATACAGCGTGACGGCGAAGCCACGCTCGGCGGCACTGGTGGCCGCGGCCAGGCCGGCGGGGCCGGCTCCGACGACGGCGAGGGTGCGCTGGCGGGGCTTCGGCAGCGGCATCAGGACGAGTTCGCTCTCGCGGCCCGCGCGGGGGTTGACCAGGCACGAGACCTTCTTGTTTGCGAACACGTGGTCCAGGCACGCCTGGTTGCACGCGATGCAGGTGTTGATCTCGTCGGCGCGCCCGGCGGCGGCCTTGGCCACAAACTCCGGGTCCGCCAGCAGCGGACGTGCCATCGAGACCAGGTCGGCCTCGCCGGTGAGCAGAATGTCCTCGGCCATCTCCGGGGTGTTGATGCGGTTGGAGGCGCAGACGGGCACGTCGACCAGGGACTTGAGCCGTGCCGTGTATTCGCGCCACGCGCCGCGCGGGACCTGCGTGATGATGGTCGGCACCCGCGCCTCGTGCCATCCGATCCCAGTGTTGAGCACGTCGACGCCGGCCTCGACGAGGAGTTGGGCGAGCTCGGCAGTCTCGTCCCAGGTCTGGGAGTCCTCGACGAGGTCGACCAGCGAGATGCGGAAGATGAGCGGGAAGTCCCCGACCTCGTCGCGGGTGCGCCGCACGATCTCGGTCGCGAACCGCATCCGGCGGGCGGCGCTGCCACCCCATTCGTCCGTACGGTCGTTGGTCCGGGCGGCGAGGAACTGGTTGATGAGGTAGCCCTCGGACCCCATGATCTCGACGGCGTCGTAGCCGGCCTTGCGTGCCAGCGCGACGGACTTCGCGAAGGCGGTCGCCGTACGGTCCACCTCACGCGCCGACATCGCGGACGGCTTGAAGGGGGTGATGGGTGACTTGCGTGCCGAGGCGCCTTGGCTGAAGGGGTGGTAGCCGTACCGGCCGGCGTGGAGGACCTGGAGCGCGATCGCTCCGCCCTCGGCGTGGACGGCGTCGGTGACCGTACGGTGCCGCGCTGCGTGGAGCCGGGTGGTCATCTGCGAGGCGAACGGCTTGAGCCAGCCTCGCCACGTGGGCGCGAACCCGCCGGTCACGATGAGGCCGACCTGGCCGCGGGCGCGTTCGGTGAAGTACGCGGTGAGCTTGTCGATGTCCCAGGGGTGGTCCTCGAGGCCCGTGTGCATGGAGCCCATGACCACGCGGTTGCGCAGCGTGAGGGCGGCCTCGCCGCGGCCGATCGTCAGCGGGCTGAGCAGGTGCTCGTACGACATGGGGTGCTCCTCGAGTCCTCGTGTCCGTCGAGTCTCACGCCTTCGAGCTGTTTGTGCAACTAGTTGCATAGGTGGGCTGGGTCACGGGTGGCGGGGTTGGGCGTGCGTCATACGCATGCGTCCGTGGCCCGCCGGCCGTCATACGAATGTGTCCGTGACCCGCCGGCCGTCATACGCATGCGTCCCTGATGGCCCGGCGTCATACGGACCCGTACGTATAGGTGCGGGTATGTATGACGCGGGGGGCCGGGACCTTCGTTTGTATGACGTGGGAGGCCGGGACCCTGGTTTGTATGACGCCCTCACTCCCAGGCGTCGAGGTACTCCTCCAGCCAGGCAATCCAGAACTCCTCGAGCCGTACGCCGCCGCGCAGGACGAGGTACTGGTCGAGTTCGTGTCCCTGCAGCGAGGACGGCTGGGGATAGTCGCGTCGCTGCAGTCCTTGGTAGTGGTCCAAGCGCAGTCGGTGGTCCGCGAGGTGGCCGCGGAGCATGTCGAGGACGTCCGCTCGTTCGCCGAAGGATGCGCCACGCATCTTGACGGCGGCCTCGGACCGGAAGGGTTCGAGCGGGGTGGGCTCGGCGACCCAGTCGGCGAGTACGCGGGCCCCCGAAGTGGTGACTTCGTACACTTTCTTCTCCGGCTTGCCGGACTGGGGCACGGTGGTGACGCTCAGCCAGCCGTCGTTCTCCATGCGGGCCAGCACGCGGTAGATCTGCTGGTGGGTGGCGTGCCAGAAGAAGCCGATCGACTTGGAGAACCGCTTCGCCAACTCCAGCCCCGCGGCGGGGCGCTCGGAGAGCGCGACGAGAAGGGCGTGTTCGAGGGCCATGTGCACATCGTTGCACCCGCGCGGCCGGGGGTGGGCTCCCGTCGACCCGGTGCCCAAATTGGGGACACTTGGAGGGCATGCCGGCGGCGGGACACGCCCTCCAAGTGTCCCCAATTTGGGCGCTGCCAGCCGGCGCCGGGACGCCCCCTTCCAACCTTGACACCGAAAGTGTCACAATCCCGCCATGAGCGAGCGCGAGATCACACTGGGCAACGGCACCGGACCTCTCAAGGGCGTCAAGGTCGTCGAGATCGCGGGCATCGGCCCGAGTCCGCACGGCTGCATGATGCTGGCTGACCTGGGAGCCGACGTGATCCGTGTCGAGCGGCCCGGGGGCCAGATGCTGACCGGCGGCGCCAACGATCTCCTCAACCGCGGCCGCCCGTCGGTGGCGCTCAACCTCAAGGACCCGGCTGCCATCGAGACGGTGCTCCAGCTCGTCGAGGGCGCCGACGTACTGGTCGAGGGCATGCGCCCCGGCGTACTCGAGCGTCTCGGTCTGGGCCCCGAGGTGCTGCACGCGCGCAACCCGCGGCTGGTCGTGGCGCGGATGACCGGGTGGGGTCAGGACGGTCCGCTCGCGCAGTCCGCCGGCCACGACATGAACTACGTGGCCATCACCGGCTCCCTGCACGGGCTGGGCCAGGACAAGTCCCGCCCGCACTTCCCGACCAACCTGCTGGGGGACTTCGGCGGCGGGTCGACGTACCTCGTGATCGGCATCCTTGCGGCCCTGCTCGAGGCCCGCACGTCCGGCCAGGGCCAGGTGGTCGACGCCGCGATCGTCGACGGCACCGCCGTGCTCAACGCGATGACCACCGCGATGCTCGCCAGCGGCGGCTACAAGGCCGAGCGTGCCGCGAGTCTGCTCGACGGCGGCGTGCCGTACTACGACATCTACGAGACCTCCGACGGCAAGCACATGTCCGTCGGGGCGTTGGAGCCGCAGTTCTACGACGAGTTCGTACGCCTGCTCGGCATCGCCGAGACCGCCCCCGACCGCTGGGACGCGACCCAGGCTGACGAACTGCGCCGTCAGATCACCGAGAAGTTCCTGGCGCGCACGCAGGCCGAATGGATCGAACTCTTCGAGGGCACCGAGGCGTGCGTCGCCGGGATCATCCCGATGGACGAGGCCGTACGCCACCCGCACCTGGTCGCCCGCGGGACCTTCGTGGAGCACCACGGCCAGGTTCAGCCCGCGCCGGCCCCGCGGTTCAGCCGTACGACCGCCGAGCTCGGACTCGCGCCGGCACCCAAGCCCGGTGCCGACACCCGTCGCGCGCTCCAGGCGTGGGGAGTCGCGGACGTCGATGGCCTCGTCGAGTCCGGCGCCGCGGTCCAGGCGTGAGTCCGAAAGGGCCCCAAGTGGGGTACAACGACCCTGCCGCGCGGTCCCGGGCGCGACGTAACGTCGAGGCATGACCGATCCGATGCGCGAACTCACCATCCCGGAGTGCTGGGACTTCCTGCGCGCCCAGGAGTTCGGCCGTCTGGCCTTCCACCTGGCTGAGGAAGTGCACATCACGCCGATCAACTACGCGGTCGACCACGAGAAGCTGTTCTTCCGTACGGCGCCCGGTTCCAAGTTGCTCGGCATCGTGATGAACGACGACATCGCCTTCGAGACTGACCAGTACACCGAGACCGAGGCGTACAGCGTGATCGTGCGTGGCACCGCGCGCCGCCTCGAGGAGGACGAGGCGCACCGGGCCGACAACCTGCGGCTGCGGCCGTGGGTGGGCACACCGAAGTACGAGGTCGTCGAGATCACCCCGACTGTCGTGAGTGGGCGTCACTTCGACCTGTCGCGGCCCTGGTTGCACATGGTTCCGCGCGGCTGACGGGCGCGGCCGGGCGCGACCGGGCGCCCGGGCCGCGATGCCTGCGCGGGGCTGCGGAATGCTCTGACCCACTCGTTGGTTGAGGTTTGAACTACGCGACCTGGGAGTTGAGATGACCGAGCTTTCCCCGCTGCCCGAGCCCACCTTCCCCGAACTGGGGACGCGCCAGCACCCCACGCTGGGCCTCGACACGTTCGGCGACGCCCCGCTGGAGGGCGCCCCGGGCAACCACGCCGAGACGCTGCGCGAGGTCGTCGCGGAGGCGGCCTTGGCCGACGAGGTCGGCGTCGACTACTTCGGACTGGGCGAGCACCACCGCCCCGACTACGCGATCTCGGCGCCGGAGGTCGTCCTCGGCGCCATCGCCGGCCAGACCGGGCGCATCCGCCTCGGTACGGGCGTCACCGTGCTCAGCTCCGACGATGCCATCCGCGTGTACGAGAAGTTCGCGACCCTCGACGCCGTCTCCTCGGGTCGGGCAGAAGTCCAGCTCGGCCGCGGCTCCTTCATCGAGTCCTTCGGCCTGTACGGCCTCGACCTGGCCGACTACGAACGCCTCTTCGCCGAGAAGCTCGACCTGTTTGCCCACCTCCAACGCGAGGGCGAGATCCACTGGGAGGGCACCGTACGGCCACCCGTCGTGGGCCAGCGGGTCTACCCGACCACGGCCGCCGGGCGCCTGCCCGCCTGGGTCGCCGTCGGCGGGACCCCTGCCTCGGTCGTCCGCGCCGCCCAGTACGCGATGCCGCTGGTCCTCGCTGTCATCGGCGGCTCTCCGGCTGGGTTCACCCAGTTCGCCGACCTCTACCGCCGCGCGCTGGGGGAGTTCGGCCACCCCGAACTCCCCGTCGGCATGCACTCGCCGGGGCACATCGCGGCGACCGACGACCTCGCGCGCGAGCAGCTCTACCCCCACCAGGCCGAGCTCACCACGCGGCTGGGTCGCGAGCGGGGGTGGCCGCCGTACAGCCGGATCGCGTTCGAGCAGGGCGCCAGCGCGCAGGGCGCGTTGTTCGTCGGCTCGCCGGAGACGGTGGCCACCAAGATCGCGTGGGCGATCCGTACGTTGGGCCTGTCCCGGTTCCAGCTCAAGTACTCCGTGGGCTCCCTTCCGCACGAGCAGCGCATGGAGTCCATCCGCTTGTACGGCACCGAGGTGATCCCGCGGGTGCGCGCACTGCTCGCAGACTGAGGCGGCCGCTACGCGGGCGGGTCGACCGAGGAGGCCCGCCGGGAGATCCCGTCGCGCTTGGCCTCGTCCATCGCGGCCTCGTACGCCGCCACCAGAGACGCGATCGAGAGCGGCTTGAGGCGCTCGACGACCTCGCGGAGGCGGTCGGGTGAGGTGGACTCCTGCTTGTACGCGGGCCACACCATCGTGCGGAACACCTCGTACAGCTCGTCGGCGATCTCCCGGCCGTGGCGGCCGTAGATGCGGGCCGATGCGATGGCGGCCTCGGGCGGGAAGCCGAGTTCGAGCAGGCTGATGCCGACCGACAGCTGCGACACGGCGACGCGGTAGCGACCGTCGGCCTCGTGCAGGATGCCGAGCGCGCCGAGGGTGGCCAGGTCGGCGTCGGACAGGGTGCGTCCGGTGCGCAGGCACAGTTCGGCCCGGTCCATCTCCACCGGCATGTCGGCGGCCCACGGGGCGAGCATCGTGCGGTGCAGGGCGATGTCCTCGGGGGTGGCGTCCTCGGGGATCGAGGAGACGTACTTCTCGATCGCGCTCAACGTGAACCCGTGGCTCTGGAGTTCCTGGACGAGCTCGAGGCGGGCGAGGTGGTCCCCGGAGTAGAAGCCCTGGCGCCCCCGTCGGTGGGGCGGCGGAACGAGGCCCCGGGTGGTGTAGAAGCGAATGTTGCGCACGCTCATCCCGACCCGCTCGCTGAGCTGGTCGAGGGTGATCAGGTCGTCCTCGGCGTCTGCCGGGCCGGTTTCCTCCACGTGCGGGACTCCTTCGTACGGTCGTGGCGTGGGACACATCTTGCCAACGGTGACAGTAATGGTGTCACAATCGCGGCATGGCAGAAGCATTCATCTACGACCACATCCGGACGCCCCGCGGCAAGGGCAAGGCTGCCGGGTCACTGCACGAGGTGAAGCCCATCGACCTGGCGGTCGGGCTTCTCGACGAGATCAAGGTGCGCAACCCCGGCCTGGACCCGGAGCTGGTCGACGACATCGTCCTCGGTGTCGTCAGCCCGGTCGGTGACCAGGGCTCCGTGCTGCCCAAGATCGCCGCGCTCAAGGCCGGCTACCCCGACTCCGTCGCGGGTGTGCAGCTCAACCGCTTCTGCGCCTCCGGGCTCGAGGCCGTCAACCAGGCAGCCGGTCGCGTCCGCGGCGGGTTCGAGGACCTCATCCTCGCCGGTGGCGTCGAGTCCATGAGCCGCGTGCCGATGGGCTCCGACGGCGGAGCGTGGGCTTCGGACCCCTCCACGGCCTTCGCCGCCTCCTTCGTCCCCCAGGGCATCGGCGCCGACCTGATCGCCACCATCGAGGGCTTCAGCCGCGATGACGTCGACCGCTACGCCGCCCAGTCCCACGCCCGCGCCGCGGCCGCCTGGGACAACGGCTACTTCGACTCCGCCGTCGTCCCGGTCAAGGACATCAACGGCGTGGTCATCCTGGACCGCGACGAGACGATCCGCGCCACGACCACCGCCGAGTCGCTGTCCGGGCTCAAGGCTTCGTTTGCCCAGATCGGCAAGGACGCCGGGTTCACCGACCTCGCGCTGCAGAAGTACCACTGGGTGGAGTCGATCAACCACGTCCACCACGCGGGCAACTCGTCCGGCATCGTCGACGGCGCCGCGCTGATGGCGATCGGCTCGGAGGCGGCCGGTGCCGCCCACGGCATGACGCCCCGCGCCCGGATCATCGCCACGGCCGTGTCCGGCTCGGAGCCGGTCATCATGCTCACCGGTCCTGCCCCCGCTGCGCGCAAGGCGCTCGCCAAGGCCGGCCTGGGCGTCGAGGACATCGACCTGTTCGAGATCAACGAGGCCTTCGCCTCGGTCGCGCTGCGCTTCATGAAGGACATGGGGATCTCCGAGGAGATCACCAACGTCAACGGCGGCGCGATCGCGATGGGTCACCCGCTGGGCGCCACCGGCGCGATGATCCTCGGCACGCTCGTCGACGAGCTCGAGCGCCGCGGCCAGCGCCGCGGCCTGGCCACGCTCTGCGTGGGCGGCGGCATGGGCATCGCGACCATCATCGAGCTGGTCTGACCGGAACGGACTTCGAGGAAATCACATGACTGACACCACCACCGCCGTCCGGTACGACAAGGACGCCGACGGCATCGTGACCCTGACGCTGGACGACCCCACGTCGAGCGCCAACACCATGAACGACCTCTACAAGGAGTCGATGGCTGCGGCCGTCGAGCGCCTGTACGTCGAGGTCGACGACGTCCGAGGCGTCGTCCTGGCCAGCGCGAAGAAGACCTTCTTCGCGGGCGGCAACCTCAAGAACATGATGGGCGTGGGCCCGGCCGACGCGCCGGCCCTGTTCGAGGCCACCGAGTCGATCAAGGCGACCCTGCGGGCGCTGGAGACGTACCCGCGCCCCGTCGTGGCGGCGATCAACGGCGCCGCGCTGGGTGGCGGCTTCGAGATCTGCCTGACCGCACAGCGCCGCATCGTGGTCGACGACACCAAGGTCGAGGTCGGCCTGCCGGAGTCGTCGCTCGGCCTGCTTCCGGGCGGCGGCGGCATCACCCGCGTCGTACGGCTCCTGGGTCTGCAGACGGGCCTGATGGAGGTGCTCCTGACGGGCACCCGCTTCAAGCCGGCCGCCGCGCTGGCAAAGGGCCTGGTCGACGAGCTGGTCGCCACGCGCGAGGAGCTGGTCCCGGCCGCCAAGAAGTGGATCCTCGACAACACTGGCGACGAGGAGGCCACCAAGGCCGCCGCTGCCAACGCGTGGGACCGCCCCGGCTACAAGATGCCCGGTGGTACGCCCAAGTCGCCGGCGCTGGCAGCCTTCATGCCGGCTTTCCCGGCCTCGCTGCAGAAGCAGCTCAAGGGCGTCGACATGCGCGCCCCGAAGGCGATCATGGCGGCGGCCGTCGAGGGTGCGAACGTCGACTTCGACACCGCCTCGCGCATCGAGACCCGGTACTTCATCTCGCTGGTGACCAACCAGCAGGCGAAGAACATGATCACGGCGTTCTTCTTCGACATGCAGGCCATCGGCTCCGGGTCGCTGCGACCCCAGGGCATCGACCGCTGGAAGGCCACGAAGGTGGGCGTCCTGGGCGCCGGAATGATGGGCGCCGGCATCGCGTACTCCGCGGCACGCGCCGGCATCGAGGTGGTCCTCAAGGACGTGACGACCGAGGCCGCTGAGAAGGGTCGCGCGTACACGGAGAAGCTCAACGCCAAGGCCGTCGAGCGCGGCAAGCTCACCCAGGACAAGGCCGACGAGATCTTGGGCCGCATCACGGCGACCGCTGAGGCCGCCGACCTGGCTGGCTGCGACATCGTGATCGAGGCCGTCTTCGAGGACGTCGCGCTCAAGCAGAAGGTCTTCGCGGAGATCCTCCCGTTCGTCAACGACGACGCGGTGCTCTGCTCCAACACCTCGACGCTGCCGATCACCGAGCTGGCCGACGGCGTCTCCCGCCCGGCTGACTTCATCGGGCTGCACTTCTTCAGCCCCGTCGACAAGATGCCGTTGGTCGAGATCATCCGCGGCAAGGAGACCTCGGACGCGACGCTGGCCAAGGCGTACGACGTGGTGCAGCAGCTGCGCAAGACCCCGATCGTGGTCAACGACAGCCGTGGGTTCTACACCTCACGCGTCATCGGTACGCAGATCAACGAGGGTCTGCGGATGCTCGGCGAGGGCGTCCACCCGGTCTCGATCGAGCGCGCGGCGACCCAGTCGGGCTACCCGGTCGGGCCGCTGCAGATCAGCGACGAGCTCAACATGGAGCTCATGGTCAAGATCCGCAAGGCGACGGCGGAGGCCAACGCGGCGGCGGGCATCGAGACCCCGGCCGACGCCTCGACGGACGTCGTCAACACGATGGTCGATCTCGGGCGTTCCTCGCGCCTGAAGGGTGCCGGTTTCTACGACTACGTGGACGGGCGTCGTACGACGATCTGGCCGGGCCTGGCCGAGACGTTCCCGGTGGCGAGCGAGCAGATCCCCTTCGCGGACATGAAGGACCGGATGCTCTTCATCGAGGCGATCGAGACGGCCAAGTGCTTCGCGGAGGGCGTCATCACGTCGTCGGCGGCGGCCAACATCGGCTCGATCATGGGCATCGGCTTCCCGGCCGTGACCGGCGGCGCGGCGCAGTTCATCACCGGCTACATCGCGGCGGATGGCTCGACGGGTCTGGGAGCGTTCCTCGCTCGCGCCGACGAGCTGGCGGCGGCGTACGGCGAGCGCTTCGAGGCTCCGGCGTACCTGCGCGACCTGCACGCGAAGGGTGAGTCGCTGCCGGCCTGACCCGGCCCGCCCCCACCCACATGTAAAGCGGGGTTATCCGCTCCTGTGCATGCTTGTGACGGCGCAGGAGAAGGGATAACCCCGCTTTACATGTCCAGGGGGTGGGGCCGGACCACCCCGGAGCAGCCGGATGCGGCGAAACGGGAGCGCCGGGGCGCGCGAGGGCGGAGAATCCTCGGGTGACTTCCTCGGACCAGCCCCGTACGACTCCCGCCGTCTCCGTGGAGGACCTCCACGTACGGTTCGGTGAGGTCGAGGCCGTCAGCGGGGTGGGGCTGCTCGCGTACGCCGGACAGGCCACAGCCCTGCTCGGCCGCAACGGGGCGGGCAAGTCGACCACCATGAAGGTGCTGGCCGGCGTCGTGCCGCCCACCGCCGGTCAGGTCAGCGTGGCCGGCCACGAGGTCCGCACCCACACGCTCGAGGTGAAGCGGGCCGTCGGCTACTGCCCCGACGTCGGTGGTCTCGTGCCCCGCGCGACACCGTGGGAGCACCTCCAACTGTCCGCCCGACTGCGCCGCATGCAGGGATGGGAAGCCAGGGGCCGCGACCTGCTGGAACGCTTCGAGCTCGGCGACGTCGCGCACCGCGTCACCGGTGGCTTCAGCCACGGCATGAGCCGCCGACTCTCGGTGGTGCTCGCCGCGCTGCACGAGCCCGAGGTGCTGCTCCTCGATGAGCCCTTCGACGGCGTCGACCCCGTGGGCGTGGAGGCCACGATGGAGGTCGTCGCCGACGCGCGCGCTCGCGGCGCCTGCGTCCTGCTGTCCACGCACCTGCGCGAACTCGCCCTCGAGGCGTGCTCCGAGGCCGTCGTCCTGCGCGGCGGCGCCAGGGTGGCCACGATGGACTCCGCGGACCTGTCCGGTGAGGCCTACCGTGCCCTCCTCGACTGACGTGCGCGCCACCGTCGACCCCCGTCCTGGCCCCGCCGCCCGGTGGCGTGACGCGGTGCTCGACCTGGGTTACCTGCTGAGGTTCCGCAGCGCGACCGTGCGGCGCCGGTGGCCCGTACGGGTCGGGCTCCTGATCGTCGTCGCACTGACCGCCTTCTTCGCGTTGTTCCCCGCGAGCATCGAGCCGGACGTGGAGTTTGCGGGCGCGGCGCTCGACGACCTGCGGCGCGTCCTGCCGTACGCGTTGCCCGGGTTCTTCCTGCTCGCCCTGGGTTCGTCCATGGGCGGCGGTGGCGGGCGGGAACTCCTCGGACGCGACCAGAGCGTCATCCACCCCATCGGCCCCGTCACCGAACACCTGGGTTCCCTCGTCCTCGCGCCGCTCAACCTCGCGTGGTGGGTCCAGGTGTGGTGCCTGCTGGCGGCCACGGGGCTCCTCGTGGACGACCACCTGATCGGTTCGCTCATCGTCATCGCCGTGTGGGCGGTGGCCGCCACGTCGCTTGCGCAGGCGGCCGGCTGGGTCGTGGAGGGCGTACGCCGCCTGCCGTACGGCGTGTGGGCCGTCCGCGGCGGCGGCCTGGGGCTCGGCCTCGTCATCGGCGCCCTCCACCTGCTGGGAGTCCTCGACGACGTCGTCGACGCCCTGCCCAGCCAGGCCGTGGTGGCGACGCTGGGCACCGGCCGCTGGCCGCTGACCGCGCTGGCGCTCGTGGTCGTTGCGGCTCTTGGGGTCCTGGCCGGGGGCGCCTCGGCGACCTGGGCGCTGGCCAAGCCGCCGCGCGAGGAGTTGAAGGTCGAGACTGGCGTGCACGAGGCCAGGCCCGAACCCCGGTCGCTGCTGGGCAGCGACTTCGCCATGATGCGCCGGATGGACCGTGACTCCGTGTGGCGCTCCATCGGGATGCGCCGCGGTCTGATGGTGCTGGGTACCGGTCCCGGCCTGGTCGCCCTCATCGGTGGCATGACGTGGTCCCAGGCGCTCATGCTGCCCGGCCTGGCGGCGTCCGGCGCGGCCCTGCTGTTCGCCGTGAACGCGTGGTGTCTCGATGGTCGCGGGGCGGTGTGGCGGGCGACCCTGCCCGTGTCTGCAGCCACCGTGTTTGCCGCTCGTGCGGTGGTGGCGCTCGAGTGCTTCGCAGTGGTCTCACTGCTGACGTTGGCGCTGGTTGTGGTGCGCCGCGGGCTGCCAGAACCCGGCTTCGCGCTGGCCCTGGTGGCGGCGGTCGTGGTGGTGTGGCTGCAGGTGCTGTCGGTGTCGATGTGGTGGTCCGTACGACGCCCGTTCGCCGTCAACCTCTCCTCGCCGCGCGCGACCCCCGCTCCGCCCACCACGATGCTGGGGTATGCGGCCAAGCTGTCCTTGGTCGTGACGCTGACCGGGATCGTCTTCGCGGCGCTCGGGGAGGTCGGGGTCTGGTGGCTCACCCTCGGGTTCGCTGCCCCCCTGCTGCTGTGGTCGTCCGTACGCCTGTGGTGGGCCCGACGCCGGTGGCTGGACGACCAGACGCGCGCGTCAATCGCGCTCGCCGTCGTCCCCTGACGCTGGGCCCGCTCGTTGGGCGGGTCCGCTGGTTGGGCGGGTCCGCTGGTTGAGCATGTCGAAGCCCGTGCCCGCTGGTTGAGCTTGTCGAAACCGGGGTGCGTCTCGACAAGCTCGACGGGCGGTGGTGCTCGTCGGGCGGGTCTGCTGGTTGAGCTTGTCGAAACCGGGGTGCGTCTCGACAAGCTCGACGGGCGGTGGTGCGTCTCGACAAGCTCGACGGGCGGGGGTGCGTCTCGACAAGCTCGACGGGCGAGTCCGCTGGTTGAGCTTGTCGAAACCCGGTGAGTCTCGACGGGAAGAAAGCACACGGCCCGCCGCAGCCAGTGGCTGCGACGGGCCGTCACGGGTGTCTGCGTCAGGGAGCGACCGGCTCGCCCTGCAGAGTGCGGTAGCCGTATGCGGTCGCGATGACGGCGACCGGCATGGCGACGAGGAGGCCCACGCAGCAGGCCACGAAGCCGGCGATGTAGAGACCGACGCATGCCAGCGCGAGGATCAGGACGCTTCCGACGTTGTCCTTGATCAGGTTGAAGCTGGCCTTGATGCCGTCGATGGCGGACATCTGCTTGTCGATGATGAAGTAGAAGCTGAACCAGGTCAGGAACATGACCGCGACGCCGGGCAGGATGCACAGGACGAGGCCGATCGAGGTGGCGACCGAGATCAGGATGGCCGCGATGAGGACCTGGCCCCAGTCGTAGCCGGAGAAGAGCGAGCCGAGCGTCAGCTGGCGCCCATGGGTGATGTCGAGTGCGCCCTTGGTGATCACGGCCTGGCCGATGATGCTGACCACGGTGGTGATGAGGTTCTGCACCAGTGATGCGACCAGGTTGCCGCCCAGGAACCCGGACGTGTTGGCGAACTCCCCGGTCTCGGCGTCGAAGGTGAACTGGCTGCTGCCGCCACCGATGGCGGTGCCAAGCATGCTGGCCACAAAGCTGACGATGATGCTGACCACGAAGTAGCACACGACGAAGATCAGGATGGGACCGACGTTCTGCTGGAACTTGGCCCAGCCGTACTTGACGGCCGCGCCGACGTCGAACGGCTGCGGGCCGAATCCACCGCCCGTGCCGTACCCGCCACCGGATCCGTAGCCGGCGCCGCCGGGGGCGGTCTGACCGTACGGGTCGCCGTACTGGCCGGATCCGTACGCGGGCGGCGGGGGCGGAGTGGCGGGGTCGCCGTACTGGGGCGCTCCGTACGCCGGAGGGGTCGCCCCCGGCTGGTTGGTTCCGGGCTGGTTCGGGTCAGGCGCGCCGTACGGTCCGGGCTGGCCATCCGGCGTGGTGTCGCCGTTGTTGGTCACTGTTCCCCCTGGGGTTGCGGGTGGTGGGTTGGCCCAACCTTAGGGACAACTGTGGTCCGTGTCGCGTCGACTTTCCGACGGATGTCCCTCCTCCCGGGATGGATACCGGGTATGCATACGTGGTATACATACCGGGTATCCGTGTCGCTGCGGCGACACCATGACCACCGGAGGGGGACGCGCGTGTCGATCAAGCAGGCGATGCTCGCGCTGCTCGAGCAGGGGCCCAAGTACGGCTACCAGCTCCGGGCAGAGTTCGAGGAACGGACAGGTTCGACCTGGCCTCTCAATGTGGGGCAGGTCTACTCGACCCTCTCCCGGTTGGAGCGGGACGGGCTCGTGGTCGTCGACGACGGGGGTGTCGACGACCACCCCCAGCCCGACGATGCGGCCAACGGATCGCGGGAGCGAGGTCAGGTGAGCTACCGCATCACCGACGAGGGACGGCGCGATGTGCAGGAGTGGTTCACCACTCCCGTGGGGAGGGTGCAGCCGCCCCGCGACGAACTCGCCATCAAGCTCGCGCTCGCGGTCACTGTCCCCGGCGTCGACGTGGACGCCCTGATTCAAGCCCAGCGCACAGCGACGATGTCGGCGCTGCAGGACTACACCCGCCTCAAGCGCGCCAAGGGCACGGCCGACCCGGCGGGCCTGGCCTGGGGTCTGGTGCTGGAGTCGCTCGTCTTCGACACAGAAGCAGAACTGCGGTGGCTCGACCACTGCGAGACCCACCTTCGGCGCGCCGCCGCCACCACCGCTTCCAACCAGGGGGAAAGCCGATGACCGCCGTGCTGCAACTCGACAACGTCACCCGCATCCACGGCCGCGGTGCCGCCGAGGTCCATGCCCTGCGGGGCATCAACCTCGAGGTCGCCCCGGGTGAGCTCGTCGCCGTCATGGGGCCGTCCGGGTCGGGCAAGTCGACCCTGCTCACGCTCGCCGGCGGCCTGGACACTCCCACGGCGGGGGCGGTCCGTGTGGACGGAGTCGAACTGGGCAAACTCGACCGCTCGGCACTGGCCTCCGTACGCCGCAACTCCATCGGGTTCGTCTTCCAGGACTACAACCTCATCCCTGCCCTCACCGCGGCCGAGAACGTCGCTCTGCCCCGCGAACTCGACGGCGACAGCCGGGCCGTGGCCCGCGAACTGGCGCTGGCTGCGCTGGACCGCGTCGGGATCCTTGAGCTCGCCGACCGGTTCCCCGACGAGATGTCGGGCGGCCAGGTCCAGCGCGTGGCCATCGCTCGCGCCGTGGTCGGCACCCGGCGACTCATCCTCGCCGACGAACCCACCGGGGCGCTCGACACCCACACCGGCGAGGACGTGCTCGCCATGCTGCGCAGCTTCTGCGACGAGGGCGCCTCGGGCGTCCTCGTCACCCACGAGGCCCGCCACGCCGCGTGGGCCGACCGGGTGGTCTTCCTGCGTGACGGCGCGATCGTCGACTCCGCGACGGCCAGTGTCCCCGGCGGAAGCCTGAGTGGCCCGCTGGGCGGTTCCATCGAGGTCGGTGCCCCGTGAGGGCGGGCCGATCGATGGCGGGCCGATCGATGGCGGGGTGGCGTACGACCCTGGTGATGGCGGCACGACAGGCCCGACGCGCCAAGGGACGCAGCCTCCTGGTGATCCTTCTGGTCGCCTTGCCCGTCGTCGTGATCAGCTTCGCGGCAGTGGGATTCCGGACTCAGGAGGTGTCCGGAGACGAAGGCATCACCCGCTACATGGGCGCTGCCCAGGCCCAGATCTGGAATGAAGGCTCCAGCGGCAGGGTCGCGCAGGGCGCGGACCCGTTCCAGGGCAGCCTCGCCTACTACGGTGACGCCGGCTCCGCCGGACCTGGCGGTGAGCCGGGCGACCCGGCTGAACTGCTCGGCGGGTTCCGGTTGCTGCCCTTCGACCGCCTCGGCTCGGTCACTGTGCCCCGCGGCCAGCACGACGAGTTCGTCGACGTCCGCGCCACCGACCTGGACGACCCGGCCACGCGAGGCCTCTTCGAGTTGTCCGCTGGCCACCTGCCGCAGCAGGCAGGCGAGATCGTGGTCAACGACGCGCTCATCGCCACCGGAATCGAGATCGGGGAGGAGCTCGCTGAGAGCGGCCTGACGGTCGTGGGCTCAGGACGTGACGCGTCGGCACGCGACTACGGCGTCGGATACGTCCTCCCGGGGACCACGATCAAGGGTCAGGAAGGGTACGCACCCACGCGCGGGTTCCTGGTGGCCGGCGACGACGCCGTGACCTGGTCCGACGTCGAGGCCCTCAATGAGATCGGCTGGTTCGTCGCATCGCGAGCCGTGCTCAGTGATCCCTCCGACGTCGTCACTCCCGCAGACCTCGAGGAGGTCGGGATGTTCTCCGAGGCAGTCGAGGTGGGCGGCCTCATCGCCTTGCTGGTCCTCATCGAGGTCGTCCTTCTCGCGGGCCCGGCGTTCGCGGTCGGGGCGCGGCAGCACAGCCGTACGATCGCGCTGGTCGCGCTCAATGGCGGCACGCCCGCTCAGGCGCGCCGAGTCGTGATGGCGGGTGCGATCGTCCTGGGTCTGGTGGCCAGCGTCGTCGGTGTCGTGGTGGGCATCGCGGTGGCTGCCGCCAGCATGCCGCTGCTGCAACTGCTCGACGGGGCATGGTTCGGACCCTTCGATGTGCCGTGGTCGTGGGTGGCCGCGATCGCGGCCTTCGGATTCGCCTCAGCGCTGCTCTCGGCGGCCGTGCCGGCTTGGTTTGCGGCGCGCCAGGACGTGGTTCGCGTCCTTGCCGGACGGCGAGGTGACGCCCAACCCGACCCCGCGCTGCCGATCCTGGGCCTGGGGCTCTTGGTGGCTGGCGTCATCGGCGCCTCGTACGGCGCGGTCGGCACCCAGACCGGGGCCGGAACCGGGCTGCTCGCGATCTCGATCGTGAGTGCCGTGCTCGGGATGGTGCTGGTCGCACCGATCGTGGTGAGCTGGGTCGCCCGGTTGGCCGCTCGCTGGCCGGTCAGTGCGCGGTACGCCACGCGTGATGCGGCCCGGCACCGCAGCCGTTCTGTGCCGGCCGTGGCGGCCGTGGCGGCCACCGTCGCCGGGGTCGTGGCGCTCGGAATCTCGGCTGCGAGCGACGCGACGGAGAATCGAGAGACGTACCAGCGCAGCCTGCCGGACGGCACGTTCGCGGTGAAATGGTGGTCTCCCGATCCCGGAGCGGAGGGCCAGCAGGAGCGAGCGGAGATGCTGGAATCCCTGGCGCAGGTGGTCGATCGAGTGCGTCCCGACGCACAGGCGCAGATGGTGACCGGCGTGCTCGACGCCCCCGTGGAAGGGGTGACGACCATGGTCCACCCCACGGCGCCAGCCGGCGAGGACGGATCCTTGGCCCGGTCCAGCCAGGGTGCCTTCGGAGCCGAGGTGCTGGTCGGTGACCAGGCTGACGTACTCGGGCTGCCTGAGGCCGACCAGCGCGCCGTCAGTGACGCGCTGGAGCGCGGCGAAGTCGTCGTCTTCAGCGACCTCGGCGCCCACGTCAGCGAGGTCGACCTGATCGTCGAACGGTGGCCCATCGAGCCGACCTCGAGCGACGACGCAGGGGAGGAGTCGACCACGGTGACGCTGCCTGCCGAGGTGATCGAGGTGGATGACGTCTTCGTACGGGCGATCCTGCCCACCGAGGTGGCCGAAGGGCTCGACCTCGCCGTCGGGCCTGCGTCGCTGGCTGGCGCGGAGGCTCTCACTGCGGCCGAGGAAGCAGAGCTGCTGCAGGCCCTGGAGGACGTCCACCCTGACGTGGGCCTCTACGTCGAGCGTGGCTACGAGCGTGGCTCAGACACGTGGGTGGTCATGGTCATCCTGTGGGGCTCGGGGCTGCTCCTCATGCTCGCCGGAACGCTGACGGCCACCTACCTCGCCGTGGGTGACGCCAAGGCGGACCTGGCGACCCTGCAAGCCGTCGGTGCAGAGCCCCGAACCCGTCGGAAGGTGGCGGCCGCGTACGCCCTGGTCATCTCCGGCATCGGTGCGCTGCTCGGGGTCCTCGTCGGGTTCGTCCCGGGGGTGGCGCTGGCGCGCAGCATCACCTTCGCCGACTACTGGGGCAACGGGGTCGTCACCGGACCGTTCGTGACCATCCCCTGGCTGCTGATCGCAGCCGTCGTCATCGGGCTCCCGCTGCTGGCGGCGGGAATCGTGGGCCTCACCTCGCGCTCCAAGCTCCCCATGGTGGCCCGGATCGACTAGGTCTGGGCGGGGCCTGTCGGTGTCGGGGGTGTCCTGTGAACTTTGTTGGTGTCCGGTCGCGCGAGCTGGTCCCGGCCCTGCGAGCTGGTCCCAGTCCGGCGCGCGTCATGCGAACCGGTCCTGGGTCGGCGTGCGTCATACGGAGTCGCCGTTTTCCTGCCCTGCGTCATACGAACTGGGTCCTGGGTCGGCGCGCGTCATACGAACTGGCCCTGGGTCGGCGTGCGTCATACGAACTGGCCCTGGGTCGGGGTGCGTCATACGAAGTCGTCGTTGTCCTGCCCTGCGTCATACGGACCCGCTGTGTCCCGGCGTGTGTCATACGGACCCGTACGTATAGGTGCGGGTTTGTATGACGCGTGGCCTCGGGAGAGAGGTTTGTATGACGCGGGGCCCGGATGGCGCGGCTTTGTATGACGCGAGGCCCGGATGGCGCCGGTTTGTATGACGCGAGGGCCCCGAAGGCGCGGCTTTGTATGACGCACCCCAGGGAAGAACCCCCCGCCAAATAAAAGTCAGGCTTGACTGTTTGTTAGTTCGGGCCCCACACTCCTGCCATGCCCATCGCCCGCGTGCCGCAGACCGAACGCACCCGTGCCATGCGCGCCCGCCTCCTCGAGGCGACGGTCCAGTGTCTGGTCGAGGTGGGCTTCACGGGCACCTCGACGACACTCGTCTCCCAGCGCGCGGGGGTCTCCCGGGGAGCGCAGCTGCACCACTTCCCCACCAAGAACGACCTCGTGGTGGCTGCCGTGGAGCACCTCACAGAGGTACGTGGTGACGAGCTCTCGCAGTCGCTGGCGGCCCTGCCCACCGGCCAGGGACGGACCCGGGCTGCGCTCGCCGTACTCGGGGAGCACTTCACCTCCGACGTCTTCGCCGCCGCGCTCGAACTGTGGGTCGCCGCTCGTACCGACGAGACCCTGCTCGCCGCCGTCGCGCCGCTCGAGCAGCGGGTCGGGCGAGACGCGCACACCATGACGGCCGCAGCGCTGGGCGTGGATCCGGCGGCGGCAGGCACCAGGGAGCTCGTCCAGGCCACGCTCGATCTCGTACGAGGCCTCGGTCTGGCCAGCACGCTCGGCGACGACACCCGTCGCCGCGAACGGATTCTTGACCAGTGGGCGACGACTCTCGACGCCCAGTTCGCCGCCCTCGGTGCGCACGCCAGCGCCGGGGCAGACCACGCGGAGCAGCCATGAGCGTCCTCGACCAGATCCTCGCCGACCTCGCCGCCGAGGGGGACGCGCTCGACGCAGCCGTTGCCGCCGCCAGCCAGGCCCAATGGCGTACGGCCACCCCCGCCGAGGGTTGGGACGTCGCCACCACGATCGCCCACCTCGCCTGGACCGACGAGGTCGCCGTGCTGGCGGTGGGCGCCACCCAGGACGAGGACGGCAAGGCAGCCTGGGACGCCGTCGTGCTCGAGGCGATCGCGAACCCGACGGGATACGTCGACGAGATGGCGCTCGCCGGTGGCGCCGTCGACGGTCCCGACCTGCTCGTACGCTGGCGTACGGCCCGTCCCGCGCTCGCTGCCGCCCTGCACGGGGTCCCCGAGGGCACCAAGTTGCCGTGGTTCGGCCCGCCCATGTCGGCGACCTCGATGGCGACCGCCCGCTTCATGGAGACCTGGGCCCACGCGCTGGACGTTCACGACGCCCTCGGCCTGACCCCCGAAGCCACGGACCGGATCAAGCACGTCGCCCACATCGGCGTACGCACCCGCAACTTCGCGTTCGCGAACAACTCACTCGACGCTCCCGCCGAGGAGTTCCGCGTCGAACTCACCGCGCCCAGCGGTGACGTCTGGTCATGGGGTCCGGACGACGCCGCGCAGCGCGTGACCGGTTCCGCAGACGAGTTCTGCCGACTCGTCACCCAGCGCATCCACCGCGACGACACCTCGTTGGTCGCCGTCGGAGACGACGCCGAGAAGTGGTTGCGGATCGCGCAGGCATTCGCCGGCCCGGCGGGCGGCGGACGCCCGGCGACGGGAGGTACGGCATGAGGTGGTCGGTGCGTGCCGTTCGTCGAGCGGTGGTTTCGACAAGCTCAACCAGCGGGACCGGCTCGACCAGCGGGATCGGCTCGACCAGCGTGGGCGGCGCGGCATGAGTGGTCTCGACAAGCTCGACCAACGACACCCGCTCGACCAGCGCGCAGTGCGCATCGGCAACTGCTCGGGCTTCTACGGCGACCGGCTCTCGGCCATGCACGAGATGGTCACGGGCGGCGACCTCGACTACGTCACCGGCGACTACCTGGCCGAGCTGACCATGCTGATCCTCGGCAAGGACACGCTCAAGGACCCGACGCTGGGATACGCCCGCACCTTCGTACGCCAGTGCGAGGAGTCGCTCGGAGTCGCCCTGGAGAAGGGCGTACGGATCGTGTCCAACGCCGGCGGCCTCAACCCCGCCGGGCTGGCCGACAAGGTGCGCGAGGTCGCCCGCGGCCTCGGCCTCGACGTGAACGTCGCCCACGTGGAGGGCGACGACCTGCGCGCCCGGGCCGCGGAACTCGGCCTCGACGGGGCCCTCACGGCCAACGCCTACCTGGGCGGGTTCGGCATCAAGGCCGCCCTCGAAGCTGGCGCCGACGTCGTCGTCACCGGCCGCGTCACTGACGCCTCGGTGATCGTGGGCCCGGCCGCCGCCCACCACGGGTGGACGTACGCCGATCTCGACCCCCTCGCCGGTGCGGTCGTCGCCGGGCACGTCATTGAGTGCGGTACCCACGCCACCGGCGGCAACTTCTCCGGCTTCCTGTCCCTGCCCGAGCACGCGCGCCGCGGCCGTCTCGGCTTCCCCCTCGCGGAGATTGCGGCCGACGGGTCCAGCGTCATCACCAAGCACGACGGGACCTCCGGCGCGGTCACCGTCGACACCGTCACCGCACAGCTGGTCTACGAGATCCAGAGCGGCACCTACCTCAACCCTGACGTGAGCGTCGACCTCACGTCCGTACGCCTCGCTCAGGTCGGTCGCGACCGCGTCGAGATCACCGGAACCCGAGGAATCGCCCCGCCCGAGCAACTCAAGGTCTGCGTCAACACCCTCGGCGGGTACCGCAACTCGATGGAGTTCCTGCTCACCGGCCTCGACATTGCCGAGAAGGCCGCGTGGGTCCGCGAGCAGGTCACCGAGCAGTGGGGCGATCGCGCGCCCGCGAGTGTCGAGTGGACCCTCGGCCCTGCGCCCGCCGAGGACCCCGCCACGATCGGAGAGGCCGCGACGATCCTGCGCTGCGTCGCGCTCGACCCGGACGCGAAGGTCGCCGGCAAGGGGTTCACCGCGCCGGCCGTCGAGATCGCACTCGCCTCCTACCCTGGCTGCACTCTCATGGCGCCCCCCGGGCAGGCGTCGCCGTACGCGATCTACCGGCCTGCGTACGTCCCCCGCAGCGTCGTCGAACACACCGTCGTGCACGCCGACGGGCGGCGCGAGGTCGTCGCGGACCCGTCGGTGGTCGAGCCTGTCGAGACCGGCCAGTCGGTGGTCGGGCGTGTCGAGACCGGGGTTTCGACAAGCTCAACCAGCGGGTCCGGGGTTTCGACGGGCTCAACCAGCGCGGGCTCAACCAGCGTCCCTCTGGGACGGTTCGTCCACGCCCGGTCGGGCGACAAGGGCGGCAACGCCAACCTCGGACTCTGGATCCCGCGCGACGGGGTTTCGACGAGCTCAACCAGCGACGGGGTGGTCGAGCCTGTCGAGACCGGGGTTTCGACGGACTCAACCGGCGCGACGGGCTCAACCGGCGCGACGGGCTCAACCAGCGCCACGTACGACGCGCGTGTGGCATGGCTGCTGGCCACGGTCACGCCCGCATGGGTGCGGCGGATGGTGCCTGAGGCGGCCGACCTGCCGATTGACGTCCACCAGTTCCCCCACTGGGGGGCGGTCAACATCGTCATCCACGGCCTGCTGGGCGCCGGCGTCGCCGCGTCGACCCGTACGGATCCGCAGGCCAAGGCGCTGGGCGAGTGGGTCCGCGCCCGCCACGTCACCATCGAGGAGGCCCTGCTGTGACGCAGGTGATCGAGACCGAACGCTCCACGGCCGCCGACCGCGCGGCCCTCAAGGAGGCTGCTGCGGAGTTCACTCGCCGCGAGATCGCGCCGCGCATCCAGGAATGGGAGGACGCCGGTGAGCTCCCGCGCGACCTGCACCGCAAGGCTGCCCGAGCCGGCCTGCTGGGCGTCGGGTTCGCCGAGGAGGTCGGGGGGCTGGGCGGCGACGCGCTCGACATGGTCGCCATGCAGGAGGGCATGTTCGCCGAGGGCGCCTCGTCGGGGCTGATGTCGGCGCTGTTCACCCACGGCATCGCCGCCCCGCACATCGCAGCCCACGGCAGCGACGACCTCAAGACGCGGTGGGTCGCGCCCACCCTGGCTGGCGAGCTGATCGGCTCGCTCGCCATCACGGAGCCTGGCGGTGGCAGTGACGTCGGGAGCCTGCGTACGACCGCCGTGCGCGACGGGGATGACTACGTCATCAACGGCGCCAAGACCTTCATCACCTCCGGAACCCGCGCCGACTACGTCACCACCGCCGTACGCACCGGTGGCCCCGGATCCGGCGGCATCTCGCTGGTCGTGGTGCCCACCGACACTCCCGGATTCGGTGTCGACCGCCGCCTGGCCAAGATGGGCTGGCACTGCTCCGACACGGCCGAGTTGTCGTACGTCGACGTGCGCGTCCCGGTGGCCAACCTGGTCGGCGAACAGGACGCCGGGTTCGCCTACATCGCCGAACAGTTCGTGTCCGAACGGCTCGCCCTGGCGGTCCACGGGTACGGCATCGCCGAGCGCAGCCTGCGGCTCACCGCCCAGTTCTGCCGCGAGCGCGAGACCTTCGGTGAACCCCTGATCACGCGCCAAGCAGTGCGCCACAAGTTGGTCGAGATGCGCCGCCAGGTCGAGGCCGCCCGCGCCCATGCGCACGCTGTCGCGGCCGCCTACGCCGAGTCCGGCGTCACCGTCGAGACGATCGCACAGGTCTGCCTGGCCAAGGAGACGGCCTGCAACACCGCTTCGTACGTCTGCGACGCCGCCGTGCAGCTTCACGGCGGCGCCGGCTACATGCACGGCAACGAGGTCGAGCGGCACTACCGCGACGCGCGCCTGCTGCCCATCGGCGGCGGCGTGACGGAAGTCCTTGCGGACCTGGCCGCCAAGTTGCTGGGCTACACGTCATGAAGCCACTCACCGAGGAAGTCACCGTCACCATGAACGCGCCCGCCGAGGCCGTCTGGGCGCTGGTCAGCGACGTCACCCGCATCGGGGAGTTCTCCCCTGAGACGTTCGAGGCCAAGTGGACCCGCGGCAGCACCGGCCCCGAGGTCGGCGCCTACTTCGCCGGGCACGTGAAGCGCAACGGCGTCGGGCCGACGTACTGGAGCCCCTGCCGGGTGACGCTGTGCGAGCCGCCGGAGGTGTTCGAGTTCTCCGTCGGCACCGACTCCACCACGCTCAACAACTGGGGCTACCGCCTGCGGGCCGACGGCGACGTCACCCACGTGACCGAGTACTTCCGCCTCGAAGCGTCGCTGCCCAACCGCCTCTACTGGCTGCTGCTGGGACGTTGGCGCAGCCGTACGAACACCGAGGGGATGCGCACCACCTTGACCCGCATGAAGGACATCGTCGAGAAGGAGAGTGGCTGTTGACGACCACCGAGACCGAGCAGACCCGCCGCGAGGCGCACCTGGCCAAGCTGGCTGACCTCGACGCTGAGCACGCCAAGGCCGTGGCCGGTGGCGGGGAGAAGTACGTCGAGCGCCACCACGCGCGCGGCAAGCTGCTGCCGCGCGAACGGATCGAGCTGCTCGTCGACGAGGGTTCCGCCTTCCTCGAGCTGAGCCCGCTGGCGGGCTGGGGCACCGACTTCACCGTCGGCGCCTCCGTGGTCACCGGCATCGGAGTGGTGGCCGGCGTCGAGTGCATGATCACCGCCAACGACCCCACCGTGAAGGGGGGCGCGTCGAACCCGTGGACGTTGAAGAAGACGTTCCGGGCCGCGCAGATCGCCGAGGAGAACGGCCTGCCGATGATCTCCCTGGTCGAGTCGGCCGGTGCCGACCTGCCCACGCAGAAGGAGATCTTCATCCCCGGCGGCAAGATCTTCCGCGACCTCACCCGCGCCTCGGCCCGCCGGGTGCCGACGATCGCGCTGGTCTTCGGCAACTCCACCGCCGGTGGCGCGTACGTGCCCGGCATGAGCGACTACGTCGTGATGGTCAAGGAGCAGGCGAAGGTGTTCCTGGCCGGCCCGCCGCTGGTCAAGATGGCCACGGGCGAGGAGACCGACGACGAGTCGCTGGGCGGCGCGGAGATGCACGCCCGTGTCTCCGGCCTGGCCGACTTCCTCGCCGAGGACGAGCAGGACGCCATCCGGCTGGGGCGGCGGATCGTGGCGCGGTTGAACTGGACGAAGGCGGTTTCGACCCCGTCGCTGGTCGAGCCTGTCGAGACCATGGTTTCGACGGGCTCAACCAGCGGTGGGGTTTCGACAAGCTCAACCAACGGTGGGGTGGGGTACGCCGAACCGGACCTCGACCCCGAAGAGCTGCTCGACCTGGTCCCCACCGACCTCAAGGAGCCGTTCGACCCGCGCGAGGTGATCCTGCGGATTGTTGATGGGGTCTCGGCCACCAACGAGGTCGCCTTCGACGAGTTCAAGCCGCTCTACGGCTCGTCGCTGTGTGTCGGCTGGGCCCGCCTGCACGGCCGCGAGATCGGCATCCTGGCCAACGCTCAGGGCGTGCTGTTCAGCGAGGAGGCCCAGAAGGCGACGCAGTTCATCCAGCTCGCCAACGCCAAGAACACGCCGCTGCTGTTCCTGCACAACACGACCGGCTACATGGTCGGCAAGGAGTACGAGCAGGGCGGCATCATCAAGCACGGCGCGATGATGATCAACGCCGTCTCCAACTCCACCGTCCCGCACATCTCCGTGGTCATCGGCGCCTCGTACGGGGCCGGCAACTACGGCATGAACGGGCGCGCGTACGACCCCCGGTTCATGTTCACCTGGCCCAACGCGAAGTCGGCCGTCATGGGCCCGGCCCAGTTGGCCGGCGTGCTGTCGATCGTCTCCCGCGCCGCGGCCGAGGCGAAGGGCAAGACGTACGACGAGGAGGCCGACGCCGGGATGCGCGCCATGGTGGAGGCCATGGTCGAGGAGCAGTCCCTGCCGTACGTGCTCTCCGGGATGCTCTACGACGACGGGGTCATCGACCCGCGCGACACCCGCACCGTCCTGGGCATCGCCCTGTCCGCCATCGAGACCCGACCGATCGAGGGCGCCACCTCGTTCGGCGTTTTTAGGATGTGACCGGGCAGTGATGAACGAGGAACGAGTTCAGCACGTGAGGCCGGTCAGGTTGAGCGAGGCCAGCGACCGAGGAACGAGGTCGCGACGGCCGCGACGAAACCTGAGGAGCCGATGATGAACGAGCACAACGCCCCCGCCGGACGTCATACGGACGGCGCAACCGCTTCGGCCGATCGTATGACGTCCGAGATCTCCCGCCTGCTCGTCGCCAACCGCGGCGAGATCGCCCGCCGCGTCTTTGCCACGGCCCGCCGTCTCGGCATCGAGACCGTCGCGGTCCACTCCGACGCCGACGCCGACCTGCCGTTCGTGGCCGAGGCCGACCTGGCCGTACGCCTGCCGGGCAACACGCCCGCCGAGACGTACCTGCGCGCCGACCTCGTCATCGACGCCGCACGCCGCACCGGCGCGGACGCGATCCACCCCGGCTACGGCTTCCTGTCCGAGAACGCCGACTTCGCCGCCGCGGTCGAGGCCGCCGGTCTGGTGTGGGTGGGGCCGACGGCCGAGTCCATCGTCGCGATGGGTTCCAAGGTCGGGTCCAAGGAACTGATGCGCGCCGCCGGCGTGCCCGTCCTGGAGGCACCCGCCTCCCCGACCCCGGCGGACCTTCCCCTGCTGGTCAAGGCGTCGATGGGCGGCGGTGGCCGTGGCATGCGCATCGTCCGCGACCTCGCGGCGCTCGAGGGCGAGATCGCGCTCGCCTCGGCCGAGGCAGCCTCGGCGTTCGGCGACGGCACCGTGTTCGTGGAGCCGTACGTCGAGGCTGGACGGCACCTCGAGGTCCAGGTCGTCGGTGACGGCCACGGCGAGGTGCTGGTGTTCGGCGAGCGCGACTGCACCGTGCAGCGTCGCCACCAGAAGGTCGTCGAGGAGGCCCCGGCCCCACAGCTTCCGGCCCACGTCGCCAAGGAGTTGCACGAGGCTGCCCGTCGGGCCGCCGCCGCCATCGACTACCGCGGGGCGGGCACGGTCGAGTTCCTCTACGACCCCGCCGCCGAACGCTTCTTCTTCCTGGAGATGAACACCCGCCTCCAGGTGGAGCACCCGGTCACCGAGCTCGTCCACGGCGTCGACCTGGTCGAGCTCCAGCTGGCCGTGGCCCAGGGCGAGGCGGCCGACGCGTTCGCCGCCCTCCAGGCCTCGCCGCCGGCCGTCACCGGGCACGCGATCGAGGTCCGCGTGTACGCCGAGGACTCCACCTGGACGCCGCAGTCGGGGCGCCTGGTCACCCTCGAGGTCGACGCCGAGGCGGAGTTCGGGCCGCTGTCGCGCGGGGGGATCCGCCTCGACTCCGGTTTCGCCTCGGGCAACGAGGTCGGCACCCACTACGACGCCATGCTGGCCAAGGTCATCTCCTGGGCCCCGACCCGCGCCCAGGCGGTCCGCCAACTGGTCTCCGCGCTGCGCCGGGCCCGCATCCACGGGCTGCGGGTCAACCGCGACCAGCTGATTGAGATCCTCACCGACCCGGCATTCGCGGCGATGGAGGTGACGACATCGTGGCTGGAGACCCGCGAGAGCGCGGCTCCTGAGCCGGTCACGGGTTCCACCCCCGCCGCAGTGGCCGCGGCGTTGCTGCTGGCTGCCGACGCGGCGTCGCGCCGTACGGTCCAGCGCGGTGTCCCCGCAGCGTGGCGCAACGTCGTCTCCCAGCCGCAGCGGACCACGCTGATCCCGCAGGGGCGGGACGAGGAGGTCGTGGTCGAGTGGCTCGGCACCCGGAGCGGGTTCGCCGTCGACGGGTTCGAGGTCCTCGCGGCCACGCCCACGTCGGTGCGCCTGTCCGTCGACGGGGTGACGCGTACGTACGCCGGTCGCCTCGTCGAGCGCCGCCCCGGCGGTGCCCGCGAGGTCTTCCTGGACGGCCCCGAGGGAGCCTCGTCGTGGCTCAACCCGCCTCGCTTCACCGATCCGGCCGACCAGGTCGTCGCCGGTTCGCTGCTGGCGCCCATGCCCGGCAGCGTGATCAGCGTGGCCGTCGCCGAGGGCGAGGAGGTCGCCGCAGGCCAACTGCTGCTGGTGATGGAGGCCATGAAGATGCAGCACACCATCTCGGCGCCCACCGACGGTGTCGTTTCCCAGTTGACCGTCGCCCCCGGCACGCAGGTCGCGGCCGGGCAGGTTCTCGCCGTCGTCGAGCAATGAGGAGTCCCATGAGCCAGATCCCCTTCACCGAGTCCATCGAGCGCACCGAGCTGCGCAAGGCGGTCTTTGCGCTGGCCAGCAAGTACGGCCACACCTACATCGCCGAGAAGGCGCGCACCGGCGGCAAGGTCACCGAGCTGTGGTCCGACATGGGCAAGCACGGCTTCCTGGGCGTCAACATCGCTGAGGAGTACGGCGGCGGTGGCGGCGGCATCGGCGACCTCGCTGCCGTGCTGGAGGAGGCGGCGGCTGCGGGTGCCCCGATGCTGATGATGGTCGTCTCGCAGGCCATCTGCGGTTCGGTCATCGGCCGCTTCGGCACCGAGGAGCAGAAGAAGCGTTGGCTGCCCGGCATCGCCTCGGGCGACTACACGATGGCCTTCGCGATCACCGAGGCCGACGCGGGGTCGAACTCGCACAACATCACCACCACCGCGACCCGCGACGGTGACGAGTGGGTGCTGAAGGGCCAGAAGACGTTCATCTCGGGTGTCGACGAGGCCGACGGCATCCTCGTGGTCGGTCGTACTGCCGACGCCAAGTCGGGCAAGCTCAAGCCCTGCCTGTTCGTGGTGCCCACCGACGCGAAGGGTCTGGAGAAGCAGGTCATCGAGATGACCTTCGACGCCCCCGAGAAGCAGTGGACGCTGTTCCTCGACGACGTACGCCTGCCCGCCGACTCGCTCGTGGGCGACGAGGACGCTGGCCTCCTGCAGCTGTTCGCGGGGCTCAACCCCGAGCGCATCATGGGCGCGGCGTACTCCAACGGCATGTCCCGCTTCGCGCTCGCCAAGGCGGTCGAGTACGCCACGACCCGCACCGTCTGGAAGGACGCCGCGATCGGCTCCCACCAGGCCATCGCGCACCCGCTGGCGAAGGTCAAGATCGAGCTGGAGCAGTCCAAGCTGCTCCAGCAGAAGGCGGCAGCGCTGTACGACGCAGGCGACGACATGGGGGCCGGCGAGTACGCGAACATGGCGAAGTACGCGGCCGGCGAGGTGGCCTGCAACTCGACCGACGTGGCCGTCCACACCCACGGCGGCTCCGGCCTGACCGCCGAGCTGGGGCTGGCCAACATGCTGGTCGCCGCCCGGCTGGGCCGGATCGCGCCGGTGAGCCGGGAGATGATCCTCAACTTTGTCGCCATGCACTCGTTGGGGCTGCCCAAGTCGTACTGACTCCCTTGAGGCGTCAGGTTCCCCCGCATATGCGGGGGAACCTGAACATCTCGGGGCGTGCAAACCCCCAGAAGTTCAGGACTCGCCCACGAGGTCCGGCGCCGGATCCGCGTACGTCATGCGTTCGGCGCACCCGCTGCCGCCGACGGTATGACGTCCCGCCGGGCTTAGGGTGACCCCGTGAGTGGGACCCTCGTCGCGAAGGATCTGGCCGGGGGACACGGCCACCGCACCCTGTTCGAGGGCCTCGACCTGACCGTCGCCCCCGGGGACGTCGTGGGCGTCGTCGGCGCCAACGGGGCCGGGAAGTCGACGCTGTTGCGCATCCTGGCGGGCCGCACGGAGCCCCTGGCCGGGTCGGTGTCGCTGGCGCCCTCGGACGCCTTCGTCGGCTGGCTGCCCCAGGAGCACGAGCGCATCGAGGGCGAGACGGTCGCGGGCTACATCGCGCGGCGTACGGGCTGCGCCGGCGCGACGGAGGCGATGGAGCGTACGGCCGCGGACCTCGGCTCCGACGTGCCCGGGGCCGACGACGCGTACGCGCTCGCGTTCGACCGGTGGATGGCCTCAGGCGCCGCAGACCTGGAGGACCGGCTGCCCGCCCAACTGGCCGACCTTGGCCTCGACGTGGGCCCCGATGCCCTGATGACGGACCTGTCCGGTGGCCAGGCGGCGCGGGTCGCGTTGGCCGCGCTGCTGCTGAGCCGCTTCGACGTCGTGCTGCTCGACGAGCCGACCAACGACCTCGACCTCGACGGTCTGGAGCGTCTTGAGGAGTTCGTGGGCGGGCTGCGGGCGGGGGTCGTCCTCGTCTCGCACGACCGCGAGTTCCTCTCTCGTTGCGTGACGCGGATGGTCGAGCTCGATCTCGCGCAGAACGAGATCACCGTCTTCGACGGTGGCTACGAGGAGTTCCTGGCCGAGCGCGCGACGGCGAAGCGGCACGCGCGGGAGGCGTACGAGGAGTTCGCCGACAAGAAGGCCGACCTCGTCTCCCGCGCCCGCACCCAGCGCGAATGGAGCTCCCAGGGCGTGCGCAACGCGATGCGCAAGAGCCCCGACAACGACAAGGTCCGCCGCCGCGCCCAGAGTGAGTCGAGCGAGAAGCAGGCCCAGAAGGTACGCCAGATGGAGTCGCGCATCGCGCGGCTCGAGGAGGTCGCGGAGCCCCGCAAGGAGTGGGTGCTGCAGTTCTCGATCGCACCGGCCCCGCGAGGCTCGTCGGTCGTGGCGACGTTGGACGGTGCGCAGGTGACGCGGGGCGACTTCACCCTGGGGCCGGTGTCGCTGCAGGTGAGCGCGGGGGACCGCATCGGCATCACCGGCCCCAACGGTGCCGGCAAGTCGACCCTGCTCGCCCTGCTGCTGGGCGACATCGCGCCCGATGCGGGTCGCGTGTCCTTGGGTGCGAGCGTCGAGGTCGGCCGGGTCGACCAGGCTCGGACCGGGCTGGACGACGCGCTGCCTCTGGGCGCCGCCTTCGAGGCGGTGGTGCCCGACATGGCACCGGCCGACGTACGGACCCTGCTGGCCAAGTTCGGCCTCAAGGCCGACCAGGTCGCCAGCCCCGTGGGACGCCTCTCGGGCGGCGAACGCACCCGCGCTGCGATGGCTCTGCTGCAGGCGCGCGGCGTCAACCTGCTGGTCCTGGACGAGCCGACCAACCACCTCGACCTGCCAGCCATCGAGCAGTGGGAGCAGGCGTTGGCGTCGTACGAAGGCACGCTGCTCCTCGTCTCCCACGATCGCCGACTTCTCGAGTCCGTACGCCTGGACCAGCGCTGGCACGTCGTGCAGGGCACTCTCACCAAGAGCTGATCGGCCCGACCGGGATGTCGGGGGCGTGGTCGTGGGTCGGAACTGGTTGAATCCTCGTGCCGTGTCCTGATCCGGAAGGAACCCATCCATGCGCGCTCTGTCCGCCGCTGCTGTCCTCACCCTCGCCCTGACGTTGTCCGCCTGCGGCGGCGACGACGAAGGCGGCACGAAGTTGGCGGAGAAGGTCCTGGAGTCCCAGGACGGCGTCAAGGACGTCGACATCGACGACGACTCGTACACGGTGGAGACCGACGAGGGCACGATCTCGGCGGGCAGTGGCACCGAGATCCCGGACGGGTTCCCCGAGGACGTGCCGCTGCCGTCGTCCGACTACACGATCGCGTCCGCAGTCGAGCAGGGCGAGGAGATCGCGCTGATGCTCACGGCGACCGACGGGTTCGACTTCGACGCCGAGAAGGCCTCGATGGAGTCCGAGCTGACGGACGCCGGCTACAGCATCGACGAGCAGTCGCGCACCAGCGCCAGCGGGATGGAGATGTTCTCGATCATCGCCAGCGCCGACGGTCTGCAGGTCAGCATCACCGCTGTGGGTGATGGCGAGGAGATCAACCTGATGTACGCGGTGTCGCCCTCCGCCTCCTGACCCGCTGCCACCCTCTGACCCGCTGGGACGTCATGGCCGGTGGTCGCCGGGACGACCACGTGCCATGACGTCGTGCAGTGCGTACGGGGGTCAGCGCCGCAGCAGCGCGGCCAACGCCCGCCACCCCAGCAGGGTGGCGGCGTTGAAGGCCGTCGCCACGATGACGAAGGCGAGGGCCGTGCCGTCCCCGGCGACCTGACGCAGCACCATGCCGCCCACCACGGTGGCCAGCCACACCAGGACCCCGGACGACAGCGAGCTCGCCGTACGCTTGCGGGCCTGCAGCGCCGCGTGGGTCAGGAAGAGCGCCGCGAGGAACGGCCAGGCGGTCGACGCGGTGCCGGCGAGGGTGAGCTCGTCCGCGTGGGTTGCGTAGCCGATGGCCGCGAAGACCACCACGCAGACCGCGTCGATCACCATCGCGCCCGTCCCTGCGGGCACTCCCCGCGTCGGGGCGGTGGAGTTCGTCGTGTCGCTGCTCGTCGTCATGGTCCGATTGTCCCCCGGACGGCACAATGCGGCCATGAGCCACTTCCGACCCGGGTGGGACGCCCTGCCCAGCAAGCTGCGCGCCTTCCACGACGAGTACCACCTGGCGTCCCTGACCACGCTGCGCCCGGACTCTCGCCCGCACGCGGTCCCGGTGGGCGTCACGCTGGACCCCGAGCGGGGGTGCGCGTGGGTGATCACGATGCGCGGGAGCCGCAAGGTGGCGCACGTGAACGCTACCGCGGGGGGAGCACCCGTGGTGCTCTGCCAGGTCGATGGGCCGCGGTGGGCGAGCATTGAGGGCCGCGCGAGCGTCGTCGAGGACGCCGAGTCGGTCGCGCGGGCGATGAGTCTGTACGCGGCCCGCTACGGCCGGGAGCCAGCGCCGAACCCGGAGCGGGTCGCCCTGCGGATCGAGGTCGACGTGATCCTCCACGGTCCGCTGCTCGACGAGGACTGATCCTGTCGGTGCCCAGTGGCAGGCTGGGCATGTGGCGAAGAAGATCCCCCGGCCGACGGTCCCGCACGCGTGGGTGGCACGCATCTCCCAGACGTTGGGTCAGTTGCCGGAGGTCGTGGAGGAGTCGGCGTGGGTCGGCACTCGCTGGCGGGTGCGGGGCGCGACGATCGCCCACGTGTTCGGCGGCGAGGACCAGTTGTTCCGCATCACCTTCCGCGGTGACGGTGACGAGGTGGCGGCGTTCGCCCATCTGGGCGAGCCCTATTTCAAGGTCGCCTGGGGGGACAACGTCATCGGGCTGCTCCTCGACGAGCACACCGACTGGGGCGAGGTGGCGGAGTTGCTCACCGACTCGTACTGCCTCCAGGCGCCGCAGTCGCTGGCTGAGCAGGTGGCCCGCCCGTCCCTGTGACCCGGCCGCCCGCGGGCTCGAGCCCGTCGGTGATGAGCCAACGGCGTACGCGGGTGTCTAGGCTCTGGGGGTCGCGGCCAGCATGACGGGGGAGACGAAGGCTTGAAGAAGGACCACCAGCCGCAGCCGGCCACGGCCGCTCGCGTGCAGCGCACCGACATCCAGGTCCTCCGGGCGTTGGCGGTCGGCGGCGTCATCCTCAACCACCTGTTCCCCCACCGTCTCACCGGCGGGTACGTGGGCGTCGACATCTTCTTCGTCATCTCCGGCTTCCTCATCACCTCGCACCTCGCGAGCGAGCTCGAGCGCACCGACAAGGTCCGCCTCGGCCGGTTCTGGGCCCGCCGCGCCCGCCGCCTCCTGCCCGCGGCCCTGCTCACCTTGGCTGTCACGCTGGTGGCGACCCTCGTGTGGCTGCCCCACGCCAAGTGGTCGCAGGTGATGCAGGAGATCCTCGCGAGCGCCCTGTACTTCCAGAACTGGGAGCTGGCCGGGGACGCGAAGGACTACTTCGCCTCGTCCCAGGCGCCCTCCCCGGTGACGCACTTCTGGTCGCTGTCGGTGGAGGAGCAGTTCTATCTCGTGTGGCCGTTGGTGGCGCTCCTGGCGTGGGCCGTGGCGCGGCGCGCTGGGCTGAGCCGCCGCAGGGTGCTGACCGCCACGATGGGTGCCGTCGCGATCACGTCGTTCGCCTTCGCGATCTGGTCGGTGGAGTCGATCCCCAACCAGGCCTACTTCGTGACGCCGGGACGTGCCTGGGAGTTCGCCGTCGGCGGCGTCCTCGGCGCCCTCGGGGTCGCCCTTCCGCGCATTCCTCGCGGGCTGGCCGTCCCGGGCTGGGCCGCGCTCCTGGTGACGATGGTCGTCTTCGACGAGGGGTCTGGGGTGCCGGGGGCGCTCGCGCTGGTGCCCGTCCTGGCCTGCGCGCTGGTGATCTGGTCCGGTCAGGGCTCCGGTGAGCACCGCGCGCTGCCGCTGCGTACGGCGTCGTGGGTCGGCGACATCTCGTATGCCCTCTACCTGTGGCACTGGCCGCTGATCATCTTCGTACCCCTCGCCCTGGGGCGGCCGATGTCGCCCGCGCTTGCCCTCGTGATCTTGGCGCTCACGCTGGTGGTGGCGCAGGTGAGCACCCAGTACGTCGAGGCCCCGATTCGCCAGGGCCGGTGGTTCGCCGAGGGGCCGAGTTGGCACTCGCTCGTCCCCGCCGGTGTGGCCATGGCGGTGGTCGCGTCGGCGGCCTGGTACGTCCCGCAGACCTTGTCGTCGGACCTCAAGGAGGTCCAGGACGAGCTGCAGGCGCTCGTCGTCGAGGGCGGGTCGTGCGTCGGGGCGGCAGCCGTCGACAACGACTGCTCCTTCTCGCACGTCCTGAGCGTCGCCAACTCGGACCTCGTGACGATCGAGAACTCCCCGTACGCACCAGCGTGGGGAACAACCTGTCAGGTCGAACCGGAGGATCCGACGCCGGCCGCGTGCGAGTTCGGCGTCCCCGCCGCGGAGGCATCGGCCCGGATCGCCCTGGTCGGGGACAGCCATGCGGGGCAGTGGGCGACGCCGCTGGACCTGATCGCGCGCGAACAGGGATGGAACGTCCTCATGCACGTGAAGTCGTCGTGCGTGGCAGCGGCCGGGGACGTTCGTGCCTCCTGGTCGAATGACCTGGCCCTCGCGAGCTGCGACGCGTGGCGCGCGGATGTCTCCGCCTCCATCGCCGCCGACGAATCCATCGACGCCGTCGTCGTGTCCGGGATCTCGCGCGGCTATGTCTCAGACCCGGCAGACGGCGTGCAGGCGGGGCTGCGGGAGCAGTGGCGCACGTGGATCGACGCCGGCAAGCCGGTCCTCATCATCAGCGACCCGCCGAGCCTCCAGAAGGGGGTCCCCTCGGAGTGTCTGGGGACCACGGAGACCGTTGAGGACCCGTGCGCGACGCCAGCCTCGGAGGCGAACACCCCCGATCCGCTCGTTCAGGCGGCCAAGGGTCTGGCTGGAGCGCGGCTGTGGGACGCCACCCGGTACGTCTGCGACCGGCAATGTCACGCCGTGGTCGGTGGTCTGCCCACGTTCGGGGACGAGAACCACCTGCTCCACTACTTCACCCAGACGACGGCGCCCATGCTGGAGCAGAGCCTGACGGACCTGCTGGCAGGCGACCGATCAGCGCAGGTAGCCGGGAAGTGAGTCCAGCGCGGCGTCGAAGGCGGCACGGCTGAACTGCTCCTCGAGGAGCACGTACCCGGCCTCCGCGCGACGGTGTGCCTCGTCGCGGGAGCCAGCCAGCTTCGTCAGCGCAGTGACGTACGCGTCGATGTCGTCGAACCGCTCGACCGGCCATCCGGTCTGCTCGGTGACCAACTCCGGCAAGCCGCCCACCATCGGGGCCACGACCGGCAGCCGGTGCGCCATCACGTCGAGCAGGGTGAGCGGGATGCCCTCCGATTCCGAGGTGAACAGGAAGGCGTCCGAGGCCGTCAAGGGCAGGTCGGTGAACTGCGCGTACGTGCCGTGGAACGCCACGCCGTGCCGTTCGAGGCGGTCGATGTCAGCCTGGATCGACGCGCTGGCGGTCACGGGTGCGCCGTACACGTCCCAGGCCACCGCCAGTCCGGCGCGATCGCACGCCTCCACGATGTCGGCCAGGATGTCGAGACGCTTCTGGCGGTCGAACCGGGCAGCCCACAGGACCCGCAGCGGGGCCCCCGGGGTCCGGTCGGTCCACGCGGTGCGCTGCGGCGGATCGATCCGGTGGCGGTGGACCACGAACTTGGCCGGGTCGAACCGGTACATCTCGTGCAACTCATTGACGAAGGCGTAACTGTCCACGACCACCGCCTCGGCCCGATCGAGGTAGTCGGTCGGGCGTCGCAGCAGCTGGTTGTGGAGCGTGCCGTCGGCGCCCCGATCGATCACGAAGGTGGACAGGAACAGTCGGGTCGACTCGCCCAGTGCCTGGCCGTAGCGCTCGAAGGCGTTGAAGAACTCCGGCGAGTTGAACACGTGCGTGGTCCGCGGCCGGTACTGGGTGACGAGCGTGGCGACCAAGGCCTCCCGCTCATCTGGGCGCAACCGTGCCCAGTGCGGGTGCGCGGGCAGGTCGATCAGCCGCGCGTCCCCCAGCAGGTCCGTACGCGTGGACTTCTGGTGCGTGGTGACCACCACGACGCTGGCGTCGGGAAGGGCGGCGCGTACGG
This sequence comes from Actinomycetes bacterium, assembly GCA_023460975.1. Classification (GTDB taxonomy): domain Bacteria; phylum Actinomycetota; class Actinomycetes; order Propionibacteriales; family Nocardioidaceae; genus Nocardioides. Next base: position 57,195 of record JAEWOG010000098.1, read on the forward strand.
CGTCGACGTAGCGGGCCAGCACCACGTCACCACCGCCCATCCGTACCCACGGGGCGATGAACAAGAAGTCGGGGCGCTGGGCACCGATGCGGTCCACGGCGTCCCACCAGACCTCCGCTGCCGGGGAGAGGGCGCCGTCGTCCGGGGGGCCGACCTTGAGCATCGTCGACAGGTGGCCGGTGGACGGCATCTGCACCCAGGGCTCGATGCGGTGCATGGCCGCGATCTCCTCGCGCACCGCCGGGGCAACGGAGGTGGGATCGACGTACTCCTCACGGTGCGAGATGCGCCATCCCTGACGGCCCTCGATGCGGCCGTGCTCCAGGAAGTGCTGGAGGAGTGCATTGTTCGGGTGCCCGGCCAGGTCGGGGTACTCGTTGCGGTACCACTCCAGATCGAGGTGGGTCACGTCCGTCAGTTCGTCGTCGGACAGCAGTGCGCGCAGCCCGGCGCGATGACCGGTCTCGAGGTAGTGCCGGATGGCGGCGGAGTCGTCCAGGGCCGTGACCTCGGCGTTGAGTGCTCGGTAGTGCCACACGTTGAACACGCCGGGTTGCAGCAGACCGAGTTCGGCCTCGGTGAGGGCAGCCCGGCGGCCCTCGGACTCACCATGGGTCTCGTAGTGACGCCGCGCCTGAGCGTCGTCGAACTGGGCGACGTCTGCGTACAGGTAGCGGTAGTGGTCGACGTTCAGCGTGCTGCGCGCCCGCAGGAACGACGCCCGTGCTGCCGGCTGAGACCCCGACGGCGCGGGAGGGACGACCTTGCCGCGTGCATGGCGGACGATGGACCGCTGCAGGCCCTTGCGCGGCGACGTACGGTGCGGGCCCTTGGACTCGCGGGCGTTCTCGAGGACCTCCGCAGCCAGGGCGGTGTCGGTGAGCAGGGCGGTCTGCGGCAACAGGCTGCCGGTCGCCTCGTGTTCGCTCATCAGGGAGCCTGCTGAGCGCACGCGATAGAACAGCTCGGTGTCCTCCGCGCACAGGTGAGGGAAGCCGCGATCAAGCGTCTCCAAGCCCCAGTGCCAGTCCTCGGGGCCGAAGCCGGAGGATCCGGGGAGAGCCGCGTACGGCACCTGCTCGAACACCTCACGCGCGGCCATGCAGAACGCGTCCCAGTAGTTGTGGTTGTAGACGTTGCCGCGATTGAACGCCGCTTCCGTGCTCGCGATCAGCGGCCACAACTGCCAGCGGCCCTCGAAGATGACGAGGTGACGCGGGTGGATCACGCACGGGGAGCCGTGCGCCGTGCCCGTCGCGTGGGCGCGCTCGATCCAGTTGCGGCTGGGCAGGTTGTCGGCGTCCAGGACGCCGATCCATGGGGCCTCGGTGTGCTCGATGCCGTAGTTGCGTGATGAGCCGCAGTCACCCTGCGACGTGGGCAGGATGCGCGTGGGTACGAGGGACCCCACGACCCCGTCGGGCCCCAACGCCTCGGTGAAGATCTCGGTGGTGGCACGGTCGGCGTTGTCCAGCACGCCCAGCACCTCGACGCGCAGCCCCCGCTCCCGGGCGTACTCCACGGAACGCGCCAGGGCCCGGAAGGTCGGGTGGGCCAGGGTTCCTTCACGGTGACCAGTGACGACGACTGCGACGTCGACCGACCCTCCGGTCGCGTTCGAAGCGTCAGGAGCGGTGTTGCGGTCGGTCATCGAGCAGGTCAGTCCTCAGGTGTGTGCGGCCCCGGAACGCGGGGCCATCGGGAGTGGGCGGGCCAGCCAGGTGGCGGTGTCTCGGGGGGAGAAGTCGACGATCTCACGCAGCCGGGAGATGTCGAGCTCTGCCGTGGGTACGTCGGAGGCCCGCGCGGGTCGGCGGTCGAAGTGCGGCTCCACGCCCAGACTGGCAGACAGAGCGGTGATCACCTCCATCACGGACGTGCTGCGGCCGCTGCCGACATTGAGCACGCGGACCCCGTGGGCGCGTTCGTGCAGGCGCAGGAGGACATCGCACAGGTCGTCCACGTGCAGGAAGTCGCGGCGCGCACTGCCGTCGCCGAACACGGTGATCGGCTCGCGGGCGGTGAGGTGGGCGCGCGCCACCCCGATCAGACCCTGGCTGCCGTGCTGCGGCTCGCCGGGACCGTACACGTTGGCGCACCGCAGGATGTCGGCGCTGAAGCCGCCCTGGCGGGCGTGCATCGCGACGTACTGCTCCGCTGCGGCCTTGATGATGCCGTAGGAGTTGATCGGCCACAGGGGGGTGTCCTCGCGCGTCGGGACCGGCGCGGTGGGCCCGTAGACCGTGCCCCCTGAGGAGAGGAACGTGACGTGCCCGACGCCGTTGCGCCGCGCTGCGGTCAGAGTGGCCAGCACCGGGGCGAGGTTGGCGGTGGTGTGCCCGAGAGGATCGGCGTCCGACTCGGCAGGCTTCGTGGTCCCGGCCGCGTACACGACCAGGTCGGCTCCGGCGAGCACGTCGTCGAGGGCGTCGGCGTCGTCGGCGAGTCCGCGTACGAAGCGGATGTCGGCGACATCGAGCTCGCGGGTGTCCAGCGCGGCGACGGACCAGCCTCGCTCGGCGGCGGTGCGGGCGAGGCGTTCACCGATGAACCCGAACCCGATGATCGCGAGGGTGCCCGCCATCAGTCTCCCCCTGCCGTCATGCGACGTGACCACTCGTCTACCCACGCAGAGTATCGGGTGAGGTACCCCTCGGCGTCGTGGACCCCTCGGGCCGTCTCCAGCGCACCACGTCCCAGACGCATCACCACCTCGACGGGAGCGGTGACCACCTCGCGCATCATCGCCGTGAGCGCAGCCAGGTCATTGGGCTCGCACAGCCACCCGGACCGGCCCGCCTCCACGAGTTCGCCCACGCCGAACGCGGCCGTGGCCGCGACGGGGCGTCCGATCATCATCGCCTCGAGCATCGTGCGCGGCATGGACTCCACGTCGGAGGCCGACACGAGGACGTCACAGGCCCTGTACCAGCGCGCGATGTCCGGGTCGGTGGGCACGACATGCACCTCGGGGAGGTTGAGCTCCTCGACCAGGACGGAGACGGCGCGCGAGTAGGCGTTGTCACTCGCCCCGACCAGACACAGGTGCGTCCCGGCCCGTTCCGCCTCAGTGAGCCGGGCGAAGGCGCGTACGAGACTGGCCTGCGCCTTGCGCGGCTCCATCGTGCCCACGCAGAGCAGCACGCGAGCGTCGGCCGGCAGCCCGAGCGCCTGCCGGGCACGCTGCTTGGCGGCCACCTCGGGCGTCCCGGTCGGCACCGGCACGCCGTACGGGACCAGCGCCGCCGCAGGTTCCGGCACGACGTCGGCGTAGAGGTCACGGGTCGAGGTCGCCTCGAAGACCACGTGGGTGGTCTCTGCGAGTGCGGTGTGCGTGGCCGCGGTGAGCGCCTCGTACGTGCCCGCAGTGCCCAGGTAGTGGCACCAGAACTCGGCCACGTCGAAGGACTCGTGGATGGCCCAGACCGACTCGATGCCCAACCGGCCCGCGGCGAGGACCGCGGGGAAGGTGACCAGCGTGTTGGCGAGGACGCCGTACGCGCGGTGCTCCGCGCCGAACGCAGCGATCTGCTGCACCCGGTAGTCGATCTCCTCGGGAGTGCGGGGCACCGGTCCGACCAGCAGCACCGGCGCACCGAAGTCGCGCTCGATGCGTTCCAGCAGCGGGCCGGATCCGCTGGCCACGACGCAGAACCGCACACCCTGGGCGTGCAACCGCTCCAACAGGAGGTCCAGGTAGAGCTGGGCGCCGCCGACTCCCAGGTCGTGAGCGGCGACGAGCAGGGTCGGGGCCGCGGTGGTCGAGGCGGACAACCAGTCCACCCGCCGAGCCAGGGCCTCCGCCAGAGTGGCGGCGCGCTCCGGTGTCAGCGCAGGGACGGCAGGCGCCGACACCACCTTGACGGTCCTGGAGGGCAACTCCTGGCGTTCGCCGTCGACGGTGACGACTGCGGCCCGGACGACGAGCTCCTTGGCCCCCGCTGGCACCCGTACGAAGCCTTCGAAGCGGCCGAAGGAGGCCTCTCCGCCCGTGCGCCCGTCCGTGAGAGGGCCGGGCAGCCCGATCCGCGCGCGCACCCAGGTCTCACCGTCGTCGCCGCTGACCTCCACCCGGGCCACGGTTTCGGCCGCGGCGGTGTCGCCACCGACACGGACGACGCCGGGCGTCGCCTCGGGGATCGGGTCCAGCGACCCGTACGGGCGCCCGGCGCCGAAGAGGGTGCGCTCGCCGAACTCGAGCAGCACCGTGCGCGAGGGCCCATCGGCGGACTGCACCAAGGCGTGCGCACGCAGGACGAACTCGCCGTCGGTGGCCGGCACATCCAGGGTGGCGGACCAGCCGGTGTTGCCGCCCACGTTCGCGGCAGCGTGCACCTGGGCGACGTCCGGGCGGGGCTCGCCCGGCATGGCCGTGCCCACCACCTCTCCATCCACCGTGAGCACGACGAGCAGCACTCGTGCGTCGAAGTGTGCGACCCAGCCGGTCGCGACGAACTGGGTGGTGATGGTCTCGTCCGCGAGCGGGGTGTCCAGGGAGCCCCTGAGCCCGGCGCGCAAGCGGGGGGCGCCCTGGCCGCGGGCAGGCTCGCCGGGGGGACGGGACGAAGGCTGGGCGGGACCTGTGGGTGCTGGCACGGCAACACGATAGGTGAGCCACGTCGCGTCCGCCGCTGAGGACGGCGTGGCGGATGTGGTGTCGCGATGGGCTGGCGCCGTGGCGGGGATGGGGCATCATGCCCCCATGAGTCAGAACGCCTCCGACGAACTCGTCCACTACGCCAGCGCCGAGGGCGTCGCGACCCTGACCCTGGACTCGCCGCACAACCGCAACGCGCTCAGCCGGCAGCTGGTCACCGAGCTGTTCGCGGGTCTCGAGCGGGCGGGGGCTGACGACGACGTTCGGGTCGTACTCATCGAGTCCTCGGGCAAGGTGTTCTGCTCCGGCGCCGATCTGTCGGAGGCGAGCGCGGGTGGGATGGAGGAAGGCACCCGGCGCATCGTGGCCCTGCAACGCCTCATCGCCACCCTCGACAAGCCCGTGGTCACCAAGAACGTCGGGGCGGTGCGCGCCGGCGGCATCGGCATCGTGGCCGCCGCGGACGTCGCGGTGAGTGCCGAGGAGGCGACCTTCGCCCTCACTGAGGTCAAGCTGGGGTTGGCCGCAGCCATCATCAGCCTCACGGTCTTCCATCGGATGAACCCCCGCGCCGCCTCTCTCACCGCGCTGGGCGGCGAGGTGTTCAGCGGGGCTGAGGCTGCGGCGTACGGCCTGGTGACCAAGGCAGTGCCCGCGGCGGACCTCGACGCCGAGGTCGCTGCCATCTGCGCCAGTCTGGCGACCGGCGCCCCTCAGGGTCTGCGCGAGACGAAGCGGGTCGTCAACCGCGACCTCGTCGCTGCACTGGACTCCCGCGGCGAGGAAATGGCGGCCCTCAGTGCGTCGCTCTTCGCGTCGCCGGCCGCGCACGAGGCCATGACGGCCTTCCTGAGCCGGCCGAGGGGCTGAGCCGGGCGGGCGGCGTCATACGAACCTGTCCCGTGGGGCCGGGCGTCATACGAACCCGTACGTATTGCGTCGCCTTTGTATGACGCGGGCCGGGGCGGGTGCCGTTTGTATGACGGATGCCCGATTCGTATGACGGGGCCCGCGCATCTGGCTGGGCGTCATACGTTCCGGTCCTGCCGGGCCGGGCGTCATACGAACCCGTACGTATTGCATCGGCTTTGTATGACGCGGGGCGACCGAGGCGCCCTTTGTATGACGCGGGGGCGGGCGAGACACCGTACGTATGACGCACACCCCCGGAGCCAGCACCTCATCGTCTACACGTCGGCCGACTGATCGAGGCCGCTCGGCGCTACCCCCCATGTTCCGGTCCGCGCGGTTCGGGGGCGGGGGTAACGTTGTCCCTTGGCTTGAACGTCGTCCGGAGGGGTCACCGGACACAGTGGGAGTGGAGAGGCCGAGGTGTCCGAGGAAGTCGTCGCGCGCGAGGTGGCAACCGAGCAGGCGTACGTGGACCGCGTGTACGTACAACTGGAGAAGTCCGCAGAGTCAGCCAAGGAGTTGGCGCGGGAGGGTCACCAGCGTGGCCGGCTGGGCCACGAGGGTGGTCTCGTCGAGCGCGACGCGATGGTCTTCCAGGCGGCGAAGCGGATGGCACAGCTCGACGCCGCCCACGAAGGTCTGGTGTTCGGGCGTCTTGACCTGCGCCCCGAGCTGGACGACCAGCCGCGCTACATCGGCCGCATCGGCCTGCGCGACTCCCAGCGCGACACGCTCCTGATCGACTGGCGGGCCCCAGCGGCCGCCGTGTTCTACCAGGCCACCGCCGCGGAGCCGGCCGGGGTCGTACGACGTCGTGTCCTGCGCTCTGACGCTCGCCGTGTCGTCGGCGTCGAGGACGAGTTGCTCGACGACAGCGTGGAGACCGATCTGCCCATCGTCGGCGAGGGTGCGCTGATGGCGCAGCTGAGCCGCGCCCGCGACCGGTCCATGCACTCGATCGTCGCCACCATCCAGGCCGAGCAGGACCGCGCGATCCGCGCCCCCGCGAAGGGCGTCGTCTCGATCTCGGGAGGCCCGGGTACGGGCAAGACGGTGGTCGCACTGCACCGCGCCGCGTTCCTGCTCTACTCCGAGCGTCGCCGCTACGAGTCCGGTGGCGTTCTCGTGGTCGGCCCCTCGGGCGTCTTCATGCGCTACATCGAGCGCGTCCTGCCCAGTCTCGGCGAGACCGCGGTGGCGCTGCGCTCCCTCGGTGAGGTGGTCGACGGCATCCGCGCCGACCGCCACGACGATCCGGCAGCGGCCGCGGTCAAGGGATCCGTACGGATGGCCGAACTGCTGCGCCGTACGGCTCGCCAGCAGGCGCCCGGGAGCCCCCGCGAGTTCAGCGTCTTCTGGCGCGACGACCGGATCGTGCTGGGCCGCAAGGAGTTGGGCGAGGTCCGCCGACAGCTCGCCTCGCAGGGATTGCGCAACCGTCAGCTGCCCCGCGTCGCGCGGGCACTGCTGGACCGGATGTGGCGTCAGGTCAAGGGGCCCCGTGGCCGCGAGCTGGGACGCGAGGCGTTCGACGAGGAAATGCTCTCCCACGTGGGCTTCCTGGCGTTCGCGACGGACTGGTGGCCGCCGCTGGATGCCCCGACGGTGTTCTCCTGGCTGCGCGATCCCGAGTTCCTGGCCCGGGTCGGCGACGGCGTCGTGGACGCCGAGGAGCAGCAGGTGCTCCTGAAGTCGTGGGCGGACCAGGGATGGTCCATCGCCGACGTGCCGCTCATCGATGAGTTGCGCTACCTGCTGGGCGATGTGCCCCAGCGCTCCGAGGACGAGCGTGACCTCGACGAGACGGGTCTGCTCGAGGGCGGGATCGACCTGCAGGAGTTGAGCACCGTCTCCGAGCGTGAGTACGCCCCCACGGGTCGCTCCTGGTCGCCGCCGACCCACCGCATCTCGGAGGACCCGTACGCGCACGTGCTGATCGACGAGGCCCAGGACCTCACCCCGATGCAGTGGCGGATGGTGGGCCGACGGGGTCGTACGGCCACCTGGACCGTGGTGGGCGATCCCGCGCAGTCGTCGTGGCCGATCCCGGCCGAGGCGGACGCGGCTCGCGCCGACGCGCTGCAGGGCAAGGACGTCCACGCGTTCCATCTGTCGACGAACTACCGCAACTCGGCCGAGATCTATGCGTTCGCTGCGGCGTACGCGACCCGCGTCGGCCTGGACGCCGACCTCCCGGACGCCGTGCGGCGCACCGGGGAGGAGCCGCGCACGATCACCGTCGACGAGTCCGCCGGGCAGGGCCTGGAGTCGGTGACCCGGGCTGCGGTCCGCGAGATCGCGGACAGGGTGGCCGGAACGGTTGGCATCGTGGTCCCGATCGCCCGTCGCAGCGAGGTCAACGGCTGGCTGGCGTCGTGGCCCGAGCGTGCCTCCGACGCCCCCCACGCCCGGGCGGCAGTCGGGGCCCAGGCGCCGCCGAGTGGGGAGGACCGGGTCGTCGTGCTGACTGGCCTGGACACCAAGGGCCTCGAGTTCGACGGCATCGTGGTCGTACGCCCCCAGGAGATCGAGGACGAGTCCGCCACCGGGCGGGCGACGCTGTACGTCGTCCTCACGCGTGCAACCCAGTTGCTCACCTCAGTCGAGTAGGCTCCGGCGCGGCCAACGTGGTTTTGGCCACGCCTCTCACGGGTACGAGGCGACAAATCGGACCATGACGACGCATCCGCGTCGACCGAACACAGTGGGGGCTTACATGTCTGACCCGAACAACCCGCCCAGTGGCAACGACCCGTACGGCAACCCGGAGCAGGGCATGCCCCAGTACGGCCAGCCTCAGTACGGCCAGCCCCAGTACGGGCAGCCTCAGTACGGCGGCCAGGAGCAGTACGGCCAGGCGTACGGCGCGTACGGCTCCGGCCCGCAGGGCCCGAAGCCGAGCAACAACCTCGTGTGGGGCATCCTGACGACCCTGTTCTGCTGCCTGCCGCTGGGCATCGTGTCCATCGTCTTTGCGGCGAAGGTCGACGGGCTGTGGAACTCCGGCCAGTACGCGGCCGCCGAGGATGCTGCCAAGAAGGCCAAGACGTGGGCGCTGGTCTCGGCGGGCCTCGGTCTCGTGGTCGTCGTCCTGTACGTGATCCTGTTCGCCGCAGGCGCGCTCACGGCCAGCAGCACCACGTACTGAGCATGACCTCCACCGAGCGGGTCGCGGGAGCCACACGGTCTCCCGCGGCTCCTCTGTGGTTGATGGGCGGTGCCGGAGCCGTGGCGGCGGCGCTGCTCGTGGTCCGTGACCCGCACGTCGGGGGCAGCTTCGGCCTGTGCCCCTCGCTGGCGCTGACGGGCCTCTACTGCCCCGGATGCGGCTCGCTGAGGGGGATGCACGACCTCTTCACCGGTCAGGTGGCCGAATCGATGGGCCACAACCTGCTGCTCCTGCCCGGGCTGGCCTACGTCGTGTGGTGGTGGGTCGGCGAGCTCGCGGCCGCGCACGGGCGCTCAATCCCGGGCCCACCCCGCTCCAGTGCCATCGCGATCGGAGTCCTGGCGCTCGTCGTGGCCTTCACCGTGCTCCGCAACCTTCCCGGTAGCCCGCTGGCCCCTTGAGGGGACGCCCCGGCAGGCGTGTCCTGCCTGTGAAACCGGGTGCGGTGGCGCCCGCGTGGGCACGTAGGGTTCAGCCATGACTGAGACCACGCCGACCCCTGACGTACGAGCCCTGCTCGACGACATCTGGGGCCACGAGGCGTGGGCTGTCATTCGCCGCAAGGCCTCGCCCACGGTGGGCCTGGTCGGTGGCCCCCGCAGCGTCGTGGAGTCGATCTCCGACATCAGTCTTGAGCAGGGTGTGCCGCCTGAGGGCCGCAGCGTCGACCGGCTGGTGGCGGTGCCGTTCCGGCAGATCGCCGAGCGTGGGTTCGACGTCATCGACGACGACACGCCGCTCGTCGTGGTCGACATCGAGGCCGAGCACGAGGTCGACGTGGACGACCTGCTGGCGGTCCTGCCCGACGTGCCGGTGGATCTGGCCGATCGGGGCGGCTTCGTGCTGTCCGACGCAGAGTACGGCGACATCGTCGAGCGCATCATCCGCGAGGAGATCGGCCAGGGCGAGGGTGCCAACCTCGTGATCGGTCGCCACTACCGCGCCGTGGTCGCCGACTGGGACCGCGACCGCGCGATGACGGTCTTCCGCCGCCTGCTCGAGCACGAGCGCGGCGCGTACTGGACGTTCTGCTTCTTCACCGGCGACCGCTACCTGATCGGCGCCTCACCCGAGCGGCACGTGAGTGTGCGGGGAGGGGAGGTCCGGATGAACCCCATCTCCGGCACCTTCCGGATCCCGCGCGACGTGGCCGGGTTGGGCGAGGTCGACGATCCCGGACGCACGGGCGAGCTCAAGCGCTCGATGCTGGAGTTCCTGGCCGACGAGAAGGAGATCTTCGAGCTCTTCATGGTCGTCGACGAGGAGCTCAAGATGATGTGCGACGTCTGCCATGAGGGCGGGCAGGTGCAGGGGCCCTTCCTCAAGCCGATGACGCACCTCATCCACTCCGAGTACCTCCTCGCCGGCCGTTCGGACCGCGACCCCCGCGACATCCTGCGCGACACGATGTTCGCCGCCACCGTGACCGGGGCTCCCGTGGAGAACGCCTGCACCCTCATCGCGCGGCACGAGACCGAGGGCCGCGGCTACTACGCCTCCGCGCTGGCCCTGTTCGGTCGCGACGCCGACGGCACCCCCACGCTCGACAGCCCGATCCTGATCCGTACGGCCGACGTCGACCTCGCCGGCAAGCTCAAGGTGACGGCCGGCGCGACGCTGGTGCGCGACTCCGACCCGTCGTACGAGGTGGCCGAGACCCTGGCCAAGGCGAGCGGCATCCTGAGCGCGTTCGGGCTGGTGCCCCGCGCCCACACCGACCCGGCGGTGATCGAGGCCCTCGCCCACGACGAGGACGTACGCCTCGCGCTCGGGTCGCGCAACCAGCGGCTGAGCCGGTTCTGGCTCACCGACCAGGCGGGCGAGCCTGCGGATCCCGAGCTCGCGGGTCGGACGGTGGCGATCCTGCACGGCGAGGACGACTTCGTGAACATGCTGGCCCACGTCCTGGGGGTCTTCGGCATGACGAGCACGGTGATCCGCCACGAGGACTACGCGCCGGGGGCCTTCGACGGCTTCGACATGGTGATCGTGGGCCCCGGTCCGGGTGACCCGCGTGACGACGAGAGCCCCAAGATCGCGGCGTTCCGAGCGGCGGTGGCGGAGCTGCTCGCGAGCCGTCAGCCGTTCCTCGCGGTGTGCCTGGGCCACCAGACGCTGTGTCACGCGCTGGGGATCGAGTTGGCGTACAAGGACATCGTCTTCCAGGGCACCCAGTCGCGGGTCCGGCTCGCGGGCCGCAACGAGCGGGTCGGGTTCTACAACACCTTTGTGGGCCGGGTCGGTGACGGCGCGGTGCTCCCGGAGGGGGTCACGGTGGACGCGGACGCGGAGTCGGGTGACATCCACGCCGTCTACGGGCCGCACTTCCAGGGCATCCAGTTCCACGCCGAGTCGATTCTGACCGAGAACGGCTACGACCTGATCCATGCGGCCGTGTGCCGGCTGCTCCTGGACCACCCCGCGGTGCGGTGACGCGTCCGTGAGGCGGGCTGGCGCGGGCGTGGTGGCGCTCGCGACGCTCCTGCTCGCGGGGCTGATTTCGGGGCTGCTGGCGGGGGCGCCGGGTCAGGTCCGCCCGGCCGCCGCTGCGCCGGTTGATGCCAGACCCAACGTCGTCCTGGTCGTCATGGACGACTTCTCCATGGACCTCCTCGCGACGTTGCGCTCGGCGAAGGAGATGGCGCGCCGCGGGGCGTCGTACGAGCACGCGTTCGTGGTCGACTCGCTGTGCTGCGTCTCGCGGGCGAGCACGTTCACGGGCCAGTACCCGCACCAGACGGGCGTGGTGACCAACACGTCCGCGCTGGAGACCTCGGACCTGGGCGGGTGGACGGCGTTCGCTGCGGGCGGCAACCTGCGCAGATCGGTCAATGTGGCCTTGCAGCGTTCGGGGTATGCGACCGGCTTCGTGGGCAAGTACCTCAACGAGTACGAGTGGAACCCCGGCTGGAAGGTGCCGCAGCTGCCGCCGGGGTGGACCGACTTCCGTGCCGTCTTCGGGTCCGCGTACGACGGCTGGGACTTCGCCTCCACGCGGGTGGAGGGCGGGCGCTTGGTCATCACCGAGCACCCGGCGCCGCCCGCCGCGGCGAGTGCGACCACGAAGGACGCCGCCTACGCCGGCACCGTGATCTCGCAGATGGCACTGGACTTCGTCGAGACCCACGAGAAGGGCTCGACGCCCTACTTCCTGCAGGTGGCGCCGTACGCCCCGCACAACCGCGTCAACCCCGAGCCTGCCTACCCGGGCGACCCGTTGTTCCCGGCGGCGTTCGCGGATCGGGCGGGCCGGGGCAACTGTGGGGCCGTGCCTTGTCGTCGGCTCAGCGCCCGGCGGCTCCCCGGGTTCGGCGACCGTGTGGGCGACAACCGTCCTGTGACGCGACGGGGCAAGCCCGCCCGAGCGTGGAACACGACCGGGGGCCGCATGTCGCGGCGCCAGGCCACCGCCGAGTTGCGGCAGCGAGCCCAGATGGCTCAGTCGGTGGACCGGATGGTGGGGGAGTTGCTGGCCGCGGTCGGCACCAACACCTACGTGGTGCTGACCTCCGACAACGGCTTCCACCTCGGTCAGGTGGGGATGCGGCGCGGCAAGGGGACCCCGTACGACACCGACGCCCACGTCCCGCTGCTCGTGGTGGGGCCGGGAGTGGCGCCGGGAGGGCGGACCGAGGTGGTCTCCAACCTCGACCTCGCGCCGACCTTCGAGGAGATCGCCGGGCTTGCCCCGCAGGGCTTCCGGGCGGGCACTTCCCTGCTGCCCACCTTTGCTGACCCCGCTCTCGTCCGGCGCGACGCGACGTTCATGGAGCACACCCAGCAGACGCTGGCCACCGGGGACCCGGATGCGGCGTTCACGGGCAACGAGCTCGACCGGATCCCGAGTTGGACGGCCGTACGCACCCCCGATGCCCTGCTGGTCCGTCTCGACGTCAATCCGCTCGCGTCGAAGACGCGGTGGGCCTACGAGTTCTACCCGTACGACCGGGTGGGCTGGGAGCGGCGCAACCAGTTCTCCAACCCGCGCCGTGCGCGCCAGGTCAGGGCGCTGCGCTCGCGCCTGCGTGCCTTCGAGCGGTGCCGCTCGGTGCGCGGGTCGACAGCGGTCCCCGCGTCGTGTCGGGCGCTGACCTGGCAGGGCTGACCGGACCCATCGACCGGTCGGGCCTCACCGCTGCGCGGGCCATACGCTGTGCTCGTGCCCGCACCCCCGGACGTCGTCGTGGTCGATCACCACGACTCCTACACGTGGAACCTCGTGCACCTGATCACCCAGGTGAACGGCGTCGCGCCCCGGGTCGTCGAGCACGACGAGGTCAGTGCCGCCGATGTGCTGGGACACGAGTTCGTGGTCCTCTCGCCCGGACCGGGCCACCCGGCGGTGGCCTCCGACTTCGCCGTGGGGGCCGAGGTGCTGACGTCGGGCAGCAGGCCGGTGCTGGGTGTGTGTCTGGGCATGCAGGGCCTGGTGACGGCGTACGGGGGGACCGTCGCCCGGGTCCGCCCGGCTCACGGTGAGGTGGCCCGGATCAGCCACGACGGGCGGGGTGTCTTCTCCGACGTCCCGCAGGGCTTCGACGCGGTCCGCTACCACTCGCTCGCAGCCGTGGACGTCCCGGCAGACCTAGTGGTGACGGCGCGCTGCGACGAGGGGGTCGTGATGGGGGTTCGGCACCGCGTCCTGCCACTGCAGGGGGTGCAGTTCCACCCGGAGTCGATCCTGTCCGAGCATGGCGCGCGCCTCGTCGCCAACTTCTTGGCAGGTGCGCGGTGAGGCCCGAGGAGTTCTTCGTCGAGGTCTCGGCGCGGCACCGCCGCTGCTTCTGGCTGGACGGGGGCGGTGCGCGCGAGTGGTCGGGATCCCGGTCGATCGTCGGGTGGCTCGACGAGGACGGCGTGTCGCTCTCGTACGACGCCGCGCGTGGGGTGGTGACCGCGCATGCGGGCGGCGCGTCCCGGGTCGTCGGAACGGACCCCTTCGCGGTGCTGGCTGAGCGGATTCGCCCGGGGGAGCAGTGGTTCGGGTGGTTCGGCTTTGCCGCGCGCGCGGACCTGCCCGCCGCACCGGACCCGCACCTGCCAGACGCGGTGTGGATGCGCGCCGACCACGTCAGGCAGTTCGATCACCCCACCCGGTCGGAGCCGCAGGCGCCTCCGCCGCCCACCGCGGCCGGCCCCGCCCCCCACGCGTACGCAGCTGCCTTCGAGGCGGTGCAGGAGCACCTGCATGCCGGAAACTCCTACGAGGTCAACCTCACCCACCGCGTCGCCGTCGAGGACTCGCTCGATCCCGCGGCGGCGTACCTGCGCCTGCGGTCCCTGAACCCGGCCCCGTACGCGGGGTTTCTGGCCCACGACGTCCCCGGCGCCAGGAGTTGGCTGCTCTCCAGCAGCCCCGAACGCTACGCGTTGGTGCGCGATGGAGTGATCGAGACCAAGCCGATCAAGGGCACCGCTGCGCGGTCGGTGGACCCGGCGATCGACGCCGCCCTACGGGCGGGGTTGGCCGCCGACGCCAAGACCCGTGCCGAGAACCTCATGATCGTCGACCTGCTGCGCAACGACCTGTCGATGGTCTGCGAGCCGGGCACGGTCGAGGTGCCGGCACTGATGGCGACCGAGTCGTACGCGACCGTGCACCAACTGGTCTCCACGGTGACCGGCCGGCTGCGTTCAGACGTGCCGACCGTCGAGGCGCTGCGGGCGCTGTTCCCGGCCGGGTCGATGACGGGTGCCCCCAAGCGGCGCACGATGGAGATCATCGCCGAGGTGGAGGCCACGCCGCGGGGCGTCTACGCGGGTGCCTTCGGTTGGATCGGGGGCGACGGCGACGCCGATCTCGGCGTGGTGATCCGGTCCCTGACCACCGACGGTTCCGGCACCTGGTGGCTGGGCACGGGCGGTGGGATCACCGTACGCAGCGACGTGGACGATGAGTGGGCCGAAGCGGCGCTCAAGGCCGAACGCTTGCTCCGCGTCTTTGCGCGGGACTGACGGCTGGCGTCATACGAACTCGCCGGTTGGCGGTGCCGGGCGTCATACAAACCGTCTCGCTGGCGCCCGGCGTCATACAAACCGGCCCCGCTGACCCCAGCCGTCATACAAAGGGCGACGTATAGGTGCGGGTTTGTATGACGCGTGGCCGGGCAGGGCGGGTTTGTATGACGCAGACCCAACCAAGGCCGGTACGTATGACGCCAGCCGAGTGCCCGCCCGGCGTCATACAAACCGGCCCCGCTGACCCCAGCCGTCATACAAAGGGCGACGTATAGGTGCGGGTTTGTATGACGCGTGGCCGGGCAGGGCGGGTACGTATGACGCGTGGCCGGGCAGGGCGGGTTCGTATGACGCAGACCCAACGCGGGCCAGTACGTATGACGCCCGACCTCAGGCGTCCGCTGACGCTCCGTGGTGCTCGTCGTGCTCGTCGTCCTCGTCGAGGACTGTCGGCGCCGTCCCCGGCAACCAGGCCGCCAGGCGAGCGCCCCCACCGGGGGCGTCCTGCACCGCGACGCGTCCGCCGTGCTGGATGACGACCTGGTGCACGATCGCCAGACCCAGCCCGGAGCCCGGCATCGCGCGGGAGTCCTCGGAGCGGAAGAACCGCTTGAACACGTGCGCCCGGTCGGCCGGAGAGATGCCCGGTCCCTGGTCGTCGATCGTGAGCATCCCGTGGTCGAGTTGGACGGTCACGGTGCCACCGTCGGGACTCCACTTGGCGGCATTGTCGAGGAGGTTCGTCACCGCGCGCTCCAAACCGCCGGGGTCGCCGCGCACGATCCACCCAGCGATGTCCACGTCGAACGTGATGCCCGGGGCGCGGCGTCGTACGCGGGTGAGCGCCCGCTCGGTCACCGCCGCCAGGTCGACCTGGGCCACGACCTCGGAGGGCTGGTGGTCCCGGGCCAGCATGACGAGGTCGTCGACCAGGGCCGTGAACTCCTCGATCTGGGCGCGGACATCGTCGAGCAACTCGGCGCGCGCCTGAGCGTCCAACCCGTGCCGTACGCCCTCGGCCTCCCGCTGCTCCGCCTGCCGCAGCAGGTCGAGGTTGGTCCGCAGCGAGGTGAGGGGGGTACGCAGCTCATGTGATGCGTCGGCGATGAGTCGCCGTTGCAAGTTCTGCGAGGAGGACAGGGCCAGCAGCATCTGGTTGAACGCCGTGGACAGTCGGGCGACCTCGTCGTCGCCCTCGACCCGCAGCGGGGAGAGCTTCTCGGTGACGGCGATCTGCTCGACGGCGGCCGTGAGGCGGCGTACGGGGCGCAGGCCGTTGGTCGCGACCGCCCAACCGGCCAGGGCCGCCGCGCCCACGCCCAGGCCGCCATAGATCAGCAGCACGGTGCTGAGGCGGTTCAGCGTCTGGTGCTGACTGGTCAGGGGCTGGGCGAGGACGAGTGCGCCGCCGACACCGGCAGGCACGGCCGCGGCGCGGTACTGCACCCCATCGGTGTCGGTCACCGTACGGATCGAGCGCTTCGACGTGCCGTTGGCGACGTGGAGTTCGGGCTCCCCCAGGGGCAGGCCGTGCTCGTCGGAGCTGAGGGCGAGTCCCTGGGAGGTCAGGAGGATGACCCGGACGTCGGTGGCGCCCAGCATCCAGCTCGGCACGTCGTCATTGCCGATCTCGCTGAGGGTGGATTCCGAGGCCCGCTCGGCGCGCTCGAAGAGCGACTCGTCCATCGAGTTCATGAGCTGCATCCGCATGACGAGGAACGCGGTCATCGCCATGACGCCGATCGAGACGCCCACCGCCAGCGCGGTGAGGACGCCGACGCGCGAGGCCAGCGAGCGTCGGTAGTGCCAGCGGCCGTCGTCGGGGTACGGCTGGGTGACGGCCTTGGCGCGGGCGTGGGGCTTCATGCTTCCTTCAGGACGTATCCGATGCCGCGCACCGTGTGGATCAGGCGCGGCTCGCCGTCAGCCTCGGTCTTGCGGCGCAGGTAGCCGACGTACACCTCCAAGGAGTTGGCCGTGGTGGGGAAGTCATAGCCCCACACGTCCTCGAGGATGAACGCCCGCTCGAGTACGCGGCGGGGGCGACGCAGGAACATCTCCAGCAGGGTGAACTCGGTCCGGGTCAGCTCGATCTCCCGGGTGCCGCGACGGACCTCGCGGGTCGCGATGTCCATCGAGAGGTCGGCGAAGGCCAGCACCTCGGAACCGTCGGCGTCCTGCGGCGTCGCCCGCCGCAGCAGGGCACGGAGTCGCGCGAGGAGTTCCTCGAGCGCGAAGGGCTTCGTCAGGTAATCGTCAGCGCCCGCGTCCAGCCCCTCGACCCGGTCGCCGACCGCGTCGCGGGCCGTGAGCACGAGGACGGGCACGTCGTTGCCCGCAGCACGGAGCGCTCGGGTGGCCTCCAGCCCGTCCAGGCGCGGCATCATCACGTCCATCACGACCACGTCGGGGTGCGTCGTGCCCACCGCGACGAGCGCCTCGGCGCCGTCGGCGGCCAGCGTGACCTCGTAGTCGTTGAACGCAAGCGACCTGCGCAACGACTCCCTCACTGCGCGGTCGTCGTCGACGACGAGGACCCTGGGCTTGGCTTCGCTCACCCCCCTAGCGTGCCAGCCGTACGGCTATCGCGCTGGGTTCAGGCGTACCTCGCAGCGACCGCGCCGACGCGGGCGCCGTACCCGCCACCGAACATGCACGCGTGCGCGAGCAGCGGGAAGAGCTGGTGCACGCCCAGCCGGTCCTCCCACCCCGGCGCGAGCGGCGCGACCTCTTCGTACGCCTCCATCGTGCGCGCGAGGTGGGTGAAGCCGAACAGGTGCAGCATCGCGATGTCGACCTCCCGATGGCCGCCGTACGAGGCCGGGTCGACGACGTGGACGCGGCCGTCTGCGCCCCACAGGCAGTTTCCGTTCCACAGGTCGCCGTGCAGCCGGGCCGGTTCCTCCTCAGGGAGAAGGGTGTCGAGCCGGCTCACCAGCGCCTCCACCCGGGGAACGTCAGCGGGGTCCAGGGCGCCGCGGTCGTGGGCGAGCCTGAGGTAGGGGAGCACCCGGCTGGCACCGTAGAACTCCGCCCACGTGGGCGCGGGGGTGTTCTTCATGGGCAGCCGCCCGATCCAGCCGTCCTCCTCGGCGCCGAACGCGGGTGCTCCCGCGGCGTGGAGGCGAGCGAGGTCGGCCCCGAACGCCACGGCGGGATCGGCGGGGTGGCGGGTGGCAGGCTCGACCCACTCGAGGATAAGGCAGTCGCCGTCGACGGCCAGCACGCGAGGCACGGCGACAGTGTGGCTGTCGGCCAGCCAACGCAGGCCGCGTGCCTCGGCGGCGAAGAACCCCGCGGGCGCCTGCGGAAGGGTCTTCATGAGGGCCGAGTGGCCGTTGGTCAGGCGGAGCCTGGTCGCGGTCGCGATGTCGCCGCCCGCGACCGTGCCGGTCGACACGACCTTGTGACCGAGGAGCTCCTCGGCCCGGCGCGCCACCAGCGGTTGGCGGCTCATCGTCCGGCGGACTCCGAGTGCTCGGGTGCGTGGCCCAGCGCCTCCGTGAGGTCGGCCAGCAGGGCTCCGCATGTTCGCTCGATCATGCCCAGCACCTCCTCGAACCCGTCAGGACCACCGTAGTACGGGTCTGGAACTTCGCCACCCGGAAAGTGCGGGTCCCAGTCCCGGAAGAGCCGTACGCGCTCACTGGCGCCGCCGAGGTCGGACAGGTTGCTGCGGTCCATCGCGAGGAGCAGGTCGTGGGTGGTGCGCATCGAGGCGGTGAACTGCTGCGCGCGGTGACGGGTCGGGTCGTACCCGGCAGCCGAGAGGGTGGCCGCGGAGCGCGGATCCATCTCGTTGCCCGCATGCCAGCCCGCCGTCCCGCAACTGTCGACGACGACGGCTCCGCTCAGCGGCGACTCGGCGAGGCGGGCGTTCATGACGACGTCAGCCACCGGCGAGCGGCAGATGTTGCCGAGGCAGACCATCGCGATGCGGTACGGCCCCGTGGTGTGCTGCGTGGGCAGTGCCGTCACGCCGTGGGCTCCGGCAGTAGCTGGCGTACGGCCCAGGTGGCGAGGGTGATGAAGATCGAGCCGAGCACGGCCCACCAGAACCCGTCGACGTGGAACCCGATGCCGACCGCCTGCGCAAGCCACGCCACGAGCATCAGCAGCAGCGCGTTGATGACCAGCAGGAAGAAGCCCAGGGTGAGGACGATCAGGGGCAGCGACAGGAGCTTGACCACGGGCTCGACCAGCGCGCTGATCACGCCCATGATGAGGCTGACCGCGAGCACGGGGAGGATCTTGTCCTCGACCTCGGCCCAGCCGCTGGTGGCCCCTTCGAACCAGATGCCGCTCAGGAGCCACGTGGCGATGGCGAGGCCGCCGGCAGTGGAGATGATCCAGGTCAGGAATCGCATGGCCACAGCGTAGAGCCCACCGTGAACGGGCGAGGGTCCTCGCGCCGGGATGCGAGCGCCAGCTCAGGTCACAGGTCGAGCGCCTCGAGGATCGACTCCTCGGCCGCTGCCAGGTGCGCGGTGATCGCGGCCACCGCGTCGTCGATGCGGTCCTGCTCCAGCAGCGCCACCAGGCTGGCGTGCGAGTCGGCCTGGTCGTGAGCGTTGCGGCGCAGCCGCTCCACCTGGGCGAGGCTGAGGCGTAGTTCCGCGCTGAGCGACTCGGCCGCCGCCAGCAGGCGGTCGTTGTCGAGCAGGCCCACGAAGGCGCAGTGCAGTGCGAGGTGCAGCTCGTTGAGGCGCTCGTAGCCGGCGTCGGCGGCGACGGAGTCGGTGTAGGCGGTGAGGGCGGCGCGGACGCGCTCGCGGGCGGTCTCGCTGGCCTCGCGCCACCGGCTCATCCCGGCCGCCTCGAGGACGGAACGGGCGCGGCAGATGTCGCGGATGGAGTCCGGGTCGGGGGAGGCCACGCTCACGCCGCGGTGGGGTTCGCGTACGGCCAGGCCGTCGGCCACGAGCGCCGTGAGGGCTTCGCGGACCGTCGATCGCGCGACCCCGAGCGAGTCGGCGAGGGCGACCTCGCGCAACGGGGTGCCGCTCTCGAGTTCGCCGTCGAAGATGGCGCGGCGCAACTCGGTCGCCACCCGGTCCACGGTCGTGGAGGGCTCCAGGTTGAGGGACTCGTACGGCTGGCTCACGCCCCCATTGTCCTCGCTGCCGGGGACGAACGGGCACGTCTTGCCCTGTGGGCCTGTCGTGCCTCACACTATCGCTCGTCGGATTGTCCGACAATCTTGTCGTTGCGATGCCGGGGAGGCGATGTCCATGTCCACTGCTCTGTCCTGGGGGAGGCACTACGTGGCCGTCCGCCCCGACCACTTCCGCGTCGACTACGCGATCAACCCGTTCATGGATCCCGCCGACCAGCCCGATCCCCTGCTCGCGATGGAGCAGTGGGAAGGCATGGTGGCCGCGATCGAGGCCGCCGGGGCATGGGTCGACGTGATCGACCAGCGCGCCGACGCCCCCGACATGGTCTACGCGATGAACCTCGGCCTGGCGTTGCAGCGCCCCGGCCGCGCCCCGGCAATGACGCTGTCCCACATGCGGCACCCCGAGCGCCGCATGGAGACCGCCTCCGCAGCGGACTGGTTCACCGCGGGCGGCTGGCAGACCTCGTACGTGGGCCGCGACGGCGTCGGTGCCCACTTCGAGGCGGGCGACGCCTTCGCGTTCGGGGACGCCCTAGTCGTGGGCCACGGGCCGCGCACCGATGAGCTCGCGCTGAAGGCCCTGGCGACCGACCTCGACATCCGGGTCCGCGGCGTGCGGACCACGCACCCGGGCATGTACCACCTCGACCTGGCCTTCTGCCCCGTGACGACCGAGACCGCGCTCGTGTGCCCCGAGGCCTTCGACGCGGCCTCCGCCGAGGCGCTCATGGCGCTGATCCCCGACCCCATCGTCCTCACCGAGGCCGAGGCGCTGACAACCTTTGCGGCGAACTCGATCGTGGTCGGCTCGCAGATCCTGATGCCGGGCTGCCCTGAGGGCGTACGGGCGGCACTGGAGGCCCGCGGCCTCGAGGTGCGCCTGGTGGACGTGTCCGAGTTCCACAAGGGCGGC
The DNA here is from genome assembly GCA_023460975.1 of Actinomycetes bacterium. Taxonomy (GTDB): domain Bacteria; phylum Actinomycetota; class Actinomycetes; order Propionibacteriales; family Nocardioidaceae; genus Nocardioides. Next base: position 77,863 of record JAEWOG010000098.1, read on the forward strand.
GGGTCGGTGCGGTGCCTCACGAACCCGGTCGACGTGACGCTGGGCCGCGACCTGCCTTCGGTCCTCGGCGGGGCCGTGATCGTCGCCTGATCGACGCCCTTCCGGGCACTGGGCCGCGGGAAGTGAGTTGTATCACGTACGGCCGGTGCGAGCGCTCTGCCGGCCGGTGGCCGCGTGGTCGCTGCAGGCGCGATGACCCGCGCCTGCGGCGGCCGTACGAGGCGGCGGGCGCCCGCCCGCAGCGTCGCGGCGGGCCGGCGTGAGCGGGGTCGTACGAGGCCTCCGGAAACGCAAAAGCCGCAGGTCAGAGGCTGACCTGCGGCTGCTGCGCGCCTGTAGGGATTCGAACCCCAAACCTTCTGATCCGTAGTCAGATGCTCTATCCGTTGAGCTACAGGCGCTTGCCGGCCTCACCGTGCTGGTGTGGCGACTGGATGACAATAGCCCACCACTGCCGAGCGGGCGAAATCAGGATGGTGCGGACCGCATTCGGGGGTAGCGCGGAAGTGCCCTATGGTGCTGGTGAGCGCGGGCATGTACGACGGCGTACGACCACGCCCGCACTCCGAACGCACCACAAAGGTGGCGATACGCTCGCCACGCCCAATGAGAGGCAGCGCTGGTCATGGCAAATGTTGAGGCGATCCTTGACGCGGCAGGGCTCACGAACCCCAAGGTTCGAGAGTTCGTCGCTCACTACGCAGAGCTCACGGGGGCGGAGCGGATCGAGGTGGTCAACGCCTCGGACGACGCTCGCCTCATCGAGGAGGCCCTGGCGGCCGGCGAGCTCCTGCCTGCTGGCGAGGGGCGTTACTACTCCCGCAGCTACCACAAGGACACCGCGCGCTCCGAGGAGCGCACCGTCGTTGCCACCAACGACGAGAAGGACAAGGGCCTCTACAACAACTGGAAGCCCGCCTCCGAGATGAAGCCGCTGCTTCACTCGAAGATGGCCGGTGCCTCGGCTGGCAAGACCATGTACGTGATCCCCTACCTGATGGCTCCCAAGGGCAACGCCCTGGCCGACTGGGGTGTGGGTGTCGAGCTGACCGACAACCGTCCGGTCGTGCTCCACATGATCCGCATGGCCCGCGTGGGCGTCGAGTACGTCAACGAGTTGGCTGACCCGAACTCCTTCGTACGCGCCGTCCACGTGACCGGCGACCTGCCGAACCTGGGCCAGGGCACCGACGACGACCAGCGCTGGTTCGTCACCGTGGCCGACGAGCGCACGATCCTGCACTACGGCTCCTCGTACGGCGGCAACGCGCTGCTCGGCAAGATCGCCCACGGCCTGCGCCAGGGTGCGTACGACGGCTGGGCGACCAAGAAGTTCCTCGGCGAGCAGTACATGCTCATCGGCATCAAGGACAAGGAGACCGGCAAGACGTACCACGTCACCGGCGGTTTCCCGTCCGCCTCCGGCAAGACCAACCTCGCCATGATGCTCCCGCCGGACGCCCTGGGTGAGCGCTACGAGGTCTACTTCTACGGCGACGACATCGCGTGGCTGTGGGTCGACGAGACCACCGGCAAGCTCATGGGCATGAACCCGGAGAACGGTGTTTTCGGTGTCGCCAAGGACACCAACGAGACCACCAACCCGACCGCGCTGGGCTCGATCGACGCCTCCAGCCAGGCGATCTTCACCAACGTGGCCTACAACCCGACCACGCAGGAGGTCTGGTGGGAGGGCCGCACGGAGAACCCGCCGGCCGACATCACGGGTTGGGAGGACTGGAAGGGTCAGCTCATCTCCGAGCGCACCCCCGAGCAGGCCAATGAGCCGTGGGCGCACCCCAACAGCCGCTTCACGACGACGCTGTCCAAGGTCCCCAACATCGCCCCCGACTGGGACGATGCTGCGGGCGTGCCGATCGACGCGATCATCTTCGGTGGCCGCACCCGCGACCGCGAGCCGCTGATCCGCGCGATCACCGACGTCGCCGAGGGCGTCTACGACGGCCTCACGCTGGGCGCCGAGGCGACCGCTGCCGCTGAGGGCAAGGAGGGCGTGCTCCGCTACGACCCGATGTCCAACCGCCCGTTCATGGCGTACGGCGAGGGCGACTACGCCGAGCACTACCTCAACGTGATCAACGCGGCGAGCGACAAGCCGATCTTCGCGCACGTCAACTGGTTCCAGCGTGGCGAGGACGGCCGCTTCCTGTGGCCCGGCTACCGCGACAACCTGCGCCCGCTGCTGTGGCTGCTGCAGTACAAGGCCGGCGAGGTCGAGGGCGTCCAGACGCCCGTCGGTGTGCTGCCCAAGAAGTCGGAGCTCAACCTCGACGGTCTGGTCATCGACGAGGCCGACCTCGACCAGGTGCTGACCATCGACAAGAAGCGTTGGCAGCAGGAGATCGGCTACCGCGCCGAGCACCTCGAGCAGTTCCCGAACATGCCCGAGGCGATCTGGGAGGCCCACCGCCGCGTGGAGGCTGACCTGGAGACGTACGAGGGCTGACCTCGTCATCGCTCACGAAGGGCGGCAGGACCATCTGGTCCTGCCGCCCTTTTCGTTGTGTCGACCCGGTTGCCCAAATTGGGGACAGTTGGAGGCCATGGTTGGCCCTCTGAGACCCCTCCATGTGTCCCCAATTTGGGCACCAGGGCAGGCGGCGGTTGTGTCGACAGGCTCGACCAGTGAGGTCGGAGGCCGCTCGACCACCGGCGCTCCCGACCACCCTGAAAGGCCATGCCTTGCATTAAGTCTAGTGAATAGGTATCTTTACCGAAGTTCATCCTCTTCGGTCAGGAGTCTCCGGTGCAGAAGCTGCTCATGTTCGCCCTCGTCGGCGTGGCTGCCCAGCTCGTCGACGGCAGCCTCGGCATGGCGTACGGCGTCACGTCCACGACGCTGCTGCTCATGGTCGGCACCAACCCGGCGATGGCCTCGGCCATGGTCCAGTTCGCCCAGCTCGGCACCACGCTGGCCTCCGGTGTCTCCCACCAGTCCTTCGGCAACGTCGACTGGCGCGTGGTGCGCACCATCGCGCTGCCTGGAGCCGTGGGCGCCTTCATCGGCGCCAACGTGCTGGTCTGGCTCTCGGCGACGTACGTCGACCTCGCCAAGGTCGTCATGGCCGTGCTCCTGCTCGGCCTGGGCGTCTACCTGCTGAGCAGGTTCACCCTGAAGGGCGTGCGCACCGACCGCCTCGACGAGCCGCCGACTCGCCGATTCCTCGTCCCGCTGGGCGCCACGGCGGGCTTCGTCGACGCGACTGCTGGCGGCGGCTGGGGCCCGATCGGCACGCCCGCCCTGCTCGCCAGCGGCCGGATGGAGCCGCGCAAGGTCATCGGTTCGGTGAGCACGAGCGAGTTCGTCGTCACCCTCGCCGCCTCGGCGGGGTTCATCGCGGGGCTGGGGGTGGCTGACATCGAGTGGGCCATCGTGGCCGGCCTGCTGCTCGGCGGTGCCGTGGTCTCCCCGTTCGCGGCCTACCTCGTCCGGGTCATCCCGGCCCGCATGCTCGGCTCGCTCGTCGGCGGCCTCATCGTCCTCACCAACTCCCGCACGCTCCTCAAGGCCGCCACGGGAACCGACGCTGGTCCGCTCCAGTTCGCCGTGTACGCGATCGTGGTCGCGGTGTGGGCGTGGGCCATCCGCTACTCCTGGCGTGCCCACCGCGCCGAGCGCGCGACGGAGCCCTCGACCGAGCCGGAGCGCGTCCCCGCCTGAGTTTTGGCTCCCGCGGCGCGCAGGCGCCACCCCGTACGATGACGGCCAGGCGTCGACTCACTCGGGAGGTCAGCCGTGGCCGGTGGCATGACTGTCGTGAGCGGTGCGCGCGTCGTGCCCTCCCGCCGGTCCCTGATCGTGCCGTTCGCAGTCGTGGCCTTCATCGGCACCCTCGCCGTCGTCTTTCCCCGCGTGCATGACGACCTCCTGCACCTGGTGCTGCTGGTCGCGACGTCGGTCCTGTGCATGGCGCTGTTCGTGGCGTCGTTCGTCAAGGAGGACGACCCGTTCCTCGAGGTGGCCGCACCCGTCTCGTTCCTGCTGGTCATGGCGGTCTCGCGAGACATCGCCGGCGGTGGGTCGAGCGGCGTGTCGCTCCTGCTGTTGCCCACGTTGTGGCTGGCGCTCACCGGCACGCTGCGCCAACTGGTCATCGCTGGTGTCGCGACGGGGCTCACGATCGCGGCGCCCATCTTCCTGATCGGTGGGCAGCACTATCCGTCCACGGAGTGGCAGCGCGTGGTGGCCATCAGCGCGATGGTGGCCCTGCTGACCCCCATCATCCAGCGGGTGGTGCAGCAGTTGGCCCGCGAGACGGACCGCGCGCGGCGTACGGCTACGCACCTGGACGGGCTGATGCGCGGCACGGCGGGCACCAGCATGATCAGCTTCGACCGAACCGGCGTCATCAGGTCGTTCAACGTCGGGGCCGAGGAGCTGTTGGGCCTGCGCAGCGACGACGTCGTCGACCGGGTCTCCATCACCGCCCTCCTCGACCCGGGCGAGCTCGCCGCACTGGCGCGCGAGTTCCACGTCGAACCGGGGGTGGAGGCGCTCGCGGCCCTGGCCCGTCAGGACGGAGCCGTGCGGCCCTTCACCTACCGCACGGCAGCGGGGGAGGAGGTCGTCGTACGCGTCATCCTGACGCAGCTGCTCAACGAGGACGGAGCGGTGAGTGGACACCTCGCGGTGGGGCACGACACCACGGAGATGGTGTCGGCCCAGCGGGAGCTGGAACTCGTCAACGCGCAGTTCCGGCGCCTGTTCACCGACGCGCCGCACGGGGTCGTCCTGCTCGACCGCCAGGGCCGCGTGCTCATGGTCAACCGGTCGATGCGCGGCATCCTGGGGTCCACGGACGAACGGATGTCCAGCGAGCCGCTCGCCGACTTCGCGATCCCCGGCGACCAGACCCTCTCGGTCCACCTGGGCGAGGTGGTCGCCGCGGCGGGTCGAGCCGTGTCCACGGACTGCGTGCTGCGCAACGTACGAGGCGTGGAGGTGCACGTCGCGCTGACCAGCCGACTCATGCAGCGCGGAGGCGAGGACGGCCAGCAGGACGTCATCTTCGTCAACGTCGTCGACGTCTCGGAGCGCCGGCGCTACCAGGAGCAACTCAGCCACCTCGTCGACCACGACGTCCTGACCGGTCTCGCCAATCGTCGCCGGTTCGACGCCGAGCTCAACCGTCGCCTCGCGGGCTACCGCCTGCACGGCACGCCCGGCGCCTTGGTGTGGATCGACCTCGACCACTTCAAGCAGGTCAACGACACGCGCGGCCACAACGCGGGAGACCAGCTGCTGGTCGACGTGGCGGCGATCCTGACCCACTCCGTACGCCGCAGCGACCTCGTGGCGCGCCTGGGCGGCGACGAGTTCGCGCTGATCCTGGCCGACGTCGACCAGGCCGGCGCCGCGGTGGTCGCCGAGAAGGTCGTGACCGCCGTCGCCGACTACGCCGCCACCCGGCAGGGCGCCGAGCGGCGCCTGACGTGCAGCATCGGCGTGGTCACCTTCCGCTCGGCCGCCGACCAGGACGACAGCGACATCGTGGCACTGGCCGACATGATGATGTACGACGCCAAGGAGTCCGGCCGCAACGGATACGCGGTCCTGGCTGAGGGCGGCGTCGAGCAGCCCCGTACGGGAGTGCGGCTGGAGTGGCAGCGCCGCATCGAGGAGGCGCTCGAGCACGACACCTTCGAGCTCCACTTCCAGCCCGTTCTCGACCTGGCCTCGGACCGGGTCGTCTCCGCCGAGGTGTTGCTGCGCATGCGGGGCGACGACGGCGAGCTCTTCGCTCCGGGGCGGTTTCTGGAAACCGCGGAACGGGTCGGGTTGATGCCCGCCGTGGACGCCTGGGTGATCGACCACGCCCTGGAGAAGTTGGCGCGCCTGCGCCGGGTGGTGCCCGGGTTCTCCCTGGAGGTCAACCTGTCGGGCCAGTCGATCGGCGACCCGAGCATCGAGGAGGCCGTGACGTCCGCGCTGGCACGTCACGGCGTGGAGCCCTCCGCGCTGGTGCTGGAGGTCACCGAGACGGTCGCGATCGCGGACGTGGGTCTGGCCCGCGAGTTCGCGGAACGGATGAGCGCCATCGGTTGCCGCTTCGCGCTGGACGACTTCGGTGCGGGGTTCGGGTCGTTCTACTACCTCAAGCACCTGCTCTTCGACTACGTGAAGATCGACGGAGAGTTCGTCGCCACGCTGGCGGGCAGCGAGGTCGACCGCTCGATCGTGCGCTCGATCGTGGCCATCGCCCACGACCTCGGCAAGCGCACGGTCGCCGAGTTCGTCGCCGACGCGGAGGTCCTCGAGATCGTCCGCGCGGAGGGCGTCGACCTGGCTCAGGGCTACCACATCGGGCGCCCGGTCCCGTACGACGAGTTCGTGGCCAGCATCCAATTCCCACAGGGAGGTCTGCAGGCGTGAAGTTCCAACGGTTGGTCGGGATCGTCATCATCCTGGCCGCACTCCTCGGGGCCGCGGCGATGCTCGCCGCGGTCGCCTGGTCCGGTCCCGCGGCGGGGCGCACGCCCGAAGGGGGTGTCCTCTTCGGTGTCTGGGATCTGCTGTACGACGCCTCGGTGCCGCCCGCTCGGGTGCTCGTGTTCGCGAGCGGTCTGGCGCTGTTCCTCGCCGCCGCCGTCGCCCTGGTCGAGCGGCGCATCGCGACCGCGTACCGGCGAAGTCTCTCGCCCGAGACCCTGCCCCTGGCTCCCCGCGTGGTCATGGACCGTACGCGCGGTGTCTTCGCGGGCGAGGTGACAGTCACGGTCCTCATCCCGGCGCACAACGAGGAGGACGCGATCGGGGCGACGATCGACTCGCTCCAGTCGCAGTCGGTGCCTCCGGCGCGCATCGTCGTGGTGGCCGACAACTGCACCGACGCCACCGTCGAGATCGCCCTCGGCCGCGGCGTGGAGGTGTTCGAGACCGTCGACAACGTGCACAAGAAGGCGGGCGGTCTCAACCAGGCGTTGGCCACCGTCCTGGTGGGCCAGGGCGACAACGACCTCGTGATGGTGATGGACGCGGACACGACGCTGGATGACGGATTCCTCGAGGTGGCCGTACGACGCATGCGCGATGACCGCGCCTTGATGGCCGTCGGCGGCCTGTTCTACGGCGAGGCGGGCGGAGGTCTCATCGGCCAGTTCCAGCGCAACGAATACCTGCGCTACGGGCGCGAGATGCGACGGCGCCGCGGGCGGGTCTTCGTCCTCACCGGCACCGCCTCGCTGTTCCGTCCCGCCGCGCTGCGCGAGGTGGCTGCGCGGCGCGGCACCACCCTGCCCGGGGTGCCCGGCGACGTGTACGACACGGTCGCGCTCACCGAGGACAACGAGCTCACGCTGGCCCTCAAGAGCCTGGGGGCCCTCATGATCTCGCCGGCCCAGTGCACGGTCGTCACCGAGGTGATGCCGACGTGGCGGGCGCTGTGGGCCCAGCGGCTGCGCTGGCAACGGGGTGCGCTGGAGAACTTGGGCGCGTACGGGGTCACCCCGCAGACGCTGCGCTACTGGGCCCAGCAGTTGGGCATCGGGTACGGCGTCCTCGCCCTGACGAGCTATCTGGTCCTAATCGGCCTGATGGTGCTGGCCATGGACACGTGGGTGTGGTTCCCGTTCTGGCTGGGGCTTGGTCTGGTCTTCATGCTCGAGCGGCTGGTCACGGTGTGGCACGGGGACTGGCGGGCGCGGCTGCTGGCGCTGACCCTCTTCCCGGAGTTGGGGTACGCGATGTTCCTCAACGTCGTCTACTGCAAGGGCGTCCTCGACATGGCGTTGGGGCGGGAGGCGGCGTGGAAACACGTCGTCCGCAGCGCCGATGGGGTCACGGTCCAGGAGTGATGATGACGTACGGAATCCTGCTGCCCGAGGGTGTGCTGCGCACGGATGCCTTCATGGTTCTGGCGGCGTTCGTGGCGATCAACACCCTCATCTACGTGACGCTGGCGATCGCCAAGATGCTGCCGAAGTTCTACCTGCGCGACTGGTTCACCTCCCGTAACCGCCGATCCGAGACGCGGAGCATCCACCCGGACGACGCCGTGTGAGGAGGCGCTCTGTGGACGGAGCGGTCGCCGTCGTCGTCGGCACCTAGTAGGTTCGGCCTCGTCCGGCGGCGTCGCCGGGCCAGCACACTGTCACGGAGGATGGAATGCCGCTGGGGCCGACAGAGCGCGAGCTCTTCGAGGGCCGCGCCTCGACGCTGTATGAGGAGATCGTGGTCGCCGGCGGGATCGGCGCGGACTGTGCGCGCATCGCCGATGACGGCGTCGACCGGGCCGCCTTCGAGCTCCTGCGCGAGGTGGGCCTGCTCGTGCAGGACCCCGACGGCACGGCGTGGCAGCCGGTGGATCCCTCGACCGTGCAGTCCCAAGTGGTCGCCCCGATGGGACAGCAGGGCGCCCAGCTGATCGCCGAGTCGGCGGACTGGGCGCGGGCGTTCGGGGCGTTGGCCCACACGTGGCGCCGCTCGCCGCAGGCCTCGCGCGGCCCGTTCACCGAGTTGCGCGGAGAAACCATCGGTCCGTTCCTCGCGTCCCTGGTCGCGGACGCGGAGGAGGAGCTCCTCACCGCCCAGCCGAACTTCAACCGTGCCGTGGATGCGCTGGACGACTCGTACAACACCGAGGTCGCCGCCCTGCGCCGCGGGGTGAAGGTGCGGATGCTCTATCAGCACGCGGCCAGGCGTAGTGCCGCCACCCATCGCTACGTCGCTGCGGTGACGGGCGAGGGCGCCCAGGTGCGCACGCTCGACGAGTTCTTTGAGCGCCTCATCGTCGTGGACCGGCGCATCGCAGTGATCCCCGGCCAGGAGGGCCTCGCGGTGGCGATGGCGATCCGTGAGCCGGCGGTGGTCGCCTACCTCGTGGACGTGTTCGAGCGGTCGTGGGAGCGGGCGCGCACCTTCACCAACCGCGAGCAGACCCTGGTGCGCGACATCGCCGCTGAGCAGCGTGCGATGACGATCCGGATGCTCATCGAGGGCCGGTCCGACCCGGTCGGGGCCAAGCGGCTGGGCGTCAGCCCGCGTACGTACGCGGCCTACGTGGCCGACCTCAAGACGGAGTTCGAGAGCGAGACTCGGTTCCAGCTCGGGTACGCAATGGGCCAGGCCGGCGTCAACGGGCGTGAGAACCCCGACGCACCCGAGTCGACCCCCTGACACTTGCGGTCGCTCGTCGAGCGGGGCTTGTTCGTCGAGCGGGGCGGTGGGGTCGGTTTCGACAAGCTCAACCAGCGGCGGCGTCGGTTTCGACAAACTCAACCGGCGGCGGCGTCGGTTTCGACAAACTCCAACCAGCGTCGGGAGCGGGCTCAACCGACCTGGCCTGAGGACAAAAAAGAGACGAGGGCAGTGACTGGGAATCACTGCCCTCGTCGGAAGACGGGCCGTGGGGTAAGGCTTGCGGACCGGACTCGTGGGGGGTTGAGAGGTGGTCCCCGTCTTCGGTGGGAACTTTAGCGCGTCAGCGCTTCTTGTGGATCTTGTAGCCCCAAGTGATGTCTGCGTTGGCGGCTGGGGCGGTGGCTGCCACGGACACTGCCGTGAAGGCGACTGCTGAGAGAGCCAGGGCAATGCGGCGGGTGCGGGTCATGGGGGACACCTACTTGTCTGTCAGAACGAGGGGGTGACGCCATTCTGTGACAGGTTGGAGAGCTCCGTCACGGGGTTCTCGCTGCAACTGTGTGCATTGCATGTTCTTGCATCGCGCGTGCCGTGGCGTATGACCATGCGGTCACCTGCAACCGCCCAGCCATCTAACGCGCCGAACCGGACTGCGGTCAACCCGGGCGGCGCCCGGACATCACAGCTCGACTGCGCAACGAGCCGGATGCCCCAGAAATCACAACTCCCGGGCCCACCTGAGTGGACCCGGGAGTGTGGATCTCGCGTGAGATCACATGGCGGAGGCGGAGGGATTTGAACCCTCGATGGGGTTTTAGCCCCAAACCCGCTTAGCAGGCGGGCGCCATAGACCGGACTAGGCGACGCCTCCATGCCCGGTCAGACCGAGCGTGGACAGGGTACAAGGCCCGAAGGCCTTCCGCCGAATCAGGCCCCCCTCAAGCGGGGTTGCCTCAGAGAGGCCGCGCGGTTCCGTGCGCCAGGTGCTGCTGGAGGGCGCGTACGAAGTCTTCGCGGTCGATGGCCAGGAGCTCCACGGGGATGGTGGTCGAGCGCCCGTCCGCGAGCCGCAGGACGACGACCGGGGTGTCCTTGATCGTGGCCGTGACGGCGTCCTCGACGTCCGCCCACCGGGCCGCGGCGGTCCCGACGCCCCGCACCCACTGGACCCGGTAGCCCTCGTCGGTCGTACGCACCAGCCAGCCGCGCCGAGTCCACAGCGCCCACACCGCGGCGATGATGAGCACGCCGAGCACCACCGGCACCAGCAGCACGACCGTGTGCAGGTTGAGGGCGGCCACCAGGACCGTCGAGATCAGGACGAGGATGGCCACCGCCACGAGGACGGCACCCACCAGGCGGACGACGACGGACGGGGCCAGGCGGTAGTCGGTGCTCACCCTTCGATTTCAACACAGCCGGCGCGACGGAGCCCGATCGGGGAGACCCGGTTCGCCGCACCCGTCCCACGCGCCCCAATCTGCACGAATCGGCGGTGTGGCGGCTGCTGGGGGCTTGAAGGAGCAGCCGGGACGCGTCATTCTCGAAGTACCGGGGACTGGACCCCGCTGGTCTCCGCACCCTCCGGGAGGCCGTCATGATGCCCACGCCCGCCGGCACCACAGCCACCACCACCCTGCGCGAGTTGCAACGCCTGCTCGCCACGCCTCCCGAGCCGCGGACCGTCGGAGGCTGGCGGTGGAGCGTTCGACGCCACCTCGGTCTGCTGCGCGACTCCCTGGTGCAGCGGGGTGACGCCGAGCGCGACGGATGGCTCGCCTCCCGCAGCGCGTCGGTGTCCCGCGAGGGCCTGCAGCTCGTTGACCGGATCCGTGCCCTCGGCCCGCGCGTGATCAACGACGACGACGTGACCACCGTCCGCGGCGACCTGAATCGCCTCGCCACCGACATCTCCCACCACCTCCAGAGGCGCAACGACCTCGCCTGGGACCAGGTGGAGCAGGAGTACGGCGGGTCCGAGTAGTCGTGGGCCAGGCGGTCGATGCCTAGACTGCTCCCCGTACGCGCGCGGTGCCTGCACCACTCACGTACGAGGAGGGGTGCCGGAGTGGCCGATCGGAACCGCCTTGAAAGCGGTCGTAGGGAGACCTACCGCGGGTTCGAATCCCGCCCCCTCTGCCACGCCTCGCCGTCGGCGGGTGAAGATGGGCTCCATGACCTGGTTCACCTCGCCCGCTGACGCCGACCTCCGCCTGCGCGAGCTGGGCTATCTGCCCGACGACGCCACGTCGCTGACCACCTACCTGGCGGGTGCGCTGGCCAAGCCGGTCCTCATCGAAGGCCCTGCTGGCGTGGGCAAGACGGAGTTGGCCAAGACGGTGGCGCGAGCCTGCGGCGCCGAGCTCGTACGGCTGCAGTGCTACGAGGGACTCGACGAATCGCGCGCCTTGTACGAGTGGAACTACAAGAAGCAGCTGCTGCGCATCCAGGCCGCCGGCGAGCAGACGTGGAACGAGACCCACGACGACATCTTCAGCGAGGAGTTCCTCCTGACGCGCCCGCTGCTGAGTGCCATCCGCCGCGACGCGCCCACGGTGCTGCTGATCGACGAGGTCGACAAGACCGACGTCGAGGTGGAGGGGCTGCTGCTGGAGGTCCTCAGCGACTTCCAGGTCACCATCCCCGAGCTCGGCACCATCACCGCCACGCGCCGCCCCTTCGTGGTCCTCACCTCGAACGCGACCCGCGAGCTGTCCGAGGCCGTCAAGCGCCGCTGCCTCTACCTCCACCTCGACTACCCCGACGTGGAGCGTGAGCGGGAGATCGTGGTGGGCCAGGTGCCCGCCCTCGACGAGCGCGTCGCGACCCAACTCGTCGGCGTCATCGCCCGCCTGCGCGACCTCGAACTCAAGAAGGCGCCCTCCATCGCCGAGTCCATCGACTGGGCACGGACCCTGGTCGCGCTGGAGATCGACGACCTCGACGACGCCGTGGTCAACCGGACGCTCGGCGTGGTCCTCAAGCACGCCTCCGACCAGGCACGTGCGATCAAGGAACTGCGGCTGGCACGCCCGTGAGCCTGCTCGACACCCACCTCGCCTTCATCGCGGACCTGCGCCGCGCGGGACTGTCGGTCTCACTGGCCGAAGGCCTCGATGCCGTACGGGCCCTCGAGCTCGTGCGGTGGGATGACCGCGAGCTCGTCCGTGCCGCGTACGCAGCCACGCTCGTCAAGCGGCAGCCCCAACGCGTCACCTTCGACATGATCTTCGACGTCCACTACCCGCGCCTCGTCGGCCAGGGCCACCGCGTCGACGCAGCGCAGGACGCGCCGGACGGGGTGGAGCCAGCGGTCGGGCGCGACTCCGCTGCGGCACTCCACGACCTGCGTGAGGCGCTCGCGGAAGCCATGGCCGCCGGGGACGAGGCGGCCATGGCCGAACTGGCGCGCGAGGCGGTCGAACGCTTCGGCATCCTGCCGGGCCGCGGCCCGGGGATGGCCGCCTACTCGGCCTACTCGGCGCTGCAGCGGGTGCGTCCCGAGCAACTGCTGAACCAGCTCGTACGCGGCCTCATGGCGGACGGTGAGGACGCCGAGCGGGCCGAGGTGCTCGCACAGCGCAGCATCGCGGCCTTCCGGACCCTCGTCGAGTCGGACTCGCGGCGCCGCCTGGCCGAGCAGAAGGGCGCTGAGCACGTGGTGCGCTCGACTGTGCGCCCCACGATCGAGCGCCTCGACTTCCTCGCCGCCCGCAAGGTCGACCTCGAGGAGATGCGGCGCGAGGTCTATCCGCTCGCGCGGCGACTCGCCGCGCGGTTGGCCAAGGAGCAGCACCACCGTCGCCGCGGCCCCCTCGACATGCGTCGTACGGTGCGCGCCTCCCTGTCGACCGGCGGCATCCCGCTCACCACCCACCACCGGCCGCGCCGCCCGCACCGCACAGAGCTGGTCGTGCTGTGCGACGTGAGTGGGTCGGTGGCCAACTTCGCGTCCTTCACCCTCATGCTCGTCTACGCCCTGCGGGAGGCCTTCTCCAGCGTGCGTGCCTTCACCTTCGTCGATGACGTCACCGAGGTCACCGAGCACTTCCGACCCGGGGCCGACGTCGTCGAGGTCATGGAGGGGCTCTCGGGCAGCATCACCCAGGCAGCCCTGTGGGGACGTACGAACTACGGTCGGGCGCTGAGCAAGTTCGCCGAGCGGCATCCCTACGCCCTGGGCCCCAAGACCTCGGTGCTGATCCTCGGCGACGGGCGCTCCAACTACTCCGACCTGTCACTGGACGTGCTGCGCGACATCGAGGGATCCGTACGGCACACGTGGTGGCTCAACCCCGAGCATTCGCGCCACTGGGGCAGCGGGGACAGCGGGGCGCTGCAGTACGCAGAGATCGTGCCCATGACGGAGTGCCGCAACCTCACCCAGCTGGCGGAGTTCGTCCACGACATCGTGTGACCGGGCGGCCACACGCCTCAGCCAGCCAGGAAGCCCAACGCCTGGATCCGCTGGATCTCCGCCAGCAGCTCCGGGTGCGTCGCGGCGTCCGCCGCACGGCCACCCATCACGTACACGTCTTCCTCGCCTGCCCGCGACCCGTCGAAGACGACGGTGAGTCGGTTGCGGACCTGGGCGTTGATGAGGGAGCCGAGCAGAGCGACCGGGTCGGCCCGGTCCTCCAGGGAGAGCACGCGCGTGGTCTGCGGAATGACCTGCACCTGGGCCGAGGGGGCGCCGGCGGTGACCACCTGGTCCACGACGAACGCCTCCGAGGTGACCGTGGCGGCGATCTCCGCCGCGACCGTCCCTCCTTGGGCAGCCCCCACGATCATCACGCGGGCCTGCTCGCCGTCGACGATTGCTTCCTCGATGGCGGTGACGACACGGCGTACGAGGCCGCTCGTGTCCGCCCCGACCAGGCGCAGGCGCCCGCCCGCAGGCTGCGGGCCCGCCGGCAGGTAGCAGATGTAGCGACCCGCGGCGACCCGCTGCACGCTGATGCGGTGCTCAGCGCTGGTCAACTGAGCCATGAGGTCCTCGATGGAGCGGGGGAGCGCTGCCTCGCTCGCGGACTGCTCGGCCTGAGGGGCCTCCTCCTCGCCCACGAGGTGCTCGAGCAGGCTGCCCGCGGCATCGCGCAGGGCGGAGACGGCGTCGGGGGCGAAGGGCTCCACGCCGATGGCTCGCAGGCCGCCGCGCGCGGCGTGCGCTCCGCGGTCCGAGGCCAGGATGCCCGCGGTCAACAGCGAGCGCATCTGCAGACCCTCGAGCAGGCCGCCGCCACCGGCGACGTGCTCCATCAGCTCGGGGTTCGACTCGGCCAGCTCGTTGAGGTAGGCCGTCACGCCCTCGCGGTCCAGCGCGTCGGTCTCGATGAGCCCGGCCGACACGATCGCGCCGCCGAGGGCGACTTCGGGGGCCAGGTAGCCGATCGCGCGTCCCGCGATCGAGCCGAGGGTCTTGTAGGCAGCCTGCTGCAGCTCGTCGATCCAGCGGTACGTCAGCACGGTCGCCCGCACCACCAGCGCATCGGCGTCGAGCTCGACCGAACGGGTCAGCAGGCCGTGCTTGCCGGTCGTCGCGGCACGCATCTCCTCCTCGAACTCCCCGTACGTCGCCTTCGACAGCTCGCCCGTGTCGACCACGTCGTCGTCCGAGAGCACCTCGGAACCGATGCGGGCGAACTGGCGGATGTCATTGCCGGCCCGGTCGAACGCGTCGGCCAGGTGCAGCATCTGGTCGTACTTGTCCCGCGCGACCGCCGCCTCGGTGAGGGTCGCCGCCGGCGCGGTCGGGGCCGAGCCCAGACGCGAGGACGGGTCGGTGGTCGGGGTCTGCTCGTCGCTCATGTGGTCACCTGGGCCAGTACGGGTGCGAGTTCGGCAGCAAGGTCGTCCGGGTTGACCAGTCGCAGGCCGATCCGGGCGGTCTCGCCGTCCTGGTAGGGGGTCAACGAGTGCCAGCCGTCGCGCAGCAGCACCCACGAGATGACGCCGACGTCGGTCGTCGTACGGCCCGAGACCTCGGCGCCCAGGATGCGCAGGCGGCCGCGGCCCTCGGTGTGGACGGCGGAGATCGCGGAGAGTGCGCTGGTGTCGTCGAGCGCCTCGCCGTCCGAGAGGACGCCGCCGTCGCCGTGGTGGGTCAGCAGGACGGGCACGAGGTCGCTGCGGCCGGTGCGGATGGCCTCGCCCGCCGCGTCCAGTACGGAGAACGGGACGTCCATGTCGGAGGGCACCGCGCTCGCGGCCAGGTCGTAGTCGTCGGGCACCGCGGTGATGCGGCCCAACTCGCCGGCCCAGTGCTCCACGGGGAACCACGCGATCTCGAAGACGATGCCGTCGCACGTCGACAGGGTGGCGACCGCGCCGTCGGCGTGACGGTGCCACGCCTTGACCTGGGTGTCGGCGGTGGCGACGTCGATCTCGAGGGCCAGATCCGGGGTGGCGAGGAGCCCGACAGCGCCGGACAGGCCGCGGTCCAACCCGCCGTCATCCAGCAGCCCGCGGCGCGACAGGGTCTCGCGCGGGTCGTGCAGGGAGGCGACCGCGCTCTGGTAGGCGGAGTCATCCTCACTGGTCCGCGTCGCCCCGAGGCGTCCGGCCAGGCCGCCCTCACCCTCGGTGGGCGCAGACTCGTCGAACGGGAGAGGAGCGTTGCCGGCCAGCTCGGCTGCGAGTCGCAGCTCTGGCAGGGTCAGGGCGAGGCGCCGCGGCAACCCGTCGAGGAAGGTCTCGGCCGGGGGCGGCGGCGTGCTCAGGTCGATGGTCACCATGGTGCTGGCTCCTTCACAGGCCCGGAAGCTCGACGGTCAGCCAGTCCTTGTGGCCTGACGGAGGGGCGTTGAACGCGAGCACCGCGGAGTCCTCATCGCTGGGATCGACCGTCGGCGCTCCGTCCTCGCCACGGGTGGCGGCCACGCGCGCAGTCGCCTCCTCGACGAGGGTCGCGCCCTTGTGCTCGCGCTCCTCGATGGCGCCCTTGGTCTCGTCGACGGCACCGAGGTGCTTGTCGAGGGCGTTGGCCGCCACGTCGTGCTGCTCGGCGGCAGCGCGCAGGTGGGTGGCCCGCTCCTTGATCCGAGTACGCATGGCCTCCGCCGCCCGACCGTGCCACGGCACGCTCTCCGACTGGGCCACGAGCCGCTCCGCGAGGGAACGGATGTCGTCGGCCCGTTCGCGCAGTTGAGCCACGCGCTTGCGACCGACGGCAGTGTCGCCGTACATGAATCACACCCTTTCGTCGACCGCCGCATACCCACATGCGGCCGGGTCGAAACCACTCTTGTGGAGAATCTTCGTCCGCTCAGTCGGCAGGTGGTGCGGCGATCCACGCCTCGATCCGATCCAGCGCTGCCGTGACGTCGGTGATGTCGGCGGCGAAGCTGAACCGTACGAAGCGGTTGCCCTGCTCGGTGTCGAAGTCGATGCCCGGCGTCACGGCCACCCCGGTCTCGGCCAGCAGGCGCTTGGTCCAGCTCATCGAGTCGTCGGTGAGGTGGCCGATGTCGGCGTACACGTAGAAGGCGCCGTCGGCAGGCGCGAGCTTGTCGATCCCCATGCCCCGGAGCCGGTCCAGGACCACGCGCCGGTTGGCGGCGTACTCGAGGACGTGGGAGTCGAGCTCCGCGTACGCCTCCTCGCTGAAGGCGGCCAGCGCGGCACGCTGCGCGATCGCCGGCGGGCAGATCGTGAAGTTGCCGGTCAGCACCTCGACCGCGCGGCGCAGGTGGGCCGGCACGAGCATCCACCCGATCCGCCACCCGGTCATCGCGAAATACTTGGAGAAGGAGTGGAACACCACGGCGTCGCGGGAGGTCTCCCACGCGCAGCGCGCCAGTGGTGCGTGGCCTTCGAGGGTGGCGTACTCCATGCCGTGGTAGATCTCGTCGGAGATGAACTGCACGCCCTGCTCGGCGCACCAGGTGGCGAGCGCGGCCAGTTCGGTGGGCAGCAGCATGGTGCCGGTCGGGTTCGCCGGCGACAGCACGATCAGGCCGTCGAGGGGGCCCTCGGCCAGCAGCGCGTCGAGTTGGGCGACGGTGGGCTGGAACCGGGTCTCGGGGCCGGTCGGGATCTCCACGACCTCACAGCCCAGGGCAGACAACACGTTGCGGTAGCAGGGGTAGCCGGGGCGCGCCATCGCCACGCGGGCGCCCGTGTCGAACGCCGCCAGGAACGCCAGCAGGAACCCGCCAGAGGAGCCCGTGGTCACCACGACCTCGTCGGGGTCGACGTCGATCCCGTGCACGCGCGCATGGTGGCCAGCGATGGCCTCGCGCAGTTCCCGGATCCCGACGGCCTCGGTGTAGCCGAGCGGGTCGGTGCCGCCGAGGAGTCGTACGGCCTCCTCCCGCACTGCCAGCGGAGCTCCGTTGCGGGGCTGGCCGGCGGCGAGGTTGAGCAGGTCGCCGTGAGTCCTCTGTCGCTCCGCGCTGGCCGCGAGGATGTCCATGACGTGGAACGGGGGCACGTCGGCCCGCTGTGCGGCGGCGAAACGATCGTGGGTGGGGGTGGTCACCTGCACATCCTCTCCCACCCCCGCCTGACGTCATACGGTCGGCGGCACCGGGTGCGCCGACCGTATGACGTCCGGGGGCGTACGGGGGTCCTCAGCGGGTTGCGGCAGCGGCGTGCCTGCCCGCGCGACGCCCGAAGAACGACCCCTCGCCCAGTTGCGTACCCGAGCAGTAGCCCTTGCCGTCGATGGCGATGTTGGACGCGCAGGCACCGGCCGCGTACAGGCCCCCGATCACGCTGTCGTCGGGACGGCGTACCTGCCCGTCGACAGTGGTGGCCATTCCGCCGAGGGTGAAGCCGGCGTACAGCGCCTTGCCGAGGCTGAGGTCGAACGCACCCCACGGCCCTGCGGTCTGCGGCGCCAGCCAGTCTGCGCTCTTGTGGAAGTCGGGGTCCTCGCCCTGGGCGGCGTGGGTGTTGTAGCGCTCCATCGTGGCCACCAGCGACCCCGCGGGCATGCCGAGGTCCGACTCCATCTCCTCGATCGTCTCCCAGCCGTCGACGAACGGGGCGAGGGGGAACTTCGGCTTCTCCAGGTGCTCGGAGTCGACGATCACGTACGCGACCTGGTCGGGCTGCTCCATCACGAAGTTGCTCGTCCGGGCGTGGTAGCTGTCCTCGGCCACGAAGCGCTGGCCGAGCTTGTTGACGACCAGGCCCTTGACCAGCTGGGACGGCGGATAGAAGGGCGCGGTGATGAACGGCTGGTCCATGTGCTTGAGGTGCGCTCCGACCGAGGCCCCCATGCGGATGCCCAAGCCGTCGTCGTACGTGCTGCCCAGCGTGAAGAGCTTGGACCCGAGCGCGGGCGTGTACGCGGCGACCATGTCGGCGTTCATCACGAAGCCGCCGTTGGCCAGGACCACGGCGCCCGCACGGACGAATCCGGTCTCGGTGAAGTGACGCCACGCGAGGCCGACGACGCGCTCGGTGCCGCCGGCGGAGTCCACGACGAGGTTGGTGGCGCCGGTCTCGAAGCGGATCTCGACGCCCTCCTTCTCGATGGCGGCGCGCAGCAGGTCGAGCACCAGGGTGGTGCCCTCGAGGTCGCCGGGCACGGGCACCTTGTGGCCGCGAGGGGCGGGCTTGGCCTTCTCCTTGTAGGGCCACACCTTTTCGTTGCCGGTGTACATCAGGCCCTCGGTCCCGGGCTGGATCACGGCCTTCTCGGGATAGAACGAGCGCTCGAAGGTGAAGCCCAGCGCCTCCAGCCAGTCGAAGTGCTCGACGGAGCCGTGGGCGTAGGCCTCGATCTTGTCGACCTCGGGGTCGAGGGAGTTGGCGATGAGGTACTTCGCCATCTCCTCGGGGGTGTCGTCCTGGCCGGTGGCGACCTGAACGGCCGTGCCGCCGCCGAGGTAGAAGTGGCCGCCGCTCATGGCGGAGGTCCCGCCGTGGACCGCGGCGCGCTCGAGGATCAACGTACGCGCCCCGGCGCGGGCCGCCTCGAGGGCAGCGCAGGCGCCGGAGATGCCGAAGCCGACCACGACGACGTCGTAGGCGGGGGCGTCGTGGAGCACGTCGGCTCCCAGGACGTCGGGCAGCGTG
The DNA here is from genome assembly GCA_023460975.1 of Actinomycetes bacterium. GTDB lineage: Bacteria > Actinomycetota > Actinomycetes > Propionibacteriales > Nocardioidaceae > Nocardioides. The sequence goes on from JAEWOG010000098.1 coordinate 96,989, forward strand.
GTTCCGTCTGTGGTCTGGGTCACGCGGACAATCTAGAACAAGTTCCAGTTTGTGGGGAGGGTCCCGCGGACGCGTTCCGCGATCAGAGACTGCGACGGCTTACACGGCCCCGAGCTCGCTCGGGGCCGTGGCCAGGCAGGCCGAGACCTCGGTCTCGACGGTCAGCGAATCGGGGCCCTTCGCGCTCAGGTCCTTGAAGTTCTGCCCCACCACGACCACGACGCCCTCGCCGAGGACCTCTCCGGGGACCACCTTGGCGCCCCGGAACTGGGCCTGCACGAGCCGTACGGTCGGGTCGTCGGCGTTGCTGGAGTAGATCTTCGTCGCCTTGGCCCGCGTGGGGGCGTTGCCGGTCGACCCCGCGACGAAGCCGCGCTCGAGCAGCTTGTCCATCGTGACCGACGCAAGGCCCGTGCGGTTGCTGGCGTTGAAGACGCTCACCACGACCTGGTCGCGAGTCAGCACGTCGCCGGGGGACAGGGTCGTGGCCACGCACACCGGGGGATCCTCGCGCTGGGGGAACGGTGCCGTGAGTGCCGCCCACCCCCACACAGCGCCGATGACGACGAGCAGTGAGAGGACGACCAGGGTCGCCGTCGAGCGCAGCGCCGGCGTCATCAGGACGCCACCACGTGCACGCGGGCGTGCAGGACGTGGCGCTGGGCCAGCGCCGCTCTCAAGGCTCGGTGCAGGCCGTCCTCCAGATACATCTCGCCGCGCCACTCGACCACGTGGGCGAACAGGTCCCCGTAGAAGGTCGAGTCGTCGTCGAGCAGGGTGTCGAGGTGCAGGGTGTGCTTGGTCGTCACCAACGTGTCCAGTCGCACTTGGCGTGGGGGGATGCCAGCCCAGTCCCGAGCGGTCAGTCCGTGCTCGGGATAGGGGCGGTCCTCGCCCACGCGCTTGAAGATCACGTCAGGACTATAACGACGCGCGCAGACACATTCTGGTCCGTACGGCTCGCTAGGCTCGCGCCATGAGCGAGACGCCCGCAGCCCAGGCCCCGGACGCCCAGAACCCGGACGCCGTGAACTCCGACGCCCCACCAGTCGCGGAGCCCGTCGTCGAGCCAGCCGCGGATCCGGTGCCCGCAGACCCGATCAGTGCCGCCGTCGCGCCCGGGTATGTCTTCGAGGGCCCGGCGCTCGAGCTCGGCGGCCTGATGATCGACGCGACGACGCTGCCGGGAGTGCCGATCCGGATCCCGTTGGGGATGCTCAACCGGCACGGCCTCGTCGCCGGGGCCACGGGCACGGGCAAGACCAAGACGCTCCAGCTCATGGCCGAGCAACTCTCCGCGGCCGGCGTCCCCGTCTTCGCCGCCGACATCAAGGGCGACCTCTCCGGCCTGTCCGTGCCGGGCGAGGGCGGCGACAAACTCCTCGCACGGACCACGACGGTGGGCCAGAACTGGGTCGCCACGGGCTTCCCGACGGAGTTCTACGCGCTGGGCGGCCAGGGCATCGGCATCCCGCTCCGGGTGACGATGAGTGCCTTCGGGCCCACGTTGCTCAGCAAGGTGCTCGACCTCAACGACACCCAGGAGTCGAGCCTGGGGCTGATCTTCCACTACGCCGACCTGCAGGGCCTGCCGCTGCTCGACCTTGCCGACCTGCGGGCCGTGGTGGCCTACCTCGTCTCCGACGAGGGCAAGGCGGAGCTGAAGACGATCGGCGGCCTGTCGAGCGCCACGGTCGGCGTGATCCTGCGCGAGCTGGTCAACTTCGAGTCGCAGGGCGCGGACGCGTTCTTCGGTGAGCCAGAGTTCGAGGCCGCCGACCTGCTTCAGCTGGCGCCGGACGGTCGCGGGCTGATCTCGCTGCTCGAGCTGCCCAACCTCCAAGACCGCCCCGCGCTCTTCTCGACCTTCCTGATGTGGCTGCTGGCAGACCTCTTCCACGACCTGCCCGAGGTCGGCGACATCGACAAGCCCAAGCTCGTCTTCTTCTTCGACGAGGCCCACCTGCTCTTCAAGGACGCCTCCAAGGCCTTCCTGGAGCAGATCGCGCAGACGGTGCGGCTGATCCGGTCCAAGGGTGTCGGCGTCTTCTTCGTGACGCAGTCGCCCACCGACGTGCCCGACGACGTGCTGGCCCAACTCGGATCCCGCGTCCAGCACCAGCTGCGTGCGCACACGCCCAATGACGCCAAGGCCCTCAAGGCGACGGTCAACACGTACCCCCACGCGGCGTACGACGACCTCGGCGAGGTGATCACGAGCCTGGGCATCGGTGAGGCGGTCGTGACGGTGATGAACGAGCGCGGCGCCCCGACCCCGGTGGCCTGGACCCGGCTGCGGGCCCCGGAGTCGCTGATGGGCCCCGCTGAGGCGAGCGCCATGGAGGCGGCCGTCGCCGCCAGCGTGCGGCATGCGAAGTACGCCGAGGAGATCGACCGCGAGTCCGCCCGCGAGAAGCTGGCGGCCAAGCTCGAGGAGGGCGCCCGCAAGGCCAAGGAGGACGCCGAGATCAAGGAGGCTGCGCGTCAGGAGAAGGTCGACGCCGCCAAGAAGGTCCCGGCCCCCACGAAGTCGTCGCGCTCGCGCGCCCCCAAGCAGGAGGACTCCCTCGTGGAGAAGGTCGTCGAGTCGGGCGCCTTCAAGGACTTCATGCGTACGGCTGCTCGGGAGATCGCGCGGGGCATGTTCAAGTCGGGTCGTCGCTGAGGGGGCGTACCCGCTGCCGGGCACCGGGACGACACGCGTGCGTGATCGAGAACACGTTCTAGTGTGCCTGCATGGACGCCGCACAGACCCTGCTCGACATCGAGCACATCAAGCAGCTCAAGCACCGCTACTTCCGCTACGTCGACACCAAGGACTGGGCGGGGGTGACGTCGTGCTTCGTGCCCGAGGCGACCGCTGGCTACCCCCAGCAGGAATGCGCCAGCCGCGACGAGATCATCGCGTTCCTCAGCTCCTCGATGGTCCCGGACATGGTGAGCATGCACCAGGGCCACCACCCGGAGATCACGGTGGACGGGGACACCGCGACGGGGGTCTGGTACCTCCACGACAAGGTGTTCCTGCCCGGGTTCGACTTCGCCCTTGAGGGTGCTGCGATCTACACCGACAGCTACGTCCGTACGGCTGACGGCTGGCTCAAGACACGCACCGCCTACCAGCGCATGTTCGAGACCACGTGGAAGCTCTCCACGGGTGAGGGCTTCCGCCTCAAGCAGGGCGACATCTCGCGCGGCCCCGCCGCCTGAGCCTTGCCTGCCGGCCCGTTTTCCTTGGTTGAGGAATGCGGGCCGGTTTGCTGGTTGAGCACGGCTCGCATTCGGGGGTTTCGAGACGCTCGCTGCGCTCGCTCCTCAACCAGCGGGCGTGCCCGCTCCTCAACCAGCGTCTTGCTCTCAGACCGAGGGCTCGCTCCACGCCATCTGTGTGACCTCGGTGCCGCCGTCGCGGGTGACGAATCGTGCCCGGCCGGGCGGCATCGGCTGGCAGCGCACGTTGCCGATCAGGACGCCCTCATCGCGCGGGCCCGAGAGCATCACGCCAGGCATCGCCAGGTCGCGCAGCGACTGGATGACCGGTTCGTACAGGGCACGTGAGGCACCGCCGGCGCGTCGAGCCACGACCACGTGCAGGCCCACGTCGCGGGCCTGGGCCATGAGCGGCTGGAGCGCCTGGACGGGCGCCGACTGCTGCGTGGAGACCAGGTCGTAGTCGTCGACCACGACGAAGACCTCGGCGCCGGTCCACCAGGACCGGTTGCGCAACTGGTCCGGGGTCACGTCCGGGCCCGGGATGCGGCCCTCGAGATAGGTCGCGATGTCCTTCAGCGCAGGACCTGCCTGCGTGGCCGAGGTGAGGTAGTTGAGCAGGTACTCCTCCGGCACCTCGCCCAGCATCGAGCGTCGGTAGTCGACGAGCACGATCTGCGCCTCCTTGGCGCTGCGGGTGCGCATGATCTCGCGGACGTACGCCCGCAGCAGGGCGCTCTTGCCCGACTGCCCGTCGCCGAAGATGAGCATGTGCGGCTCGGCGTCCACGTCGACCCCCACCGGGGCGAGCTCCTTCTCGTTGATGCCGAGGAGCAGCTTCTTGTCCGGGATCTGGCGGCGTACGGCGTCGGCCCGGATCTCGTCGAGGGTGATGAGCTCGGGCAGCAGTCGCAGCTTGGGCCCGGAGGGGCCCTGCCACGCCGCCGTGGTGCGCTGGATCAGCGCGTCCACGCCCTCACCGAGGGTGGTGGCGTCGGCGTCGGAGTCGATCCTGGGCAGGGCGCTGAGGAAGTGGAGCTTGCTCGGGACGAGACCACGGCCGGGGCGGCCGGTCGGCACGAGCGCGGCGATCTTGCGATCGACCTCGGAGTCGAGCGGGTCACCGAGGCGCAGCTCCAGCTTGGAGCCGAAGATGTCGCGCATGGCGGCGCGGTAGTCGGCCCAGCGCGACGCCGCAGTGACCAGGTGCAGGCCGAACGTCAGACCACGCGTGGCGAGCTGCTGGAGCTCGACCTCGATGTCGTCGAACTCCGCTCGCAGCGTGCTCCAGCCGTCGACGACCAGGAACACGTCGCCCCACCCGTCGTCGGCGCGGCCCTGGGCGCGGCGGCTGCGGTAGGTCTCGATCGAGTCGATGCCCTGCTCACGGAAGTACGCCTCGCGCCGGTCCACGATGCCGGTGACCTCGGCGACCACGCGGCGTACGACGTCGGGTTCCGAGCGGGTGGCGACGCCGGAGACGTGGGGGAACTTCGTCAGCGGCGCGAACGTGCCGCCACCGAAGTCGAGCACGAAGAACTGCGACTCCAACGGAGTGGTCGTCAAGCTCATACTGACCAGGATCGTGCGCAGCAGCGTCGACTTGCCCGAGCGCGGCCCGCCGACGACGGCGACGTGGCCCGAGGCGCCGGACAGGTTGAGCGTCATGGTGTCGCGGCGCTGCTCGCGAGGACGGTCGACGGTGCCCAGCGGCACCACCAGGCCGGGCAGGTTGCGCCAGTGCTGCGAGACCAGTCCGAGGTCGGGGTGCTCGGCCAGGTCGGGCATGAGCTCGTCGAGCGTGTCGGGCAGGTCCAGCGGGGGCAGCCACACCTGGTGGGCCGGGTTTCCCTGACCGATCATGCGCTGGACACCGATGTCGAGCAGCGAGGGGAGTTCGCCCTGCTGCTTGTCGGCCGCGGGGGCGTCCGGCTCGGTGACCTCCGGCTCGACGACCTCCAGGGCCTGCACCTCGGAGATCGTGAACGGCAGGATCCCGCGCACGTGGCCGCCCTCGTCGCGGACGACGCGGGTGCGGGTGCTGGGCGGGCCGGAGACGTACGCGGCCTTGAAGCGCAGCAGTGTGGACTGGTCGGGCTTGAGGTAACCCAGGCCGGGGACGGCGGGCAGTTCGTACGCGTCGGGGACGCCGAGGACGGCGCGGGACTCGCCGGCGGAGAAGGTGCGCAGGCCGACCCGGTACGACAGGTGCGACTCGAGGCCGCGCAGGCGGCCCTCCTCGAGCCGCTGCGAGGCGAGCAGGAGGTGCAGGCCGAGCGAGCGGCCGAGTCGTCCGATGGCGACGAACAGGTCGATGAACTCGGGCTTGGCCGAAAGCATCTCGGAGAACTCGTCGACGACGATGAACAGCGACGGCATCGGCTCGAGCGGCTCGCCGTTGGCGCGGGCCTTCTCGTAGTCGCGCACCGAGGCGTAGTTGCCGGCGTCGCGCAGCAGCTCCTGGCGGCGGGTCATCTCGCCGGACAGGGCGTCCTGCATGCGGTCGACGAGGGTGAGCTCGTTGGCGAGGTTGGTGATGACCGCGGAGACGTGCGGCATCCCCGCCATGCCGGCGAACGTCGCACCACCCTTGAAGTCGACCAGCACGAGGTTGAGCTGCTCGGAGGAGTGGGTCATCGTCAGGCCGAGCACCAGCGTCCGCAGGAACTCCGACTTGCCGGAACCGGTCGCGCCGATCACCAGGCCGTGCGGGCCCATGCCCTGCTGGGCGGACTCCTTGATGTCGAGGTGGATCAGCCCGCCCGAGTCGCCGATGCCGATCGGGACGCGCAGCCGGTCGCGCGCCGGTCGCGGCCGCCAGGCGGTCGCCGGGTCGTAGGCGAAGATGTCGCCCAGCCCGAGCAGGTCCATGTGGTCGGGCGTCGTCGAGGTGAGGGCGACCGGGCCGCCGGCCGACGCCGACTCCGCGCGCGCGGTCTTCAGCGGCGCCATGCGACGGGCGTACGCCTCCGCCGTGGCGAGGTCGCACTGGTCGGCCAGCGCCTTGACGGGCTCGCCGCGCAGCCGCAGCGCGCGGACCGGTCGCTTGCCGAGCTCGGAGGGCCCGTCCACGAACTCCAGGCGCAGGCGCGTGGAGTCCTCGAGCTCGTCCCAGCGGGCCGGCAGGTCCAGCAGCGTGACGCCGTGCAGGCCGTCGGGCGGCACGATGTGGTTGCCGGGCGGCAGGTGGCCGCCGTCGATGACCAGCAGGATGTGCGGCGTCGCCGGGCGCTCGTCGGCGCCGAAGCGCGGGCGGTCGCTGAGGTCGGGCGGCAGCAGGTTGCCGAGGTCGTCGAGCGACGTCGCGACCATGCGCATCGGGCCGACGGCGTCCGCCTCACGGGTGCTCTGGGCGTGGGGGAGCCACTTGATCCAGTCCCAGTGGGTGAGGTTCTGCTCCGAGCTCAGCACCGCGACGATCAGCTGGTCGGGGTTCTGGAACGCCGTCGCCGAGCAGATCATCGCCCGCGCGGTCGAGCGGACCTCCTCGGCGTCGCCGCACAGCTCGATCCGGTCGAAGGCGCGCAGGTCGATCGACGCCGGCAGGTTGGGCTGGAGGCGGTGCACGACGAGCAGCCGGTGCAGCGCGGACGCCGCCGCGGG
>JAEWOG010000099.1 GCA_023460975.1 Actinomycetes bacterium
CATCGAATACTCGGTGTGGACGTGCAGATGGACGAACGAGTCGTTGGCGGGAGCCGACATGGGTGGGGTCTTCCGCTCCTTCCGGGGGACGCAGGCGCACGAGAAACAGGGCCAAGAGAAATCATCCGCGGGCCCGTTGGGGGAAGGACCCCAGCCTAGGCGACGGCGTTGCCCAGACTAGGCAGGCCCACCGACAAAAACCCCGTGCGCTCCCTCACCGCACTGCGTCGAGTGAGGCCGAGATGATCGCGTCGACGATGATCGCGACCCGCTCGCGTCCGAGTTCGGGGACCACCTCGGCGACCCGGCGCACGATGTCGGCCTCGCGCCCCGCGTCCCGCTCGGTCGTCGGCTTCACCGCCTGCACCGCGCGGGTCAGCGCAGCTCGCCGGGCGAGCACGTCGCCCAGCACCAGGTCGACCTCGTCGATCATCGAGCGCAGGAACTCCAGGGGCCGCTCGCCGGGCCACACCGTACGGATGTCCGGAGCCCGCTCCTCGTTGGCGTGCCCGTCGGTGCGTTCGAGCTCGATCAGACCGTGGTGGGCGTAGAAGCCCCGCGCCCGCTCGTTCGCCTCGAAGACCCACAGGCTGAAGCCTTGGGGAAGCCGCGCCTTCACCACATCCAGCAGGGCACTGCCGACGCCGCACCCGCCGTGGGCGGGGGCCACGTACAGGTCGTCCAGCCAGCCAGGTCCGAAGCGGGCATATCCCACGACGTCGCCACCCTCGGTGGCCACCCACGTCTCGTCACCAGCGAGCCGCCCCTCGAGCCACCGTTCGACCGCGGGGAGCGGATGGATGGAGTCCGGCATCGCCGACGCCGCCCGGGCCTCGACATGGATGCGGGCCAGCACCGCTGCCTCACCGGGCAGGACGGGCCTCAGCTCGATGCGCCCCTGATCAGTGGGCATCCCGGATGACCTCGAGCGCGTGGGCGAGATCGTCGGGATAGGTCGACGCGTAGGTCACGTACTCTCCCGTCTCCGGATGCTCGAAGCCGAGCTGCACGGCGTGCAACCACTGCCGTTCCAGGCCGACCCGCCGCGCCAGCGCCGGGTCTGCGCCATAGGTGATGTCCCCGACGCAGGGGTGCTTCAGCGCGCTCATGTGCACGCGGATCTGGTGCGTGCGCCCCGTCTCGAGGTGAATCTCGAGCAGGCTCGCGAAGCGGTGGGCCTCGAGGGTCTCGTAGTGCGTGACGCTGTGGCGCCCGTCCGCCATCACGGCGAACTTGTAGTCGTACTTGGGGTGCCGACCGATGGGCGCGTCCACGGTGCCCGTCAGCGGATCGGGGTGCCCCTGGACCAGCGCGTGGTACGTCTTGTCGACCGTCCGGTTGCGGAAGGCGTTCTTGAGCACGGAGTAGGCGTACTCCGACTTGCAGATCACCATGACCCCCGACGTGCCGACGTCGAGTCGCTGGACGATGCCCTGCCGCTCGCTCGCGCCACTGGTGGAGATCCTGAAGCCCGCGCCCGCCAAGTGCCCCACGACCGTCGGCCCACTCCAGCCCGGCGAGGGGTGGACGGCGACTCCGACGGGCTTGTCGATGACCACGATCGAGTCGTCGTCGTGAATGATCTTGATGCCCTCGACGATCTCGGGAACCACCGCCAGCGGGTCGACCTGCGCCGGGATGCTGACCTCGAGCATCACGCCGGCATGGACCCGATCGCTCTTGCCGGCCGTCGCCCCGTCCACCAGGACGCGGCCGTCTCCGATGAGGTCGGCGGCCTTCGTACGCGAGAAGCCGAACATCCGCGCGAGAGCGGTGTCGACGCGCTCACCAGCCAGCCCCTCGGGCACCAGCACGGTGCGCTGCTCGGCCATGGCGCTCACTTCTTGTCGTCCTCATGGCGCGAACCGTCGAGGTTGATGCCCCGGAATGTCTGCAGGATGATCACGCCCGCCGCGATGTTGATGCAGATGTCTGCGACGTTGAACACGGGCCAGTTGGGCAGCATGAAGAGGTCCACCACGTGACCGCGCATCGGCGCCGGGTCGCGGAACAGCCGGTCGATGAAGTTGCCCGCCACCCCGCCGAGCAGGAAGCCAAGACCCACCGCCCACAGGGTGCTCTGTATCCGCCGGCTCAGGTACAGCACGACGCAGATCGCGATGAGCGCCAGGGTGCTGAACACCCACGTGTACTTCGTGCCGGTCCCGAAGGCGGCGCCCGGGTTGAACACCAGGTGCAGGGTGAACCAGTCCCCCACGACCGAGATGTCCTTGTCGGCCAGAGCAGTAAGTGCCCACTGCTTCGATGCCTGGTCGATGACGAGCATCACGATGGCGACCGCGGCGAACACTCCTCGGGGAGGCACGCGTCGGCTGGACGGACTGGTGGACTCGGTGTCGCTGGTGTTCAGCGACGCTCCTCGCGCTGCTTGCATGACAGGCACAGTGTCGCACGCGGGAATGCCATCAACCGCATCTTGCCGATCGCCTCACCGCAGCCGTCACAGGAGCCGTACGAGCCGTCCCCGATGTGTGCGACGGCCCGCTCGATCTGGACGAGCAGCTCGCGCTCAGTGCTGACCACGATCAACTCCTGGTCGCGCTCCAGAGTGCTGGACCCGACGTCGACCTGGTCGTGCCCGGCGCCGCCCCCGGCATCGCGCATCAACCCCTCGACCTCGCGCTCGAGATCGCCGAGCACCCGGCTCACCCGATCGTGTTGGCGACGCAGGTCGGAGATGACTTCCTCCATCTCCTCCGCGGTCCACGGCTCCTCACCTTCGGCGACCACCAGGGTCACCGGGTCAAAGGTCAATTGGTGCCGGGAGCCGACTCCCTTGGTGCGCACCAGAGTCTTCGACGCAGTCGCTCGCGATGCCCGTGCCATGTGAATCTCCTAGCCCCCTCGAGATGCCGTGGCGCACGCCACAGGTGGAGGACAGTAGCGGCTCCAGGACGCGCGTCCAACCATGGCGCGCCAAAATCGACGACGGCCGGCCCCGCGGGGCCGGCCGTCGTCGATTTGCTACTGGTCAGTTCTCCTCGTCACCGAGGACCGAGCGCAGTCGCTTGGGGCTCTGCGAACCCTCGCCCGGGGCAGCCGTCTCGGGGGCGCCGGCGAGCGCCTCGAGCTGCTGGGTGAAGTAGGTCTTGAGCCGCGAGCGGTACTCGCGCTCGAAGGCGCGCAGCGTCTCGACGTCGCTGTTGAGCTTGTCGCGCTCCTTCTCCAGGTCGCCGAACATGACCTGGCGACGCTCGGCGGTCTCGGAGTCCAGCATCTGCGCGCGCTGGCGGGCGTCCGCCTCGAGGCGGTCAGCCTTGCCCTTCGACTCGCTCTCGAGGCGCTCGGCCTTCGTACGAGCCGCGCCCACGATGCGGTCGGCCTCGTTCTTGGCCTCCTCGACCAGCTCGTCGGCGTTGCGCGTGGCGATCTCGAGCAGGCGAGCCGCCGCGTTGGAAGCATCCGGAACGGTCTGGACACGCAGGGTCTCGACGGGCGCGGGAGCCGGGGCCGCAGCAGGGACGGGCGCCGGGGCCGGGGGCGGGGTCGGCTCGGGGGCCTGCACCTTGACCGGCTCGGGGGCCGGGGTCGGCGTCGGCGCGGGGCGCTGTGCGGCGCCAGCCTGCGCGGCGGCGAGCTTGGAGCGCAGCTCCTCGTTCTCCTTGGTCAGACGAGCGAGCTCAGCCTCGACCTCGTCGAGGAACTGGTCCACCTCGCCCATGTCGTACCCCTCGCGGAGCCGAACAGGGGTAAAGCGCTTGTTGCTCACGTCCTCAGGCGTCAGTGGCATGACCTCACCCAAACTTTCACGTCGACAAAAATCGGTTGATGCTGTCAGGAGACAATAGCGTCACCACTCCCACCCGTCACAGTGACCCGTGGGACTGATGGGTTTCACAGCATGGCGATCCGAACGATCTGGATGAGCAGATACGTTCCGAACATCACCAGGAGGAAGCTCAGATCAAGGACGATCGAGCCCAGTCGTAGCGGCGGGATCGCCTTGCGCAGCGCGAGGATCGGCGGATCCGTGACCGAGTACGCGCCCTCCAAGGCAACGAGCAGCGGACCCTTCGGGGTCCACTCCCGGGCAAACACCTGGACCCAGTCCACGATGAAGCGGACCCACAGCAGGGCCAGGAAGGTGTACAGGACGAACAGCAGGACGCCAGCGAGGCTCACGCGCGAACTCAGCTCTGGTTGAAGAACTCGCCCTCGGCAATCCGCTCCTTGTCCTCGGCGGTGACCGAGACGTTGGGCGGCGAGAGCAGGAACACCTTGTTGGTGATGCGTTCGATGTTGCCACGCGTGGCAAAGATGAGGCCGGCCGCGAAGTCGACGAGGCGCTTCGCGTCGTTGTCGTCCATCTCGGTCAGGTTCATGATCACCGGGGTGCCGTCGCGGTAGTTCTCCCCCACCAGTCGCGCTTCGTTGTAGTTGCGCGGCTGCAAGGTCATGATGCGGCTCAACTCGGCCACCACTCCCGTGGGTACGGCCGTCGGGCGACGGCGCTCGGACAGGTCTGCGACCGGCGCCGGCCGGGTCTCGCGTGCCGGGCGGCGCGCGTCCACCGCCTCGTGCTGGGCCGTCTCGAAGTCGTCGACCTCGTCGAACTCGCCGGTGTCTTCCAGCAGGCCGAGGTACGTGCCGATCCTGCGCATCGCGCCGCTCATGTGACAGATCCTCCGGGGTGCTGGGCGCCCGCTCGGGTACGCCTGATGACTGTTGTGGACATTACTTGATCAAGGGCCTCTCTCCGAGGACCGCGGACCCAACGCGTACGTGTGTCGCGCCGTGGGCGATGGCCGCCTCGAGGTCACCGCTCATCCCCGCGGACAGGTCGGTGGCCTCACCGAACCGTTCGAGGAAGCTCGCGCGGATCTCGCCCAGGCGAGCGAAGGCGACGCCCGGGTCCTCCCCCAGCGGGGCGACGGCCATGAGCCCACGCAGCGCCAGGGAGTCTTCCGCGGTGACTCGCTCGGCCAGTGCCGGAAGGTCGCTGGGCGCGCACCCGGCCCGATGGTCGGCGCCCGGCGGGTCCAGGCTGACCTGCAGCAGGACGTCGAGGACGCCACCTCGTTCCTGGGCGCCTCGGGCCAGCGGGGCCACCACCTTGGCCCGGTCGACGGACTCCACGACGTCTGCGTAGCGCGCCACGGCGGCTGCCTTGTTGGACTGGAGCCCACCGATGAAGTGCCAGCGCAGGCCCTCCTGGGCGACCTCGGCCGACTTGGCCTCGGCCTCCTGGTGCCGGTTCTCGCCGACGTCGCGCACGCCCAGGTCAGTCAGGAGCCGGACGTCGGAGGCCGGGAAGTACTTGGTGACCACGACGAGCCTCACCTCGTCCGCCGAGCGCCCCGCGGCAGCAGCGGCGTGGGCGATGCGCTCGCGCACCCGCGCCAGCCCCGACTCGAGTTCGTCGCGCCTGCTCATGGGTTCATCCAGATCAGTCCGGCGAGACGCCCCGAGGCCGCGCCGTCACGCCGGTAGGAGTGCAACGCCGGGTCCTCGCGCGTGCAACGAGACACATCGCGTACCTCGACTCCGGCCCGCTCGAGCTGGGAGCGGACGCCGGCGCCCAGATCGAGCGCGGGCGTGCCCCACGAGGTCTCGGCGTAGGCGGCGGGAATCGCGGCGGCGATCTCGGCGCGCATCTGCTCGGGCACCTCGTAGCAGGCCGCACACACGTGAGGGCCGATCCACGCGGTGATCGAGCGCGCGCCATGCTCGTGCATCGACTCGACCGTACGGGTGACGATGTCGAGCACCATCCCCTGCCGACCTGCGTGGGCTGCGGCGATCACGCCCGCTTCGGCATCGCCCAGCAGTACGGGGACGCAATCAGCGACTCGGATCATCAGCCCCATGCTGGGCACGGTGGTGAGCAGGGCATCGCCCTCGGGCACTCCGTTGAGCGGCATGGGCCCGTCCACGAGATGCACCCGGTCGCCATGGACCTGGTTGAGGCGCGCGAACGGCACCCCGAGATCCGCTTCGAGCCCCGACAGCACCTCGGCGAAGCCGGGCCGCAGGCCCTGGACGTCGATGGTGGCGTCCGTGAAGGCCACCTCGACAGTTCGTGATGTCGAGGCGGCCCCGGTGGACTCGCGTACTCCGAACACTTACTTCAGGAAGTCCGGAACGTCGAGGTCGTCGTCATCGAACTCCACCGCGCGCGGAGCCCTGGCCGGCGCGCTGGGCGCCGTCTGGGCGGGCGCTGCGGGGCGCGATGCCTGCACCTGTGCCGGAGCCGGCGTGGCCGCCGCCCGCGAGGCCGAGACCTGGGCGGCCGCGGCGCGCGTCTGCTCCTGGGTCTGGGCGGGCTGCTGCTGACGCAGCACCGTGCCCTCCTGGCGGCGCTTCGGCATGCCTCCGTCGAAGCCGGCCGCGATGACGGTCACGCGGACCTCGTCACCCAGCGCGTCGTCGATGGTCGCACCGAAGATGATGTTGGCCTCGGGGTGCACCGCGTCCGCGACCAGCGCCGCGGCCTCGTTGATCTCGAACAGGCCCAGGTCCGAGCCGCCCGCGATCGAGAGCAGGACGCCGTGGGCGCCCTCGATGGATGCCTCCAGCAGCGGGCTGGACACGGCCATCTCGGAGGCCTGCACCGCGCGGTCGTCGCCGCGGGCCGAGCCGATGCCCATGAGGGCGGAGCCAGCATTGGCCATGACGGACTTGACGTCGGCGAAGTCGAGGTTGATCAGACCGGGCGTCGTGATCAGGTCCGTGATGCCGGAAACACCCTGCAGCAGCACCTGGTCGGCCTGCTTGAACGCGTCGAGCACCGACACGTTGCGGTCGCTGATCGAGAGCAGGCGGTCGTTGGGGATCACGATGAGGGTGTCGACCTCTTCGCGGAGCTTGCTGATGCCCTCCTCCGCGGAGTTGGCGCGGCGACGCCCCTCGAAGGCGAACGGGCGCGTGACGACACCGATGGTCAGGGCGCCGAGCGAGCGCGCAATACGCGCCACGACCGGAGCACCACCGGTGCCGGTGCCGCCGCCCTCACCCGCGGTCACGAAGACCATGTCGGCGCCCTTGAGCACCTCCTCGATCTCGTCCGCGTGGTCCTCAGCCGCCTTCTCGCCCACGTCGGGGTTGGCGCCGGCACCCAGGCCGCGGGTCAGCTCGCGGCCGATGTCGAGCTTGACGTCCGCGTCGCTCATGAGCAGGGCCTGCGCGTCGGTGTTGATCGCGATGAACTCGACGCCCTTGAGGCCGACCTCGATCATTCGGTTGACGGCGTTGACGCCGCCTCCTCCGATGCCGACGACCTTGATGATCGCCAAGTAGTTCTGCGCTGCTACCACGGGTCCAGGACCTCTCGTGTGTGTCGGGTGGTGGTACGGGGATCCCCGCCGATCTCGCCTGCGGTGATCGTGATGCTCGGTGACGCCACAACCCTCGACCCGGAACCCTAACCGTGAACCTGAGGGTTATAGTTATGTCAACCTCGCACTGGTCATGACAGTAGGCACCGAAGTCGCAAGGACTCCGCACGACACGCGGCGTGTTGCCGATTGGGTCAAGAAATCCGCAGGTGTTCAGCGGGCGGTCGGCATGCCGGGCACGCTGACGTCGTACTCCTGCGCCGGGTGCGCCTGCATCAGCTTCACCAGGACGTCCGCCTTCACGTCGGACTGCTCGCTGCTCCCCCAGTGGACCGTGCGCCCCTCGGGCAGCACCAGCGTGATCGTGTCGATGGTGTCGACCTCGACGTGATCAACGCGCGCCGCCAGGTCTGCGGGCAGCTGCGACACCACGAGAGCCGCCTCCTCCAGCGCGCCCTCCCCCGCGTTCGCCGAGGCCTGCACCCGCGGCAGGTTCGCAGGCGGACGCTGGTACTCGGTGAACACCACTCCCGAGGCGTCCAGGGCACGCCACTGCGAGCCGATGCGTACGACGGCAACCGCCGTACGCTCGGTGACCGTGATCGCCACGGTGTCGGGCCATTCGCGTGTCACGTCCACGCTCTCGACCTCCGCCAGCGCACTCAGGCGAGCACGCGGCCGGTCCAGGTCGGCGGTGGCGAGCTGCGCGCCGAGCCGAACGTCGGCAATCGTGCGGACCCGCTTGTCCGAGAGGATCTCGTTGCCCCGGACCTCGACGGTGCGCACCGACATCTGCGTCGAGAAGAAGACCAGCCAGATCCCCGCACCGAGCAGCACGAGGACGGCCACAACCGCGACGACGTAGCGCCACGACATCCACCGGCGGGCCCACTGACGACGCAGGAACCGCTGCCGGGTACGCCGCTGGGCCGCCTCCTCGCGGTCGTTGTCAGCCATCGACACCGGCCAGGGCCGCCAGCACCCGAGGACCGAGGACGGTGACGTTGCCAGCGCCGAGGGTGAGCACCAGGTCGCCGGGGCGCGCCAACGAGGCGAGCACCCCGGGGACCGCATCGAAGTCGGGCTCGAACCGCACCCGCTCCGCCGGCAGGTCCACCGCGTCGGCGACCAGTGCCCCGCTCACCGCCGGATCCGGGTCCTCCCGGGCGACGTACACGTCCAGCACGACGACCTCGTCGGCCGCCGACAGCGCCTCGCCCATCTCGGTGCCCATCAGCCGGGTCCGCGACACCAGGTGGGGCTGGAAGGCCACCAGCACCTTGCCCTCCCCGGCCACCGACCGCGCGGCGGCCAGATCCCCGGCGATCTCGGCGGGGTGGTGCGCGTAGCTGTCGTAGACCCGCACGCCGGTGGCCTCGCCCTTGAGCTCCATGCGCCTGCCGGTGCCCGCGAACTCGGCAAGGCCGGCCAACAGTCCATCGGCCGGCACGCCCAACTCGAGACCGGCGGCGAGTGCCGCCAACGCGTCCAGCAGGTAGTGGCGTCCGGGGATGCGCAGGGACAGCTCCCCCACGCACTCTGCGCCGCGCCACACCGTGCAGACCGAACCACTGCCCTCGAGGCGGACATCGACCGCGCGCACGTCAGCGTCGGGCGCCTCGCCGACCGTCACGACCCGCCGTCCAGCGGACCTGGCCTGCGCGGCGAGCGCCGCGGCACCGTCATCGTCGGCGACGCAGACGAGGAAACCCTCGGGGTCGACCGTGTCGACGAAGTCGGTGAACGCCGCCCGATAGGCCTCCTCGGTCCCCCAGTTGTCCAGGTGGTCGGGCTGCACGTTGGTCACGATCGCGGCGTACGGGCGGTAGACGAGGAACGCTCCATCGCTCTCGTCCGCCTCCGCGACGAAGAGGTCATCGCTACCGGCCCCGGCGTTGTGCCCGGTCGCACTCAACACGCCGCCGACGGCGTACGTGGGGTCGAGGCCCGCGCGCACCAGCGCCGAGGCCAACAGTCCAGTCGTGGTCGTCTTGCCGTGCGTGCCGGCGACCGCCACCACGCGCTTGTCCGCCATCACGGCGGCGAGCCCGGCCGAGCGCGGCATGATCCGCAGGCCGCGCCGTCGCGCCTCCAGCACCTCGGGGTTGTCCTCGCGCGCTGCCGTCGTGACGACCAGGGTGTCGGCGGCCCCCACGTGCTCGGCGGCGTACCCGAGGTGGCACCGCACCCCGGCCTCGCGCAGACCCACGAGGAAGGGTGTGTCCTGGTCGTCGCTGCCGGAGACCTCGACGCCCTGGGCCGCCATGATCCGGGCGATGGCGGAGAGGCCTGCGCCACCCATGCCGGTGAAGTGGACGCGTCCCAGCTGTGAGGCGGGCAGGATGACGTCGGGGACGGGGATCTTCATCGCGCGCTCTCCCTCACCATGCGGGCCAGGCGCTCGTCAGCATCGCGCGGCACCAGTGCGGCGGCGGCCTCCCCCATCCGCGTCAACCGCGCAGGGTCGCTCACCAGCCCCGGCACGGTCGCGGCCACCCACTCGGGAGTCAGGGCATCGTTCGAGACCAGCAGGCCTCCCCCGGCCTCGACCACACCTCGCGCGTTGCGCTCCTGCTCGCCGTTGCCGATCGGCAGGGGTACGAAGATCGCGGGAAGGCCGACCGCGGCCGCCTCCGTGACGCTGTTGGCGCCCGACCTGGACAGGACGAGGTCGGCCGCGGCGTACGCGAGATCCATCCGGGAGACGAAGTGCTCCACGACGTAGGGGGTTGCCCCTGGGGCAACGGTGACCTCACCCTTCGGCCCCACCACGTGCAGGACCTGCACTCCCGCGCTGCGCAGCGCCTCGGCAGCGCCAGAGACGGATTCGTTGATCCGCTGCGCGCCCTGGGAGCCGCCGGTCACCAGCACCGTCGGCCGCTCGGGATCCAAGCCGAAGTGGGCCCGCGCCTGCTCGCGCATCCCCGCGCGGTCGAGCGTGGAGATCATGCGCCGGATCGGGAGGCCCACGTACTCCGCCTTGGGCAGGGGCGTGTCGGGGAAGCTCACCGCGACGCGGTCTGCCAGACGCGCGCCCACCTTGTTGGCGATGCCGGGCAGCGCGTTCTGCTCGTGCACGAGCAGGGGAAGCTTGCGACGGCGGGCCGCGAGATAGGCCGGCATCGAGACGTAGCCGCCGTACCCCACGACCACATCGGGCTGCACCCGGTCGAACACCGCCAACGTCTCCCGTACGGCGGCACGCAACCGCGCCGGCACCGCAAAGAGGTCCTTGGACACCGAGCGGGGCAGCGGGACGGGAGGCACCAGTTCCAGCGGATATCCCGCCTCGGGGACAACGCGGGTCTCCAACCCACGCTCAGTGCCGAGCGCCGTCACGACGGTCGACGGGTCGAGGCGCACCAAGGCGTCGGCCGTGGCGATCAGGGGCGAAGTGTGTCCGGCGGTGCCACCGCCGGCGAGAAGAACGCGCATCAGGGTCAACCTATCGAGCGGGGACGAAGCTGGGGCACGTCGGTAGCCGCGCTCACGAGCGGCTGGCCGCCGTCACCGCGCCCGAGGGCTCCTCGCGGCGCGAGTCCCACGCCGCCTGGGCCCCCGGCGCGCGGCGGGCGAACCCGATCACGATGCCGAGCGCCACCAGCGACGGCAACAGGGCGGAGCCGCCGTACGAGATGAGGGGCAATGGGATGCCGATGACGGGCAGGACCGCGAGCACCATCCCGACGTTGATGATCATCTGCCCCAGCAGCCACACCACGATCCCGAACGTCGCGTAGCGCACGAACGGGTCCTCGGCCGACGTCGCCACCCGCACCGCGGCGAACGCGATGACGAGGAAGAGGCCGACGACCAACAGGGTGCCGACGAGGCCGAGTTCCTCACCGATCACCGCGAAGATGTAGTCGGTGTGCGCCTCGGGCAGGTCCCCCCACTTCTGGGTGGAGCGTCCGATCCCCTGGCCGAAGACGCCACCGCTGGACAGGGCGAACAGTCCGTGGGCGGGCTGCCAGCCGGTGTCGTGGTAGTCCTTGAACGGATCCGAGAAGTGGGTGATGCGCGAGAGTCGCTCGCTGTCGATCAGGGCCAGCGTCCCCGCGATGGCACCCAGGGCCGTCAGCGCGAGTGCGAAGAGCCGGAACGGCGCGCCCACCACCCACAGCATCCCCAGCATGATCGCGCCGAACACCAGCGCCGTACCGAGGTCCTTGCCGAGCACGACCAGACCGGCCGCGAGCAGGATCCCAGGCACCACGGGCAGGAGCAGGCCGTTGAGCTTGCCGAGGCTGCGCTCACGCAGCGTGTAGACATGCGCGGCCCACAGCACGATCGCCAGCTTGGCGACCTCGGACGGCTGGATGCCGATGGGGCCGAAGGAGAGCCAGTTCTGGTTGCCGTTGACCGTCTTGCCCAGGAACGACACCAGCCCCAGCAGGACCAGGGAGAGGAGATAGGCGGGCCACGCCAAGCGTCGGATCCATCGCACCGACATGCGCGAGGCCACCCAGGCCGCCGGCAGGCCGAGCACGACCCACATGAGCTGGCGCTTGACCACGGCGTACGAGTCGCCGCTGCCCATGTAGGAGCGCACGCTGGAGGCGCTGAAGACCATGATCACGCCGATGGTCAGCAGCAGCGCCGAGGCCCCGAGGAGCAGGTAGTAGTTGGACAGCGGGTTCGCCAGCCACCGCCGCACCGAATGCGTCCACGCGAACAGTGCGCCGAGACCGCGCGGCTCGGAGGCGAGGTCCTCAGGGTTGGCGGTGCTCACGCGGCGCCCTCCCTCGGCTCGTCAGTGGTTGTCGTGGATGTGTCTGCGGACCGCGGCGGCGAAGGCGTCTCCGCGGGCTGAGTAGTTGGCGAACATGTCCATGGACGCGCAACCCGGCGCCAGGAGCACCGTGTCGCCGTCGTGGGCGTGAGCCGCTGCAGCCCGAACCGCAACGTCCATCGGGTCACCAGTCTCACCGTCCTCGATCACGAAGACGGGCACATCAGGCGCGTGTCGCGAAAGAGCGTCGGCGATCACGTGCCGGTCGCGACCCAGCAGGACGGCGGCGCGCAGGCGATCCGCATGGGCCTGCACCAGGTCGTCGAAGTGGGCGCCCTTCGCCAGCCCGCCGGCGACCCACACGACCGGCGAGAACGCCCGCAGCGAGGACTGCGCCGCGTGCGGATTGGTGGCCTTGGAGTCGTCGATCCAGCGGATGCCGTCTGCCTCGGCCACCAACTCGATCCGGTGGCCGTCGGGCCGGAAGGCCCGCAGACCGTCCCGTACGGCTGCCTGGCTCACCCCGTACGCGCGAGCCAGCGCGGCGGCGGCCAGCGCGTTGGCGACGAAGTGGGGAGCGGGCGAGGCCAGATCGGCGATGGTGCACAACTCGGCCGCGCTGGTGGCGCGCTCGGCGATGAACGCCCGGTCCACGAGGATGTCCTCCACGACCCCGACCTGGCCGACCGCCGGCGTCCCGAGCGTGAACCCGATCGCGCGAGCGCCCTCCACGACATCGGCGTCCACCACCATCTGCTCGGTCGCAGGATCCGCGACGTTGTAGATGCAGGCCACGCGCGTGCCGTGGAAGATCCGGGCCTTGTCGGCCGCGTACGCACGCATGCCGTCTTCAGCGTCGTACCAGTCGAGGTGGTCCTCGGCGAGGTTCAGCACTGCGGCGGCGTCGGCGGACATGGAGTCCGTGTAGTGCAGTTGGAAGCTGGACAGCTCGACCGCGAGCGCGTCGTACGGCTCGGGGTCCATCACGACCTCGACGATGGGACGGCCCACGTTGCCCACGGCGACGGCGCGCTTCCCGGCGGCGATGAGGATCGACTCGAGCATCTGGACCGTCGTGGTCTTGCCGTTGGTGCCCGAGACCGCCAGCCACGCGGCCGGCCGCTCGGGATCGCGCAGGCGCCAGGCGAGCTCGACCTCACCCCACACGGGGATGCCGCGCTCGACCGCTTGGGCCAGCAACGGCGAATCAGGGCGCCACCCGGGCGAGGTGACGACCAGGTCGACGTCCTCGGGCAACAGCGCGGTGGCTCCGGGCTCGAGGCGGATGGTGGCGCCGAGGGTGCGCAGCAGCTCGGCCTTCTCGTCCTTCTCGACCGACGTCACCTCGTCGAGCGCGGTGACCTGAGCGCCCAGGAAGAGCAGGTTGTCGGCCGCAGCGAAGCCCGACACCCCGAAGCCTGCGACGACGGCACGCACCTGCGTCCAGTCGGAGTTGCGGGCGTATCCGGCCAGATCGGGCCGAGCGGTGTCCTCGGTCATCCGATCCCCGCGACCCACTCGGCGTAGAACAGGCCCATGCCTGCGGCCACGCAGAGCCCGGTGATGATCCAGAAGCGGATCACGACCGTGACCTGCTCCCACCCGAGCATCTCGAAGTGGTGGTGCAGGGGCGCGATCCGGAAGACCCGGTGCCCGGCCTTGACGCGGAACACCGAGCGGAAGAGTCCGCTGGCCCGGCTGAGCTTGAACACCGAGACCTGGATCATCACCGACAGGGTGATGACCACGAACAGGCCGCCGATGATCAGCAGGAGCAGTTCGGTGCGAGTCAGGATCGCCAGTCCCGCCAGGGCGCCGCCCAGCGCCAGCGACCCGGTGTCGCCCATGAAGATCTGGGCCGGCGACGCGTTCCACCACAGGAACCCGAAGCACGCGCCCGTGATGGCCGCACACACCACCGCGAGGTCGAGGGGATCTCTGACCTCATAACACTTCGCGCCCATCTCGATGGCACACGACTGGCTGTTCTGCCAGATGTTGATCAGGGTGTACGCGGCGAACACCATGGCGCTGGCGCCCGTGGCGAGGCCGTCCAGGCCGTCGGTGAGGTTCACCGCGTTCGAGGTGCCCACCACGATCACCCACACCAGGAAGATGACCAGCACCACCGGCAGCGTCCACGACTCGAGGTCGCGGATGAACGAGATGTGTCGCGAGGCCGGGGTCTGGCCGCGCTCGTCCTCGAGCCACGGCGAGAGCGCCAGCGCGCCGAACGCGATGGCGACCACCGTCTGGCCGATCATCTTCGCCCGCGAGCGCAGCCCGAGGTTGCGCTGGCGGTAGATCTTGATGAAGTCGTCGAGGAAGCCCACCATGCCCATCCCGACGAACAGGAACAGCAGCAACAGTGCCGACGCCGACGGCGGCTGCCCGGTGATGAGCTTGGCCGCGAAGTAGCCGACGACTGTGCCCAGGATGATGACGATGCCGCCCATCGTGGGCGTACCGCGCTTGGTGTGGTGGGTGGTGGGTCCGTCCTCGCGGATCTCCTGGCCGTACCCGCGGCGGGTCAGCACCCGAATCGCATAACGGGTGCCGATCAACGAGAAGAGCAGTGACAGCCCTCCACCGAGCAGGATCGCTCTCATCCGGCGACGGTCCCTTCCACGTTGAGTGCTTCCACGATCTTTTCCAGTGCGGCGCCACGTGATGCCTTGACGAGGACCACGTCTGCCGACGAACCATTCTGGACCAGCCAGGCGAGCGCGTCGTCGCGCCCCGCTGTGACGACTGCGTCACCCTGCCATCCGGCCACGCCTGCGGCCCCGTGAGCGATCTCCCGGGCCAAGGGCCCCACGCACACCAGCACGTCGATGCCCAGCTGGGCGGCGCGCTCGCCGACGCGGCGGTGCCCGGACACCTCGTCCGGCCCGAGCTCGTACATCTCCCCCAGCACCGCGACCGTACGCCGGGGCGCAGGGCCCATGTCGGCGAGCGCGACGAGGGCGGCGATCGTCGAGTCAGGGTTGGCGTTGTAGGCGTCGTTGACCACCACCATGCCGTCGGCACGCTCGTGGACCTCCATGCGCCAACGGCTGCTGGCCTGTGCCGCGCTGAGACGCTCGGCCGCCTCGGCCACACCGACGCCGACGGCGGCAGCCATCGCGGCGGCCGCCAGCGCGTTGTCGACCTGGTGGGCACCGCGCTGGAGCAGACGTACGGGGGCGCGCCCGTCGGGGGCGGACAAGGTGAAGGCGTAACGGCCCTCCCCCGCGTGTGCGACGTCCTCACCGACCACGTCACCACCGGCACCGAAGGTGACCACGGCGGCGGACGTCCGCGGGGCCATGGCCGCCACGTACGGGTCGGCAGCGTTGAGGACCGCAGTGCCCCCCGCAGGGAGGGCCTCGATGATCTCGCCCTTCGCCAGCGCGATGGTGTCGCGATCCCCGAACTCCCCGATGTGCGCGGTGCCCACGTTGAGCACCGCCGCCACGTCGGGGCGCGCGATGTTGCACAGGTACGAGATGTGCCCGACGCCGCGCGCACCCATCTCCACCACGAGATAACGGGTCGACTCACTCACGCGCAGCACGGTGAGTGGGACGCCCAACTCGTTGTTGTGGTTGCCTGATGTGGCGACCGTCTCCCCCGCACCCCGCAGGATCGCGGCGAGGTAGTCCTTCACACCGGTCTTGCCCTGCGATCCCGTGACGGCCAGCACGGACATGCCCGCGACCGCGTCGCGGACGTGGCGCGCGAGCAGCCCGAGCGCCTCGATGACATCGGAGACCACCACGGTCGGGGCCTCGGTGGGCCGCGAGCCCAGCACCGCCGCCGCGCCCCCGGCCAGCGCCTGGGGCACGAAGTCGTGCCCGTCCACCCGCTCGCCGAGGACGGCCACGAAGAGACCCCCGACCTCGGGAGCCCGGGTGTCCACGAACGCCGGCGCCGAGACGACCGCCTCACCGTGGGCGACGCCGCCGACCACCTCGGCGATCTGGCTCAGACTCATCCGGATCACAGCGCTGCCAACTCCTCGCGTGCGACGACTCGGTCGTCGAAGGGGTGGACCACTCCGGCGATCTCCTGACCGCTCTCATGCCCCTTGCCCGCGATCAGGACCACGTCCCCGGGGCGGGCGGCCCGTACGGCTTCAGCGATGGCCTCGCGACGGTCCCCGACCTCCACCACCCGCGCGGACCCACCGCTGGTGCCGCGCAGCACCTCGGCCCGGATGGCAGCGGGATCCTCCGTGCGGGGGTTGTCGTCGGTCACGACGAGCAGGTCGGCCACTCGCGCGGCCTCCGCCCCCATCAGCACCCGTTTGCCCGGGTCGCGGTCGCCCCCCGCACCGATCACCACGATCAACTGCCCGTCGGTCAGCGGGCGCAGGGACTCGAGCACGGCGCGTACGGCGTCCGGCTTGTGCGCGTAGTCGACGACGACCGCGAAGTCCTGACCGGCATCGACCCGCTCGAGACGGCCCGGCACCCCGCCGACCCCGGCCATGCCCGCGGCGACCTCGGCGGGATCGAGCCCACCCAGAGCGGCCGTGGCGAGCGCCGCCAGCGCGTTGGAGACGTTGAACTCGCCCGGCAGGTGCAGCGTGAGGTCGAAGCGTTGGGAATCGGGCCCCCGCACCACGCACCGCGATCCGAGGGCATCCAGCGCAACGTCCTGGACCCGCCAGTCAGCTCGGTCATCGTGGAGCGCGTAGGTGTGCATCTCGATCGGGGCCTGCGCGGCGAGCCGGCGGCCGAACTCGTCGTCGGCATTCGCCACCCCCACGCGGGCCCGCTCGGGCGTGAACAGGGACGCCTTGGCCGCGAAGTAGTCGTCGATGTCGGCATGGAAGTCGAGGTGGTCGCGCCCCAGGTTGAGGAAGGTCGCCACATCGAAGCGGACTCCGTCGACGCGGCCGAGGACCAGCGCGTGCGAGGAGACCTCCATCGCGCACACCTCGACTCCGGCCTCCACCATCGACGCGAACAGTCCCTGCAGGTCAGGTGCCTCCGGGGTGGTGAGCGAGGTACGTACCTCCTCGCCGAGCACGCGGGTGCCCACCGTGCCGATGACCCCGACCGGGACACCGCGTCCGTGCAGCGCCTCCGACAGGAGGCGCGTCGTCGTGGTCTTGCCCTGGGTGCCCGTGACCCCGAGGACACTCATCTGCGAGGTCGGGTCGCCGTACACCCTCGCGGACAGCGCACCCAGGTGCGTGCGGGGGGCGTCGACGATCAGTGCCGGCGTGCCGGCCTCCAGCCGCGCGGCGCCCTCTGCATCCGTCAGCACGGCGACCGCGCCGCGCTCCAGCGCCGTGGCCGCGAAGTCAGCGCCGTGCGCCCGGGCCCCGGGCAACGCGGCGTACAGGTCACCCGGACACACGCGCTCGGTGCTGAGGGTGATGCCCGAGATCGCCACGTCCAGATCGCCCGCACTGGTGAGGTCTGCACGCCCGGCCAACCACTGCGCCAACGCCGCGGCGGAGGTCACGGGAGCGTGAACGGGTCGGAGCGAGGCGGGCATCTGGTGAGCGTATCCCCCACCGTCAGTGCCGCCGTTCGCGCCTGTCAGCCCCGCGGCGTTCACCACTCCACCGGGAGTCGCGACGGCTTGCCGCCGGTCTGCGGGACGCCGTACCGGCTCAGCGCCTGACCCATGATCCGGGAGAACGCGGGACCGCCGACCGAACCACCGCCGGCCTCGCCCTGGGGGTCGTGGACCACCACGTACACGACGAACCGCGGGTCGTCCGCGGGGGCAAACCCCGCGAACGAGACGCTCGTGCTGCCGTCGTACCCGCTGCCGTCCGCGGCGACGCGCTGTGCCGTACCGGTCTTGCCCGCGACGAGGTAGCCCTCCACCTGAGCCCGCGGTGCGACACCGGCCTCCGGGTCGACCACGCGCTCCATCATCCGCGCGGTGGCCTTGGCCGCCTTGGCGCTGATGACGCGGGAGCGGGTGGCCACGTCGGTGCCCACCGTGACGCCCTCGTCGGTGACGGCCTGGCCCTGGATGATGCTCGGCGAGACGCGCACACCGTCGTTGGCGATGGTCGCCACCGCCGAGGCCATCTGAACCACGTTGACCGACATCGACTGGCCGAAGGTCACACGGTCCTTGGTCTGCGAGGTCATCACGTCACCGGGCGTCAGGATGCCGGCCGTCTCTCCGCGCACCCCGATGTTGGTGCGGGAGCCGAGTCCGAACTTGCGCAGGTAGTCGACCAGCTGTTGCGGGGTGAACGCGTCGGCCGCGAGCACGGTGCCGATGTTGGACGACTTCGCGATGATCCCGGCCAGCGTCAGCCGGATCGTGTCGTGGTCGAACCAGTCGCCGATCGGACGGTCCTGGCGGTGCAGGATCCCCGGCACCTTGAACTTCTGGCGCGGGAAGGACTTGCCCGCATCGATCAGAGCGGACGCGGTGAGCACCTTCGCGACCGAGCCCGGCTCGTACACGTCGCTGATGGAGCGCGCCCCGAGGTCGTCACTGTCGGCGTTGGTCGGGTCGTTGGCGTCGAACGTCGGTGCGTCCGCGAGCGCGAGGATCTCGCCGGTGCGGGTGTCCAAGACGATCGCGGAGGCGCTCTCGGCGCGGTACTGCTGCAGCGTCTGCGAGATGACCTTCTGGGTGAACCACTGCAGGTCACGGTCGATCGTCAGGCGCAGCGTCTGACCATGCTGGGGCTCCCGCAGCGTGCTGTCGGCCAGCGGGATGCGCACTCCCTTGCTGGAGGTGGAGCGCCAGGTCGCCTTGCCGTCCTTGCCCGCGAGGAGCTTGTCGAAGGTGAGCTCGAACCCGGCGAGCGGACCGTCGGTCCCCACGAAGCCCACGAGGTTGGCCCCCACGTCCCCACCGGGGTAGTCGCGGATCGGGTCGTCCTCGAGCGTGATGCCCTGGTAGCCCGCGTCGCGCACCTCGGCCAGAGTGTCGGTGGCCAGCGTCGCCGGCACCCGCCGAGCCACGTACTCGAAGCGGCTGCCCTCCTTGCGGCCGCGCAGCCGGTCCAGGGTCGAGGCGTAGTCAAGGTCGAGTCGATCCGAGAGCAGCGTCGCCAGCGCCGTCGCGTCGTCGGCGGTGAGGCTCGGGTCGGCGATGACCATGCGCCCGGTCACGGAGTCGGCCAGCGCCGCGCCGTTGCGGTCGACGATGTCACCGCGCGCGGCCGGGAGGTCCATCTCCGCGGCACCCTCCTGCGCCGCCAAGGAGGCGTACGACTGGGGGTCCACCCCCTGGAGCTGGATCAGGCGAGCGCCGAAGAACGAGAGCACCATCGCGATGATGATGAAGCCCATGCGCAACCGGAACACCGGTCGCCCGCGCGCGAATCCGCCCTTCGCCGAGGGCCGCGAGGGACCCTCAGAACTGCGCGTGGGAGACACCGCGAACTCCGTCCTGCTGTGGACGTGATCCACACGTCACGTCCGTTGCCTGTCTGGTCGGTTCTACTAGATGGCTGCGCCCGTGCCGGGCTGCCTCGCCGTCACCCTCGGGGCTTGTTCTTCTTGTTCTTGCGGCCCGAGGTGTCGGCGGCTGCGGCAGGGTCGGCCGGAGGAGCCTCGACGGTGACCACGGAGCGCTCCGGCTCGAGCTCGGCCGGCTTGATCGCCGGGGCAGGGTCGAGTGCCAGCGCCTGATCGCGCACCGCGGGGGTGGCCGGACCCACCACCGAACCGTCCGCCAGGTGCAGGAAGGTCGGCGCCGCCGGGATGACCATGCCCATCGCCTGGGCCTGCTCGGCCACACGCTGGGAGTTGCGCAGGCCCTCGAGCTCGCGCTGGAGCGTCTCCTCCCGCGCCGCGAGGGCATCGGCCTGGTCCTCCAACGCCGAGGACGTGAAGGTCGCCTGCGCCAGCGAGGTGTTGAACATGAGCAGCCCCACCACGCCCACGACCAGGACGAGCGAGACCAGCGCGATGAACGGCACCTTGGGCGCCTTCGCACGGCGCACCCGGGGCACCACGCGCAGCCTCGCGCGATCCACCGCCTCCTGGGCGATGTGCGGCACGCGGACACGCAGGCGCTGGGCGGGACTGCTCATCTGACGGCTCCTCGGGGAAGGGGAAGCACGCGCTCGACGGCGCGCAGACGTACGGAGGCGGCTCGGGGGTTGTGTTCGGTCTCGGTCGCGTCGGCCTTCTCGGCGCCGCGTGTCACCGCGCGAAACGGCGGCTCGGCGCCCTCGGGCACGAACGGAAGGTCCGGCGGCACGTCGAGGCGGGTGACCTCCGTGAAGGCCCGCTTGACCAGGCGGTCCTCCAACGAGTGGTACGACTCCACGACCACGCGACCACCGACGCGCACGACGTCCAGCGAGGCGGGGATCGCGCGTCGCAACACCGCCAGCTCGTCGTTGACCTCCATCCGCAGCGCCTGGAAGGTGCGCTTGGCCGGGTGTCCACCGGTCCGGCGCGCTGGTGCTGGGATCTCCGCGTAGAGCAGCTCCACCAGTGCCGCACTGGTCGTGAACGGCTCCCGCTCGCGCTGGCGGACCAGAGCCCGCGCGATCTTGCGAGCAAACTTCTCCTCGCCGTAGTCACGCAGGATCCGTACGAGGTCGGCCTCGTCGTAGGAGTTGAGGACGTCGGCTGCAGTGAGGCCTGCCGTCGGGTTCATGCGCATGTCGAGCGGAGCGTCCTCCGCATAGGCGAAGCCGCGCTCGCGGACGTCGAGCTGCATCGACGAGACCCCGAGGTCGAACAGGACCGCGTCAACGTGATCGCGCCCCAGCCCGGCCACCACCTCCGCGATCTCGTCATAGACGGCGTGTACGCCCCTGAAGCGGTCGCCGAAGCGCGCCAGCCGCTCCCCCGCCATGCGCAGGGCCTGGGGGTCGCGGTCGATGCCGACGACGCGCGCGGTCGGAATCCGCTCCAGGACGGCCTCGCTGTGCCCGCCGAGGCCGAGGGTGCAGTCGACCATCACCGAGCCATCGGCCGCGAGTGCTGGCGCGAGCAGTTCGACGCACCGGTCGAGCAGCACGGGTGCGTGGGAGGGGGCGGCCATCTCAGCCCTGCCCGCCCAGGCGGGCCAGCAGGACGAGTCCTGAGGCCAGGGCGACGGACGTGGCGGCGGAGAATCCGAGCAACATCATGGCCTCGCGGACCTGGTCGCGCACGCGGGGCGGCGCGGCCTGCGCGCTGTGCCCCATCGGACGAATGCTGCTCATCGGTTCGACCCCACTGACTGCGTGCCCACGGTGTGAGCGGTGTACGGATGCACAGGGCCTGACTTTCCCCGTGTGGTGATCGACGGTGCGTACTGTCAGGTCCCTGCCCGCTCCCGACATCGGGAAGGCCTTCTGGTGCCGGGGAAGTGACCCCAGACGGCATGCGGAGAGCGGGCACGAGACCTGGCGGTACGCCGTACGTCGATCAGTTCTTGTGTTGTGGCTGTGCGGCGGGATCTCAGATCCCTGGGAAGACCTCGTCGCTGAGCTCCGAGAACTTCTGCTCCTGCTCCTCGGAGTAGGCGTTCCACGCGGTCGGGTCCCAGATCTCGATCCGGTTCATCGAGCCGATGACGACCACTTCCTTGCTGAGCGAGGCGTACTCGCGCAGCGGGGCGGGAATGTTGATCCGCCCCTGCTTGTCCGGGGTCTCCTGCGACGCCGCCGCGAAGAGCATGCGGACGTAGTCACGAGTCCCCTTGTTGGTGACCGGCGCCTCGCGGAGCCGATCGGTGAGCCGACCGAAGTCCTCCAGTGACCAGACGGTGAGGCATCGCTCCTGTCCTCGAGTCACCACGAGTCCCTCCGTCAGCTGGTCCCTGAACTTTGCGGGGAGGAAGAGCCGACCTTTCTCGTCGAGCTTGGGCGTGTACGTGCCGAAGAACATCGGCACCTCCCAGCTCCACGGTGGTCAGATCGACCCTGCTGCCCCACTTTCCCCCACCTTACTCCACATTGCTCCACCGTCAATCAAATTCACGCGTGTTGCCGCGGGAGTTCGCAGGGGTTCGGGCCGGGCGGGCAGGGCACGGCAGGCCAGGCGCCCGATCGCCGTCCGCGACCCGCGTACGGGCGCCGATCAACGCATCTGCGCAGGTCAGAGCGCCAGGAAGCCCCGCCGAGGCACCCCTGGGACCGACGCGAGGGGTCGCCACGCAAGGCCCCGGTGGAGCGAAGTGGAGCGAGTGGTGGGGAATCGTGGAGATACGCCCCGCGGCCGTGGTGCGCGAGTGGGGCGCCGAGCGATTCCCCACCCACGCTCCACACGGCCGACAGCACCGGTGATCACACTCCACTGCGGGGCTGGGTCGCGCCGCCTTGCACAGAGCGCCTAGCGTGGACCCAGTGACCGGGGACACACACGCTCCCGGCAGGACCTACGGGGAGCAAGTGGTGAGTGAGGCCCAGCTGAGTGGACTCGACGAGGTCATCCGCGTCACCCAAGCGGTGCGCGCCAACATCGGCAAGGTGATCGAGGGCAAGCCGGACGTCCTCGACGCCGCTCTCGTCGTCCTGCTCGCCGAAGGCCACCTCCTCCTCGAGGACGTGCCCGGGGTCGGCAAGACCCAGCTCAGCAAGGCGCTCGCACGCAGCATCGACTCGACGGTGCGCCGCATCCAGTTCACCCCCGACCTGCTCCCCTCGGACGTCACCGGGGTGTCGGTGTTTAACCAGGACACGCGCGAGTTCGAGTTCCGGCCGGGTGGCATCTTCGCCAACATCGTCGTCGGGGACGAGATCAACCGGGCCTCACCCAAGACGCAGTCCGCGATGCTCGAGTGCATGGAGGAGCGTCAGGTCACCGTCGACAACGTGACGTACCAACTCGAGACGCCCTTCATGGTGATCGCGACGCAGAACCCCATCGAGATGGAGGGCACCTACGCGCTCCCCGAGGCCCAACGCGATCGCTTCATGGCACGTCTGTCGGTCGGCTACCCGGTCGAGTCTGCAGAGATCGCCATGCTCGACCACCACACGGCCAGCAACCCGCTCGACGACCTGGAGGCGGTGACCGACTCGGCCGAGATCCGCAAGATCGTCGAGATCGTAGGCCGGGTCCACGTGTCGACGGCTGTGCAGCGCTACGCGGTCGCGCTCGCCCGCGCGACCCGTGACCACGCCGACCTGCACCTGGGTGCTTCGCCGCGTGCGACGCTCCACCTCGTCCGCGCAGCCAAGGCGGTCGCGGCCATGAAGGGCCGGGAGTACGTACTGCCCGACGATCTGGGCGCCATTGCCCGCCCCGTGCTCGCCCACCGACTCCTGCCGACCGTGGAGGCAACGATGGGTGGGCGCAGCACCGAGGACATCCTCGACAGCGTCGTCGACGCCGTCGAGGTCCCACAGGACTGACGTCATGCGCCTCGCCTTGGCCTCGCTGACAGTGCGCGGGCGCGCCTTCCTCGCCGGGGGCATCACCGTGATCGTCGCCGCCTTCATCACCGGCCAGGACACCGTCGTACGGGTCGGCGTGCTGCTCGTCGTGCTGGTGCTGCTCAGCGTGTTCTGGGTCGCCCGCGCGCGCCACGAGCTCGTCCTGCAGCGAGCCATGACTCCCCCCGTGGTGGGCGTCGGTCAGCCCAGCACCGTCGAACTCACCGTCACCAACACCGCTCGGACCCCGACCGGGGTACTGCTGCTCGAGGAGCAGGTCCCGCACGCGTTGGGGACCCGCCCGCGCTTCGTGCTGGAGGCGCTCCCCCATGACGGGCACCGCACGGCGCGCTACACGGTGCGCAGCGACGTGCGGGGGCGGCACGAGGTGGGCCCGCTGCTGCTGCGCGTCACGGACCCCTTCGGGTTGGTCGAGGTGCCGCGCTGGTTCCGTCACTCCGACTGGCTCACCGTGACGCCCCGTGTGGTGGCCCTGCCACCGCTCGCGCTCGGCGGATCCCGCAGCGGGGTGGGCGACAACCGGCCGCGGGCGTTTGCCAGCGGCAGCGCCGAGGACGTCACGGTGCGCGAGTACCGCCGTGGCGACGATCTGCGGCGTGTGCACTGGCGCAGCTCCGCCCGCATGGGCGAGCTCATGGTGCGTCGCGAGGAACAGCCGTGGCAGTCGCGTGCGACGGTCTACCTGGACAACCGCGCCTGCGCCCACCGCGGCCGGGGTGCGACCGGCACGCTGGAGACGGCGGTGTCGTTCGCCGCCTCGGTCGCCGTCCATCTGAGCCAGCGCGGCTTCTCCGTCCGCCTGGTCAGCGCCACCGGCGGCGACGCGGCCCACGACTGGCACTCCCTTGACGTCGCGGCCTCCACCCAGGCGCTGCTGGAAGAGCTGGCCGTGATCACCACGACCCCGCACCCTCACCCGGAAACCCGCTGGCTGGGCGAGCCTGGCCAAGGTGGCCTCGTCATCGCCGTACTGGGGGCCGTCGAGGAGACGGACGCACGGTTCCTCGGACGCCTCGCGCAGCACGGGGTCGACTCGGTCGCCGTGGAACTCGACGTCGAGAGTTGGTTCGCGGCCCCGCGACCCGACTCCCCGCCGTCGCCAGTGCTCGCCGCTGCCGGCCTCCGCGCCGTCAGGCACGGGGCCAACGACCGCATCGAGTCGAGTTGGCGCGCGCTGGCGCGACCGGCGACGCAACGAGTGGGCGTGCGATGAGCCCGACGAACGCGCACGCGCGTGCCTGGATCTGGCTCTCACTCCTCGCGACCGTGACCGCATGGGCGGGCACGGTGGGCTGGTACGTGCTGACCGAAGGCTTCGGGCGCGTCTCGATGGCGAGCCTGATCTTCGGCGTACCCGTCCTGATGGCCGGAGCCGCGCTGCGCTGGCGGGGCGTCCCCGCGCTGGCCGTGGCGGCCGCGCAGGCGATCGCGCTGGGCTGGATCTGGTTCGCACAGACGACCGGCTCGCTGGTGCCGGACGCCACCGCGCGTGCCCTCGCCACCGCTGCCTGGGCCGACGGCCTGGAAACGGCCCGGCGCTATGCCGCGCCCATCGGCGCCGACCAACCCCCCGTCACTCCCCTGCTGCTGGCGGGAGCGCTCGCGGTCATGTGGCTCGTGGAGAACCTCGTGGGGCGCTTCCGTGCCGCCGCGGCGGCCGGCGTCGTGCTCCTCGTCGCGTACGTGGTGCCGGCGTCGATCACCTCGGGCGCCGTGCCCTGGTGGTCGTTCGTGCTCACGGCGAGCCTGTACGTGGCCACGCTCTACGTCCAGCACACCCTCCAGATCGGGGAGTGGGGCCGCGTCCGTGGCGAGGGGGCGGGCCGTTACGGCGCCAACCACGAGGCCACCACCCGGGTGGCCGCGGCGATCGGCGCGGTCGCCGTCGGGGCGGCCCTGCTCGTTCCCTCGGCGCTGCCCTCGCCCGAACTGTCGTTCTTCTCCGGCCCGGGCACGGGCGCCGGCAAGGTGAGCGTCCACAACCCCGTCGCGGACCTGCGCCGGGACCTCGTTCGCCCTGACGACGTGCCGCTGATGGACATCCGCGGCTCCGACGGCGTCGCCCCGACGTACCTGCGGCTGTCGGTGCTCACCCGCTTCGCGGAAGGCGCGTGGCGCCCCGGCGACCGGTCCATCCCCCCGGAGCAGGCCGCCACAGGGGCAATGCCCCCGCTCGACGGCGTGGCCGATGCCGTGCCCCGCGCGGAGACCGACTACCAGGTCTCGATCACCGACCTCTTCTCCTCCCGCTGGCTCCCCGTCGCCGACCAGACCAGCAGCATCAGCGCCGGGTCCGGATGGCTGTACGACGTCTCGACGCGCGACGTGTTGAGTGCCGACGAGGACGAGACGACCGCCACTCTCAACTACTCCTACACCGGGGTGCGACTCGACCTCGATCCCGAGAAGCTGAATGCCACGACGTCGGCGCGCAACATGGTGCGGCCGATCTTTCTCGAGGTGCCCTCCTCGGTGCCGAACTCAGTCCGCGAGCTGGCCAACGAGGTCACGGCCGACATGCCGACCCGCTTCCAGAAGGCCCAACGGTTGCAGCAGTGGTTCCGCCAGGACGGCGGGTTCATCTACGACCTGCGCGCCGCAGACCAGTCGGGACACGAGAGCGACCTCGTGACCTTCCTCGACGAGGAGCATGGACGGGTGGGGTACTGCGAACAATTCGCCGCGTCGATGGCGATCATGGCGCGGACGCTCGACATCCCCGCCCGGGTGGCCATCGGCTTCCTCGAACCGGAGCGGACGGGGCCGCGCTCGTGGCGATACTCCGCGTGGGACATGCACGCGTGGCCGGAGCTCTACTTCCCCGACGCAGGCTGGGTCCGGTTCGAGCCCACTCCCTCTGCCCGGGCCGAATCCGTCCCCGACTACACCACGGCCACGCTGACGGCTGCCCCGACGACGGTGCCCGCGCCGACCTCCGCCGGGCCGACCGAAGACCTCCCCGATCGCAACCCCGGCAACGACCCCGCTGCCGACACTGACTCCTCGTCCGACGAGGAGGGCGTGTGGGCCGCCTGGCTCCGGTGGATCGCTGCTGGCGCCGCAGGCGTTCTGGTACTCGTCGCCGTGGCCCTCCTCCCCCGGGGCTGGCGCGCTGGTCAGCGCCGGCGCCGCCACGCTGGAGACGCGGAGGCAGCGTGGTCAGAGTTGCGCGCGCACGCTCTGGACCTCGGCCTGAAGTGGCCCGAGGGACGATCCCCCGCGTACGTGGCGGGAGTCCTCGAGTCCCATCTGGCCCAGCCCGTCGCCCGCGCGCGGCGCCGCGAGCGTCCGCAGCGTGGCCGCGCCCACGCCCCGGAGGCCGCCGCAGCGTTGGATCGTCTTCGCCAGGCCGTGGAGGTGCAGCGCTACGCCGCGACGCAGCAGGACACGCCCCACTCCAAGGATCTGGATGTCGTCACCGCAGCGCTGAGCGCAGGTGTCACCCCGCGTGCCGAGCGGCGTGCCCGGTGGTGGCCACGCTCGGTGTTCCGCCGAGAGAGGACCGCCCAGCGGGGTCCCGTACGGGTCTCCGCCTCCGCGGAGCGGTCGCACTGAGCCTCCGCGGAGCGGATGGCATTGAGCTTCTGCGGAGCGGTCGCACTGAGTGGACACGCTGAGCGGGCGAAGGCCCGGTGATGCGAAAGGTTCAGTAACCGCGCTCGCGGCGGTGACGCCACCGCTCCTCGACGCGCTCCATGAAGGAGTGTTGTGAGCGGGTGCGGCGCACTCGACGCGACGACTTGCTGCCGTCGACCACGCCGAAGCCGGCGTGACCGCTCTGGCGTACCTCGGGCGAGGGAACGGATCGGGGTGCCGACACGGCGGTGATGGCAACCGCGCCGCCACCGAGCATCACGACGAATCCCACGACCCCGAGCACAGGCTGGCTCAGCAGCACGGCGCCCACGAGAAGGGCGATCCCGGCGACGAGCAGAGCGACGCCGAGCACGATGCGGCGACGGGCCAGACGCGTCGGCGTGGTGCCGCGCAACGCGGAGGCGAACTTGGGGTCCTCCTCGACGAGCGCGCGCTCCATCTGCTCAAGGAGGCGAAGCTCTTCCTCAGACAGCGGCACGGCTCCTCCTCCGGCTCCGAACGACGTGACAGTTCAAGTCTAGGCACGCCATGCCAGATGGGAAGGCCGGACCCTGATTTTTTGCCCATCCTCGCTTCGTCGAGCCTCCTGGAGGGCGGCGTCATACAAACCCGCCACCCCCGGCCCCGCGTCATACAGACCCGTACGTATAAGTGCCCCTTTGTATGACGGCTGGCGCGCGCAGGCGGGTTCGTATGACGGCTGGCGCGCGCAGGCGGGTTCGTATGACGCTCAGCGCACCAGGCTTGCGGGGCGTACGGCATGGGAACCGAAGCGGCGCGCGGCCCTGTCCACGGCACGGTCCGCCTCCGACCAGCCCTGCTCCCGCTCCCCCAGCACGAGCTGGCGCTGGACCTGCCCGCACGGGACGAGGCCCTCCACCCGGACACCCACCAGCCGGATCCGGGCACGCTGCAGCCCGAGCGCGTCATAGAGACGGACTGCGGTGCGATGGATCTCAAGGGTGACATCGGTGGCCTCCCCCATGGTCCTGGTGCGCGTGATCGTGGTGAAGTCCGCGAAGCGGATCCGGATCGTCACCGTCCGCCCCGCCACCTCGGCCGTACGCATCCGCGCTGCCACCTTGGCACTCAGGCGGAGCAGTTCACGCACGATCACGTCACGATCATCCGTGTCCTGGGAGAACGTCTCGTCGGCGCCCATCGACCGCTCGGGTGCGTACGGTCCCGACCTCGGGGTCACCTCGCGACGATCCACGCCCCACGCAAGATCGTGCAGGTGACCGCCGGCGGCGTCACCGAGCGCGCGTTGGAGCGTGCGACGGGGCGTGTGGGCCAGGTCGCCCACCGTGTGCAGACCGAGCCGGTGCAGCAGAGCCTCGGTCTTGTCCCCCACACCCCACAACTCCCCCACCTCCAGCGGATGCAGGAACGTGGTGACCTCCTGCGGCTCGACGAGAACCACTCCGTCGGGCTTGGCGCGCCGCGACGCGATCTTGGCGACTGTGGCGGTGGCCGCCACCCCGACCGAGCAGGTGATCCGCTGCTCATCGTGGATTCGGGCGCGCACCTGCTCGGCGATCTGGGCCGGCGTGCCCAACCGTGTGGCGGCCCCCCGTACATCGAGGAACGCCTCGTCCAGCGAGATCGCTTCGACCAGCGGCGTCACCAGCCGGAAGACCTCCATCACCGAGGCCGACACCGAGGCGAAGGTCTCGAAGTCGGGCGCGATCACCACCGCCTGCGGGCACATCCGTCGCGCCCGCGTCATGGGCTGGGCCGAGCGGATCCCGAGCTGCCGGGCTGGGTAGTTGGCCGAGAGTACGACGCTGCGCGCCCCGCCACCCACGATCACCGGCACGTCGTGCAGGTCGGGGCGGTCGCGAATCGCCACCGACGCATAGAAGGCGTCCATGTCGACGTGCAGGATCGGGGTGCTGCTCACCGCAGCCCCCCGGAGCAAGGGCGTCGCGACTCAGCGACGCGCGAGGACGTGCAACTGGGCAGCCAGGGGGAGGTACTCAGGACGGGTCGCCACCGTCCGCTCGAGATCGACCAACGCCGATGTGGCACCGGGCTCGAGGTCGAGCAGCGAGCCCGGGACGAGGTCGGCGAAGATGCGCACACCCCGCACCGAGGCAACCTCCAGGCCAGCCCCCGCAAGCAGGTCGTTG
Source organism: Actinomycetes bacterium (assembly GCA_023460975.1). Classification (GTDB taxonomy): domain Bacteria; phylum Actinomycetota; class Actinomycetes; order Propionibacteriales; family Nocardioidaceae; genus Nocardioides. Next base: position 29,071 of record JAEWOG010000099.1, read on the forward strand.
ACCTCGCCGAGGGTGAATCGGCGCCCGCCACGTCCCGCGGTGGGGTCGTCGAGCAACTCGCGTGCCGCGGCGAAGTGGCCAGCCATCGCCCGCGCCACAACGGCCGCGTGCCGCTGCCCGACGAGCAGGCTGAGCGTCCCTCCGGGGCGCAACACGCCAGCGAGGGCAGCCAGCCCAGCCAGCGGGTCACCGACCACCTCGAGGACGCCGTGACACAGCACCATGTCGGCCTCGGCACCCAACGCCGCCAAGTCGGAGAGGTCGCCCTGCTGCCCGGTGACCCGGTCGGAGACTCCCTTCTCGGCGGCACGCCGGTCCAGCGCCGCCAGCGCATCGGGGCTGGGGTCGATGACCTGGACGTGGTGGCCGAGCTCGGCCAACGGCACGGCGAATCCACCGGTGCCACCACCGATGTCGATGATGCGCGCGCCACCGGAGTCGCGGTCGACAGCATCGGCCAGTGCCGCCTTGACCGCGTCCCACACCACACCGGTGCGGACGGACTGGCGGCGCTCACTGGCTGTAGGACCCGACATGCACCCCACCCTAGGGCGTGCCACCCCGACAGGACGCGCGCGACGCCCTCGGACGGAACGTGTGTCGGGGTACTCATCCCGGACTCCCCGGGCTGCGGTGCCACAAGTGACGCGCCACGTCCCGCGCGGGCTCCCCCGCGGGGCGAACGTCGGCGTACGGGGACATGCGGAAGCCGCTGCTGTGCACCAACACCCGCCGCCCCTGGGGTTCGGGACCGGGCTCGGGGCGCTGCTCGATCGCCGCGAGCACCCGCGCGAGGCCCTCGCCAGAATCGGGCGCGTCTCGCCAGAGCGCGTACAGGCCCGGCAGGTCCCACGCGCCCGTGGCACGCAGCGAGACCCCTCGGCGGCCCGTACGACGCAACTCGCCGCGCACCAGCAGCAGCCACGACCCGAAGACAGTGGCTGCGTGTGGCCCCTGGGCGTCGTCGAAGAAGGTGGCGTCCACCGGGCCGGTGCCGTCGTCAAGGGTCAGGAAGATGACGCGCCGGCCGGAACGGACCGGCGGGGTCTGGGTGGCGACCTTGACGCCCGCCACCAGCAGATCGCTGCGTGAGCGCCGACGCAGCAACTCGGAGCTGCATGTGGTCCTCAGCGCTTCAAGGAACTCCGCGTACGGGGTGAGTGCATGCTGGCTGACGTCGAGGCCGAGGATCTCCAACTCTGCCTGCATCCGCTCATGGGTGCTCATCTCCGGCAGGCCGGTGCCGATCTCCTCCTCGCCAGGCTCGTCGCCAAGTCGCAGCGTCAACTGGACGGAGTCGGCCTCCGGCGGCGGAGTGCTGGCACGCGACTGCGCCGCAGTCCGCGCCCAGACTCCCTGACGTGCCGGACTCCCACCCGCCGGATCCGTCGTCGCACGCACCGTCGGGTCAGAGCTGTTGCGCACCCCCGCCTCCGCCGCGCGGCGGATCGCAGGAGTCGCCACTCGCCGAGCCGCCAGCCCTCGCCCGCGCGCAGCCCGGGCGAGGGAGCGGGCGTGCCGGTCCAGCTCGGACACCTGGAGCAGCAGGTCTCGCCGGGTCACCTGTCCGCGCCGGGAGACAGTGCTCCCCGCGTCGCCGATGCCGTAGAGGGAGTCGAACGCACCCGCCAGCACCAATCGCTCGAGCACGGGGCGAGAGACGTGGGCTCGGGCGAAGAAGTCCGACAGCGAGACGTACGGCACCGCGCTCGCATCGTCCCCGCGGGCGGTGACGATGCGAGCGACCTCGGCCGCGCTGATCCCCTTCACCTCCGACAACGCGAGCCTGATGGCGTGGGCGTCGGTACCGTCGAGCCGTTCGACCGCGTACGTCGCACCCGAGGCGTTGACGTCGAGACCACGCACCAGCACCCCGAACCGGCGGGCGTCCTCGAGGATGAGTCGTTTGGGGTACATCCCAGGGTCGTGGGTGAGCACCCCGGCCAGGAAGTGGGCGGGCCAATGCGTCTTGAGCCAAGCCGATTGGTAGGTGGGCAACGCGAAGGCCGCCGCGTGGGCCTTGCAGAACCCGAACGAGGCGAATGCCTCCAGCACCGACCAGATCCGCTCCACCAGCGGCAGGTCGTAGCCGCGGCCCAGGGCTCGGGGGAAGAACCACAGCTTGGTCTGTGCCATGCCCTCGACGTCGCCCAGGGCTCGCCGCTTCTCGTCGCCCTGAGCGAAGGAGACCCCCGCGAACTGGGCGATGATCTCGATGACCTGCTCGTGGAAGACGACGACCCCGTGGGTCTGGGCGAGGATCGGCCGGAGATCGGGATGCAGGTAGTGGGGCATCTTCCACCCCTGTTTGGCCTCCAGGTAGGGGGTGATCATGTCGCTCTTGACCGGGCCCGGCCGAAACAGCGAGATGTCGGTGATGATGTCGCCGAAGTCGTCGATGCCGGACTTGCCGACCAGCTCGCGCTGACCGGGTGACTCGATCTGGAAGACGCCGAGCGTCTGGGCACTGGAGATCAGGTCGTAGGTCTCAGCGTCGTCGAAGGGCACCTGTGCCTCGTCGTCCAGATCGATCTCGACGCCGTCGACACGAGCAACCTCGGCGACGGCGTGCGCCATCGCCGACTGCATCCGGATGCCGAGGACATCGAGCTTGAGCAGGCCCAACTCCTCCACGTCGTCCTTGTCGAACTGGCTCATCGGGTAGCCGACGTACGACGCCTCCACCGGCGTCCTGTCCAGCAGCGTGGCGTCGGAGAGCAACACCCCGCAGGGGTGTACGGCGATGTGGCGTGGGAGTCCGTCCAACCGCTCGACGAGGTCGAAGAAGAGATCGAAGCGCCCGTCTGCCAGACCGCTGGAGCGCAGCTCGGGCAGGTCGCGCATCGCTGCCCGGGCATCCCGCGCCCGGATGTGGGGGAACGACTTGGCCATCGCGTCGATCTCGCCGGGCGGAAGCCCCAGCGCCGCGCCCACGTCACGCACCGCGTGCCGGACGCGGTAGGTGTCCATCATCGACACGCACACGCACCGCTCCCCTCCGAAGCGATCGAGGATCGCCTCGTACACCTCGGGGCGACGGGCCGACTCCACGTCCACATCGATGTCGGGCAACGACGTGCGCAACGGGGAGAGGAACCGCTCCATCAGCAGGCCGTGACGGATCGGGTCCACCCCGGAGACGCCGAGCAGGTAGTTGACCAGGCTGCCGGCGCCCGACCCGCGCGCGGCACGGCGGATGCCCATCGATCCGATCAGATCCGTCACGTCGGAGACAGTGAGGAAGTAGGAGGCGAAGCCCAGAGTGCGAATCGTGGCGAGCTCGTCGTCAAGGCGCTTCCAGATGACCTGCCGCGGAGCGTTGCCGTAGCGGCCCCCGACCGCCCGCTCGCAGCGCACTCTCAACGCCGTGTCTGCGTCAGCCCACTCCCCGCCGCCCAGATCGAACTCAGGAAAGTGGACCTCCCCGATGCCGAGGTCCTCACGCGGGTCGAGCACGCAACGATCGGCCACCGCCCGCGTCCGCGCCAGCAGCCGGCGGGGCTCGTCCTGTCCGAACCCCGCCAGACGGCAGATCTCCTCGGCGATGTCGTGCATCTGCTTGCCGGACTTGAGGAACCCCTCCGCATTGCCCCGTGCCTGCCCGGGGCCCCGGTGCCTCAACTGCGCCGAGGAGAGCGGCACCAGACGCCGGGCAGCGTCAAGCACGTCCACGGTCGGGGCGTCCCACCTGTCGGCGTAGCGGACCGCATTGGTCAGCACCGTCGTCACCCGGGCCTGCGCAGCGAGCAGCGCCATCCGGGCTGCGTGCTGAGAGGACCCCGGACCCCAGCCGTAGTCGCCCGTGGGGCCGTAACCGCCTCGCAGCCGGTGCGAGACCAACTCGACGATGAGGTTCTCCCGGGGAACGGCCCGCGCCCACCTGGCCAGTGCGGCCTCGGCCAGATCCCGGCGCCCCGCCGTGACATGGGTGCCGACGTCCGAGTCAGGCCCCACCATCACCAGCACCTCCCCACTCGCCAGCTGGGGCTCCAGCAGGTCGAGCGTGGCCACCGGCCGGCCACGCTCTCCAGCCAGATGGGTGGCCGAGACCATCCGGCACACAGCGGCCCACCCCTTCTGGCCCGTGGCCAGGAACCGCACCCGGGGGGTGCCGCCCACCTCGGGCGCCACCTCTCGTACGGCACCTCCTCGCGCGGGGCTGCGGCGCGTGGGCGTCGCTTGGGGCGCACGGAGCCGTGGCGATGAGATCACCGGTTCCACGGCGAGATCCACACCCAGCACCGGGCGCACCCCGGCCGAGCGGCATGCCTGAACGAACTTCACCGCACCGTAGGTGCCGTCCCTGTCCGTCAGCGCCAGCGCGTCCATCCCCAGGTCCGCGGCGCGCTCGACCAGCGTGCGCGGGTGCGAGGCGCCGTACTGGAGGGAGTAGCCGGAGGAGACATGGAGGTGGACGAACGGGTCAGGCGACACCGGAGTGACCGGTCGCAACGAGGCGCCGCTCGATGGGCGCGTGGGGGACCAGCCCCAGAGCCTGCTCCACCACGGCCAGGAAGCGGTCTGCATCGCGGACGAGGTCATCCGCCTCACGCTCCGTGACCACCCGGGTCGACCCCGCCTCGGCAGCCGCTCGCTTGGCAGCCCCCGCCGCGAAGAACCGCGCCCACTCCCCCATCTCGGGGCAGACCTGGGCGAGCAGCACCCACGCATTGCGCTGGCGGCGCTGCGTCGCGGTGGGCTTGGCCCGGGCTGCGAGCAGCGCGGCCGTCGCCCGAAGAGCGGCCACGTGGGCGCACGCATAGCGGGTCGGGACGTCTGTGCTCGTGATCGCTTCGCGCAGGGACTCCGCGGACCTGGCCAGGTAGGAGTGAGTCGTGGCGGGCAGGAGGTGGGGGTTCATCGTGTCCACCTCAGTCCGCGCACGCGACGAGCTGCCAGCAGCCGTCACTCCAGTCGAAGGAGAGGTCGAAGACCCCCCACTGCCCCGCACCGCGACCTGCCTCGACTCGCCACAACTCACGCTCGCGGAGCAGGTCGGTGCCCGCCGGGGCACCCTCCCCCGCCACGGCCTGCCACCACGGGCCCGTCTCCACCCAGTGGGCCATCACGGCGCGCACCTTCCACAGTCGCCCGCGCCACAGGAACTGGTCCGGTCCCTCGCTCGCCCCACGGCGCACCTCGACAGGGTCGTCGTATTGCCTCATCACGTCTCCTCACGCTCCGTCGACCCCACCAGCAGGCGATCACGACCCCTCTCGGGAGGCCCCTGATCGCCAAGCATCGAACATTTGTTCGAACAAGGAGAACGCTACCTCCACCCACTGACAACGGGTCAAGACGGACAACGAAAAAGCCCGGGCCGATTCGTCGGCCCGGGCTGGCAATGGCGCTGTCCGGCAGCGCGTACGACCCTCAGGCCGCGCTCAGGTCCTTCGCGCGAGGCTTGCGGAAGGAGCGCATGTAGGCAGTGGAGTCCTTGTGCCAGACGAAGTAGAGCAGCGCCGCGTCGAGCACCAGCAGCACCACCGACACCACCACGAACGAGGTCGGCAGGTGGTTGATCAGGCTCACCACGGCCACGACGACACCGACGAAGACCGTCGCGGTCAGCCAGTGACGCGCCCAGTTGTGCCCACCCACCAGGCAGGCGCCCAGCACCCACACGAGCATGACGAACCACACGAGCGCGACCACCGCCAACTGACCGAACTTGGGCACGATCGGGCTCGCCTTGAGCGCCTCGAGTCCGCCGCTGGCGAGCAGTTCACGGGCCGAGGAGTTGCCCTCGCTCCACGCGAGGATGATCTCGTCGTTGCGCCACAGCGTGAGGACCGTGATGACCGCGGAGGCCGCGACCACGGCCACGAGCACCCACACCGCACGGGTGATCGACTTGGGCAGCGGGGTGGGCATGTCTTCTCTCCTGATGGCGATTTGTCGTCCTTCGGCTGTCAGCGGACCCGGCTAGGCTCTGCCCATGTCGAGCGAGCACCCCTCCATCACCTCGTTCCGCGCCGAGCTTGACCGCCGCGGCGGCACGGGCGAGGTCGTCATCCTGCCTGACTCGGTGCACACGGCGGTGCTGGCAGCCGAAGCTCTGGGATGCGAGGTCGGGGCCATCGCCAACAGCCTGCTGTTCGACTCCGGCGGTGAGCCCGTCCTGATCCTGACCTCCGGCGCCCACCGCGTGGACACCACAGCCGTTGCACAGCGTATCGGGGTCACTGAACTGCGCCGCGCGTCGGCAGACTTCGTGCGCACCCACACGGGCCAGGTCATCGGCGGCGTCTCCCCCATCGACCATCCCGATCAGGTGAGGACCTGGATCGACCCGTGGCTGGCGGATCATCCCGTCGTGTGGGCTGCAGCCGGACACCCTGCCGCGGTCTTCTCCAGCACGTACGACGAACTCATCGCCATGACCGGGGCAACCCCGGTCGCGGTCGACTGAGGCAGGCTGGGTCATGGAGTCGCTGGCGCTGGCGTTCTCGAGTGGGTGGGCCAGCGGCGTCAACGCCTACCTAGTGGTCCTCGTGCTCGGCATCGCCGACCGCATCGGCGGCTTCACCCAGATCCCCGACGTGCTCGCCCGGTGGGACGTACTGGGCGTGGCCCTGTTCCTCTACGCGATGGAGTTCATCGCCGACAAGATCCCCTACATCGACTCCACCTGGGACGCGTTCTCCACCGCGATCCGCCCCACCGCCGGGGCAGTGATCGGGATCCTGCTCGCCGGCGATGCCACCACGCTCGAGCAAGCGGTGTTCGCAGTCGTCGGGGGTGGCACTGCCCTGCTCTCCCACCTCGCCAAGGCAGGCGGCCGACTGGCGATCAACACCTCCCCAGAACCCGCCTCCAACGTGCTGGCGAGCACCATCGAGGACGTGGCCGTCCTGGGCGTGGTCTGGTTCGCCATCGAACATCCGCGCGCGGCTGCGGCGGTCGCGGCCGTCCTCCTCATCGCGGGGCTGGCGGTCACGATGCTCGTCGCCAGCGCCATCCGACGCGGCTGGCGACGCTGGCGCAATCGCACGCCGCGCGCGCCCGCGCCCTCGTGATCCACACGACCCACCCGGGCCCTCCCGACCCTCGCCACGCCACTACCCTGCTGCCATGGCACGGGTGGTGGTGATCGGCGGCGGATTCGCCGGCACGGCCAGCGCTGCGCGGCTCGCCAAGCTGGGCCACGAGACGACGCTTCTCGAGGCCCGAGACCGACTCGGCGGCGCACTCGACGCCGTCGCGCACGAGGGCTTCTCCTGGGACCTGGGTCCCACCACCACTCTGCTCCCGGCCGTCGTTCGCGACCTGTTCCGCAAGTCTGGCCGCCCCCTGGAGCGCGAACTCGACCTCGTCCCCCGCCCGATCGTGGCCGTGCACCGATTCCCCGACGGCTCCTCGGTGGCGCTGCCGGGTGCCACTCGCGCCGGACAGATGCGTGCCTTCGACGAGCTCGCTCCCGGTCTCGGGCAGGAGTGGGTGGATCACGTCGCCAGCTTCTCCGATGCCTGGGACCTGCTGCGCAAGGAATGGTTCGAACGCGCATGGGACCCGGTCGCGTCCCCCGACGAGGTGACGCGGCTCGTCAACTCCCGCGAGAGCCTGCGCGATCGCGTTCGGAGGACCCTCCGGGACCCGCGGGCACGTCTGGTTGCCGAGCACCCCGTGCGCGGCCGCGGGGACGACCCCCGTCGTACGCCCGCCTGGGCTGCGCTCGACCACCACCTCGCCGAACGGTTCGGGGTGTGGTCGGTGCCGGGCGGGATGGCGGCGCTGGCGGACGCGATGACACAGCGCCTGCAGACCCGGAAGGTGACCGTACGCACGCACACGCGCGCGCTCGACCTCGTCGTGCGCGCGGGCACCGTCGTCGCAGTCAGGACGGACCAGGGCGACGTGGCCGCCGATGCCGTCGTCGTGGCCATCGACCCACGCCTGATCCCTGCGTTGGCGCCTCACGTCCGTTCCACGGCCGCGGCCGCCCTGCCCGACCTCACGTGCCTGGCCGTGGAGGGAGAGCTCGCCCAGATCGACGCCCACGCGGGTGAGATAGTGCTCCACGGGCGTCGGAACACCACCCTGACGCTGCGTCCCGCGTACGCCCCCTCCGGCGCCACGGCGTTCAGCGTGCTCACGCGCGGCCAGGGGGCCGACGTCCTCGATGCGCTCGCCGCACACGGCCTCGACCTGGCCGGGCGCGTCATCCATCGCCATGACCTGCCCGCGGTCACCCTCGCTGAGCGCTGGAGCGGGTCCCCCTACGGCGTGCAGTGGGCCGGGCGGCGCACCACCTGGCGGCGTCTGGGGCCACGCACCCCGATCACCGGCGTGTACGCGGCGGGCGCCCACACGAGCGCCGGCAGCGGGCTTCCCTTCGCGGGCCTGGGGGCGGCACTCGTCGCCGCCGCACTCGGGCCGGCCTGAGCGCGGCGCCTCAGCCGAGGAGTTCGAACGTCACCCGAACCCGCGCGTCGACCCGCTGCTCCCCCGCGCTGAAACCAGCCTCCGACCGGGCGAACAACGCTCCCTGCGCCACCACGCCCAGGTCCTCGCCCTCGACCACATCCGTCACCACGCCCAGGCCTCGCCCGGCCAGGTCGGCCAACTGCGCGGCTCGGCGCCGGGCATCCGCGAACGCGGCCTCTCGCGCACGACCCAGCGCAACGGCGGGGTCTCGGAGTTGGAGCGTGACGTCCTCGACCATGAGCCGATCGCCGATCGCGGCCACGAGTGCTTCCAGCAGCTCGCCGGCCACCGGCAGGTCCGGGCACCGCGCCACGAAGGAGTGCCGCGCCTCGAACCCATCGCGTACGCCCTGATGGTCGTGCGCCTGCCACACCTGAAGGCCGCTCGAGGAGACCATCGCCTCGCCGACGTGCTCCCCCGCGACGGTGCCGGCGCGGCGGGCCAGCTCGGACGTGCTCGCGTACGCACCGGCGAGTGACGCGTCCCGTGCCGAGACGGCGAACCGGACCACGGCAATGTCGGGGACCTCGCTCGAGGCTCCCAGACCGGTGACGGTGACGGTGTTCATGGCCACAGACTAGGCACCGACTCCGAACCGTCGCCGCGTCACCACACGACCGCACGGTCTCACGACGAACTCCGTGACACCTGGCCTCGAGCGGCGCTTCGAGCCATCCCCGGATCGGACACGGGCCGACGCGAACTACGCCCGTTGGGGCGAGGCCGTACGCCGCTCCTTGGGCTGGGCGCTCATCTGAGCCCCGGCTCGGCGTCATACAAACCGGCCATCCCAGGCCCCGCGTCATACAATCCGGCCGGCCTAGGGCTGGCGTCATACAAACCCGCACCCATACGTACGACTCCGTATGACGCAGCCCCGTCCCCCGCGGATCTGTATGACGCCCGGCCCACTGACGGCCGATTCCCCCGAGCGAGGTGGACGAGTTCGCCCCGTCCGTCTCCGGCACTCAGGTCACGGGTGCGCCGAGGCGCAGGTTCTCCCAGATCTCACGCGTGGCCTTGGACCGGTTGAGGGTGTAGAAGTGCAGCCCGGGAGCCCCCTCGTCGAGCAGCCGCTGGCACAGCTCGGTCGCCACCTGGATCCCCTCGGCGCGCAGCGCAGCGGGGTCGTCGGCCAGGGGGGCCAGCCGGTCGGTGACCTCGCGGGGCAGTTCGCGGCGGGAGAGCTCGACCATGCGCTCCATGGACCGCAGATTGAGGATCGGCATGATGCCGGGGATGATCGGCAGCTCGGCTCCGGCTGCGGCGGAGCGCTCGACGAGCCCCACGTAGTCGGATGCGCGCAGGACCATGTCCGTGATCGCGAACTCGGCGCCCGCATCCGCCTTCCCGGCCAGCACCTGAGCGTCAGCGGTGAGGCTGACGGCATCGACGTGACCCTCCGGGAAGGCCGCGACGCCCACTCGTACGGGGCTGGAACGACGCTTGATGTGGGCGACCAGCTCGGAGGCGTAGGTGAACCCGCCGTCCGTCGGAGTCCACGGGCTGCCGGGGCCACCGGGCGGGTCTCCCCGCAGCGCCATGACGTGGCGGACGCCTGCGGACTCGAGTTCGTCCAGGATCGAGGTCAGCTCGTCGGAGGTGTGGCCGACGCAGGTCAGGTGCGCGACGGGGACCATGCTGGTCTCGCGGGCGATGCGCTCGGTGATGGCGACGGTGAGGTCGCGGGTGCCGCCGCCCGCGCCGTAGGTCACCGACACGAACGTCGGGCGGTACGGCTCCAGGTCGGTGATCGCGCGCCACAACGCAGTGGCGCCCTCCTCGTCCTTGGGCGGAAAGAACTCGAACGAGTAGCTCCGCTCACCCGTCGCAACGAGTTCAGAGATGCTGCGTCCGATATCCACCGCCATGCTCACAGCCTAGGTTCGTGGCCCCCGCCCGGCTGACGGGTGTCCACTGGTTAGGCTTCCGGGGTGTCCGATCCGTGGAATGCCGACGAGTTCCGCCAGCGGGTCCAGGAGGTCCTGGACTCGTTCCTCGACGCCCAGGCCGAGCGTCTCGCCCCGATGGGCCCGGACGCGGCTCGGCTCCTGGCCGAGGCCAGGACGTCGGTGGGAGGCGGCAAGCGGTTCCGCGCGGCGTTCGCGTGGTGGGGGCACCTGGCCGTCAGCCCGGACAACGTGGACGAGGCTGCGCTGGCCCGGGCCTGCGCGGCCATGGAGCTGCTCCAGGCGAGCGCCCTGGTCCACGACGACTACATGGATGCCTCCGACACGCGTCGCGGCCGCCCCGCGACCCACCGGGCCTTCGAAGCAGAGCACCGTGCGGCCGGCTGGGACGGCGACCCGATCCAGTACGGAGCCGCGGCTGCGATCCTGCTCGGCGATCTGCTGCTGAGCTGGGCGGACGAGCTGTTGCGCCGCAGCGGCTTCGGCTGGGACCGCGTCGGCCCCGCGTTGGACGTGTTCGACCTGTGCCGCAGCGAGGTCATCACGGGGCAGTTCCTCGACGTGTCGGTGCAAGCTCGCGGCCACGCCGACGTCGCGGAGGCCATGACCGTGCTGCGCTACAAGTCCGCCAAGTACTCCATCGAACGACCGCTCCACATCGGCGCCGCGCTGGGCGGAGCGACGGTCGAGCAGACCGAGCAGTTGGGCTCCTTCGGACTCCCGCTCGGCGAGGCATTCCAGTTGCGCGACGACATCCTCGGGGTCTTCGGCGACCCCGACGTCACAGGCAAGCCAGCGGGAGACGACCTCGTCGAGGGCAAGCGGACGGTCCTGGTCGCCCAGGCTCTCGATCGCCTCGACACCCACCAGCGCGCCCGGCTGGACGGCTCCCTGGGACGGCCGCTGAGCGCCGACGACGTCGCCGACCTGCGGCGCCTGTTCGTCGACTCGGGCGCTCGGGACGCGGTGGAGGCGATGATCGATGATCTCGTCGAACAGGCCCTGAGTGTCTTGGCCACCGCCCGCATCGACGACCGCGCCCGCGAGGTCCTTCGCTCCCTCGCCCTCGCCGCGACCGCGCGGACGGTCTGAGATCAGTCGAGTGCGGCGATGCCGCTCACCTCGGGGCCCTCGCCCCGCAGCAGCACCGCGAACCCGGCGTCGCTGTCCTGTGCGTGCCGCCCCAGGATCGCCACCAGCGTGTCGAAGGCACGCGGCTCGGCGCGCGCGAGCACTCCCCACCCGTCCCAGAGCAGCACGAACGGCTCGGTGAGGTCGCGCAGCGAGTCAGCCAGGGCGTCGTAGTTGGCCCCGAACCACTCCCCGAACCCCAGCGCCTCGCCCATCGCGGCGAGCACGGCGCGGCGGTCAGCGGGCAGGGTCCAGCCGTCCACGTACCCGCCACCCCACCCAGCAACCTCGGCGGTGTGCAGGATCTCTGTGACCTCACGCTCCGAGGACCACAGGTAGACGCCCACCGGGTCGCGACCGGCCAGCACCCCGACGAAGCTCATCGCGCGATCACCGAGAACGACTCGTAGTGGTCCGCGGTCCAGTACAGCGTGTCCCCGCCGGTGACGATCCGTCGGGCACCGCGGTGGTCGAGGCCGGGCGTGGGCACCGTGTACTCGCGGTAGTAGCCCCGCTCTTCCTCCGGCAGGATGCCTTCGTAGTTGCCGAAGGTGATGCCGTCACGCTCGAACTCGTACGGCCCGCCGGCGTCGATGTCTGCCACCACCTCGGCCGCCTCCACGGGCAGCTCCGAGAGCCGTACGACCGGGAGGCCGCTGACGGGGTCCCGGGTGAGCGTGGCTGTGGGCCGCGCCGACGGAGTGGGCGTCGTGGAAGCGGTCGGGCTCGGGGACGCCGCTCCCGTTGACGGCTCGGGGTCCTGAGTGGCGGCCGTCGTGGCCTCCGGCGGGCGCTGGTCATCGCCCGTCCCCAGGGTGTCGGTCCACCACAGGAAGGCCGCCAACGCGATGATGACGACCAGTGCGCCCCACGTGATCTTGAGGCGCGGCTCCGAGCCACCAGCCACTCAGAACCCCATCGACTGGGCGCGACGCTTGACCTCGCTGCCGCGGTTCTCACGCAGCGCGTCGATCGGGCGACCGGGCAGGTTGTCGTCGGTGAACAGCCAGGCGATGGCTTCGCGATCGGTGTAGTTCTGATCGTGCAGCAGCGTGAGCAGGCCCGAGAGCCCCTTGACCACGAACCCGTCCTGGAAGAAGTCGGCCGGCACCTTCGGCCCGCCGCCCGGCGTCGGCACGGCCTCGGCGAGCTGGTGGTCGCGGATCATCGTGCGGATCGTGCTGACCGAGACTCCGAGCTCGTGGGCGGCCTGTGACCAGTCCAGCCACGAGGGCACGAGGGCGGCGAGGTCGCGCTCGGCGAGGGGGACGTAGTCGGGTTCTGCGGCGTTCATGGGCGAAGTCTGTCACGCGGATGCTCGCCAGCCGAGCCGCCGTGCGCCACGCCGGGGCGGGCGCGTACGGGTGGTGCTGCACCCCCTTTCCGTACGATGTGAGCACCGGATCCTTCCCCGTCCGGCGATGGAGGTCGACTGTGGAGCCTGACGAGCGCGCCCGCACGCCGCACAGCGGCAACGCTGGTTCCGCCGCCGACCCACTCCTCGGGCGGGTCCTCGAAGGCCGCTACCAGATCCGTCGGCGCATCGCGCGCGGCGGCATGGCGAGTGTGTACGAGGCCACGGACTCCCGTCTGGACCGCACTGTCGCGATCAAGGTCATGCACGCCGGCCTCGGCGACGACGACACGTTCGCGCGACGGTTCGTCCGGGAGGCGCGGGCCGCGGCGCGCCTCAACCACCCCAACGTCGTGGGGGTCTACGACCAGGGCGACGAGGACGGCACCGTCTACCTCGCGATGGAGTACGTGCCCGGCCACACCCTGCGCGACGTCGTGCGCGCTCAGGCGCCCCTGCCTCCGGTGCGCGCCATCGCGCTCCTGACACCAGTGATCTCGGCGCTGGCAGAGGCCCATCGCGCCGGGCTCGTCCACCGCGACGTGAAGCCGGAGAACGTGCTCATCGCAGACGAGGAGCACGGCGGGCGGATCAAGGTCGCCGATTTTGGCTTGGCCAAGGCGGTCAGCGCGGAGACCCAGCACACCGCGACCGGCGGCGTCCTCATCGGCACCGTGTCCTACCTCGCGCCCGAACTCGTCGTCGACGGCAGCACCGACGCCCGCGTCGACGTCTATGCGGTCGGCGTGATGCTCTACGAACTGCTCACCGGCACCAAGCCTCACGAGGGCGAGTCGCCGATCCAGGTGGCGTACAAGCACGTGCACGAGGACGTCCCGCCGCCGTCGGCTGTCGTCGATCACATTCCGGACTACGTGGATGCCCTCGTGGCGCGGGCGACGTCCCGCGACCGTACGCAACGCCCCGCCGACGCCGCCGTGCTCGGCCGACACGTCACCCGCGTGGCCCAGGCCCTGGGCGCTGGCGTCGACTCCGACCCCGATCTGGCGGCTGACCTGCGCCCCTCTCCCGCTCCCGAGCCGGATGAGGACGACCGCCTGACGATCTTCGACGACATCGATGACCTGTCCGAGGAGTCGGAGTCCGGCATCGAGCGCACGGCCGTGGCCCCCTTCGACCCCGTGGCGATGGCCAACTCCGCCTCCCGCGCCAGCACCCCGCGGGCAGTCGCGCCAGCGGGCGCTCCGGCGCCGACCGCGCAGCACCCGATCACTCCGAGCGCCGTCGTCCCGGCTGCCCGGGCCACTCCGCCTCGGCGCCCCTCCCCGGCCCGGGGCGTGGCCCCCCTGGCGCCGCGGCCCTCGCGTCGCGGGCCGCTGGCGCTGGTGCTCGCGTTGCTTCTGGTCTGCGGGATCGGCGGGGGCGCGTACTGGTTCGGCTGGGCCCGCTACACGACCACCCCCGGAGTGCTGGGCCAGACCGAGAAGGTGGCCTCCGCTCGGGTGGCCAAGGAGGGGTTGTCCCTCGAGGTCGGCGACCCCGCGTTCTCCGAGACCGTCCCCGCCGGGATGGTCGTCACCTCCGATCCCGAGCCGGGCGAGCGCATCCTGCGCGACGGGACGGTCACGATCCACCTGTCCCAGGGTCCCGAACGGTACGACGTCCCACGCCTCGCGGACATGACCGAGGACCAGGCCCAGGACGCCCTGCGAGAGACGAACCTCGCCTTCGGCGCCTCGACCCAGAAGTGGCACGAGAGCGTTCCCGAGGGCCAGGTCATCCGGAGCAACCCGGCCGCCGGAACCACCCTCAAGCCCGGCGCGACCGTCGACCTGGTCATCAGCAAGGGTCGGCGCCCGATCACCGTGCGCGACTTCACGGGCAAGGCCTACTCGCGCGCGGAGAGCCACCTGAGCGGCAAGGGGCTGCTCCCGGTCGTGACGGAGGAACAGTTCAGCGACACGGTCGCCCAGGGCGTCGTCATCTCGCAGACGCCCACGACCGGAACGCTCTACAAGGGCGACGAGGTGCAGTTCGTGGTCTCGAAGGGTCCGGAGCTGATCGAGGTCCCCAGCGTGCGCGCATGGGGGGTCGCCGAGGCGACGGCCAAGCTCGAGGACCTCGGTTTCGTCGTACGGACCGAGGAGTCCGTCGGCTATCTGGGCCTCGGGTTCGTCCAGAGCAGTGACCCCTCGCCGGGAACCATGGCCGCCAAGGGCACCACCATCACGCTCTACCTCGTCTGAGCACCCCGTACGGGTCGCGCCCGATCCGGTCACGCTCCCGCCGAGCGGACCCGGCATCCGCCGAGCGCGCACAGGCGACCTAGGCTTGGCCGGTGCCGCTCTCCCCCACCTTGGCCCAGGCGCCTGCTGCCCGGGATCCACGCGCCGTCCGCAATCCGATCGGCACCCACGTCCAGGTCGGCAAGGGCCTGCACACGGGTGCGCTGCGCTCGGCCGAAGAGATCGGCTGCGAGACCCTTCAGGTCTTCGTCGGCAACCCCCGAGGGTGGGCCCGCTCGGAGGGCAACCCCCGCGAGGATGCCGCCTTCCGTGATGCCTGCGGAGAACGCGGCATCCCCGCCTTCATCCACGCTCCCTACCTCGTGAACCTCGGCTCGCCCACGCCGAGCACGTACGAGAACTCCGTCGCCGTGCTGGCCCACAACCTGCGCCGCGCCCAGGAGATCGGCGCCCAAGGCGTGGTCGTCCACACCGGCTCCTATGTCGACGCTGGCGGCAGCGACGAGCGCCATACAGCGGCGATGCGGCAGGTCCGAGAGGGGCTGCTGCCCCTGCTCGAGACGCTGGAGGACGACGACGCGCCCTGGCTGCTCCTCGAGCCCACCGCCGGGCAGGGCCGCTCCCTGTGCGCCGGCGTGGAGGACCTCGTCGGCTACCTCGCCGTCCTCGATGACCACCCCAAGGCCGGGATCTGTCTCGACACCTGCCACGTCTTCGCGGCTGGCGCACCGTTGGACGAGGCCGGGGGCGCCACTGCGACCGTTGACCGCATCGTCGAGATCGGCGGGCCGGGCCGCCTCCGGCTGGTGCATGCCAATGACTCCAAGGACGTGCGCGGCGCGTTCAAGGACCGCCACGAACAGATCGGCCGTGGGCACATCGGCGAGGATGCGTTCCGCGAGCTGTTCGCGCATCCTGCCCTCGCGGGCGTGCCGTTCGTCCTGGAGACGCCGGGCTCCCGCGAACTCGGCAACCCGGACATGGAGGCGCTGACTCGCCTGCGTGCGGAGGCCCACCGTGACTGAGCGCTCCGAGGAGCCGACGTCCGCCTCGACCAGCCGCCTACAACTCCTGGCAGCGCTGTCGCTGCTGGCGCTGACGGCAGCATGGGGTTCGACTTTTTTCATGATCAAGGACCTCCTCGACAGGGTCCCCACGCTCGACTTCCTCGCCATCCGCTTCGCCATCGCCGCGGTCGTCCTGGTCGCGCTGTCGCCCCGCGCGGTCGCCAGGCTGCCGCGCGCGGCCAAGCGTCACGCCGTCGTCCTGGGCGCGCTGTACGGCGTCGCCCAGGTCCTCCAGACCGCGGGCCTGGCCCACACTGACGCCAGCGTGAGTGGCTTCGTCACCGGCATGTACGTGGTCCTGACCCCGGTGCTCGCCTCGCTCATCCTGCGTACCCGGATCAATGCCGTGACCTGGGGAGCCGTGGCGTTGGCGACCCTCGGTCTGGGGATCCTGACGCTGTCGGGCTTCTCGGTGGGCTATGGCGAGACCATCACGTTCATCGCGGCCGCGCTGTACGCACTGCACATCGTCGGTCTCGGGGCCTGGTCCACGCCCGAGCAGGCCATGGGCATGACCACGCTGCAGATGATCGTCATCGCTGCGCTGTGTCTGATCAGCTCCGCTCCCGGCGGCATCGTGCTTCCCCAGGGGACCGGCGACTGGCTCAGCGTCATCTACATGGCCGTCGTCGTCGGTGCACTGGGGCTGCTCGCCCAGACCTGGGCCCAGGCGCACCTGCCCCCGACGCGCAGCGCGATCATCATGGCCATGGAGCCCGTCTTCGCGTCGGTCTTCGCGATCTGGCTGGGCGGCGAGCACGTGACGTCGCGGTTGCTCCTGGGCGGCGCGATGGTGCTGGTGGCGATGGTCGTGGTGGAACTGCCCAAACGCCGCAAGATCGAGGGCGAGGTCCCGCACATCGCCGTGTGAGCTGTGGCGCCCACCTCATGCACGGGGTTTCGTCGGTGTTCCTTCGGCCCGTTGCCTAGGCTGGCGCCATGGACCGCTGTGCGAAGTGCGACGCCGCGCTGGGGCCCGACCGCTTCTGCATGAACTGCGGGCACCGGGTCGGCGACCCCGTGGCGCCAGGCGACCGCATCCTCGCCGTGCCGCCGACGCCGCCGGCCCAGCAGACGCCCCCGCGCAGGTGGGCGCTGATCGGCGGAATCTCCGTACTCGTCCTGGTTCTTGTCGTGATCACCTCGTGCCTGGCGGGCGGTGACGACACCCGAGCCGAGGATCCCGGCCCGGCGGCCACATCCGAGCCATCTCCCACCCCCGACGAGACGGCCACGGCACCGCCGCAGACGCACACGAACGTCACCTCTTCGGCGCAGGCGTGGGCCTCGGCGACCGCCACGGCCACGCGCGAGCTCGACGGCAGCACCGTCAGCTTCGACGCAGCCCACCTGGTCGACGGCAAGCGCGCCACGGCGTGGCGAGTGCCCGGCGACGGGCGCGAGGTCGAGCTGTCCTTCACGTTCTCCAGCCCTCACACCCTCAGCAAGGTGGGGCTCGTCAACGGGTGGGACAAGGTGGTCCGCGACGTCGACTGGTATCCGCTCAACCGCCGGATCACGAAGGCCGTGTGGCTCTTCGACGACGGTTCGCGCGTGGTCCAGAAGTTCACCCAGCGGCGCACACTGCAGCGGCTGCGCATCGATCCTGTCACCACGACCACCGTACGGCTGCGGATCCGCACGACGACCGCTCCGGGCGAGGGCCTGATGGGGCGCGACTACACGGCGATCAGCGACGTCGCCTTTGCCGGCGCCCCGGCCTGACATGCCGCGCATCACCGTCGAACCCCTGGTGCTCGACGGTGTCGACGGGGCCGTCGACGTGTGGCTGCGCGCGCGGCACGCGCGCCACATCACACCCAGCCCCGCCCGTCGCGAGCGGGTCGCCCACAAGATTGCCACCGCGGCCACCGCGGATGACCAGCTCTCCCTCGTGGCGTACTACGGCGAACACCTGGCCGGCATGGCGCTGGCCGAGCCGTACGCCGGACCCGAGGCCACCACGCCCACGGGACACGTGTCGATGGTCTTCGTCGTCCCGGAGTACTGGGGCTGCCGGATCGGCTCGGCGCTGCTGAGTCGCCTCCAGGGCGCGCCATCCTGGCAGGCGCTCAGCCTGTGGACACGCACGGAGAACCGGCGTGCCCTTCGCCTCTACGCCGCGGCGGGGTTCGCGGACACGGGTGAGCGCTCGGTGCTGGGCAAGGGCGAGGAGATCCTCAGGCTGTCCTGGCCAGCCGGCTGAGGACCAGCGCTGCCCGGGCGGCGTCGTCCGCAGAGACGTCCAGGTGGGTCACCAGACGCAGGGTGCGCGGGCCCACGAGCGAGAGCCGTACGCCCTCCTCGCCCGCGCGGTGCACGAGCTGTGCGGCGTCGTCGCGCTGGGCCACCACGATGTTGGTGTCCACGCCGTCCGGGTCCACGCCGACGGCCTCGGCCAGCAACCGGGCGTGGGCGTGGTCGTCGGCCAGGCGTTCGACGTGGTGGTCGAGCGCGTACAGCCCGGCCGCAGCGAGGATTCCGACCTGCCGCATCCCGGCGCCGAGCCTCTTGCGCCACACCCGTGCTTCGGCAACCGCGTCGGCGGATCCGAGCAGGAGCGACCCGACCGGCGCCCCGAGACCCTTGCTCAGGCACACGGCCATGGCGTGCGCGATGGCCCCGTACGACGACAACGGCACCCCGGTCGCCACGTGGGCGTTCCAGATCCTGGCCCCGTCGAGGTGCACTGCCGTGCCGGTCGAATCAGCCCACGCGCGCAGCGAGCGCAGGGTCGTGACGTCGGCGACGGCTCCTCCAGCGAAATTGTGGGTGTTCTCGACCGAGACCGCCGCCGTGCGGACGAAGAACGGCCCCATCTCGGGGGCGTACATCGCCTCGATGGCACTCAGGTCCGCCGCGCCGCGGGGATCGGTCCACGTCCGCATGGTGACCCCCGAGATCGCTGCGTGCGCGCCGAGCTCGGCGCGCGCGATGTGCGCGGACGCCTCGCACAGCACTTCCTCGCCCGGCTGGACGAGTGAGCGCACCGCCAGCACGTTGGCCAGGGACCCGGTCGGCGTGAACAGCGCCGCCTGGTGCCCGAACAGCCCGGCGACACGCTCCTCGAGCTCGACGACCGTGGGGTCCTCGCCGTAGACGTCGTCGCCGACCTCCGCGCGGGCCATCGCGGCCCGCATCGCCTCGGTGGGCTTGGTCAGGGTGTCGGAGCGCAGGTCGATCACACGACGAAACTACCCCGCCGGGCGATCAGCGCTTGCGCAGCATCTCCGCAACCAGGAACGCCAGCTCCAGGCTCTGCACCCGGTTGAGGCGCGGGTCGACGACGGACTCGTAGCGATGCGCCAGACGTGCCTCGTCGATCTCCTCGCCGCCGCCGATCACCTCGGTGACGTCGTCGCCGGTCATCTCGACCAGCATGCCGCCGGGCACGGTGCCGAGCGCACGGTGCACGTCGAAGAAGCCCTGGACCTCGTCGAGCACTTCGTCGAAGCGACGCGTCTTGTAGTCGTTGGACGAGGTGAAGGTGTTGCCGTGCATCGGGTCGGTGATCCACGCGACGTTGAGACCCTCGGCAGTGACCTTCTCGACCAGCGGCGGCAGGCCGTCGCGGATCTTGCCGGCGCCGAAGCGCGTGATGAAGGTCAGGCGACCTTCCTCGTTGTCCGGGTTGAGCTTGCGAGCCAGGTCGATGGCGTCCTCGGGCGTCGCGGTCGGCCCGAGCTTGCAGCCGATGGGGTTGCGGATGTGGCGGAAGTACTCGACGTGGGCACCGTCGAGCTGGCGCGTACGTTCGCCGATCCACACGAAGTGACCCGACACGTTGTACGGCTGGTCGGTGCGCGAGTCGATGCGCGTCATCGCGTGCTCGTACTCCATGAGGAGTGCCTCGTGGCTGGAGTAGAAGTCGACGCTGCGGAACTCATCGGGCGATGCGCCGATCGCCTTCATGAACTCCAGGGCGCGGTCGATCTCGGAGGCCATCTGCTCGTAGCGCTGCGTGAACGGCGAGGACCGGATGAAGTCCTGGTTCCATGCGTGCACCTGCCGCAGGTCGGCGTACCCGCCGGTGACGAACGCGCGCACCAGGTTGAGGGTGGCTGCCGAGTTGTTGTAGACCTCGACCATCCGCTGCGGGTCCGGGATGCGCGATTCGGGCGTGAAGTCGAAGCCGTTGACAGCGTCGCCGCGGTAGGCAGGCAGGGTCACACCGTCGCGCGTCTCCATGTCCGAGGAGCGCGGCTTCGCGTACTGACCGGCAAGCCGGCCGAGCTTGACCACCGGCACGGACCCGGCGTACGTCAGGACCACGGCCATCTGCAGCAGCACGCGCAGCTTGTTGCGCACGTTGTCCGCCGTCACGTCGGCGAACGTCTCCGCGCAGTCGCCGCCCTGGAGCAGGAACGCCTCGCCGCGCGAGACCTGGGCGATCTTGTCCTTGAGGGAGTCACATTCGCCCGCAAAGACCAGCGGCGGCAGGCCGCGCAACCGGTCGACGGTGCCCGAGAGGGCGTCGGCGTCCGGATAGGTCGGCTGCTGCAGGGGCTTGAGGTCGTGCAACTGCTGCAGAGTGGGGAACGTGCTCACGGCTCCAGCCTACGTTCTGGACCGCCACGACCCGCCCCGAGCCCGCCCCATGGGACGTCCCCGTGCCCAGCGTCACATGCGTGGGGCGACCCTCAGCCCCGGTCGGTGCCCAGGTCGTCGGTGCCCAGATCGAGGTAGCCAGCCAGGAGTCGACGCAGCAGCGC
Source organism: Actinomycetes bacterium (assembly GCA_023460975.1). Lineage (GTDB taxonomy): Bacteria > Actinomycetota > Actinomycetes > Propionibacteriales > Nocardioidaceae > Nocardioides. The sequence continues at coordinate 49,879 of JAEWOG010000099.1, forward strand.
CAACGTCTCGCCCTCGGGCAGGGGGCGATCCTGCCCGGCGGTGCTGTGGGTGACCTTGACGGTCAGGCTGCCCACGAGTTCTGCCACGACCTCGGGGTGCGGCTCACCCATCGCACGCAGCGCTGCCAGCAGCGGCACTTGGAGCTCAGCGTGGAACTGGGCCATCGGGCCGGCGAGAACGCTGGGCTCGACGACGTCCGTCAGCGCGGTGGCCACCGCCTGTTCCTCACTGTGGAAGAGCTTCACATTGGCCCGGACGTACGCCCACACCTTCTCCCCCGGTGTGCCGGCCTCGTCGACCGCGGACGCCACCCTGCGCGACCAGTCCGGGAGCACTTCGTGGACGACGGCCGCCATCAAGTCATCGCGCGAGGAGAAGTACTGGTAGACGCTCGAGCGAGCCAACCCCGCGATCGCGCCCACCTCGGCCAGCGAGGGCACTGCGCCCGTCGAGGCCAGGTGGGACCGTGCCGCATCCAGCATGGCGCGGCGCTGACGGGCGCGATGCTCCGCCACGGTCGGCGCATCGATCCTTGGCACGGCCCCTCCTGCTCGCTCGTGGTGGTCCTCAGCGGGCGGAGCCGCTGGCGTCGTACGCCTGCAGGCGCCCGTCCATCATCTCGTGAACGCGGTCGCAGTGGTGCAGCACCTCGTGGTCGTGCGTCACCATCACGGTCGCCACGCCGTGCTCATGGGTCTCACGGGCCAGCAGCGCAACCACGTCCTGGGAGCGCTGGCGGTCCAGCGCCGCGGTGGGCTCGTCGACCAGCAGCACGGAGGGCCGGTGCACCAGCGCCCGTGCGATCCCCACGCGCTGACGCTCTCCACCCGAGAGTTGGTGCGGACGGCGCTGGGCCTTGTGGTCCATGCCGACCTCGGCCAGCAGTGCCATCGAGTCCCGCGGGGACTCGACGCGCCCGAAGGTGAGCGGGAGCCGCAGCTGGTCGACGGCGGTGAGGGCAGGCACCAGGTTGCCGCTCTGGAACACGAACCCGATGGCATCGCGTCGGATGCGGGTGAGCTCCTTGGCCGATGCGGTCGTCACGTCGGTGCCCGCCACGCGGACGATGCCCGAGTCAACACGCACCAGAGCCCCGGCCACGGCGAGCAGGCTCGACTTGCCCGATCCCGAGGGGCCGACCACGGCGACGAGCTCGCCGGGGGCCACGGACAGACTAACCGCGTCGAGAGCGACGACCGTCTCGTCGCCGTCGCCGTGGGTCACGGTGACATCAGTGAGTTCGAGTCCGGTGCTCATCGGTTGCCTCCCAGAGCGGTGAGTGGGTCGACGCGGGTGATGCGCAGTACGGCGACGACGGCGCCGAGCATCCCGAGCAGCACGACGAGCGCGCTGGCGGTGGCCACGTCGGATGCCTGCAGGTGGAACGGCATGGGCGTGCTGGCGAGGAAGCTGCCCATGGCCACTCCGAGGGCGACCCCGAGGCCCACGGAACCCACGAGCAGGATGAGGGACTGCACGAGGCTGTCCCGGACCAGGTAGCCGGTGGAGGCGCCCATGGCCCGCATGACGGCGATCTCGCCCCGCCGCTGGATGGTGACCACGGTGAAGAACGCCCCGACCACGAGCGCGGCGATCGCGTAGAGGAACCACTGGATCATGCTCAGCGTCATGGTCTCGGCGGTGTAGCCGGGCGAGGCGTCGAACGACTCCTCGCTGGACAGCGTCGTCGTCCCGGCCGCCGCGTCACCGGCACTGGCGTCGAAGTCGTCCGCGGCCCGCAGGGCCACCGCGGTGAACTCGGTGCTGGCGTGGGGCGAGATCTCCTCCCCCGGGCGCGTACCCGAGGCGATCTCCTGCCAGATGCCCAGACCGACGTAGCCCACGTCGATGTGGCCGAAGGTGTGCTGCCCCTCGAGCGTGCCCACGACGCGCAGTTCGGTGCCGATCTGGTCGACCACGACCGTGTCGCCGATCGCGACGCCCTCGTCGAGTGCGGTCTCGCTCACCACGAGACCTGCCGGGTCCTCGCCGAGGCGGGCGCCCGCAGCGGGCGCGGGGTCCATGAAGGAGCCGGGCTCGACGCCGAACAGCGCCAGGTCGATCTCGACGCCGGACTCCGTACGGCCGTTGACCAAGGTGGTGCCCAACCGGGCTGCGTCCTCGACGCCCGCCACGTCCTGCCACGCCTCGTACGCCTCATCGGTGACGACGGAACGGGAGAAGGCGGAACTCTCGTCCACCCCGCCGACGAAGGCGTAGTGGGTGGCGGGCGACTTCTTCAGACCGGAGACGCCGTCGTTGACCAGCCCGACGGACAGACCGCTCAGCATGACCATCAGGACCGCAACCAGGGCCACCACGGACCCCATGAGCGCGAATCGTCCACGGGCGAATGTCAGCTCTCTCAGCGCGAGGAACATGCGCGCTCCAGCAATGTTGTCGACATCATGTCGGCAACTTTACCGACACGCTGTCGTCAACCCCAGTCGCCGCCGGGGAGACGTACGTCGCAGGCCCCGGGCGACCGTGGCGCGACCGCTGTGGGGCAACCACTGCGGCGAGACGAGGGTGGCGCTCAGCCTCAGCCGCTCAGGTCATCGATGTCACGGAAACCGGTCTTCTTGGCCCGGACTCCACGGTTGGTCATCCAGGTGAAGGCCCACAGCACGACGCCGATGCCCAACATCGCCCCCGCGATCTTGTACTGCAACGGGTCTCGGTCACCCCACGGGACGATGATGAGGGCCAACGCGAGCACCGCCGCCGCCACGGGAGTGGGGCCGGGTGAGCGGAAGAAGCCCTCCTTCGAGTCGCGTCGCAGCACCAGACAGGCGACGTTGACGATGGCGAAGACCGCGAGCAGCAGGAGGGACGTGGTGCCGGAGAGCTGGGTCACCACCGGGGAGTCCGACTTGTTGGCGACGAACCAGATCAGCACGAGCGCCAGCGCCGAGGAGAACGCGATGCCGACCCACGGGGCGCGTCGGTTCGGTGACACCGCCGCGAGCGAGCGAGGCAGGACGTCCTGCTTGGCCAAGCCGTAGAGCAGTCGGCTTGCCATGAGCATGTTGATCAACGCCGTGTTGGCCACGGCGAACACTGCCAGGAACGGGAAGATCCGGTCGATCGGCACATCGGGAGCACCCTTGCTGACCACCTCGAGGAGCGCCCGGCCCTCGGACTCGTTGATCGTGCCCAACTCAGCGGGGGTCAGCACGGCCACCACGCTGACGGCCACGAGCATGTAGATGATCACGGCGATCCCCAGACCCGTGAGCATCGTGCGCGGGAAGATCCGCTCAGGCTCGTGGCACTCCTCGACCATGTTGACCGAGTCCTCGAACCCGACCATCGCGAAGAAGGCCACCGAGGTCGCGAGCGTGATCGCCATGAAGGCGCTCTGGTCGTCCGCGGTCTGGAACGTCACGACCCGGCTCAGGTCCCCGTCGCCGCGCGCCATCGCCCACAGCCCCACGCCGATGACCAGGCCCAGGGCCGTCATCTCGACGAGGGTGAGGATCACGTTGAACTTCACGCTCTCCCCCACCCCGCGCAGGTTGATCAGGGCGAGCAGGATCATGAACCCCATCGCGATCAGCATGATCGTGGTGGTGCCCGGCGCTTCGTCGAGCCAGCCGTTGACCACCAAGCCGCCAGTCAGGTTCTGAGCAAGGACGTTGGCGGACGTCGACGCACTCGTGATGCCCGAGCAGACCACCGCGAAGGCCACGATGAAGGTGATGAAGTGGATGCCGAAGGCCTTGTGCGTGTAGAGCGCGGCACCGGCGGCCTGCGGATACTTCGTGACCAACTCGAGGTAGGACAGCGCCGTCATCGTGGCGACGATGAAGGCCAGCAGGAATGGCAACCACACCATCCCGCCGACGGTGGCCGCCATCTGACCGGTCACGGCGTACACGCCCGCGCCGAGGATGTCTCCGACGATGAACAGGAGGAGGAGCCTGGGCCCCATCACCCGCTTCAACTCATGCTGGCTGTGGTCCCGTTCTTCGGTCGCGACACTCATGCTGCCCCCTGGGGTCCCGAAACGCGTCTGAGGTCCACTGTGCTCCGGATGCCGAGGTCGTGACAAGCGTCACGCCTCAGCGGATCTCGCAGTCCGCCGCGCCGCTGCACGGGAGGATCTCGTGCTCCTCCAGGAGCTCCCCCGCTGCGTCGTACGCCAGCACCCGGTCGAGAGGCCCCGACACGTCGGCGAAGAAGACGGTGTCGTGACGGTCGACTCCCTCCGCGATCTGCCCCTCCACCTGAGTCCCGTCCTCGAGCACGTACACGACCCGCGCGGCCCCGGCATGTGCGACACCGATCCACACAGTGGTGGGCGTCCCTGTCGAGTAGTTCTCGAGAGTGTGCAGCTGCATCGGCTCGCCCTCGACCATCGGCCCGGGACGACCGAAGTTGAACACGAGCTCGTACGCGGAGCCGCTCGCCGCGAGCACGGCCGGGTGGCACGGCTTGCGAGTGTCATCGACGCGCCGGCGCCGGTGGAGTCACCGGGGCCGCGGGCCTCGGGCACCGTGGCGTGCGGGATCTCCCCTGTTCGGCGGCGGCGCAACCGGTCGATGTTGGCATTCACCACGATGCGGCGCGCGTACGCAACCGCGTCCGCGCGCCGGACCGTACGCCACTTGGCCCAAGTGCGCACCAGGGCCGTCTGCGCCAGGTCCTCGGCGAGGTGGGAGTCACCGGTCAGCAGCAGGCCCATGCGGACCAGCCGCGGCCACGCTTCCTGCGCGAACCGGTCGAACTCCGCCTCGTGCCCAGCCACGGCGCCCCCCTGAGTGTCTCTGCACCTTCTCACCCTCTCTACGGATCAGGGGCGAGAAAGGTTCTGTGGCGCCAGCGAATTGTCACTGGCGCCACCGGGACCTTGCCTCAGCCGAAGAAGACGCGGGCCTCGTCGTACTCCTCGCGGCTGACGACCTTGAGCTCGCCCGTGCCCTCGATCAGGGGCAGCCGCACGATGTCCTTGCCCTTGAGCGCCATCATCGTCCCGAAGTCACCTTCGGCGACGGCCATGGCGGCGTGCAGACCGAAGCGAGTGGCAAGCCATCGGTCGAACGCGGTGGGGGTCCCACCGCGCTGGACGTGGCCGAGCACGACCGCCCGGGCTTCCTTGCCGGTGCGGGCCTCGATCTCACTGGCGAGCCGGTCACCGATGCCGCCGAGGCGGACGTGGCCGAAGGCATCCTTCTCACCCGTCAGGAGCGTCATGTCGCCACCCTCGACAGGGACGGCCCCCTCGGAGACGACCACGATCGGGGCGTACTGGCTCTCGAATCGCTGCTCGACCTGCGCGCACACCTCCTCGATATCGAAGGGCACCTCGGGGATGAGGACCATGCTGGCGCCGCCGGCGATGCCGGAGTGCAGCGCGATCCACCCTGCGTGGCGGCCCATGACCTCGACCACGAGCACGCGGTGGTGGGACTCGGCGGTGGTGTGCAGCCGGTCGATCGCCTCGGTCGCGATGTTGACCGCCGTGTCGAACCCGAAGGTGAAGTCCGTGCCGGACAAGTCGTTGTCGATCGTCTTGGGAACGCCCACGACATTGACGCCGAGCTCGGCGAGCTTGGTGGCGACGCCGAGGGTGTCCTCGCCGCCGATGGCGATGAGGGCGTCCACTCCGTCGGCAGCCAGGTTTGCCTTGATCTGCTCGACGCCACCTTCGATGGCGAAGGGGTTCGTACGGCTGGAGCCGAGGATGGTGCCGCCGCGGGGCAGGATCCCGCGGGTCTCGGCGATCCCCAGGGGCATCGTGTGCCCCTCGAGCGGGCCACGCCACCCGTCGCGATAGCCGACGAACTCGAATCCGTGGTCACGCACGCCCTTGCGGACGGCGGCTCGGATCACGGCGTTGAGGCCGGGGCAGTCCCCGCCTCCGGTCAGGACTCCGACGCGCATGGGTGCGATCTCCTCACGAAATTGGAACGTTCACATCACGGACTGGCGCCAGCGTATCCAGCACCGACGCGGTTCGTCAGCCCCTGGGGACCTTCGGCCCGCGGTTCGGGACGGTACGGTCGCGCCATGACCTTCTCGATCGTGGCCCGATCCGACGACGGGCAGTCGTGGGGCGTGGCCGTCGCCTCGAAGTTCCTCGCCGTCGGCAATGCCGTTCCCGCGGCCGTGGCCGGAGTGGGCGCCATCGCCACCCAGGCCGACGCCAACGTGGCGTTCAAGTTCCTGGCCTTGGCCCACCTCGACGACGGCGCCACCGCCCAGGTCGCCCTCGACCGGCTGGTGGAGGACGACGATCACCCGCGCGATCGCCAGGTCGGCATCGTCGACAACGACGGAAACGCGGCAACCTGGACCGGCGAGGACTGCTTCGACTGGGCTGGCGGCCGTACGGGCGAGGGCTGGGCCGCCCAGGGCAACATCCTGACCGGCCCCGAGGTCGTGGACGCGATGGCCGAGGCGTGGGAGTCCGGCAGCGGTCTCCGCTTCGAACGTCGCCTGCTCGCAGCCCTGCGCGCCGGCGACGAGGCCGGCGGCGACCGGCGCGGGCGCCAGTCTGCGGCCCTGCTCGTCGTACGTGACGGCGCAGGCTACGGCGGCGGTGACGACGTGGCCGTGGACCTGCGCGTCGACGATCACGCCACTCCCATCGGTGAACTCACCCGCCTGCTCGATCTCAACGACCTCTACCTCACTGCCTCCGCCGAGGAGGAGAAGCACCCCGTCGACGACGCGCTGTTCGCCGAGTTGTCCGCCTTCGCACAGTCACAGGGCCACGAGCACTTCCGCGAGTGGGTCGGTTCGCAGAACTACGAGATGCGCGTGGCGCCTGGGCTGCGCCCGGAGTGGATCGATGAGCAGGTGCTCGCCATCGTGCGTGGCACCACCGAGGAGGGACGATCGTGAGCGTGCTCGCCATCGACGCCGGCACGACCGGCGTCACTGCCGTGGTCGTCGGCGACGACGCCACGATCGTCGCGAAGGGCTACCAGGAGTTTCCGCAGCACTTCCCCCGGTCTGGGTGGGTGGAGCACACCCCGGAGGAGATCTGGCAGGCCACGCTGCACTCCGTACGCGAGGTGCTCACCAAGGTCGACCGCTCCGAGCTCACCGCCATCGGGATCACGAACCAGCGCGAGACCGTGGTGCTGTGGGATCGCGAGACGCTGGGCTCGCCTCGCCGCGCCATCGTGTGGCAGGACCGGCGCAGCGCGGAGATCTGCGAGCGCCTGCGCGGTGAGGGGCACGAGGAGCGGGTCAGTGAGGTGACCGGTCTGCGGCTGGACCCGTACTTCTCGGCCACCAAGCTGGCGTGGCTGGCCGAGAACGAGCCGCACACGTGGGCGTTGGTGACGTCTGGCCGCTACGCCGTCGGCACCGTGGACTCGTACCTCATCGCGCGGATGACGCGCGGCACCTGGCACGTCACCGACGTCTCCAACGCCTCGCGCACCCTGCTCTTCGACCTCGCCGAGGGTGCCTGGTCCGACGAGATGTGCAGCTTGTTCGGGGTCCCGCATGACGCCCTGCCCGAGGTCGTCCCCAGCTGGGGTGAGGTCGCCACGACCGACCCCAAGGTGTTCCTCGACCTGTCGCTGCCCATCGCGGGAATCGCCGGCGACCAGCAGTCAGCGTTGTTCGGGCAGACCTGCTTCGACGAGGGCGACTCCAAGTGCACCTACGGGACCGGCTCGTTCATCCTGACCAACACCGGCACGTCCGTCGTCCGTAGCGATGCGGGACTGCTGTCGACGGCGGCGTGGCGCTCTCCCGAGGGCACCACCACGTACGCGCTCGAGGGCGCGATCTTCGTGACCGGCGCGGCGGTCCAGTGGCTGCGTGATGGGCTGCAGTTGGTCGGCTCGGCTGCGGAGACCCAGGCGATCGCGAGCACCGTCGACGACACCGACGGCGTCGTGTTCGTGCCGGCACTCACCGGTCTTGGCGCACCTCACTGGGACCCCCATGCGCGTGGAACCATCCTCGGGCTGACGCGCGGCACCACGCGCGGCCACATCGTGCGCGCAACGCTGGAGGCGATCGCGTTCGAGGTCCGCGACGTCCTCGAAACGATGCCCGAACTCTCCTCCGTACGCGTCGACGGTGGCGCCGCAGCCAACGACCTGCTCTGCCAACTGCAGGCAGACCAGGTCGGCGTCGCGGTCGAGCGGCCCCGCATCGTCGAGACCACCGCCCTGGGCGCCGCCTTCCTCGCCGGGCTGGGCACCGGCACCTGGGCCAGTACCGACGAACTCCGTGACACCTGGGCCCTCGAGCGCCGCTTCGAGCCATCCCCGGATCGAGCACGGGCCGACGCGAACTACGCCCGCTGGGGCGAGGCCGTACGCCGCTCCTTGGGCTGGGCGCTCATCTGAGCCCCGGCTCGGCGTCATACAAATCGGCCGGTCTGGGGCTGGCGTCATACAAACCCACCATCCCGGGCCCCGCGTCATACAAACCCGCACCCATACGTACGACTCCGCATGACGCACGCCCACCAGCCACGGATCCGTATGACACACGCCCCCGCGTCATACAAACCCGCCCTGTCGCGCCTGGCGTCATACAAACCCGCCATCCCAGGCCCCGCGTCATACAAACCCGCACCCATACGTACGACTCCGCATGACGCAGCCCCGTCCCTCGCGGATCTGTATGACGCCCGGCCCACGGACGGCCGATCTGTATGACGCCCGGCCCACGGACGGCCGATGTGTATGACGCAGCCCCACGGACGGCCGATCTGTATGACGCCCGGCCCACAGACGGCCAATCTGTATGACGCAGCCCCACGGACGGCCGATTCGTATGACGCTCGCCCACCACCCGGACCACCCCCTCGACCAGGCCACGTCACGACAGTACGGACGGCCTACCGCCCCAACTGCTCCCGCGCCCGATGGGCAAGTCGCACTGCTTCCCGGGCGGCCTCGAGCGCCGCGGCGTGGACCCCAGCTGAGTCCTCGGCGTCCTCCAGTTCGGCGTCGGTCTCCTCGAGTTCGTCCTCGATCTCGGTGAGGGTGCGACGCAACTCGTCAGCCCGGGCCTGGAGTTCCAAGGTGTGCGCCTCGAGCCTGCCCACTTCGGCGAGCGCCTCGGTGTGCTCGACCTCGGCAGCGGCGAGGTCACGTCGGGCGTCATCGAGGCGCTCCTGGGCGTGCGCCAGCGCCTTGTCGTCGGCTTCCGGATCGGGGACGATCCGCAGGTCCGGGCGCGTGGGGCGTGGTGCCTCAACGGGGGTGGCGGAGAAGCCGAGGGCCTCGGGCAGTGCCACCGCCCAGGCCACATCGGCTGCGTCGACCCCGGTCGCGCTCAGGGCAGTGACCAGCAGCCCGCTGCGCAGGGCCCGGGCGGCATCGGCGTCGATCATGGCGGCCGTGAGAGTTTCCTCGATCTGTTGCGCCACGGACTCCGTGACGCGCTGCCCCTCCTCCCGGGCCAGGCGACGCGCGGACGTCGTGACGGCGGCCGTGAGCTGGCGCCGCTGCTTGGTGAACTCCCGCAGCTGCGCCGCGTCCAAACTCGCCTGAGCCTCCCGCAGCGCGGCGCCCACCTCGAGGAGTTGGTCCACCTGATCGGGGTCACGCCGTACGAGCAGGTTGACCCCCCACGCGGCCAGCGATGGCTTGCGCAGCGCCTTGACGGCAGCGGCCGACTCCTTGTCGCCCTTGAGCTCCTTGACCCACGCGTCCCGACGAGGCGTGAACTCGCTCGGCGCCAGGCCGTACAACTCGTCCGCCATCTCCAGCAGGGGCCTCGTCACGACACATCCTCGCCCACGACGTACTCCAGCTCGACAGGGTGCGGCTCCCACGGGCACGGCTGGCGCCGCCCGGTCTCGGTCCACCCCAGCCGCTCGTACAGAGCCCGGGCGCGGTGATTGGCCTCGAGGACCCACAGCACGGCCCGACGGGGTTGGATCGCGGCCACCGCTCGGGCGAGGCCCTCCGAGCCCAGCCCGCGTCCCCACGCGTCGGGGTGGACGGCCAGGTGACGCAGGCGCTGGGAGTCGTACGCGACGAACGCCGCGAGTCCGTCGACGCCCGCCACGACCTCGACCCGTACGCCAGGCTCTGCCACCGTACGCTGCCAGTGCTCGAGCACGGCCTGGTCCGGGTAGGGATGGCGTGCCTGGTCGAAGACGTGGGCCAGGCCGACCAGGTTCGCGGCCCGCTCGAGGTCGCGCAACGCCTCCACGTCACCGGGCCCGGCGTCGCGCCACAGCCCGGTCGCCGGCAGCGCCTGGACCGTGTCCGGGGTGCTCACCGGGTCATTCCTCGTCGTCCAGGCCATGCTCGATGGCCCACCGGGTCAGCTGGACGCGGTTGTTCATCTGGAGCTTGCGCAGGGTGTTCTGGACGTGGTTCTGCACCGTGCGGTGGGAGACGACGAGGCGCTCGGCGATCTGCTTATAACTCATTCCCTTGGCGACCATCTTGAGGATTTCGGTCTCGCGCTCGGTCAAGGGGTTGGACGTGTCCTGACCGGGGTCCGTGGTCATGCGTCGGAACTCGCCGAGCACCAGTCCGGCCAGCCCGGGCGTGAACACCGTGTCGCCGGCGGCCACACGCTCGACGGCGCGCAGCAGTTCGGTAGCCGAGGCGGACTTCACCAGGTATCCCGTCGCGCCCGCCTTGACCGCCTCGAGGACGTCCGCCTGCTCGCCCGACGCGGACAGGATCAGCACCCGCGCCGAGGGGTCCTCACGCAGCACCCGAGCAGTGACCTCGACCCCGCTGGGCCCCGGGATCTGAAGGTCCAGAACGAGCACGTCTGGGCGTGCGGCGGAGAAGCGGGCCAGTGCCTGGTCCCCATCCGCGGCGACGGCGACGACCTCGTGCCCAGCGGCCACGAGGTCGCGTTCGACCGCATCGCGCCACATCGGGTGGTCGTCCACAACCATCACTCGCGTCATGGTCGAAACCCTAGTCCGAGCAGACGTCCCGCGCGGGGATCGTTCACGAGTGGGAGTAGCGACCGCGGCGGTGCAGCAGTGCGTCGGCTCCCTCGCCCACGACAACGCGATCCACGGAGCACGTGACCAGCGTCGACCACCCCACTTGTTCGTGGCGGATCAGGCTCACCTCGGCCCACGTGGTCGCACTCGTCAACCGGGGGCCGTACGCTCCCCAACTCCACTCGCCCAGACGCCACGGCCCGCCGGGCGCGGGGACCGTGTACGCGAAGGCGTCCGCCAGACCGCGGTGGGGCCACTCCAACAGGGTGACAACGGCTCGCGAGGTCTCCAGCAACGTGTGCGCCAGATCCGAGTCGGGGTCCAGCAGCGCCAGCAGCGCGGCCGGCTCCCCCGTCGCCAGCATCAGCGAACTCACCGTGAGTCCAGCCCGATCGGAGTCCTGGCCGCTCGTCCACAGGCTCACCGCGCCGCCGAGTCGACCACGGAAGCGGCGGGCGTCATCGCCGCCGTCCGGGCCCGGGGCAAAGGGATGCTCGGAGTGGATCGTCATGATGCTCCCATCATCCTCGCTGGCTCATAGCGACGTCCGTCGCAACCAGCCACGATGCACGATCGGCGGTTGCGGCGGCCCGATCAGGCAGGTCCGCGAGTCGGCGACTCGTCGGTATGCACGCTCCCCGAGTTGCCGCACGGGCGGCAGCCACAGGAGCGGCGCCAGCCAGAACGTCAGCGGACTGCGCGCCAGGACCCGCCGGATGGCGTCGTAGCCCTCGTACCGTCCCGAGGCGGTGAGCAGTTGGAGTGCGCGGTCGGTGTGCTCGGGACGGACACGAGGATCGGCGTACGCGTGCGGCTCGGCGGTGCCGACGAGGCGGAACTGCCCCAAGACGTCGAGGCGAGCCAGGACGAGGGCCCAGCGCCGACAGAAGCTGCAGTGGCTGTCCCAGATGACGGTGCCGTACGTCATCGCGGCACCTCGATCTCCCACTCGGTCCCCCACGATCCGGTGTCCAGACGTGCGTCGCCGCCCAGGTCCCCGACCCGGCCGCGAATGGACGAGGACACCCCGAGCCGGCCGTCCTGTTCGGCCTGCGCAAGACGCCCCTCTGCGATGCCCGGCCCCTCGTCTCGCACGGACACCACGACCGTGTTCGGATCCGCCTCGAGCAGGAGCCACGCCTCGGGATCGGGGCCGGTGTGTGCCTCGACGTTGTCCAGGCATGCACCCACGACCGCGAGCAGTTCGTTCGCCCGCGCCGCGGCCATCGGCACCGCACCGCCCGGGGTCACCAGATGGGCTCGTACGCGGTGGCTGAGCGCCAGCCGCTCCAACGCCCCGGACAGGTCGACATCGGTCTCGTCGGCGCTCGTGACGGCGTCCTGCTGGCGAATCAGCGAGCGGAGACCGTTCTCCTGCTCCGCAGCGAGGCGTCCCAGCTCGGCCCACTCCCCGCCTGCTGCAGCACCGCGCCGTTGGACCAGCGCAAGGACCTGGAGGACGCCGTCGTGCACGACCCTGGCCAGGCGCTGCCGTTCGGCGGCTGCGGCAGCAGCCCGCTCCGCCTCGTCACGCTGGTGGGCCATCTCGATGAGGGAGCGACCCAGGAACCCCACGATGGGGCCACCGATCATGAGCAACAGCAGGTTGCCGTAGTTGCCCTGGTCGAGCTGATCGCGCATCGCGACGTCGACGGCACACAGCACCACGGCCGCGGTGAGTCCGCCGCGCGTGTGCCAGTGGATCGCCCACGCGAGGAGGCCGCCGGCGACCCAGAACCCCGGCACCGTCGCGTTGAAGTCACCCTTCACCAGCGGCGTCGACGCCATGGCCGCGACAGCCACCGCGAGATCGGCGACCAGGAGCGCGGCGGTGCGGCGCCGGGGCGAGCGGTACGCCCACAGCGCGACGCCCGTCCACCCCACCAGCAGGCCGACGACAACCAGTCCCCATCCCGGATGGTCGAAGTTGTCGAGCCGATAGATCGTGAGGACGATCAAGTTGGCCGTCAGCGCCCACCGCAGGATCGCCAGAGCCCCGAAGAGGCGGCTCTCGACCGCCTGCGCCCCGGCGCTGCGCGAGGGGCTCAGGACGCCTTCTTCTCCGCGGCGTCCGCCTCCTCGCGGGGCTTCTCCTTGGAGAGCTCCTTCGCCGTGGTGGCGTACATGTCCACGTACTCCTGACCCGACAGCTTCATGATCTCGTACATGATCTCGTCGGTGATCGAACGCAGGATGTAGCGGTCGTTCTCCATGCCCTGGTAGCGGGAGAAGTCCAGCGGCTCGCCGAAGCGGACGCTGGGGCGCGTGATCTTCCCGAAGGTGGCTCCGGGAGGCGCGACCACATCGGTGCCCACGACTGCGACGGGGACCACCGGGACCCCGGACTCGAGCGCGAGCCGGGCCACGCCGGTCCGTCCCCGGTACAGCTTGCCGTCGTGCGAGCGCGTCCCCTCAGGGAAGATCCCGCAGACCTCGCCCTGCGACAGCAGCCGCAACTGGGTCTTGAGCGCGCCCGATGCCGCGCTGGCACCGCCGCGGTCGATGGGCACCTGACCCGCGCCGGAGAAGAACTGCTTCTGGAACCAGCCCTTGATGCCTGGCGTGGTGAAGTACTCGGCCTTGGCCACGAAGGTCACCCGTCGCGGCGAGAAGAGGGGCATGAAGAGCCAGTCGGAGTACGACAGGTGGTTGCACGCCAGAATCAGTGCGCCCTCCTCGGGGAGGTTCTCCACACCCGAGACATGGGGGCGGAAGATGACACGCAGGAGCGGGCCGAGGGCCACCCACTTGAGGAACCAGTAGAACACGGGGACGAGCCTAGCCCCGAGAGCCGCTGACCCGCGCGATGAACTCGGCCGAGGCGCTGAAGATGAGCGGCGCGTCGTTGTCCAGGGTGGCGACGTGGTAGCTGTCCTCGAGCATTCGCTCGGTGAAGTCGCGCGCGCCGAGGGCGGAGTGCAGTGCGGCCGATGTGCTCGCGTCGACCACGTGGTCCTCGCGCGAGCGCAGCAGCAGCACCGGAGCGGTGATCGCCCCCAGGCTGGCCTTGGTCGCGGCGAACCCGGCGAACATCGAGGCCGCGGCCTTGAGCGGAGTCACGGGATAACCGCACTCGTCCACGCCCTGCTTCTTGATGTCGTTGGCGATCGCGGGGAACGCGGGCACGACGTGCTTGAGCACGGGCAGGAGCTTGACGTCCTTCCGCTCGGTGTCGATCGCCGGGTTGACCAGCACGAGCCCGGCGACCTGGTCGCCGCGGTCCGCGGCCAGGCGCAGCGACAACCCGCCGCCCATGGACAGACCGACGAGGAACACCTCATCGCACGTCGCGCGCAAAGCGTCGAAGGTCTTCGCCACGGCACTCGACCAGTCGGCCCAGGTGGTCCGGTTCAGGTCCCGCCACACCGTCCCGTGACCGGGCAGCAGCGGCATCGAGACCGCGTACCCCTGCTCGGCGAGGAACTCCGCCCAGGGCCGCATCGAGGCCGGCGACCCGGTGAACCCGTGGATCACGGCGACACCGATCCGCCTGCCACCCGTCAGTTCGGGGCGCGCGTCGGCGTGCCACGGGGCAACCAGACGCGGGTCGAGCGGGACGTCCTGACGAGAGCCGAAACCGATCTTCACGCGCGCCAGTCTGCCCCACGGTGGCCCACGTTGTCGCCAGCGCCTACGGTGGAGGAGTGACCGGTTCCGAGCACGACCTTCCCGACGACGACGCCCGCGGCTCCGACTCCGCAGCGCACCCTCGGGATGACGACGCCGCGTGGGCCGAGATCGTCGCCAACTACGGCGAGCGCGTCCTGCCTCCCCGTGCGCCGCAGCCCCAGGATCTCCACCCGACGGCCACGCCGGAGCCCCCGCCTGCCGCACCGGCCCCAGCGAGCGAGGAGACCGACCGCGACGAGGTGTCCCTGCCCGACGCCAGCGCGTACGCGGACCCCGACCCGGTGGAGATTCGCGAGGCACGCGCCGAGGCGGCCGAGCGGTTCGTTCCCCCGCCCCTCGAACCCCTGCCTCGCCCGACCCCGCTGCGAGCGGCCGCCTGGGTGGGCGCGCTCGGAGTCCCGCTGTTCGTTCTCATCGGCGCGATCGTCTCGTTGGCGGTCCCGACGATCGTGTACGGGATGCTCATCGGCTGGTTCGTCGTCGGCTTCGTCTACCTCGTCGCCACCATGTCGCGGCAGCCGCGCGACCCGTGGGACGACGGCTCGCGCGTCTGAGGCACGCGCCACCTGCCGCGGTGCGCCTCACCCAGTCGTGCGCGCCAACAGCGACGCGCCCACGAGCCCCGCGTGGGGCCCCAACCCGGCCGCGATGACGTCGGGAACGCGACGGTGCCCGGCGCCCACGACGTCGGTGGCCAGCACGCGGCGAGCGGGAGCGAGCAGGAGATCGCCGGCGCGGCTCACGCCCCCGCCGATGACGACGATCTCGGGATCGATGGCGTTGACGAGCCACACCAGGCCACGCCCCAGGGCCGTGCCGACCTCCTCGAATGCGGCGACTGCCCACTCCTGACCCGCCTCGGCCGCTCGGGAGACGTCGGCGCCGTCGGCTGGCGCCTGACCGGCACCGCCCCCACGCTCGAACCGCGACGCTGCGACGGCCAAGAGCGCGGGGCCTGAGCAGTACCGCTCCCAGCATCCGCGCCCACCGCAGGGGCACTGCGGCCCACGCGGATCCACGCACATGTGCCCGAACTCCCCGGCCATGCCCTGTGCCCCCCGGACGAGGTGTCCGTCGAGGACGATGCCGCCGCCGATCCCGGTTCCCACGGTGAGGGTGATGCTGGAGCGTCTGTGCCGGGCAGCGCCCAGGCTCGCCTCGCCCCACGCGGCACACGTGGCGTCGTTCTCGATGAGCACCGGCACCCCGAGCAGTGCCTCCATCCGGTCTGCCACCGCCTCCCCCCGCCACGCAAGGTGCGGAGCGAACTGGGCGTGCCGGCGATCGGAGTCCACGAAAGCCGCGGCCGCGATCCCGACGGACGCAGGGGCGGTGTCACCGCACACGGCCCACACCGCCTCAGCGAGGGCGCGCTCGAGCGCGGCAGCGCCCTGCGAGGGACGCGGGGTGGGCGCCTCTCTGACCAGCGAGACCGTGCCGTCGTCGGCGACCGCGGCCGCCACCACGGTGGTCCCGCCCACGTCGACCCCGACGTGCAGCGCGCTCTCACCCATCATCAGCCCCCGGCGTGAGGGTCGTCCCAGTCCTCAAGGTCGATGCGCTCGACCCGCGTCGAGTCCCCGTCCCCGCTGCGCGGCGTCGCGCCGGGCGGGTCCGTACGCACGAACGCTTCAGCGGCCCTCGCCAAGGAGGCGAAGGCGGAGGCCAGGTGGACGGTGACCTCTGGCGGCACCTGGGCGACTGCATGGGCCACTCGACACACGGGGCACCAGCGGCACGGAGCTCCAGCGCAGGTCGCCCCCGGTGCAGCCGCATCGGACTCATCCGCACCGGACTCACCGGACTCCCCCGCTGGGGTGGGCTCTTCCTGGTGCCGGAACGCCCCTGCGAGGTCCTGCTCCCGCGCCCAACCGGCGAGGGCACCCCACAGCTTGGCGGTCTCCTCGGCGAGAGAACCGACCTCGGGGTCTGGGGACTGGGTCATCCGCTCACTTCCTGGTCGGGCTCGGCAGAGTCTGGGTCGGCGAAGCGCACCTGGAGCTCCCCCGTACGCACTCTCGCGCCCACGACCCGGCAGCGGGCCAGTGAGGGCGGGAGCGTGAGGAGGCGACGATACGACGCCACGGACACCACCAGATCGTCGCCATCCCTGGCGAGACGGACCTCGGAGGAGTCGACGAGCGGCAGCCGGAGCGTCAGTACGGACCCCGACTCGGTCCGGATCACCCGCATCGACTCGGCTCCCGCCGCCACGGCGAGCGGGTCGGCGTTCCCGTAGACACAGTCAGCCAGCTCGCCCAGCGCGGGCAGGCCGACGGGTTCGCCGGATGCGTACGGGGCCGTCCACACGCTCACGTCAGCGAAGGAGTCGGCGACGTCCGTCATCACGTCCGCCTGCGCCTGCGCCCACCCACGCACCCACGGGTCGGACGCCTCGCTGGGAAAGACCCGGTTCACCACGGCGCCGTCGACCCGATAGCCGAAGAGGGACAACATCGTCAGACTCCGGCGTGCTTCGGCCAGCACCACGCGTTCTGGGGTGAGGACCAGGCGGACGCTGGCCGCTGGGCCGCTCAACAGCCGGTGCACCTCGGCGAGGTCCCCGTGCAGTCGGGCAAGCGCGTCGAAGACGGAGTCCTGCGGCATCGGGACGCCAGCCGCCTTGGTGAGCACGGGCCGCAGAGCCCGGACCATGCGGCGTTGGGCGGGCAGGATCCGCGTCATGTACCAGCCGAGCGCTTCGGGCAGCGCCAGCAGCCGCAGCGTCTCGGCGGTGGGGGCGCAGTCGACGATCACGGCATCCCAGTGACCACTGAGGATCTGTGCGCGCACCTCGAGCAGGGCGAAGACCTCCTCCGCGCCGGGAAGGACTGTCAACTCGTCGGCCGCGAGCGGGTCCACACCGACGACCTCGAGGACGTCGAGCAGGTAGGACTGGATCTGGCTCCACGACGTCTCGAAGCGCGCCTGAGCGTCCACATGCTGCAGGTGCAGCCCGTCAGCGATTCGCACGGGTTGGGCCCCCGCGCTCACGCCGAAGGCGTCGGCCAGCGAGTGGGCGGCGTCTGTCGAGACGACGAGCGTGCGCAGCCCGTTGCCAGCGGCGCGCACGGCCGCAGCGGCGGCGTGGGTCGACTTGCCGACCCCGCCCTTGCCCGTGAAGAGGAGGACGCGTGGCGTCGCGCCCGGCGCCGGGGAACTCAGAGGGACTCGACGCGCTTCTTGAGGCCCTTGAGGGCGGTGTCGATGAGGATCTTCTCCCCCTTGCGCTTCAGCATCCCGATGAGGGGGATGTTGACGTCGAGCGCGAGACGGTACGTGACCTCTGTCGTGCCGTCCTCCAACTCGACCAGCGAGTAGACCCCGTCGAGCGCCTTGAGCATGCGCCCTTCCACGAGGGTCCAGGTCACCTCGTCGTCACCGTGCCACTCGTAGGCGAGCGTGTACTGGTCCTTGATGGGAGCAACATCGAGCTCGAAGTAGACCTGCTCCGCCCGACCGTCGTCTCCGTCGACCGTCACCTCGGCCACCTCCACTCCCTTGGCCCAGGCCGGGTACGAGGGGAAGTCGGCGATCACTGCCATGACGTCGGCGGGCAGGGCGTCGACGACGATCGAGGAGGAGGTCTGTTCGGCCATGGGAGGAACGTACCCGAACACGACGCGGCCCGGCACCCGCCCACGACTCCGCAAGGACTCCCTACTCGCGAGTAGCAACCCGGTGGGCCCGAAGACCCTCCAACTCGGCGGGAACTAGACTCCTGCCCGGCGGGATCGCCCTGCCCTGCGGTCTCGACCGCGTGTGTCCCGGAAGGCCTGAGCGTGCGCGAGTACTCCTCCCCCCTGTCGATCGAGATTCCCGACACGGGCAACCTGACCGACGACGTCGTCCGCAACGCCACCGAGGCACCCACCTCCGTCACGTTCAGCCGACCGTCCGATCAGGGCTGGAGCGACGTCACCTCCGCCGAGTTCCTCGCCGAGGTGGTCGCCGCGGCGAAGGGCCTGGTCGCCGCCGGCGTCGAGGTCGGCGACCGGGTCGCGATCCTGTCGCGCACCCGGTATGAGTGGACGCTGCTCGACTACGCGATCTGGTTCGCCGGCGCCGTGACCGTCCCCGTGTACGAGACGTCGTCTGCGGAGCAGATCGGCTGGATCCTCCAGGACTCCGGCGCGAAGGCGATCGTGGTCGAGACGCCCGAGCACGCGGCCCGGATCCACGAAGCCCGCGGCGTCGCGCAGATCACCGAGCTCGAGCACGTGTGGACCATCGACGACGGCGCGATCGCCACGCTCGGCGAGCTCGGCGTCGCGGTGACCGACGACGACCTCGAGCGGCGCCGTACGACGGCCACACCCCTCGACGTGGCCACCCTGATCTACACCAGCGGAACGACCGGCAAGCCCAAGGGCTGCATGCTCACGCACGGCAACTTCATGTTCGAGCTCGGCGTGGCCGTGCACGAGCTGAAGGACCTGTTCGACCGCAAGGACGCCTCCACGCTCCTCTTCCTCCCGCTGGCGCACGTGTTCGCGCGCATCATCCAGATCGGGTGCATCAAGTCGCGGGCGCGGTTGGGCCACAGCGCCGACATCAAGAACCTCGTGGCAGACCTCGGCGTCTTCCAGCCCACCTTCATCCTGGCCGTCCCGCGGGTGTTCGAGAAGGTGTTCAACACGGCTTCCCAGAACGCCGCCGCCGACGGCAAGGGCAAGATCTTCAACCGCGCTGCCGACGTCGCCATCGCGTGGTCGCGCGGCCAGGACACCGGCAAGGTCCCGCTGAGCATCCGCCTGCAGCACGCACTGTTCGACAAGCTCGTCTACGGCAAGCTCCGCGCCGCCCTGGGCGGCAACTGCGAGCACGCGGTCTCGGGCGGGGCGCCGCTCGGCGACCGACTCGGCCACTTCTACCGCGGTGTCGGGTTGACGATCCTCGAGGGTTACGGCCTCACCGAGACCACGGCCGCCCTGACCGTCAACCTCCCCGACCTCGTCAAGGTGGGCACCGTCGGTCGCCCCATTCCCGGCACAGCCGTACGCGTCGCCGACGACGGCGAGCTGCTGTTCAAGGGAGGGCAGGTGATGGCTGGCTACTGGAACAACGAGGCCGCCACCTCCGAGATCCTCGAACGCGACGGGTGGTTCCACACCGGAGACGTCGGCGAGATCGACGACGAGGGCTTCGTACGCATCACGGGCCGCAAGAAGGAGATCATCGTGACCGCGGGCGGCAAGAACGTCGCGCCCGCCGTCCTGGAGGATCGCCTGCGCGCCCACCTGCTGATCGACCAGTGCCTCGTCGTCGGCGACGGCCAGCCGTTCATCGCCGCGCTCATCACGATCGACGCCGAGACACTGCCGACGTGGGCCGAGATGAACGGCAAGACCGGCACTTTCGCCCAGCTGGTGGAGGACGAGGATCTGCGTGCCGTGATCGACGAGGCGGTTGCGGAGGCCAACAAGGCCGTCTCCAAGGCCGAGTCGATCCGCAAGTACGCCATCCTCCCCCAGAGCTGGACCGAGGAGTCGGGGCAGTTGACGGCGAGCATGAAGCTCAAGCGCAACGTCGTCATGCGTGACCACCGCAAGGACGTCGACAGCCTTTACGCCTGATTCCCCGTACGCCGAGCCCCGGCGCGGCACGCCCTCGCGTGCTGCGTCGGGGCTCTGTGCTTCCCTCCTCGCACCCTGCCTCGTCACAACGGACTAAGACTTCGACCATGCCTTACTAGTCCTTTTGGGCCATATGAATGCCACCTCCGGGTGGTTTGTCCGGCTTAGCCCACACTTGCGCCCTAGACCGGCCTAGATTGCGACGGCTGGGGAGGACTCCGGGGCCTCCCCCCCGATCGCGAGGGGACGGCCAATGACGTTTCTGCGTCACGCGCTGCTCGACGTGCGCCGCTCAGGTGCGCCCTCGCCGTCCCTGTCCCGGACCCGCTCGTGGACCCTGCTGTCCAAGACCCCCGTTCCGGCACCCTGACCGAAGGACCCCACATGGCTCGCCGTTCCATCCTCCTCATCGTCGCCCTCATCATTGCTCTGTTGGGCACGGGCTTGATCGTCATGTACGTGCGAGGCATCGACGCCCGCGCCACGGAGGGTCAGGTGCTCGTCGAAGTGCTGGTCGCCAGCGACACCGTCGAAGGCGGCGAGGCCGTCAGCGCAGCGATGGACGCCGGCAAGTTCGAGGTCGCGAAGGTGCGGCGCGAGGATCTGGTCCCCGGCGCTCTGTCGTCGGCTACGACCATCCAGGACCTGGTTGCGCTCAGCACCGTGTTCCCCGGTGAGCAGATCATCGGCAGCCGCTTCGGCACCATCGGGCAGACCGAGAACCTGGTCATCCCCGAGGGCCGGGTCGCCATCTCGGTGGACTTCACCGACCCCGAGCGCGTCGCCGGCTTCGTCAACCCCGGTTCCGAGGTCTCGGTGTTCTGGTCCGGTACGCCGGTCACCATCACCGACGCTCGCCAGGAGCCCCAGACCAAGCTGCTCCTCCCCCGCGTGCAGGTGATCGGTGTCGGCACGACCTCGATCGCTTCGAAGACCACCACCGTGGACGGCGAGCAGGTGATCGAGCAGGTCCCGAGCACGATCCTGACGTTGGCCCTCACGCAGAAGGAGGCCGAGAAGGTCATCTACGCCAACCTCAACGGCGACCTGGCCGTGGCCCTGCTCACCGAGGACTCCCAAGTCAAGATGGGCCAGCCGGTGAAGTCGAAGGACATCGTCGCGACGGCCGGGAACTGACCGTGACCGTCATTCTCGAACCCGAATACGCCCGACTGGCGCTGGCTCAGGCGACGCTCCACGGTTCCGCAACCGTGGCATCGCTCGAGGAGCTCGGCGACCACCTGCGGGCCACGCCCGACGAGTTCGCCGTTGTGATCGGCCCCTCGGTCGCGTTGGAGGAGGCCACCACCTTCGCCCAATGGGTCCGGGTGCAGCGTCCCGACCTCGGCGTCATCCTGATGCGCGACGAGATCGACAGTTCCATCCTCTCGGTGGCGCTGCGCAGTGGAATGCGCGAGGTCGTCGAGTCCCGCGACCTCGCGGGTCTCACCACTGCGGTCCAGCGGGCACGCAGCGTGGCGAACGCGATCGCCCAGACCTTTGAGGACGAGATGCAGGCCGCCACCCACGCGGCCATGGCTGAGGTCGAGGCCTCCGCCGCTGCAGCTCGCGCCGCCGCCGAGGCACCGCTCGGGAAGACGTTCACCGTCTTCTCGACCAAGGGAGGTGTCGGCAAGAGCCTGATCGCCACCAACCTGGCCGTGGCGTTGGCAGACGCTGGCAACAATGTGTGCCTGATCGACCTCGACGTCAACAACGGCGACGTCGCGATCATGCTGCAGCTCAACCCCACCCGCAACGTCAACGACCTCGTCGCCTTCAACGGCATCGTGGACGAGGGCGCTGTGACGTCGCTGAGCACGCCGTACTCGAGCAAGCTCTCGGTCATCGCGGCGCCGGTGCACATCGACTCCCCCGACCAGGCCACCGCGGACGACATCGGTCGGCTCCTGGACGCGGCGAAGCCGATGTTCGACTACATCGTGGTCGACACCTCGGGCGTCTTCGACGACAACTCCCTGGCGGCCCTGGACCGCAGCGACCGCATCGTGCTGGTGGGAACGCTCGACATTCCGGCTCTGAAGGGGCTCAAGCTGGCGGTGAGCACGCTCGACCTGCTCAACTTCCCGCGGGAGACCTGGTCCTTCGTCCTGAACCGCGCCGACGGCAAGGTCGGCCTGGGCATTGACGAGTACGAGTCGACCCTCGGGCTCAAGGCCGACATCAAGCTCGAGTCGAGCCGCGACGTGCTGGCCGCAGTGAACCGCGGCGAGCCGCTGGTGCGCGCCTACCCGGCCCACCCCAACACCAAGCAGATCCTCACGTTCGCCAGCGCGGTGGCCGGCAAGCCCCTCGCTCACGAATCAGAAGCCCCTGCCCCCACCAAGGGCTCCCGCCTGCGCCTGAGGAGGTCCTGACATGAGTCTCACCGATCGTTTGGCGGCAGCTCGCTCCCGCCAGCAGACGCCCGGAGCATCGCCCGCCGATAACCTGCCGTTCGGGTCTGCCCCCGCAGCCCCCTCCGGGAGCGCTCCCGCACCCACCAGCGGCTCGGGTGGCTCGGCCGGCTCCGGCGCGCGCCGGGCCGCGGCCACGAGTGCGCAGCGCAAGAGCGACGGCTTCGCTGAGCTCAAGCGTGCCGTCCACGCACAGTTGGTCGAGTCCCTCGGGCCCAAGCTGTACGACGCGGACATGACGCAGGCTGACCTGGAGCAGCAGGTGCGCCTGGCGCTGCAGACGGCTCTGGCGCACACCGATCAGCCGATGTCGTCGGCCGACCGCACGCGCATCTCCCAGGAGATCGCGGACGACATCCTCGGGTACGGCCCGCTCGAGCCTCTCCTGCGTGACCCCGACCTGAGCGAAGTCATGGTCAACACGTTCAAGGACATCTACGTCGAGCGCAGCGGCAAGCTGGTCAAGGTCGAGACGACGTTCAACGACGAGTCCCACCTGCGCCGCACCATCGACAAGATCGTCAGCAAGATCGGGCGACGCGTCGACGAGACGAGCCCGATGTGTGACGCCCGTCTTCCCGACGGTTCCCGTGTCAACGCGATCATCCCGCCGCTGGCGCTGGACGGGTCCAAGCTCACCATCCGTAAGTTCTCCGAGGACCCCTACGGCGTGGAGGACCTCATCAAGTTCGGCACCCTGAGCCGTCCCGCCGCCGAGCTCCTCGAGGCGTGCGTACGAGGTCGCCTCAACATCCTTGTCTCCGGCGGTACGGGTGCAGGAAAGACGACGACCCTCAACGTGTTGTCCTCCTTCATCCCCGAGGACGAGCGCATCGTCACCATCGAGGACGCCGCGGAGCTCCGCCTGGTGCAGGACCACGTCCTGCGCCTGGAGTCTCGCCCGCCCAACATCGAGGGCAAGGGCGCCGTCACCATTCGTGACCTGGTCAAGAACTCGCTGCGTATGCGTCCCGACCGCGTCGTCGTCGGTGAGATCCGTGACGCCGCCGCGCTCGACATGCTCCAGGCCATGAACACCGGTCACGACGGTTCCATCTCGACGCTGCACGCCAACACGCCGCGCGACGCCCTGGCGCGTCTGGAGACCATGGTGCTGATGGCTGGAATGGACCTTCCCGTACGCGCCATCCGCGAGCAGGTCTCGAGCGCCGTCGACCTCATCATCCAGCAGACCCGTCTCAAGGACGGGACGCGCCGCATCACCGCGATCACCGAGATCGTCGGCATGGAGGGCGACATCATCACGACCCAGGACGTATTCCTGTTCGACTACGGTGCTGGCCAGGACGAAAACGGTCGTTTCCGTGGCGATCTGGCGTCGATGGGCCTGCGTCCCCGCTTCCTCGACCGGCTCCACGACCACGGGGTCTCGGTGGACCCGGCCGTGTTCGCCGCTGGAGGTATGCGATGACCCACGCGCTGCGCGCGCGCGTCAGCCGAGTGCTGGCGGGCGCAGGCGTGGTCGGTCTTCTTCTGGTGGGCTCCCCCGCTCACGCCGAGGGGACCACCAACATCGACCACGTCCAGTCCAAGGACGGCAAGGGCACTGCTGTGCTCGCCGTCGACGGGATCGTGGGGGGAGGCGCCGACCCGTCGAGCATCCTGGTCGAGGTGGACGGAACCGAGACTCCCTCGCGAGCCCGCATGATCAACGCCGGCGCCGTCGACCGCTCGACCATGCTCGTGCTTGACGCGAGCAACTCGATGTCCAAGAACGGCAAGTTCGAGGCCGCCACGACGGCCGTCAACGCGTACCTCGCTGCCGTCCCCGCGGACGTCAAGGTCGGCCTGGTGACGTTCGCCGGCGAGGTGGGCACGCCCATCGCGCCGACGTTGGACCGCCAGGCGATCACCGACGCTGTCGCCGCCGTCACCCTGGCGCCGGGAACGGCGTTGAACGACGCCGTCATGGCCGGTCTCGATGCCTTGGGCACGGCCGGGTACCGCTCGATGCTGGTGCTCTCCGACGGCTCGGACACCCGCAGCACGACGACCCTGGAGGTCGCCGCGGGCACCGTTGCCGAGAAGGGCGTGGTCGCTGACGTGGTCTCCCTCGATCCCGCCGAGCGCGCGACTGCGCTGGCCACCGAGAGCGGCGGCCAGATCATCCCCGCGAGCGAGGACGGGCTCGACGCCGCCTTCGCGGCACAGGCCTCCGCGATGTCGCAGCAGTTGCTCGTCAACTTCACGGTGCCCAAGGACGCGGGCAGCGAGTCCACGGTCGCCATCACGGTCTCCGCCAACGGGCAGCCCTACACCGACACCGCTCTGGTGTCGCTGGCGGCGCCTGCCGCGGCCGCGCAGGAGACGGCCATGGCCCCGAAGGTGGTGGAGGCTGGCCGCTCGTTGGTCTCGACCCCGATCATGCTCGGTGGAGCTCTGGCGCTCTTCCTCGGCCTCGCTGGCATCCTGTGGATCGTCGTGGCTGCGCCGCAGAAGAAGTCCGCCACCAACCGGATGGAGCAGTACTTCACGCAGACGGGTGGCTCGCGCCGCGCTGCTGCGTCCGCCGACAAGCAGGGCCTCAAGGACACGGCGCTCGGGATCGCGGACAAGGCGCTTAGCCAGGACTTCGAGACGCGCGTCTCGCAGCGTCTGACCGGCGCTGGGTCAGCGCTGACGAGCGCGGAGTGGATTCTGCTCCACGCCGCCTGCGTGGTCGGAGCCGGCGTCGTCGGCGCCTTCCTCGGCGGGATTCCCCTCGCGATCATCGGCTTGATCCTCGGAGCGGTCGTGCCCTGGCTGGTGCTCGGCCTCCGCCACTCGCGTCGCCTCAACGCCTTCAACGGCCAGCTCGCCGAGACGCTGGGCCTGATGGCCGGTGGCCTGCAGGCCGGTCTGTCCCTGCCCCAGGCGATCGACAGTGTCGTTCAAGAAGGTGTCGAGCCCATGGCCGGCGAACTGCGGCGAGCGTTGGTCGAGCAGCGGCTCGGCATCGACATCGCCGATGCCCTCGAGGGCGTGGGTCACCGCATGGAGAGCCCCGACTTCGAATGGGTCGTCATGGCGATCCGCATCCAGCGCGAGGTCGGCGGCAACTTGGCCGAGATTCTGCACACGGTGGCCGGAACCCTGCGCGAGCGCGAGTACCTACGTCGCCAGGTCAAGGCGCTCAGCGCCGAGGGTCGGCTGTCGGGCTACATCCTGACCGCCCTGCCGGTCCTCGTCGGGACCTACATGGCCTTCGCCAACCCCGAGTATGCAAGCGTGCTGTGGACGACCACCATCGGATACATCCTGCTGGGTTCCGCGCTCTTCCTGCTGGGCATCGGTTCGTTCTTCATGTCCAAGCTGGCGAAGGTGGAGGTCTGAGATGCTGTACGTCGGAGCGGCCCTGGTTCTGGCCGCAGTGGTGCTCATGCTGTCGATCGTCGGCGTGGCCACGAAGGAACGCAAGGGCGTGGCGCGATCCGTCGCCGCCATCCAGGCGCTCGATGCAGCGCCGGACGTCATGAAGGCCGAACTCGACCGTCCGTTCGTCGAGCGCGTGATCGCCCCGCTTGGCGAGCAGGCCGTCGACCTGGGCCGCAAGGTGGTCCGGGCCGACACGGCAGTCAAGCTCCAGCACCGGCTCGACATCGCCGGCAACCCTCCTGCCTGGGACGTGAACCGGCTCATCGGCCTCAAGGTCATCGGCATGGGTGTCTTCGGCACGCTCGGGTTCATCTACCTGCTCGGCATGGATCTGCCGTTCCTCAGGTTGGTCCTCTTCACCGCCGCCCTCGCCGCGTTCGGATACGTCCTGCCCAACATTCTGCTCTACAACGCTGGCCAGAAACGCGAGATGCAGATGCGCAACTCCTTGCCGGACGCTCTTGACTTGCTGACGGTCTCCGTGGAGGCAGGGCTCGGGTTCGACGGTGCCGTCGCACGCGTCGCCAAGAACACCGACGGACCGCTGTCGGCTGAGTTCACCCGCCTCTTGCAGGAGATGCAGATCGGCGTGGGCCGCACGGAAGCCATGCGGTCGATGGCCGCGCGCACCTCGCTCCCGGACCTGAAGTCGTTCTGTCTGGCGATGGTCCAGGCCGACGCGCTCGGCATCCCGATCGGTCGAGTCCTGCGCGTGCAGAGCAACGAGATGCGCACGAAGCGCCGCCAGCGTGCGGAGGAGAAGGCGCAGCAGGTGCCCGTTCGGATCATGATCCCGCTGGTCCTCTTCATTCTGCCGTGCCTCTTCATCGTCATTCTGGGGCCGGCGGTCGTCCAGATCGCCGATAGCATGTAGGAAACTGACCCTCCCATGCCTTTCTCGGAGGCCACACTCCCGACCGACGCGCACGTGCGTACGTGGCGGGTCGACACAGCGGTCCGCGTGTTCGCGCTGGCGTTCGTGGTGGGTACCACGCTCGCCGCGGGAGCCGCGGCCCGCGTCCTCCCCCTGATCGCGGCCCTGGCCGTCATCGCGGCCATCGCGATCGCCCTGGGTCGCACCACCGTCGTGGCGCAGTGGCCGTGGAGCCCCGTCGTGGAGGCACTCCTCGCGGGCATCCTCCTGGCCAGCGCCGTCGGTTCGGGTCCGCTGGTCCCCTACCTCGGGGTTCCAGCCATTGTCGCGGGGATCCGCCACGGCGCCGTGGCGGCGGTCAACGCGGGCATCATCGCCACCGTTGCCTACACCGTGACCCTGGTGTTCGCGACGAGTCCCCTCAACCAGCTCGTGGACACACTGCCGTGGCTTGTGGCCGGGCTGGGGATGGGTCTGCTGGCAGCGTGGCAGTCGCGTTCCATCCGTGACGACGTGGCCCGGCAGGAGCCGTACCTGGCCGCGCACCGCCTGCTGTCGTCCCTGTCCACGCTGGCGCGTGCCGGGGAGGTGGGCCTGGACACTCGCCAACTCGCAGAGGACCTCCAGTCGGCCCTACGCCAGGAGACCGGCGCACAACAGTGCCTAGTTCTGTTGGGCGCTGAGGGAGACGACCTGGTGGTGGCGGCATCGCACGGCCAGGCCGACGAACTCATGGCAGTGCGGGACTCGCTGACGACCCAACTCCAGGGCAACGTGGCCCACCTCCCCCTCACCACATCCGACGCCACGCTGGGCGAGGTCGTCCTCGTGCGCAACGGCGGGTGGAACGCCCATCGCCTCGATCGCGCTGCCGGGTTGTGCCGGGACTTCGCTCTGAGGCTCGACACGGCAGCTCTGTTCGAGGACGTCCGGGCCATGGCGACCACCGAGGAGCGCAACCGCATCGCCCGCGAGATGCACGACGGCGTGGCCCAAGAACTCGTGGCTCTGGGCTACCTCGTGGACGAGGTCAGCCTCGTCAGCGGCGAGAAGGAGGTCCAGGACCTCTCCGGTCACCTGCGCGACGAGCTCTCTCGCGTTGTCACCGAGTTGCGCTATTCGATCTACGACCTGCGTCAGCACGTGGCGGACACGCGGCTGTCCGGAGCACTGACCTCCTACATCCAGGACCTGGCCCGGGAGCAGCCCTTCCAGGTGACCCTGGCCATCGAGGTCTCCGGCGACCCGCTTCCCCAACGGGTGGAGACCGAGCTTCTTCGCGTCGCGCAGGAGGCGATCGGCAACGTCCGCAAACACGCAGACGCCACTCACGTGTGGGTGACGTTGGCGACGGACGGCGACTCGATCCTGTTGCAGATCGAGGACGACGGGTGCGGCAATGTTCGCCCCCGCGACAAGCACTGGGGGCTGCTCACCATGCGTGAGCGCGCCGAGAAGGTCGGCGCCACCCTCAGCATCACCCCACGTCCCGAAGGCGGGACCCAAGTCCGACTCGAGCGGGTCTCCCCGCGACTGGCAGGAAGGAGGACCAGGTGACCACCACAGTGCTCCTGGTCGACGACCACGAACTGATCCGGCAGGGTCTGGCGCGCGCGTTCGAACGTGATGAGGCCATGACCGTGATCGGGCAGGCCGGCAGCGTGGCCGAGGCCATCGAGAAGTACGGGCAGTTGTCCCCCGACGTGGTCGTGACCGACCTGCAGCTCCCCGACGGCAACGGTCTCGAGATCGTCCGTGCCGTACGTGCAGCCAGCGATGCCGTGGGCGCCGTGGTGCTGACCATGCACGCGGGAGACGATCAGATCTTCGCGGCCATGGAGGCTGGGGCCTCGGCCTTCGTCGGCAAGGACAGCAAGGCGACGGAGGTCCTCAGCGCGGCCAAGCATGCGGCTGTGGCACCGCGTACGTTCGTCTGCGCGGGCCTGAACGAGGCCATGATGCGGCGCGCCATGTCGCCGTCGGTGCCCAAGCTCTCGGTCCGGGAGGACGAGGTCCTCACACTCCTCGCCGAGGGATTGGGCACGGGTGAGATCGCGGGGCGGCTGTACATGAGCGAGTCGACGGCCAAGACCCACATCACCCACATCTACCAAAAGCTCGGTGCCGCCAACCGCGCTCAGGCACTCGTCTCGGCCATGCGACTGGGCATGCTCGACGCGTTCACCAAGGACGGATTCTGACCGTTCGCGACCTCGTCCACCCAGGTGGCGGTCCTCGCCCCACTGTGGGTGATGAGCGGTCTAGTCACAAAGGACTACCCCGGTCGGGACGACTCTCCGATGTGCCGATCCGGGGAATTCGGAAAACTACTCAGTGACGGGTCCACTCGGGCTCGGACCAGGACTCATCACCCAATACTTCAGGGAGAGAACAATGATCGAGAAGCTCCAGTTCATGACCATCATGCTCATCAACGACGTGAAGGCCAAGCGCGACGAGCGCGGCGCCACCGCCGTTGAGTACGGCCTCATGGTTGCCCTGATCGCCGTCGTGATCATCGCCGCGGTCACCCTCCTCGGCGAGGGCCTTCAGTCCAAGTTCACGGACGTCGACTCGGCTGTCCGCGGCGCCGCCTGATCCTCTCGAAAGGCCGGTACGCGATCGCTCGCGTACCGGCCTTTCGTCATTCCATCCCTTCTCCTGCACCGGAAGGACTGACCATGTCGTTCACCCACGTCCTGCGCGCCTGTGGTGGCCGCGACGAGCGCGGCGCCACGTCTGTCGAGTACGGCCTCATGGCCGCACTGATCACTCTCGTCATCGGTGGCGTCGTAGCGATCTTCGGAGGCAGTGTTGAAGGCCTGTTCAGCATTCCGCCCAGCGTGTGGATCACAGGGATCTGACTCCCGTCAGGAACCCGCCCTTGTATCGCGCTGGCGATCACCGCAACCATCACCCTGTCCGGCAGGGCAATGGTCGAACTCTCAACTTGATCCTCGAGTTAGTCCGGGGCAGCAAACTGAGCCACCCGGCTCAGCGCCTGGCCCTTGCTTAGGGCTCGGCAGAGATCGGCTGCGTTATCACCACCCCGCTCCGCGAAGGTGGGACGATTCCCCCACCACCAGTGGCTCCACCTTGGCGCATCCGGGTCGCTCAAGCCCCCCAGTTGCCGCTGCATCTCGATAAACGCCACCGGGTATCCGGTGGCGTTCGCTGCATCCACGTCCGCGCGTGCCTCGATCGCCTGTGACATGGCCCTGAATGTCGGGCTGACGATCTGGCACCCACGGTGTAGGCAGCCAGCACCAATGGACAGCGGCCACCTGGGACAGGCCCCGAGGACGTCCCGCGGCCCCGGAACCCGCGCCTCGAGCTGTGGCGCCGCACGGAGCCACAGCGAGAAGGCCGACGACCGTCGCAGTGCCCCAGGGCACCTGGCGTGGTCCCTACGAGCAGGGCAAGGTCTCCAACAGCGTGTCGTACAAGACCACGCAATGCGCGCCCCCGAACCCCGAGACGCACGCATTGAGCGTCGTGGTCCGGCGCGACCGTCGCCACGAGCACGTCGTCAACCTCCATGCCCTCCGCCTCGGCCTGTGCGAGCACCTCGGGACGAGGGCTTGTCTGGGGCAGCGCGGTGCAGCCGTGCCGAGACCGACCTCAAGCCGTCTTGACCGTTGGCCGCACCGAACTGCAGGCACACGGCGAGCACAACCACCCGCACGGTCAGGACCAGGAGCAGCATCCGCGCCCGCCAGTCACCACTCGTCCGCTCGGCGAGGTGGCGGCTGACCAGTCCCAGCGCCAGCAGAACTGCGACCAGCAACCCCACCGCCAGCGAAGCCCACAAAGCAACAAACCCCGCCCTGCCGGTGGGCAGGAACGGGGCTCGTGGAGGCAGAGGTCGATCAGCCGGGGCGCACCGCGCCCACGTACGGCATGGAGTAGAGGCCCGAGACGACGACGCCGGTGCCCGGGTTGGCTGCGTGCACGATGAGCCCGTTGCCGAGGTAGAGACCCACGTGGCTGATCGGCGAGTAGTAGAAGACCAGGTCGCCCGGCTGCAGGTCACTCGCAGCCACTCGCGGACCGCTGCTGAACTGGGCGCTCGAGGAGTGCGGCAGACCGACCCCGGCCGTCCCCCACGCACGCATGGTGAGGCCCGAGCAGTCGAAGGCATTCTCGCCGGCGGCACCGAAGACGTACGCGTCACCCACCTGGGCGAGGGCGTACTTGATGGCCACGGCGGCCCGGCCGGAGGCGGGGACCGAGCTGGGGATCGGCATGCCCGAGCCGGATGAGGCCAGGAGGCGGGCGCGCTCCTCGGCCTCGAGATCGGCCAACAGGTCCTTGGCCGCGGCGAGCTTGGTGTCGATCGTCTTCTTCTCGCGCTCGAGCTGGGTGGTCACCTTCTCGATCTCGTCGGCGCGCGCCTCGGTCGCCTCACGGCGCAGGTCGAGCGCCGCGAGCTCGGTGGCGTAGTCGTCGAACTTGGCGGCCTGGAGGTCGTTGAAGGTCGACATGGTGGCGAGCTGTCCGAGGAAGGTTGCGGGGTCGTCCGACACGACCACCTGCCCGACGGTGGAGATGCTCTCGCCCTCCAGCTGACGCAGCACGGAGTCGGCGACATCCTCGCGGACCGCCTCCACACGGGCGTCCTGACGCTTCTCGTCGGCGGTGACGCTGGCGAGCTCAGAGCGCAAGCGCTTGAGCTCCAGCTCAGCGTCGAGAACCCGCTCGGACGCCGCCTCAGCCTCGTGGTAGAGGTGGTCGACCTTCTCCTTGACGTCCTTGATGTCGGGCTTCGCCTGGGCGGGCGCACTGGGGATCACTCCCACTGCTGCCACTGCCGTCAGTCCGAGAAGCGCGCTGCCGATTCGCTTCGGGTCAAGGGCCACGTGGGGGTTCTCTCTCTGCTGTCGTCGACGCCTACCGGGTGAGCTGACGGGTTCGGGACGACGTGCCCTACGCCTGCTCCATCCACGGCTCGCACCATGGCTCTCGCAGGAGATTCACCCCAGGGGGAAGTGGTTCCCCGGCTCCCGGACCGCCGTCATGCAGGGGGCGCGGTCCGTGATTCGGCGCGGTCTCCGCGCGGATCTGGTGATCCACATGGGTCGAAGACCTGAGACGACAGACTAGACGCCACGGACCAGCCTCGCCAAACGTTCGTCCAGTTCGGCACATTCTTCGTCGCCGGCCAGGCTCGCGGACTCCTCACGCGGACTCCACCACGGGCGAATCCACGGGCTCGACGAGCCGCAGCGGCGGCACGAGACCACCCGCGGCGAGCGCATCGAGGGCCCGCATCTCGTCGTCGTCCAACGTGAGCTCCGGCGGTGGGCCGAGCAGGACCGTCACCACGCAGTCGTGGCACGCCAACCCCCGCACCCCGCAGGAGTCGCAGTCGATTCGTGTCGTCATGAGCAGCAGGCTGCCAGCGGGGTCTGACAACTTTGGCTCGCAGACGATCGCCGTGTCGTGCGGAGTCCACCCACCAACGCCCCGCGCCCCCTACCCTGAGCCGGTGGCCGACATCGACCTGCGCAAGGTTCTGCCCCTGCAACTGACCTGGCTCGCCGGCCTCGCCCTCGCGTGGGGCATGTGGGACCTGTTGGGGACGGAGCGGTTCGGACAGGACGCGCACGCCTACTGGGCAGCGTGGCAGGGCGAGTGGCGCACCGACATGTACGACATCGCCCCGGGTCATCTGGATGCGTTCAACTACTCCCCCGTCTTCGCACTCGCCACGTGGCCGCTGGCGCAGTTGCCGTTCTGGGCGTTCGTGACCCTGTGGACCACGGCGTGCGTCGCCGCCCTGGTGTGGCTCCTCCTGCCTCTCGGGATGCGGTGGGTTCCCCCGTTGCTACTGCTGTCGGCCCCCGAGATCCTCACCGGCAATGTCTTCTGGCTGATGGCACTCGTCTGCGTTGTCGGCACCCTGCCGAGGCGCCCCGGCACGCGTCAGTGGCACGGCGGATGGTGGTCGGTGATCGCCCTGACCAAGCTCACCCCGGCCCTGGGTCCCATCTGGTTCCTCGTACGCCGCGAATGGCGTCCGCTGACCGCGTCGGTCGTGGTGAGCGCCGTGCTCATCGTGGGGAGCGCGCTGCTGGTGCCGGACCTGTGGCGCCAGTGGTTCGAGTTCCTCATCGACAACGAGGCCTCAGGCAGCACGGTGGGCAGCACCGTCCTGCCGCCGCTCCTCTACCGGCTCCCCGTGGCCGTCCTCCTGACGGCCTACGCCGCATGGTCCGACCGGGTGTGGCTGCTGCCCGTGGCCGTCGTCCTTGCGTGCCCGGTGGCAGGCCTCGCCGTGTTCGTCGTACTCGCAGCCATCCCGCGGCTGCTGCAGCGACGACGCGCCCTGACGCCGGCTTCCGGCTGAGCCTTGGCTCAGTGGGCGGCGAGCAGGGAGATCAGCACGTCCGAGGCGACCGTGCGTGCGCCCTCGCGGGCCACATCCGCAGCCAGGGCGCGATCGCTGGTCACGACGACGACCGTGCGCCCTCGCGGCTCGGCGTCCACGAGTTGCCGGATCACATCGTCGGCAATGACTCCGGGCGGGCTGAAGATCGCCCTGACTCCCCGCGGCGTGGGCACCGCAGCGCGCGTTGCCCCAGCCGCCCCGTCGAAGACCACGGTCGTCTCGGCTCCGGTCCGGGCCACGACCGGCGCCAACGCAGTGACGAGTCGGCTGCGCTGCGCCTCCAGGGTCGCGGTGGACCACGCTGCCTTGGACACGTTGTAGCCGTCGACGATCAAGCGGGCGCGCGGGAGCGCGAGCAGTGACTCCAGCACCGTGACCGTGGCGGGCACGCCCCGGGCGACGCCGTCGCCGAGGAGTTCTTGTTCCAACCCCTGGGCAGGAGCCGCCGCGGCGGCGGGCAGACCCAGTTCGCGGCGCAGGCCCGTCGCTGACTCCACGAGCGCGTCGAGCAGGTACCAGGCTCGGGTGTTGGCGGCGTCACGGTCGCCCCGCGCCTCGCTGCGCGAGCGGTGCACGGCGCTCTGGGCCTGCGCGAGCGCGTCCTCGAGGCGCCGGACGTCTCCCGCTGCACGATCGCTCTGGCGTGCCGCGCCCCGCGTCGCTTCGGCAGCCCTCTCGACTGCCTGGTCGCGCTCCGCCACGGCCTCGCGGTGCGCCGCACGCGCCTCGCCGAGGGTGCGGCGCAAGCGGGCGACCTCCTCCTTGAGCGCGGCCTCGCGTTCGCGGTGCTCTGCGCGCGTGGCCCGTGCCTCAGCCTGGAGAGCCTGCACCTGCTCGCGCAGACGTTCAGCCTGCTCGCTCAGGCGATCCAGTTCACCGTGGTCGACGCTGCGCGCGGCCACCTGTTCCTCGACCGTGCGCTCCCAGCCCTCCGGGCGCTCCAGCCACGCAGTCGCGGCGGCATCGAGTGGGTCCTCATCGGTGCGTACGGCAGCCCATTGGGTCGCCACTCGCTCCCGGAAGTCATCGTCGGCGAGAGCCGCCCACAGCGCCGCCGACCCCGCCTTCGCGCGCCGCGTCGGGGTGAACGTCACGATCCTCCGCAAGGGCCCTGGAACCGTGCCCAGACTCGGCAACACCTCCGCGGCCACCGCGACGAGCCGGCTGCGCAGCTTGCCCGACACTGCCGGGGGCTCGCCCACGAGGTGCCCTACTCCGCGGCGGGGTCGGTCCCGGCGACCACGTCGTTGCGGTCGACGAGCTCGATCGCGTCCGAGCGACCACACCAGCGGCACGTGACCTCTTCCACGGTCTCGGCACGCACCGTGGATTCCTCGACCGTGTGCTCCCCGGCGAGGTCGAAGTGCCAGTACTCGGTCGTGCGGCGGGTGCGCGTGACGTCGAACCTGGTGAGGTTGCCGCACCCTGAGCACCGCCAGCGGGTCCGGCTGTCCGGAACGGCGTGGCTGGTCTCGGTCGGCTGCGTCACGGGAGCTCCTCTGGTGTGTGCCGTCGCCTGTGCGCGTGGCTCGAGGCCCAGCCTAGTGGGTCTGAGGGCGGCGCCGTACGTGGTGTCACGAGGTTGTCAGTGCCTCGGCCTAGCCTCACGTTCCATGAGTTCCACCACCCTCCGCACCACCTCCCGCTGGGAAGAGCAGCGCTCGTTCGACGAGCTGGGGCGCCCGTTGCGCGACATCACGTTCTGCGTGGTGGACCTCGAGACCACGGGCTCCTCGGCAGCCTCCGGATCCATGATCACCGAGATCGGCGCCGTCAAGGTCCAGGGTGGGCAGATCGTGGGTGAGTTCCAGACACTGGTCAATCCGCACGCGGCCATCCCGCCCTTCATCGCCGTGCTCACCGGCATCACCGATGCGATGGTGGCCCAGGCGCCGAGCATCGACTCCGCCCTCCCCTCGTTCCTGGAGTTCGCCTCGGGGTGCGTGCTGGTCGCCCACAACGCACCGTTCGACATGGGCTTCCTGCGCCACTTCGCCGCCGCTCAGGGGCGAGAGTGGCCGCCGTTCGAGGTCCTCGACACGGCCAAGTTGGCGCGACGCGTGGTGACCAAGGACGACGCCCCCAACTGCAAGCTCTCATCGCTCGCCCGCCTCTTCGGCGCCACGACGGTCCCCAACCACCGCGCACTGTCGGATGCACGGGCCACGGTGGACGTCCTGCACGGGCTGATGGAGCGACTCGGCGGGCTCGGGGTGCACACGCTGGAAGAACTCCAGGCATTCTCCGCCAAGGTGTCCACGGAGCAGCGTCGCAAGCGTCACCTCGCCGACAAGCTCCCTCACGCCCCAGGCGTGTACCTCTTCCGGGACGATGCCCAACAGGTCCTCTACGTGGGCACCTCGAAGGACCTACGCTCTCGGGTGCGGACCTACTTCACCGCCTCCGAGACCCGGTCACGGATGGGCGAGATGGTGGGCCTGGCCGAGGAGGTCACCGCGATCGAGTGTGCGAGCGATCTGGAAGCACGGGTGCGGGAGCTGCGGCTGATCGCTCACCACAAGCCGCGCTACAACCGCCAGTCGCGGTTCCCCGAGCGGGTGCACTTCGTCAAGCTCACCCGCGAGCCGTGGCCGCGGCTCTCACTCGTCCGTCAGGTGCTCGCCGACGGCGCCGACTACCTCGGCCCCTTCTCCTCCAAGCGCACGGCCCAGGCGTGTGTGGATGCCCTGCACGAGGCTTTCCCGGTGCGCCAGTGCACCGGGCGCATGGCCCGGGAGCCCCTAGGCACTCCGTGTGCCCTCGCCGAGATGGGGCGCTGCCTGTCACCGTGCGACGGGTCAGTGAGCGACACGGCCTACGCCGCCGTCGTCGCGCGTCTGCGGGAGACGCTGACCGGTTCGCCCGAGCCAGTGCTGGCGCGGTTCGGGGAGCGCATGGACGCGCTGTCCTCCGTGGAGCGCTTCGAGGAGGCTGCGGTGCACCGCGACCGACTCGCCACCTTCGTGCGCTCCGCGGCTCGATCGCAGCGCCTGACTGCGCTGACGTCGTGCTCCGAAATGGTGGCGGGCAGGCGCGAGCAGGTGGTGGGACCGAGCGGACACCGCTGGGCCTGGGTGGTCCATGTCGTGCGGCACGGTCGTCTGGCGGCGGCCGGCACGATCCCTGCGGGCGCCGACGCCCACGAGTTCGTGCGGCAACTGCGTGCCACCGCCGAGTCCGTACGCCCCGCTCCGGGCCCCGTCCCGGCGGCCTCTGCTGAGGAGAGCGAGCGCATCCTGCGCTGGCTGGAGTCCGACGGCGTACGCCTCATCCATCTCGAGGGGCAGTGGGCCTGCCCCCTGCGCGGGGCAGGGCGGCACGTGAGTGCTTTCGCCGCCGCGAGCGAGGCCCGCCACGCTCTGGTGCCGTTCGACGAGCGCTCGCTGCCCGCGTCGCAGCACCGGCCCGTGCGGTGAGCGATCCCTGGAGACTGATGTCAGTCGAGGCCGATGGAGAAGGCCGACTCCAGATCGTGCTTGGAGTAGGCCCGGAAGGCGATGTGCGTTTCGGTCTCACGCACCCCCGACACCTTGTTGAGGCGGTCGGCCACCACGTCCGCGACTTCGTCGTGCGTGCGCACGCGCACCAGAGCAATCAGGTCGATGGTGCCGGTCACCGAATAGACCTCGCTCACCCCGTCGAGTGCGGCGATGGCCTCTGCCACCTCGGGGATGCGCTCCACATCAGCCTTGACGAAGACAACGGCGGTGATCATGCGCCCACGGTAGCGGTGACACGGCGAGCGTGCGCCCTCCTGACCGATCGGTCAGACCCGCATGGTTATTTCGGGCCATCCTCACCCAGCCCACAGCCCGCAGGCCGTCCCCGGCCCTAGCCTCGTCAGGCACCGTCCACCATGAGGAGACCTCGGTATGCCATCTCTCAACCGTCGCATGCACTCAGCCGCCTTGGCGGCCGTGGCATCGGCGTCACTCGTCCTCGCGTCGACAGCCACGATCGCCCCGACCGCGTACGCGGCGGTTGCGTCACCGCGAGGTCTTGACGCCGGCAGCGCGCCGGTGCTGACGTGGCAGCGCGTCAAGGGCGCCACTGACTACCAGATCCAGGTGGACGACGACTCGAGCTTCAGGTCTCCGGAATACTCCGCCACCACGAAGAACTCGACGGCTGTCCCCCTCAAGAACCTCAAGCCCGGGACCGCGCACTGGCGCGTGCGGGCGATGGCTGGGCGCGACGCCTCGGACTGGGCGGACGGCACCTCCTTCACCGTGGCCGCGGTCACCACCCCGACGAACACGCTTCCGGCGGACGGCGCGCAGCTCCCGCAGCCTGCGAGCCCACCAACCCTGCGGTGGACCGCGACCCCGGGCGCAGTCTCCTATCGTGTCGAGGTCGCCCGCGACCCCAACTTCGCGGGGGCGAAGTCATACACGACCAAGAACACCTCCCTCGTCGTGCCCGACGCGCTGGGTGAAATCACCTGGTACTGGCGTGTGACGGCCGACAAGGGAGACGGACTCCTGAGCAACCCGTCGGCGGCGACCAGCTTCACGATTCTTCCCCTCGCCACGCCGACACTCACCTATCCGCAAGACACCTTCGAGGTGGCCCTCCAGGATGTCGTACTCGACTGGGAGCCCGTGGCGGGCGCCCAGACCTACGACGTCCAGGTCGCCACCGAGCCGTCCTTCACGAACTTCGTCGTGGATGCGAAGAACATCTACGGCACCCGCTACTCGCCGGCCGTGACGACC
This sequence comes from Actinomycetes bacterium, assembly GCA_023460975.1. GTDB lineage: Bacteria > Actinomycetota > Actinomycetes > Propionibacteriales > Nocardioidaceae > Nocardioides. The sequence goes on from JAEWOG010000099.1 coordinate 87,758, forward strand.
AACAACGACGAGTTCTGGTGGCGGGTGCGGGCCGTCGACGCCAATGGCCAGCCCACCGCGTGGACCACCAGTCGCAACAACTTCAAGCGTCAGTGGCCGCACAAGCCGCAGCTCCTTCATCCCCTCGGCACCGCGCTCCGGGACGGCGCCCGCTTCTTCGAGTGGACACCGGTCAAGCACGCCTCGACGTACCAAGTGTGGGTCAGCGCCAACGCCAGCGGCTCGCCCGCGAACCTGTGCGGGACCACTCCCAACACGACGTTCGCTCCACGCAACGGAACCTGCTCCATCATCAACGGGGACGCGACCTTCTACTGGTTCGTGGTGCCCTTCGATGAGCCGTACCCCTCGGGCGGCCTGCCGGGGTCGCGCTCCGATCTGGGGACCGTGACCTACTCCGCTGTCGCGGCACCCACCCAGCCGGCGCCCACCCAGGCAGAGGCGACGACGTGGCGCGGCACGGGCTTGAAGATCAACATGTCCGGCTCCGGCGTCGCGAACGCGGCCAAGGGATGCTCGAGCACCCCCAGCGAGGTGCACGGCGGCACGTACGTCAAGCCCACGGTGTGCCCCGCCATCGGGACCCCTGTGTTCTCGTGGGATGCCGACCCCAAGGCGGATCGGTACGTCGTGTGGTTCGCCCAGGACGAGAATTTCACCACCACCGAGGTCGACCCGATCTCGACCACCAACACGATGGTGGCCCTCGACCGGACCGACCACGGTGGCGGATCGCACATGCAGTTCCCCGAGAGCGAGGCGGGCGTTCCCTACTACTGGTACGTGCAGCCGTGCCGTGGGAGCCTGTGCGGCCCCGATCCGGTGAACGCTTTCCCCGGCCTCCCGGGCGCGGCGTCGTTCGCCAAGACCTCCCCGAGCATCACGGGCCTGTCGTCGACTTCTCCTGACGGCAACGACGTGACGTTCTCGTGGAACGACTACTACGACATCAACGTCGCCTCGAGCATCAATGGGGAGACCGGCACCCAGTCGGCGCACACGTACCTCGTCGAGGTCGACAACGAGCCGTCCTTCGCGGCTCCCTTGGTGGACACCGCCACCATCGACCAGACCACGTACACGGCGTACAAGGAGCTCTACCCCGACACGACGCTGTACTGGCGCGTGCGGGCGATCGACACAGCCCGCAACCAGCTGGCCCTGTCTGCCACGCAGACGATCGCCAAGCAGAGCTCCGCTCCTACCCCGACCGCTCCTGCCAACGGGGCCCAGGTCGCGGGCACCGCGCCTCTCGAGTGGACGGCGATGCCGTTCGCCAGGACCTACACCGTCGAGCTCTACCGCAACAACGACACGACGTTCTCGCCGGCCAACCGGGTCTTCTCGGTGACCACCCGGATGCCGGCCTATGCACCGGAGAACCCGATCCCGAGCTCGTCGACGCCGTACGTGTGGCGGGTCCGCAAGACCGACCCCTCGGGCAACGTGGGCCCGTGGTCGGCCGTGTCGCGCCTGAACTCGGCGGGCATCGCCCCCGAGTTGATCAGTCCGGCCAACGGGAGCCGGCCGGCCGCCAACGCCGTCGTCTTCCGCTGGTCCTCGGTCCAGGGTGCCGCCTCGTACGAGTTGGCCACCACCGTGGGCGATCGCACCTCGACGGTCAAGACCGTCAACACCGCGTACGCACCGTCCGTGATGGCGGACGGCACCTGGATGTGGAGCGTGCGCGCCCTCGACGGCGCGGGACAGCAGATCGGCGCCAGCCTGTCGCGCAGCTTCAAGATCGACGGCACGGCCCCAAAGGTCACGAAGTCCAAGCTGCCGAAGAAGGCCAAGAAGGCCAAGGTCGTGCTGACCTTCAGTGAGCCCGTCAAGGGCGTGTCGAAGAAGTCGGTCAAGCTGACGCTGAAGGTGGGCAAGAAGCAGAAGAAGGTCAAGCTCAAGCTCAAGGTGAAGGGCACCAAGCTCGTCATCACGCCCAAGGGCAAGCTCCGCAAGGGCGTGGAGCACACCCTGAAGCTGAGCTCGAAGATCACCGACCTGGCGGGCAACCCGCTGGTCCCGGTGAAGTACACCGTCAAGGTCTCCTGACCTTCCACCACAGCGGGACTGTGCTTGTCCGGACGCTCGCGTCCGCGACGGGTACAGTCCCGCTGTGACGTGGTTGGGAGAGCACTGGCTCGACATCGTGGGGTGGGGCGGCAGCCTCGTCCTGATCATCTCGTTGATGCAGACGCGGCTGCTCCGTTTCCGCATCGTCAACACCGTTGGTTGCGTGCTGCTGGTCGTCTACAACAGCCTCATGCACGTGTGGCCGATGGTCGGGGTCAACGTCGTGTTGTGCCTGGTGAACCTCTGGTTCATCGTCCGTCTCCTGCGCGAGCGCCACGACGACTCCGTCTACGAGGTGGTCCACGTGCGGCCCGACGACGACTTCCTGCGCCACGTGCTGCGCGTCCACGAGGGTGACGTCCTGGCCTTCAACCCCGAGTTCATCCATGACCCGTTCGACGCCGACCAGACGGCCTTCCTGATCCTCAAGGGGGACGAGACGGTCGGGGTCGTGCTCCTGTCCGTGACCGAGCGAAAGGCGAGGATCCTGCTCGACTACGTCACCCCCCGTCACCGCGACTTCTCTCCTGGCGAGTTCGTCTGGCGGCGCAGCGACGTCCTTGCCGATCTCGGCATCGACCGCGTCGTGACGCCAGAGGGCATGCGCGACCCGTACTACCCCCGCATCGGCTTCCGGCCCGACGGCGACGCGTGGTCTCTGGAGGTCACTCGGTGATTACGGTGTTCATCCGCAAGGTGGCCCCGTGGATCGCTCTGGTCGTCTTGTTCACGCTCGTTGTCCGCGAATGGGCTTCACCCATGGTTCCCGGCAACGACATGTGGTTCCACCTCAGGATGGGCAAGGAACTCCTGGCGAGTTGGCCTTCGCCCTCACCTGGGCACCTGGGTCGTTTCGACACTGCGGACTGGGTCTCGACACAGTGGCTGAGCCAGCTCGGCATGGCCTTCCTGGCGAACCACTTCGGCCTGCGCGGCGTCATCTGGCTCTTCGGTGCCACATCCCTGTTGCTCATCACGCTGCTCTACTTCACCTGTCGTCGCGAAGCGGCCCCTTTGGGCGCTGTCACCGCCACAGCCATCGCCGTGATCGGCGCCTTTCCCGGACTCACCGAACGTCCCCAACTGTTCAGTTACGTCCTGGTCGTAGTGGTCACCAGAGCATGGCTGTCGACCGCCGAGGACGGCCGCCCCCGCTGGTGGCTCGTGCCCCTGCAGTGGCTATGGGTGCTCATCCATGGCATGTGGCTGACGGGAATCCTGATTGGTGCAGCGGCGGTGGTGGGGATCCTGCTCGCCCGACAGCACCCGATCAAGCAGGTGGCACGGCTGGCGAGCATCCCTCTCCTGTCGTTCATCCTCGCAGCGGCGTCGCCGCTCGGGCTTTCCGCCTACACGTCACTCCTCGGCGTCGGCGCCCGTTCCCAGTACTTCGCTGAGTGGCAGAGCCCGGAGTTCTCCGCCCCCGACGCCATCGCGGTGCTGTGCATGGTCGCGGGGATCCTCCTGGTGTGGTTCCGCCGGGGTGACATCGCTTGGCCCCGCATCGCACTGTTCGGGCTGGCTCTGGCGTGGGCGCTCTTCTCAGTGCGGACCGTGCCCGTGGCCGCGCTGATGCTGGCACCCCTGCTCGCGGGAGCGTTGGGGACCCTTCTTCCGGACGAACCTCGACCCCCGCGACGTGAGGAGCAACTCGGGGTACTCTCCGCGGCTGGGATCGCTGCCGCGGCATTGGTCATGGTGATCCCGTCCCCAGACTCGACTGACGTCGTCCCCAGCTGGGTGGACCAGCGCCTCGATTCGCTGCCCGCTGGTACCGGCGTACTCAACGATTGGGACCGAGGCCCGTACCTTTTGTGGCGGCACCCGGACCTCGAATTCGTTACGCACGGCTATGGCGACATCTTCACCGACGAGGAAATCGAGCGCAACGCAAACCTGATGAAGGCGGGCAAGGGATGGTTCGAGAACGTCAAGGAGGTGGCGCCCGACTACGCCCTCCTGGACCCGAGCTGGCCGCTGGCATACAACTTGGTCCACGTCCTCGAGTGGGAGACGGTCGAGGGTGACGACGAGTTCGTCTTCTTGGTAGCGCCCCAGGGTTGATGTCACTGGGACTGCGGGGCCCTGTCAGCGGAACGTCGCGGGAACAACCGTCCCCAACGATTCGGTCGAACTCGCCCGCAACCTCGTCGATGACGTGCTCGTGCCCATGCGCCCCCACTGGCGTTCGCGCCTCACCACCGCGGACCGTCTGCACAGCCCCCGACTTACTGGCGCTTCACCGCTCGCCCTTCCCGCCGCGGGAGCTAGCGGCCACCCAGCGCTCCAGCACTCGCTCTGCGTCGCCGCTGTCGATCGCGGTGCGCGCGCGCTCGATCCCTGCCCCGAGCGCATCGGCGACGGCCGCGGACGGCGCGTCGTACACCGCCAGCGCCGCCCCCGCGTTGAGCAGCACCGCGTCGCGGACCGGGCCCTGCTCCCCCGCGAGGACACGCCGGACGACGTCGGCATTGTGGGCCGCATCCGCGCCACGCAACGCGTCGGCCGAGGCGAGCGGCAGGCCGTAGTCCGCTGGATCCACGACCGCGTGCCTGATCTCGCCGTCGTGGACCTGCCACACCTGCGACGTCGTGGTCGTGGTCAGCTCGTCCAGCCCGTCGTCGCCGCGGACGACCCACGCGTCAACGCCGCGCCCGGCGAAGACGCCCGCCATCACGGGGGCCATCCGGGGGTCAGCGCACCCGATGGCCTGCGCCCGCGGGCGTGCTGGGTTGGTCAGCGGACCCAGGATGTTGAAGGTCGTGGCGATCCCGAGCTCTCGACGCGGAACGGCCGCGTGTCGCATGGCCGGGTGGAACGTGGCAGCGAAGCAGAAGGTGATGCCGGCCTCCTCGACGACTTCGGCGACCCTTCCCGGTGTCAGGTCCAAGCCGACTCCCAGCACCTCCAGCACGTCGGCTGACCCGGACTTGGAGGAGGCCGAACGATTGCCGTGCTTGACGACCTTGGCACCGGCGCCAGCGGCCACGATCGCGGACATCGTCGAGATGTTGACCGACATGGACCGGTCGCCTCCCGTGCCCACCACGTCGAGCAGCCGCCCGGGCACGTCGATGGGCAGTCCAGCCTGCACCATCGCGTCGGCGATTCCTCGCACCTCGCCGACGGTCTCCCCCTTGGCCCGCAGCGCCACGACGAAGCCGGCAATCTGACTGGGCGTCGCGTGGCCCGCGAAGATCTCCGCCATCGACCACTGTGCCTGGTCCTGGGAGAGGTCCTCCCCAGCCACCAGTCGTGTCAGCACTTCGGGCCACGTATGGGTCATGGCCCAACCCTAAAGGTGCCGGACACCAAGTCCGCGGCGGTGTCCGTCGCTTCCAGGACTCGTTTCCCCGTGTCGCACGATGCGACGTTGCCACGCGTCATCCACACCGACGCCGGGCTTGACGCCGTGAGCCGTGCCACTAGGACCGTTGGGGCACTCGATCCATCGACGACGATCCCGTCGATGTGCATCGGCATCGAGTCCAGCGCCAGAGGCAGGAGCGCCTCCTCGTTGAGGCATGGGGCCCGGAAAACCAGAGTCAGGGAGACTTCGGGGTCGAAGGCGACACGGGGCCGGGCGTGGCCGCTCCGGACGTGGGCGAGACCGCGACAGATGAGAACGAAGGACGAGTCAAGAACAGCGGGTACAAGCCGACACACGCCAGTGTAAAGGCGATCAGCGCAATGGAACCGTCGAGCATGGTCACCAAGATGCTCAGATGGAGACATAGGCCGAGGAGAGCGGCGAGCACCCGCCATCGCGGCAACCACAGACCCACGGCCATGAATACCTCCAGAACCACTGTCGCGATGGCCATGGTCGTGTACGCCCACCACGGCAGCGGCACCCACATCCAGTGCGACAGCGGCACCCCAGAGAGAAAGGACGCGTTGATCTTGCTCAATCCTGCGAACAGATAGCACGCGGTGACCTGCGTGAGCATCAACGTCACCGGACCCCAGCGCACCGGACCCGTCGATGGCCTGGCGGCCCACTCCACGTCGGGGCGCGAACACGCCAGGAGGACGAGCAAAAGCGTGATCAGGACCCGGTGGTTGCTGTAGAGCTGCTCATCGCACGCAAAGGCGAGTACATGGAGGGTCGCGGCGATAGCTGCGCACCACGCGGTGCGCCACCCCAGGACCACCGCCGCACCAGCGGCAATACCCGCCACCAAGTACGCCAGCGCAGACGCCTCCGTGGGAGCAGGCAGCCCAGTGACGACGGGCACCGCGAACTTTCCGGCGGCCAGTCCACGGAGCGCGGTGAACGTCTCGACGACAAGGAAGGCATGGGCGAGCCCAAGCGAGATCCTGGCCACGAGCAGGGCGCGGGTCCCGCTCAGCACGCGACGATCCACGACTTGGAGGTGTGTGAGAGCTCGACCTCTGCGGCACCACTGACCCTCCTACACAGGAACTCGCCGAGAGCGCGGGTGTACACCACGTCCGCTCGCATCCCGGCAGGGAGGTGATCGCCGAGATCCACGTCGATCTGCTCGCCACCGCTGTCACGGACGATGACGTCGCGGTTCCCAAGGCCCGAGTACATCTGGAACCCAAAACGGGTGGGAGGGTCAGTGGTCAAGGCGACCATGGGCACCAGGAACTGAAGGCTGATGACCCCACCGATCACCGCACGCCGAGAACGAGTGAACACGACCCGATCATCGCACCGGCGCCTCACCAACAGGCGGGAATCGGCACAATCGCCGACAGTTGCACCCCTCAGGCAGTGGTGGCCGGAACAGCCGGGCGCAGCACGCCCACGACGGCCTCCGCCAACTGAATCGGGTCGATAGGGTGAGGCACGGCGGCCTCGGCGCGCGACCAGGTCGCCAACCAGGCGTCCTGCGGCCGACCGGTGAGCACGACGATGGGAGGACAGGAGTAGATCTCGTCCTTCATCTGCTTGGCGATGCCCATCCCGCCGGCAGGCACTGCCTCGCCGTCGAGGATCGCCAGGTCGATGCCACCGGCGTCCATGTTCTGCAGCACGACCGGCTGGGTCGCGACCTCCACGTACGAGAACTCGGGCAGGTCCGGGTGCGGACGACGACCCAGCGCGAGGATGACCTGCTGGCGCGTGGTGACGTCATCGCTGTAGACGAGGACCTTGAGCGGCTTGGCGTCGGATGAAGTCTGGCTCACACGCGCGATGCTACTCGTCCACCCCGGAGCCTGTGCGACCGCATGCCGGTGGCCATCGGGGTGGACTTGTCCATGGGTGCAAATATCGGGATTGAGAAGGCCGGTTCAGGCTCATTGTGAACTTTGCGATGCCCAAACACCGGGGGTCGGGGTGCCGTCAGGATCGCGACGGGCCATAATGGCGCTCGTGGCGACTGCAACTGCGATTCCGGCATCCCGACTCCACGGGAACCATGACCGGCCCAACATGGTCAGCGTAGGAACGATCATCTGGCTTGCGAGCGAGTTGATGTTCTTCGCGGCCCTGTTCGCGGCCTACTTCACGATCCGCTCCGTGAGCCCCGAACTGTGGGCACAGGAGACCGCGAAGCTCAACATCCCGTTCTCCACGGTGAACACCCTGATCCTCGTCTCCTCCTCGGTGACGTGCCAGATGGGTGTCTTCGCGGCGGAGCACGGGCGCGTCGGCCGGACCGGCTCCCTGCTCAACATCAAGGGCTGGGGCCTGCGTGAGTGGTTCATCCTCACGTACGTCCTCGGCGCGATCTTCATCGGCGGCCAGGCTCTGGAGTACGCCGAGCTCATCCACCACGGCGTGACGATCCCGAGCTCCGCGTACGGCTCGATGTTCTACCTGACCACCGGCTTCCACGGCCTTCACGTGACCGGCGGCCTCATCGCCTTCCTCTTCGTTCTCGGCCGCACGTACGTGGCCCGCCGGTTCACGCACGAACAGGCCGTGAGCGCAATCGTCACCTCGTACTACTGGCACTTCGTCGACGTGGTGTGGATCGGCCTGTTCGCGGCCATCTACATCATCAAGTAGTCCCCCGCCCGGATCTGACAAGGACTCAATGTGCGTTTCCTGAACCGCTCCGCCGGTCGCCTTTCCAGGCACCGCCGGGGCCCCCTTGCCGGTCTGGCCGTGCTCCTGCTCGGCCTGCTCCTCACCGGCGGCCTGTTCACGGCCTTCCAGCCTGCTCAGGCCCAGCAGCGGGCCAGTGACACCGAGTTGGTCGAGCAGGGACGGCAGCTGTTCCTCGTGGGCTGCTCGTTCTGCCACGGCACCAACGGAGAGGGTGTCCTGAGCACCCGCGACGGCAAGCAGTTGGGCCCCTCCCTCGTGGGCGTGGGCGCTGCCGCGGCCGACTTCCAGCTCGAGACGGGTCGCATGCCGATGGCTCGCCCCGGCGTGCAGGCCACCCGCAAGAAGACCGTCTACAACGAGGACGAGATCGCTGCGATCGCCGCGTACATCGCCTCGCTGGGCCCCGGTCCCGCGATCCCGGACGCCAGCGACTACTCGATCGACGGGCTGTCGGCCGAGGAGCGCCAGGAGGCCATCTCCCGCGGCGGTCAGATCTTCCTGACCAACTGCACCGCCTGCCACAACTACAACGGCAAGAGCGGCGCCATGCCGCGCGGTGGCTTCGCGCCCAACATCACCAAGGTGGACCCGAAGCACATCTACCAGGCCATGCTCACCGGGCCGCAGACGATGCCGAACTTCAGCAACGGCAACCTCAGCCCTGACGAGAAGCGCGACGTCATCGCGTACCTGACCAGCCTCAACGAGGCGCCCGAGTTCGGCGGATTCACCCTCGGCGGGCTCGGACCGGTCTCGGAGGGCCTGTTCGGCTGGATCATCGGCATCGGCGGTCTCGTCGGCGTCGCGGTCTGGATCGCCTCGCACACCACTCGCAGCTCCAAGAACAAGGCGGAAGCGTGACCGACAACCACTCGCACGACATCGTGCCCGCCCCGGAGGCGGAACCGATCCCGGACCCGGGCCTGCCCGCACACACGTGGCGCCCGACCGACGTCGACGACAAGGCGGAGAAGCGCGCCGAGCGCCAGGTCGCAGCAATGTTCCTGCTGTCGATCGTCTTCGGTGTGCTGTTCGTGGTCTCCTACTTCACCTTCGACATCGGTGACGACTGGGACACCTTCGCCGGCTTCGGCGCCTCGACCGTGTTCCTCGGCGTGACCATGGGCATCATGCTGCTGCTCATCGGCATCGGCATCATCCACTGGGCGCGCAAGCTCATGGGTGACCACGAGATCGTTGAGATGCGCCACTCGGCCAGCAGCACCGACGAGGACCGCGTCGACGCGGTCGCCGCGCTGCAGGCTGGCGCGGAGGAGTCGGGCATCGGCCGACGCCCCCTGGTCCGCAACACGCTCTTCGGCGCGGTGGGCTTCAGCCTCATCCCCGCTGTCGTCCTCCTGCGTGACCTCGGCCCCCTGCCGGGCGACGCTCTGGCGCACACTGTGTGGCGCAAGGGCATGCGTCTGGTCCGCGACGTCGTCGGGACGCCCATCCGCCCCTCCGACATCGAGCTCGGCGACCTGATCAACGCCGCACCTGAGGCCCTCTTCCCGACGGAGGAGAACGGCTACCCGGACCTCGGCCACGGCGCCAAGTTCCAGGCCGAGAAGGCCAAGGGCGCGATCATCGTGGTCCGCATGGAGCCCAAGGAGATCACCCACGGCGAAAACCGTGAGAACTGGTCGGTCGACGGCATCCTCTGCTATTCGAAGATCTGCACCCACGTGGGTTGCCCGATCTCCCTGTACGAGCGCACCACGCACCACGTGCTGTGCCCGTGCCACCAGTCGACGTTCGACCTCGCCGACTCGGCGAAGGTCGTGTTCGGCCCGGCTGCTCGCCCGCTCCCCCAGTTGCCGCTGGCGGTGGACGAGGACGGCTACCTGATCGCCCAGAGCGACTTCAACGAGCCCATCGGGGCCAGTTTTTGGGAGCGTGAGAAGCTGTGAGCGTCGACACCCAGCGCGTCGCCGACACCAATGGCGGCAAGCCCGCCACCGCGTCCGCGCCGTCCAAGGCCGGCAGCCTTGCTGCGTGGGCCGATGACCGCCTCGGTCTGGGCGCGGTCGTCAAGAAGAACATCCGCAAGGTGTTCCCGGACCACTGGTCCTTCATGCTCGGCGAGATCGCTCTGTGGAGCTTCGTCGTCCTGCTGCTCACCGGTGTGTTCCTGACGCTGTGGTTCGTGCCCAGCATGGGTCACATCACGTACGAAGGCTCGTACGAGCAGCTGCGCGGCATCGGAATGTCGGAGGCCATGGCCTCCACGCTGCACATCTCGTTCGACGTGCGCGGCGGCCTCCTGATGCGCCAGATGCACCACTGGGCGGCCATGATCTTCGTCGCCTCGATGATGGTGCACATGATGCGCGTCGCCTTCACGGGCGCGTACCGCAAGCCGCGTGAGCTCAACTGGGTGATCGGCTGCCTGCTGCTCTTCCTGGGCACCGTCGAGGGCTTCACGGGCTACTCGCTTCCTGACGACCTGCTCTCGGGCACGGGTGTTCGTGCAGCGGACGGCTTCATGAAGGCCAGCCCGGTGGTCGGCTCGTACATGTCGTTCTTCATCTTCGGCGGCGAGTTCCCCGGCGAGTCGATCATCCCCCGCTTCTACATCGCGCACGTGCTCCTGCTGCCCGGACTCATCCTGGCGCTGGTCGCGGCCCACATGCTGCTGCTCGTCTTCCACAAGCACACGCAGTGGCCTGGCCCCGGTCGTACGAACGAGAACGTCGTGGGTTACCCGATGCTTCCCGTCTACATGGCCAAGGCCGGCGGCTTCTTCTTCATCGTGTTCGGCGCGATCGCCCTGATGGGTGGTCTCATGACCATCAACCCGGTGTGGAAGTACGGCCCGTACGACCCGACCAAGGTGACCGCAGGCGCCCAGCCTGACTGGTACATGGGTTGGCCCGATGGCGCACTGCGCATCATCCCCGGCTGGGAGTCGGTGATCGGCGGCTACACGATCTCGTGGAACGTCATGATCCCGATCCTCATCCTGCCCATCGTGGCGCTGATCGTGCTGATCCTCATGCCGTTCATCGAGGGCTGGATCACGGGCGACAAGCGGGAGCACCACCTGCTCCAGCGTCCGCGCAACGCTCCGACCCGCACCGCCATCATGGTGGCGCTGATGACCTGGTACGGCATCCTCTGGGCCGCCGGCGGAAACGACATCCTCGCGGTGCGCTTCCACATGAGCATCAACCAGATCACGTACATCTTCCGGGTCCTGGTCTTCGTCGGCCCCGTCATCGCCTTCATCATCGCGCGTCGCTGGTGCATCTCGCTCCAGCGTCACGACAACGAGAAGTTGCTGCACGGCTACGAGACCGGCATCATCATGCGCTCGCCGGAGGGCGAGTACACGGAGCGTCACCTGCCCCTCCCGGTCGGGAAGCAGTACGCGCTCACCGCGCGTGACCGCGACGAGATCTACGAGGGCGCAGGAGATGCCGACGCCAACGGCGTGGCGGCCCCGTCGTCCCGCAAGGACCGACTCCGCGCGCGCCTGTCGAAGTGGTTCTTCCAGCACAACGTGCAGAAGCCCACGGCCGAGGAGCTCGAGGCCGCTCACCACCACGGCGACCACGATGCCGTCGAGGGCGAGGAGCACCAGGAGCTCGACGCCAAGCACTGAGGCACCTGCACCACCACGAACGGCCCCGAAACTTCGGTTCGGGGCCGTTCGTGCGTCAGAACGGCGCCTGAGGCCCTCCTGACGCCACTCTGGGGTGCCGTGGCCCTGCCCCGGCGTCACAAAGGTGGCGGATGAGCCCGCTCCCCCGCCTCAGAGCCTTGGAGGGTCGACGACTGTGGCATGCCGACGAAGCTGCAGTCAGGACCGCGACGGGCAGGGGCAGCCGGTTGTCGGTGCTTGCCCAGGTCACGTCGTCCCAGATCAACCAACTAGGCTCCAGACCCAACCGCTGGCCCAGCGGCCACACCGCCAGCAGCTGGTTCGGCGATTCCCTGGGGCGGGCTCTTGGGCGCCGGGAGCCCGCCGCACTGCGCAACTCCCCCGGCCAGCCGGGTCAGCCCGGCGCCCCGGGTCAGCCGGCCAGCCTGGTCAGCCGCTCTGACGGATCCCCGGCCGGTGTACGGACCGCAACTGGCGGGATTGCTGGCCGAGCGATGTGCGGCCTCGGTCCCGTCGAACGGATTCGGCGATCTCCGTCATCGGCGTGTCTGGCGTCGTGACCAGCGAATGGTCGCACCCCCGAACTGAAGCGCGTACGCCACGCCGCCGGCGACCCCTCGTACTCGGAGGCCGTCTCAAGCACCCCCATTCCTCGTCCCCGCGCCACCGCCTGCCGGTGCCCACATCACGCGGCATCGCGCCGCGGAGCGCGTCGGAGGGCACGACCCCTGGAGCGAGGACGACGTACGGCCTGATTGCTGCCCGCCCTCGAGCGCGGGCCGGGGCGACAGCGGCCGGGGCGACAGCGGGCCGGGGCGACAGCGGGCGGGGCGACAGCGGGCCGGGGCGACAGCGGGCGGGGCGACTCACCGGCACGGGGAGTGAACACCCGTGCTGGAAGCAGCGCGGACCTCATGGGCGTGTCCTGAACTTCTGGTGGTGTGCACACCCCTAGAAGTTCAGGTTCCCCCGCAGAAGCGGGGGAACCTGAGGCACCTGAGGGACCTGAGGCCATACGAAGGGTGAAATGCAGCAGGGGCGCCGTCCGGATGGACGGCGCCCCTGCGGGCGGGGAAGACGCTCAGTGAGCGTGCTCTCCGCGGTAGTACTCAAACACCCAGCCGATCACGGCGAGGAAGCCGAAGACCATGCCGATGATCACGAGCCACCAGGCGCTCATGGCGACCGCGAAGGTGATCGTCGAGAACGTGATGGCGGCCCACAGCGGCCACCAGGAGTAGGGCGGGAAGAAGCCCAGCTCGCCGGCACCGTCCGCGATCTCCGCGTCGAGCAGGTCCTCCGGACGCGGCTCCATCTTCTTGGCGTGGAAGCCCAGGTAGACGGTGATCATGAGGACCAGCAGAGCGGTCATCGCGAGCGCGGTCGTGCCGGCCCACTCCCCCGTCATCAGCCAGTAGAACGGCGCGATCAGGACGAAGAAGATCGCGGTGCTGCCAAAGACCCAAGTCTCGATCTTCATCGCTTGCCTCCCTGCGCGTCAACGGCGGCGTGCTCGGGGGTGGTGTCGACGCCCACGTCCACCATCGAGATCTCCGGGTGGTGCAGGTCGAACGCCGGGGACTCCGAGCGGATCCGCGGAAGCGACTCGAAGTTGTGTCGCGGCGGCGGGCAGCTGGTGGCCCACTCGAGCGAGCGGCCCCAGCCCCACGGGTCGTCGACCTCGACCTTCGGCGCCTTGCGGGTGATGTAGACGTTCCAGAGGAACGGCAGCACCGACAAGCCGAGAAGGAACGAGCCCACGGTGGAGATCTGGTTGAGGGTGGTGAAGCCATCCTCGGGCAGGTAGTCCGCGTAGCGGCGCGGCATGCCTTCGACACCCAGCCAGTGCTGGATCAGGAAGGTCAGGTGGAAACCGATGAACAGGATCCAGAAGTGGATCTTGCCCAGCGTCTCGTTCAGCATCCGGCCGGTCATCTTGGGCCACCAGAAGTAGAAGCCCGCGAACATGGCGAACACCACCGTGCCGAAGACCACGTAGTGGAAGTGCGCCACCACGAAGTACGAGTCGGACACGTGGAAGTCCAGCGGCGGGCTGGCCAGGATGACGCCCGTCAGACCACCGAAGAGGAAGGTCGTCAGGAAGCCGATCGTCCACAGCATCGGGGTGTCGAACGAGATGGACCCGCCCCACATTGTTCCGATCCAGTTGAAGAACTTCACGCCTGTTGGCACGGCGATCAGGAATGTCATGCCTGAGAAGAAGGGCAGGTTCACCGACCCAGTGACGAACATGTGGTGCGCCCAGACCGCGATCGACAGGATGGCGATGACCAGGGTCGCGCCCACCAGGCCGATGTAACCGAAGATCGGCTTGCGGCTGAACACCGGGAGGATCTCGGAGGCGATGCCGAAGAACGGCAGCGCGATGATGTAGACCTCGGGGTGGCCGAAGAACCAGAACAGGTGCTGCCACAGGATCGGACCGCCGTGCGACGGGTCGAACACGTGGGCTCCGAGGAGGCGGTCAGCCTCGAGCGAGAGCAGGGCACCACCCAGGATCGGGAAGGCCATCAGGACCAGGATCGACGTGATCAGCGTGTTCCACGTGAAGATCGACATCCGGAACATCGTCATGCCGGGCGCGCGCATGCAGATGATGGTGGTGATGAAGTTGACCGCACCGAGGATGGTGCCGATACCGGCCATCCACAGACCCATGATCCACAGGTCGCCACCGACTCCTGGGCTGCGGACAGCGTTGGAGAGCGGGGCGTAGCCGAACCATCCGAAGTCAGCTGCACCGTCGCGGGTCAGGAAGCCCGAGGCCGCGATCAGACCGCCGAAGAGGAACAGCCAGTAGCTGAACATGTTCAGGCGCGGGAACGCCACGTCGGGAGCACCGATGTGCAGCGGCATCAGCACGTTGGCGAAGCCGAAGAACAGCGGCGTCGCGAACAACAGCAGCATGATCGTGCCGTGCATCGTGAACAGCTGGTTGTAGAACTGGTCGGTCACGACCTGCATGTCCGGGTAGGCCAGCTCCGTACGGATGATGAGAGCCATCAATCCGCCGAGCAGGAACCACACGAACGAGGTGACCAGGTACATCTTGCCGATCAGCTTGTGATCGGTGGTGGTGAGCAGGCGTACGACCTGCTGACCAAGGGTCTTCGTGCCCTCACCCTCGTGGGCGATCGTGGCGGCGCTCACTCGTGAGCTCCTTCCTGGGTCTCAAGGCCGGGGACCGTGATGGAGTCGGAGCCGCCCAGCAGCGGGGTCGGGCTCGTCGGCAGGCTGGCGAGGTACTCGTCGTACTCGGCCTGCGACACGACCTCCACGTTGAAGAGCATGCGCGAGTGCGAGACGCCGCACAGCTCGTAGCACTTGCCTCGGAACGTGCCCTCACGGCTGGTGGTGACGTACAGGGAGTTGACCTGTCCGGGCACCACGTCGAGCTTGATGAGGAACTCCGGCACGCCGAAGCTGTGGATCACGTCCGGGGAGTGCAGGTTGAACCGGATCGTGGTGTCGACCGGAAGGACGAGCGTGGGGATGTCGCGCCCGGTGCCGGGAAGGGCGTAGGCGTACTCGTCGTAGGCGAACTCACCCTCCTCCGGGTCGTTGTGCGTGTTGTCGGGCTCACCGAGGCCGTGGTTGAACGTCCACGACCACTGTTGACCCACGACCTCCACGGTCATGTCCGGGTCGGCAGGCTTCTCGTTGACGACGCCCTCGACCTTCAGCGTCCAGAAGAAGAACACGACCACCATGAGGATCGGCGCGATCGTGTAGAAGACCTCGAGCGGCAGGTTGTACCGCGTCTGGACGGGGATCTCGTTCTCGTTGCGGCGGCGGTAGCGCCAGGCAGCGAAGAAGATCAGACCCCAGGTGATGACACCGACGGCCATCGCAGCCACCCAGGACCACTTCCACAGGTCGAAGGTCGCCGGAGCCTGCGTGGTAGCGGGCTCGGGCATGGCCAGACGGCCGATCTGGTCCTTGTCGGCTTGCGAGCAGGCACCCAGCAGCAGCAAGGTCCCGCCCATCAGCGCAATGGCCGCCAGCCTCTTGGGCGCGGCGGAACGCTTGGGGAGTTGCAGACCCACGAACGAGCCTCTCTCTCGGTCTATCTCAACATCCCGAAGGGTATCCCCATTCGTTCTCGATGTGAGGGGCAGGGTCGTGTGTCTGGACATGGACTAGGTTCGTACGCGTGACGCACGACCCCGCCGACGCGGCCGATTCCGCGCCCGGGCACCCCCCGTACGACCTCGACGCCGCCTCCTCTGAGCCGCTGCATCCCCGGGCCAGAGAGGTCCTGATGGCGGCCCTCGACGCCGGGTACGCCGATCCTCGGCGCCTCCATCAAGGGGCGCGTACGGCGCGGTTGCTGCTCGACAACGCTCGGGCTGCCGCGGCTGAGGCCCTCGAGGTGCGCCCGGACGAACTGTCCTTCACCAGCAGCGGCACCGACGCGGTTCACCGCGGCCTGCTGGGCCTGCTGCGGCCCGCCTCCCCCGCTCCGGTGGTGCACGGGGCCGTGGAGCACTCCAGCGTCCTGCACGCCGCCGACTGGGCAGGGGAACGCATCAGTGTGCCCGTCGACGTGCGCGGACGCGTCGACCTCGCCGCGCTCCGACTGGCCGTGGCCCAGGCGCGCCCCACCGTGGTGGCCCTGCAGTCGGCCAATCACGAGGTGGGCACGCGTCAGCCCATCGACGAGACGGACCTGCCCGAGGACGTGAGCCTGTTCGTCGACGCCTGCGCCTCGATGGGTCGCGAGCCACTCCCGCGCGCGGGGCACGTGATCGCTGGCTCCGCCCACAAGTGGGGCGGACCGGCCGGGGTCGGAGTGATGATCGTTCGCAAGCGCGCGCGGTGGCGCAACCCGTTCCCCGCCGACGACCGGGTCGATGAGCGGGTCAGCGGATTCGAGAACGTGCCCGCCGCACTCGCCGCAGCCGCGGCCCTGCAGGCGGTGGTGTCCGAGCGCGACGAGCTCAACCGCACTCACCGCTCGCTCATCGACCTCGTCCGCGGCCGCATGGCCTCCGTGCCCGACGTCGAGGTCGTCGGGCACGGCGAGGACCGCCTGCCCCATCTCGTGACCTTCTCGTGCCTCTACGTGGACGGCGAGGCACTGGTCACCGAGCTGGACCGACGCGGGTTCGGCGTCGCCAGCGGCTCGGCCTGCACGGCGTCCACGCTCGAGCCGTCGCACGTCCTGGCGGCCATGGGCGTGCTCACCCACGGCAACGTACGGCTCTCGCTGCACCGCGGATCCACGCGCGAACAGGTGGAGCAGTTCTGCACCGTGCTGCCCGAGGTCGTGGCCGAACTCAGGTCGCGGGTGGGGCTGTGAACTCCCCCCGACCCGCACTCGAGCTCGACTGCCGACAGATGCGCTGCCCGCTGCCCGTCATCGAGCTGGCCAAGCACATCGGCGACGTCGGCGTCGGCGAGGTCGTCGCCGTGAGCGCCACCGACGTGGCCGCCCGGGTCGACATCCCGGCGTGGTGTCGCATGCGCTCCCAGGACTACCTCGGCGAAGAACAGACGACCGACGGCGCCCAGCGCCATCTCGTACGCCGCCTCAGCTGAGGCCTGTCCGCCAGGAGCGACCCAGCCCGTGAGTGCTCACGGGCTGGGCGTGAGGCTCACGGGAAGTACGTGCGCAGGTGCGGCTCGAATGCCGCCGCGGTGTCGGGGCCGTACGCAGCCGTGCAGCGCGCGAGGAAGTCGGCCCGCCCCAGGGTGTACTCCTGGGTGCCCACCTTCTCCACGACGTACACGGCGAGCAGGCACCCGAGCTGGGCGGCGCGCGTGAGGTCGAGGCCCCAGGTCAGTGCCGCGAGGAAGCCCGCACGGAAGGCGTCCCCCACGCCCGTGGGTTCGACCTTCTCGATCTCCGGCACGGCGGGGACCACGATGGCCTCCTGACCGCGCTGCTCGATGCGCACACCGTCGGCGCCCAGGGTGATGATCCAGATGTCGACGCGCTCGAGCACGTCGGCGTGGGTCCAGCCCGTCTTCGAGGTGATCAGGCTCGCCTCGTACTCGTTGGAGATGAGGATGTGGGCGCCGTCGATGAGCGGCCGGATCAGGTCGCCGTCGCCGAAGGCCAACTGCTGGGACGGGTCGGCGACGAAGCGGTATCCCCGCTGGCGGCACTCGTCGGTGTGGCGCAGCATCCCCTCGGGGTCGTCGGGGCCGATGAGGACGTACTCAGGCGTGCCGACGCGGTCGACGATGGGCTTGAGCTCGATCTCCCGCGCCTCGCTCATGGCTCCGGCGTAGAAGGAGGCGATCTGTGCCATCGAGGAGTCGTTGGTGCACACGAAGCGCGCGGTGTGCTGGGTCTGGGAGACGTGCACCGACTCGCAGTCCACGCCGTGCCGCTCCAGCCACGAGCGGTAGTCGGCGAAGTCTTCACCGACCGCGCCCACCAGCACCGGGCGCAGGCCGAGGTTGCCCAGCCCGAAGCTGATGTTGGCGGCGCACCCACCGCGCCGGACCTCCAGGTCCTCCACCAGGAACGACACCGAGATCTTGTGCAGTTGCTCGACGACCAAGGAGTCGGAGAACTTGCCCGGGAACGACATCAGGTGGTCGGTGGCAATGGAGCCCGCAATGAGAAGAGACACGTTGCGCAACACTACCCGTGAGTACCCCTTTCAGTACCCCTCGGTAGCCAATAACGTCCGTTTCATGAGCCGCCCGACCAGTGCCTCGCACCTGACCCATGCCGAGCTGCCCTCGCCTGCCGAACTCGCCGCAGACTGCCGCGCAGTCGGCGCCAACCTGCGCTTCGACCGCATCGCTGCGGCCGTGGCAGCGCCCGTTCCGAGCATCCACTTCGAAGACTTCCCCCGGGAGGTGCCCAAGCGTGAGATCACGATCGACGCCGCCACCGCCCGCCTGGCCAACGCGCTGCACCTTCATCTGGACTGACACTCCCTCCCTCCCAGTCATCCAGACGCAGCGCGCCGCATAAGGGAGAAGGCCCCCACCGACGGGTGGGGGCCTTCTTCTTGCCCTGTGGAGGTCGGCCGGTGCGGCCAACCCCGGACTCAGTGGAACGAGTCGCCGCAGGCGCACGATCCGGTCGCGTTGGGGTTGTCGATCGTGAAGCCCTGCTTCTCGATCGTGTCGACGAAGTCGATCTCGGCGCCGTTGAGGTAGGGGACGCTCATCCGGTCCACCACGACGCTGACGCCGTCGAAGTCGGTGACGACGTCACCGTCGAGGGTGCGCTCGTCGAAGAAGAGCTGGTAGCGCAGGCCCGAGCAGCCGCCCGGCTGCACCGAGATGCGCAGCGCGAGGTCGTCACGACCCTCCTGCTCCAGCAGGCTCTGCACCTTGGCGGCGGCCACGGCGGAGAGGTTGATCTGGTCCGTACGACGCTCGGCGTTGGTCTCGACCTGCTCGGTCATGTGGTGCTCCCAAAGAGTCGGGGGTGGATACCTCTACCAATCGTCGCACACCCTCGGTTATTCCACCTCGCTCGTCCGGGCACTCCCCCGGCTGCGGCGGCGCTCAGCGCGACCACGTACGGGCAACGCGCTCGGCCAGGTCGGCCAGCACCTCCCCCGGCGCAGCGAACGAGCGCTCCTCGCCCACCAGATCCACCATCGAGTACGCCGACTCCACGCCCAGCGCACGCATCTCCCGGGCGCCGATCAGGACCTGCCCGGCCAACGCGACGCACGGACGCAGCGCCCCGGCAGCGATCTCCGCAACTCCGTACGGGACCTTGCCCGAGCGGCTGCTGAAGTCGAACGCTCCCTCACCGGTGAGCACCAGATCGCTGCGTCGGGCACGGTCCGCCAGGTCCACCTGCTCGGCAACCAGCGAGATGCCCGGCTCGCGGACGGCTCCAAGCAGCATCAGGGCGTACCCCAGCCCGCCGGCTGCACCTGCCCCCTTGTCGAGCGCCACGCGGCGTCCCGCGACCTCGGCGAAGCGCTCCAGCGAAGCATCGAGGTCAGCGATGTCATCCTCGCCGACCCCCTTCTGCGGGCCGAACGTCTTGGTCGCTCCGAACATGCCGGTCAGGGGAATGTCGACATCGGAGGCGGCCACCAGCCGCACACCGTCGAGCCGCTGCCGGACGGGGCCCACGTCGATGCGCCCGATGCCCGCGAGGCCGGCGCCTCCGGCCCGGAGGTCAACATCGGCATCGGCTCCCAGTGCCGCGAGCAGTCCCGCGCCCGCGTCGTTGGTCCCCGAACCACCCAGTCCCACCACGACGGTCTTCGCCCCGGCGTCCACTGCGGCGGCCACGAGTTGACCGACGCCGTAGGTGCTCGCGGAGGCGGCTGGCGGCGACTCCAGATGCAGGCCGCACGCCTGGGCGCTCTCGACGTACGCGGTCCCACCGACCACGAGGACGACGCCGGGCACGGTCTCGGCGTGCGGGCCGCTCACGGTCACCGCCAGCAGTTCCCCACCGAGCGATGCGTGCAGCACATCCACGAAACCCGGTCCCCCGTCGGACATGGGCGCGAGATCGAGTGTGTCTCCCGGGGCACGCCTGCTCCAGCCGCGGGCG
This sequence comes from Actinomycetes bacterium, assembly GCA_023460975.1. Lineage (GTDB taxonomy): Bacteria > Actinomycetota > Actinomycetes > Propionibacteriales > Nocardioidaceae > Nocardioides. The sequence goes on from JAEWOG010000099.1 coordinate 107,972, forward strand.
ATCGCCTCGGCCGCCTCGGGTGCCGACAGGGTTCCGGCGAACTTGTCGGGGGCAATCAGCACGCGCATGCGCCCATCCTGACGTACCGCCCAGAGCGCAGTCTCTGCCGCCCTCAGCGAGGGCCTCCCCCATCACCTACCGTGGGACGGTTCGCCCACCAACCGAGGACACAGACGGTGCACCCACACGGACACGACACCCCGCACACCGACGAGCACGACGCCCCGCCGGCGGCGCCCGGGGTGAGCGTACGACCAGCCCGGCACGACGATCTCGTGGCCATGGAGGCGATCACCGCCGACAGCTACCACCGGGTCGACGTCGCGAACCATCCCCGCTCCTGGGCGGCCCCCGCACCCCGCGAGACAGCCCGGAGCCAGGCCTGGATCCAGCGCACCGCTGCGGCTCTGGCCAGCGACCCCCAGGGCTGCTGGGTCGCCGAGAGCGACGGCCGAGTGGTCGGTTGCGCCATCTCTCGAATCCGAGAGGGCATGTGGATCCTCTCGTCCTTCGCGGTCGCTGCCGACGTCCAGGGTCGCGGCATCGGTCGCGCCCTGCTCGAGGCCGCACAGTCGTACGGTCGGGGGTGCCTGCGCGGCATGTTCGCCTCCTCGGCCGACCCCGCCGCCGTGCGCCGCTACCGCGCCGCCGGCTTCGACCTGCACCCCCAGATGCTCCTGCGCGGGGTCCTCGATCGCGATGCGCTGCCGCATCCCGACAGGGTCCTTGAAGCCCACGGCATCCCCCGAGACCTGCTGGACTCGACGGACCGCGCGGCCCGCGGATCCGCGCGAGGCGAGGACCACGACCTGCTGGCGGCGCAGTTTCGACTTCTGGTGCGCGATGACACCTCCGGGTCCGGGTACGCCTACGTGGGCGAGTCCGGACCAGCGCTCATCGCCGCGACGACCAGGAGGGCGGCAACCGCGTTGCTGTGGGCGTCGCTGGCCACCACCACCCCCGGAGCTCAGGTCCAGGTCGCCCACGTCACGGCCGCGAACCAGTGGGCACTCGACGTCGCCGTCGCCGCGCGACTCTCGGTGCACACGCAGGGCTACTTGTGCGTGCGGCACATGTTGCCACCGACCCACTACATCCACCACGGCTCACTGCTGTAGCCGCGGCAGAGAGTTGTCACCCCTCGCGCCTAGGATGAACCCATGACCACGGTTGATCTGCCGCTGCTGCCCCTGGGCAAGGGACGTGACCTCGACGCCGAGCGTGGAGTCGAGTGCCCCGGAGACCTTCCGCCGGCGTCCGACCCCACGCTGGTCGCGCGCGCTCGGGCCGCTAAGGAGGCGCTCGGGGATCGGCTGTTCGTGTTGGGTCACCACTACCAGCGCGACGAGGTCATTCAGTTCGCCGATGTGACGGGCGACTCCTTCAAGCTTGCACGCGACGCGGCCGCGCGGCCCGACGCCGACTTCATCGTGTTCTGCGGTGTCCACTTCATGGCCGAGTCCGCTGACATCCTCACTGGCGATGAGCAGGCCGTGATCCTGCCCGACATGGCCGCGGGGTGCTCCATGGCCGACATGGCGCGCCTGCGTCAGGTCGAGGACGCGTGGGAGGCCCTCGCGGCCGCAGGCGTCCAGGACCAGGTCGTGCCGGTGACGTACATGAACTCCTCGGCGGACATCAAGGCGTTCTGCGGGCGCAACGGCGGCCTCGTGTGCACGTCCTCCAACGCGGAGGTCGCTCTCGAGTGGGCCTTCGCCCAGCGTCCCGACGCCAAGATCCTGTTCCTGCCCGACCAGCACCTCGGGCGCAACACCGCCGTTCTCCAGCACGGGGTCTCCCTCGACGAGTGCGTCGTGTGGAACCCGCTCAAGCCCAACGGTGGTCTGAGCGCCCAGGAACTGGCCGACGCCAAGATGATCCTGTGGAAGGGCCACTGCTCGGTCCACGGCCGCTTCTCCCCCGACGTCATCGACGAGCTGCGTGCCCAGCACGAGGGCATCAAGATCCTGGTTCACCCGGAGTGCACGCATGAGGTGGTCCTCAAGGCCGATCTGATCGGCTCCACCGAGTTCATCATCAAGACCATTGAGGCCGCAGACCCCGGATCGACGTGGGCCATCGGCACCGAGCTCAACCTGGTCAAGCGTCTGGCAGATGCTCACCCGGACAAGAACATCGTGTTCCTGGACCGCAACGTCTGCTACTGCTCGACGATGAACCGCATCGACCTCCCCCATCTGGTCTGGGCTCTCGAGAATCTGGTGGCGGGCAACGTCGTCAACCGCATCACCGTCGACGCCGACACCGAGCGTGAGGCCAAGGTCGCCCTGCAGCGGATGCTCGATCTTCCGGGCAAGACCGCCAAGGACTGACCCGCAGGCACCCACGCTCCGCGGCGCGCATGACGCTTCCACTGCTCTCCGACGACGAACGGCGGCGCCGTATCGCCGTGCGACACGGCCTGGCGCCAGATGCCCGGCTCGGCTCGGCGGAGGCGGTCGCCCGCGCCGTGGTGGGGTTGCACGCGACCGAACAGGCGAGTGTGCACCTGTCCGTGTGGGCACGCACCGATCACGTCGAGCCACACGACATCACCCGCGCCCTCGAGGTCGAGCGGACACTGGTGCGGCAGGTCTCGATGCGCCGCACATTGTTCGCTGTCCCCACGGATCTGCGCGCCTGCCTGCTCGGCAGCGCTGCGGCACGGGCCGCCGCCCCGCAGCGGCGCCGCCTGCTCCGCGCGATCGAAGCGTCCGGTCTGGCCTCCGACCCCGATGCCTGGCTGGCGCGGGTGAGCGACGACGTGGTGCGGGCGCTCGATGCTCACGGCCCGCTTCGCCCTCCCCAGCTCCGTGAGGCCGTCGGGATCCTCGACACCCCGGTGAACGTCGCTCCGGGCACCAAGTGGGGCCGCCCGCTCCCCGTGAGCCAGTACGTCCTCGACGTACTCACTGCCGAGGGGACCGTGGTGCGTGCGGGCAATGCCGGGGGCTGGCACCAGCCCCGCCCCACGTACGCGAGCGCCGACGCCTGGCTGCCAGGGGCCGAGGACTCCGTGGGTGAACGCGAGGGCTACGCAGAGGTCGTCCGCCGGTGGTTGGCCGCCTTCGGCCCGGGCACCGAGGCCGATCTGGTCTGGTGGCTCGGCGCGACGAAGACTGCCGTGCGGAATGCCCTGCGCGATGTGGACGCCGCCGAGGTGGTTCTCGAGGACGGGGCCACCGCGTGGGTGCTGCCGGGTGACACCGGACCGACCGATGACCCCGGCCCGTGGGCAGCGCTGCTCCCCGTGCTCGACCCGACGACGATGGGGTGGCGCGGGCGCGACTTCTACTTGTCTGCGGCCGACGTCAGGTACCTCGTCGACAGCGTCGGCAACGCCTCGACCACCGCGTGGTGGAACGGACGCATCGTCGGGTGCTGGGTGCAAGAAGAGGACGCCACGGTGAGGGTCGTCCCCCGCGGCGAGCTGCCCAGCGCTGCTCGTCGGGCTCTGGCGCACGAGGCCGACCGCCTTACCGCGTGGTTGGCGGGAACGATGCTGGGGTTGACCTACAACCGTGCCCAGTCGGCGGGCGCGCCGTTGCCCTGAGCCGGTTCAGAGACCGGGGGCACCCCACACGGCCAGCCACCGCTGAAGGTCCGGTTCGAGCGGGAGTTCCCGAGCGAGAGCGTCTCTGAGCTGGAACTCCAGCACGTTGTCCCGCTGCTGGCCACCGCTCAGGGCCGGTGCGAACGGGTAGAAGGTGCCGCGCTTGTAGAGGTACACCAGCGCCACCCGTCGTCCCGCGACATCAGCGAAAGGGATGAGGGAGCACAAGAGCGCCGGGCCGTACCCTTCCGCCTCGAGGGTGGTGTTGACGGCGTGCAGGTGGGTGACGAGTCCTCCCACGTCATGGGTGCCCTCGCCGTCGCGCTGCACCGTCAACCAGGTGAAGCCGTACTCATCCTCGGTCGTGCTGACCTCGGGTGCGTCGGCGCCGGAGGAGAGCAGCGCAGTGATGTCGCTCTGGGCATCCGCGAAGCCGGCACCGAGGGCACTGCGGTAGCACACCGCCCCGGCTCCGGTCGGGGTGAGACGGAGCGTTGTCTGGAGAGTCAATGCTGCCGCGGGGACGGCAAACAGGGCGTCCAGGTTGGCCGCCTTGGGCGTGGACCTGCCGAAGAGGGCGTCGAAGATTCCCATGCGGCTCAGCCGACCGTACGGCCGAGCTCGGTCTGGATCGCGGCCAGCTGCTCCAACCGCTTCTCCAACGGCGGGTGGGTGGCGAAGATCCCGCTCAACATCACCGAGTTGAACGCGGGAGCGATGCACAGGGCGCTCACCGCCGCGTTCTTGCGGAGGTCGGCGTTGGGGATGGCCGCGCCGACGGTGCTGATCTTCTGCAGGGCAGAGGCAAGCGCCGCGGGCTTCATCGTGAGGTAGGCACCTGAGCGGTCCGCGCACAGCTCGCGGTAGCGCGAGAGCAGCCGCAACAGCAGGAAGCTGATCGCGTACACGATCGCGGCGACGACGAAACTGAGCAGGATCATCACCACCGCGCCGCCTGCGTTCTTCCCACGCGGGCGCATGCGCGAGACGAACTGCACGAGCAGACCCGCCGCGATGCCGGCCGACGACGCCACCGTCATCACGAGCACGTCGCGGTGCGCGACGTGGCTGAGCTCGTGGGCCAGCACGCCTTCGAGCTCCTCTGCCGTGAGCGTGTCCAGGATCCCCGTCGTGACGCAGACGACGCTTCGCTCAGGGGACCGCCCCGTCGCGAACGCGTTGGGTACGTCCATGTCCGCCACTCCGACGCGCGGCTTGGGCATGTCGGCGAGGGCACACAAGCGATCGATCATGCCGTGCAGCTCAGGCGCCTCCTCGATCGTCACCTCGCGCGCTCGCATGGCTCTCATGGCGACCTTGTCGGAGGTCCACCACTGGTAGAAGGCCACGGCGATGCCCGCCACCCCGACCAGGAGGCCCCATCCGGGGCCGCCCGCGTCCCACAGGACGGCGGAGATCGCGACAACCAAGACCGTGAACAGCAGGCCCAGCAGGAACATCACCACGGTCATGCGTGCGGCGAGCCCACGGTCCTTGATGAAGCGGTTGGTGGCCACGACGTTCAGCCCGGAATGAGCCCGTCGCCGCCCAGCAGTTCGCGTACCTCATCGATCGAGGCGCCGTCGTGAGGAAGGATCAGGTCCGAGGCGTCCAGCGACTCCGGATCGTGGACGGCACCGTGCGATCGCACAGCATCGAGCAGCGCCACGAGGGCCGCACGGAACGACGCCTCGTCACCGCCCTCGACTGCGTTCTCCACATCGGCGTCGAGCGCGTTGAGGGCCTCGAAGTCCGCGTCAGACAGGTCGAACTGCCCCTCGCCGAGGATCCGAACGATCATGCCTGACCCTCACCGCGGTCGGCGGGGGTGGCCTGCGGCGCCTCGGAGAGGATCTCGCCGGACTCGATGGCCTGCGGCGCGTTGGATGCCTTGAGCCTGGCCAACTCCGCCTCGACATCGGAGGTGGACGAGAGCTGGTCGAGCTCCCGGGCGATGTCGTCACCCGCGTTGAGCGACGACGCGTCGTCGAGCGCGCCGGAGGCGATCAGCTCATCGATGGCGCCGGCGCGAGCCTGCATCGAGGCCGTCTTGTCCTCCGCACGCTGGATGGCCATGCCGACGTCGCCCATCTCCTCGGAGATGCCCGACATGGCCTCCCCGATCCGGGTCTGCGCCTCCGCCGCGGTGTAGGTCGCCTTGATGGTCTCCTTGCGGGTGCGGAACGCCTCGACCTTGGCCTGGAGCCGCTGCTGGGCGAGCACCAACTTCTCCTCCTCGGCCTGGAGGGTCATCTGCTGCTCGCGCAGTGCCGTGATCTGGCTCGTCAGCCCCGACTTGCGGGTGAGGGCCTCGCGAGCGAGATCCTCACGACCGGCGCCAATGGCCTTCTCTGCCTGGCCGGTGAGCTTGGCGGCCTGCTGCTCCAACTGGTTGACCTGAAGCTCGACCCGCTTGCGGCTGGTCGCCACGTCGGCGACGCCGCGGCGGACCTTCGAGAGGAGCTCGAGCTGTCGCTGGTAGCTGTAGTCGAGGGTCTCGCGAGGGTCCTCGGCCCTGTCGAGGGCCTTGTTGGCCTTCGACTTGAAGATCAAACTGATGCGCTTCATGAGACTCATCGGGGAACGGACCCTCTCTCGTCATGTCCCGGCACGGTTGGAGTCAACCCTAGGCGCACTCCCAAGCAGCCGTAACCCACGGCCCGGCGCAAACTCGCCGACGCCCGGAAGTGGACGGGTGCCCGATAGGCTGGCACCGCACACCGCTCGACCCACGAAGGCAGCCAGTTGTTCTCTCGCAACAAGGACTCGCAGAGTTCGCCCACCCAGCAGACGGCCTCCGACGCCACCAAGTCGGGCGGCAAGGGGCGTCCGACCCCTACACGCAAGGAAGCCGAGGCTGCTGCCAAGGCGCGCGCCAAGGTTCCGCGCACCCGTCAGGAGTTGGCCGCCGCCGAGAAGTCGACGCGCCGCAAGGCCCTGGACGGCCTCAAGGCTGGCGATGAGAAGTTCCTCCCGGCGCGCGACCGTGGGCCCGTCAAGCGCTTCATTCGCGACTTCGTGGACACGCGATTCAGCTTCATCGAGATCATGGTCCCGTTGCTGCTCGTGTCGATGGTGCTGAGCTACACCACCAACCCGACGCTCATGCAGATGGGCAACGTGGTCCTGCTGGCGACCCTGGCGATGATCGTGGTGGACGGCTTCACCCTGCACTTCCGCGTGCGCCGCGAGATGCAGCGCCGCTTCCCCGACGAGTCGCGCTCGGGCACCACCCGCTACGCGTTGATGCGCTCGCTGCAGATGCGCTTCATGCGCCTGCCCAAGGCCCGCGTCAAGATCGGCGACACGCTCCCCGAGACGTACAAGTGAGGGTGGCCGGCAGATGAGCAAGCCCACCGCCGATGTCTCGGTGCGCGTCGCTTGGGCAGATGACGCCGACGCGATCGCCGACGTCCAGGTCCGTGCGTGGCGCGATCGGTACGCCACCCTGCTGCCCGCCGAGGCCCTGCCCTCCGACCCCGCCGAGTTCGCCGCCCAGTGGCACGCTGCCCTCTCGCGCCCGGGCGACGCCCGCAACCGCGTGCTGGTGGCGCTCGTACGCAACACCGTCGTCGGCTTCGCCGTCACGTCCCCAGCGAGCGACCCCGACTGCGACCCCGTCGCCGACGGCGAGATGGTCGAGCTGGTCGTCGCTCCCGACGCGCGCGGCGCGGGTCACGGATCGCGTCTGCTGCAGGCCGTCGCCGACACCTTGGTGGCCGACCGGTTCTCCCAAGCGGTCACGTGGGCGATCGCCGGCGACGACACCACGCGCGCCTTCCTGACGGATGCCGGGTGGGGCTCGGATGGCGCCCATCGGGCTCTCGACCTGGACGGTTCGGGTGCCACGGTCGTGAAGCAGGTTCGTCTCCACACAGCGCTCACCTGAGCCACGAGCGCCCCTTTTTGTAGGGCTTTGGGGCCCGGGTCCTTGATTTTTCTGTGGCGTGGGTCACCATGGATCTCCTCGTCACTGGACGGAAGGGCCACACCATGTTGGGAAGGTTGCCGCTGCGTCACAGGGTGCTGCTGGTCGGGGTCGTTCTCCTCGTGGGGGTGGCACTGGGCACGTGGCTCGGAGCGCTGCCGCTCATCCCCTTCCGCATGGTCTTCGGAGCCATCGCCGGGACCGCACTCGGCGCTGTCGTGGCCTATCTGTTGGTGCACCAGAGCCGCAACGGCCCGTGGGGCACGCACGACGTCCGACTTCGCTGAGACGCACCGCCGCCGGGAGTGGACGTCCGCTGACTGCACGACTCGGGCGTCACCTAACCTGAGCCCATGACTGACGACGCGGTGGCTCATGGGTGAGTCCCCTGCTGCCTCGCCGGCAGCAGGCTCGCACCGCCGCACCATCGTGTCCGAGGGGGTCGCCGTCGGGCTGGCCACCGGCGCGTACGGAGTCAGTTTCGGCGCGGTCGCCACAGCGGCGGGCCTGTCGGTGGCACAAACCTGCGTCCTGTCACTGCTGATGTTCACGGGCGCGAGCCAGTTCGCCCTTGTCGGCGTCCTGGCTGGAGGGGGCTTGCCAGTCTCCGGCGCAGCCACCGCGATCATGCTGGGGACCCGCAACACGCTGTACGGGCTCCGACTCGCCCCCTTGCTCGCGTGGCGGGGCGTTCGCCGGGCTGCCGCGGCTCACCTCCTGATCGACGAGTCGACAGCGATGAGCGTCAATCGGGGCAACACTCCAGACGCACGCACTGGGTTCCTCAGCACGGGCATCTCCGTCTTCGTCCTGTGGAACCTCGCCACCCTCCTCGGAGCCCTGGCGGGAGAGGTCCTCGGGGATCCGCGCACGTACGGCCTCGACGCGGCCGTGGGCGCCGCCTTCCTCGCTCTGCTGTGGCCACGGCTGCGTGATCGTACGAACCGCCTGGTCGCGGTCGCCGCGGCCGGTCTGGCGCTCGCCGTCGTCCCCGTCACGCCAGCCGGAGTGCCCGTGCTCGCGGCCGCGGGCGTTGCCCTGCTGGTGGGCATGCTGAGCCGCACCGCCGATCCCACGGAGGTCCCCGGCCCCGGGGACGTGGGAGGTGCGTCATGAGTGTGTGGGCCGCGATCCTGGTGGCAGGTGTGGGGTGTTATTTCCTCAAGCTCGCGGGCCTCTCGCTTCCCGAGCGTGTATTGGCTCACCCGCGCGTGGCACGCATCGCTGACCTGATCCCAGTGGCGTTGCTCGGCGCCCTCGTAGCGGTCCAGGTCTGGACCGCGGGGACGTCCTTGACGCTTGACGCCCGTACGGCTGGCCTCGGGTTCGCCGTCGTCGCCCTCATCCTGAGAGCGCCCTTCCTGGTCGTGGTCCTGGGAGCCGCCGCCACCGCCGCCCTCGTACGGCTCATCTGAGGAGCGCCGCGCGCCTCAGCGTCGCAACCAGGACGACCTTCGCGGCGTCACACCGGCATGAGGCGCCATCGAGTGGGGCGAGCCGTGAGCGTCAGCCGAGGTTGAGGAAGTTCTCCAGCCCCACGGTGAGGCCGGGGTGGCTCCCGATCGCCCTCAGGCCCGCCAGCACACCGGGCGAGAACGAGGAGCGGTCCAGCGAGTCGTGGCGAATGGTGAGCGTCTCGCCCGGCTGACCGAGGATGACCTCCTGGTGGGCGACGAGGCCACGGATCCGAAGCCCGTGGACGCGCACGCCGTCCACATCCGCCCCGCGCGCCCCCTCGAGGCCCGTACTGGTGGCGTCCGGCATCGGGGGGGATCCCGCCTCGCGTCGCGCCGCTGCGATGAGCTCAGCCGTACGACGGGCCGTGCCGGACGGAGCGTCCGCCTTGTCGGGGTGGTGGAGCTCGACGACCTCGACCGAGGTGAAGTGCGGCGCCGCTGCGGCGGCGAAGCGCATCATCAAGATCGCGCCGATCGAGAAGTTGGGCGCGATCAGGATGCCCGTGCTGGGGGCGTCGGCGAGCCATGACTCCAGCTGCGCCAGGCGGCTGTCGTCAAAGCCGGTCGTGCCGACGACGGCATCGATCCCATGGGCGACGCAGAACTCGAGGTTGTCCATCACCACGTCGGGGTGGGTGAAGTCGACGACGGCTTGCGCCCCCGCGGTGACGAGGCTCGCGAGGTCGTCGCCCGCGTCGATCTGAGCCACCAACTCCATGTCTGCGGCCGCCTCGACGGCCCGGCAGATCTCGCTGCCAACCTTGCCCCGCGAGCCCAGGACAGCGACCTTCAACGTCTCACTCACACCGCAAAACCTACCCGTACGGCGATGTTGAGGGGTGGCGGTGGCTGACTGGTGAACGTCATAGTGGCAGGCTTGCCCCATGCCAACCCAGCCGATTCCCCCTCGCATCAAGTGGGCTGTCGATCTCATGGACGTCCAGCCGGCCGACCAGGTCCTCGAGATCGGCTGCGGCGCCGGCTACGGCGCAGAGGCCATCTGCTCCAAGCTCCAGACCGGAAAGCTCTTCGCGATCGACCGTTCCGAGAGCGGCGTCGACCGTACGAAGCGGCGCGGTCAGCGGTTCATCGACGCGGGCCGACTCGTGGTGCGCCAGATCGATCTGGCGACCCTGCGGGTGCCCGTGAAGCGACTCACCAAGGTGTTCGCCTTCAACGTCAACCTCTTCTGGGTGCGCGACTGCGCCGACGAGGTCGCGCTGCTCCACGAGCGTGTGGTGCCCGGTGGCGCCGTGTACCTGTTCTACGAGGCGAACCAGCCCGAGCTGGTGCCCAACATCGTGCGCAAGGCCTCGGAGAACCTCATGAACGGGGGCTTCCGGGTCTCGGTCGTCGAGCAGAAGGCCCCGCCTGTCATCGGGCTCATCGCCAAGCGCTGACGTCTGCGCTCGTCGGCCCGGAGTCCTACTGAGGTCCGACGACCGCGAGCACCTCTGGCTGGGTGAAGAGCTCGGCAGCCAGCGCACACACGTCCTCGTGGGTCACTGCGTCGATGCGTGCGATGACCTCGTCGATGCTGAGCAGCTCGTCGTAGACGAGTTCGGCCTTTCCGAGGCGCGACATCCGCGAGGCCGAGTCCTCCAGCCCCAACACCAGACCACCCTTGAGCTGACCCTTGCCGCGCTCGACCTCCTCGACGGTGACTCCCTCGGCCGCCACCTTGGCGAGCTCGGCGCGCACCGTCTCCAGGACGTCGTCGACCTTGGCCGGCAGGCAACCCACCGAAACGCCGACGATCCCGGCATCGGAGTGGTGCCCCGCAAACGAGTACACCGAGTAGGCCAGGCCCCGTCGCTCTCGCACCTCCTGGAACATGCGTGAGGAGGTTCCGCCGCCCAGAGCCGTGTTCAACACCCCCAGCGCGTAGCGACGCGGGTCGGTGCGGGTCACGCCGTTCACGCCCAGCACCAGGATGACCTGCTCCGAAGGCCGGGTCGTCCGCAGCACTCCCGGCTGCACGGCGCGGCGAAGATCCGAGGTACGCGGGGGCAGCGGAAGGGCCTCAGCATCGGCGAGGAACCCCTTGCGGGAGAAGGACTGGCGCACCAACTCCACGACCAGCTCGTGGTCGATGTTCCCCGCCACAGCGACGGCCATGTTGGGCGCCTGGTAGTGGCTCTCGTAGAAACGGACGATCTGATCGCGGGTCATCGCGCTGATCGATTCCACGGTGCCAGCGATCGACCGTCCCAGTGGCGTGTCTCCGTACGCCTGCAACGCGAACAGGTTGTGGGCCACGTCGTCGGGGTCGTCGTCGTGCATCGCGATCTCGTCGAGGATCACGTCACGCTCCGCCTCCACGTCATCGGCCGTGATCGTGGACGAGGTGATCATGTCGCCGAGGACGTCGACCGCCATCGCCAGGTCCTCATCGAGGACACGGGCGTGGAACACCGTGTAGTCCTTCGCCGTGTAGGCGTTGAACTCCCCGCCCACCGCGTCGAGCGCCACGGAGATGTCCAAGGCGCTGCGCTCCGGCGTCCCCTTGAACAACAGGTGCTCCAAGAAGTGCGAGCAGCCGTGCAACTGGGCTTCCTCGTCCCGCGAGCCGACGTTGACCCAGACTCCCACCGCTGCCGACCGGGTGCCGGCCATCTGCTCGGTGATCACTCGGAGCCCGCCGGGCAACACCGTGCGCCGAACGCGGGAGGTCACCTGCCCAGCCGCATCGGTGACCGTCTGAAGGGTGCGGGTCGAACCGATCCGCTGACTACTGGACTGCACCGAACGACCGTATCCCGCTCGTTTGCCTCCGGGAGAATTTGGGTAGTCCCTCAGGCTCAACCGAGGACGTTCCCATGCCGGAGCGCCACCTACTCCCCCGGCACCTTCGACGGGTTCCCCAGAACTCCACGAGGGGGAACGCCACGAGGGGCGACCACCGTCAACGGTGGTCGCCCCTCGCAGGGTGTTCAGGAACTCACTCGGAGTCGGCCTCCGCGGCAGTCTCGCCGTCGGCCTCCTCGACAACCGGGACCAGCGACAGCTTGCCGCGGTCGTCGATCTCGGCGATCTGGACCTGGATCTTCTGGCCGACGGACACGACGTCCTCGACGTTCTCGATCCGCTTGCCACCCGTGAGGGCCTTCAGCTTCGTGATGTGCAGCAGGCCGTCCTTGCCGGGCAGCAGCGACACGAACGCGCCGAAGTTGGTCGTCTTCACGACCGTTCCCAGGTAACGCTCGCCAACCTCGGGCATCGTCGGGTTCGCGATCGCGTTGATCGCGGCCTTCGCGGCCTCGGCAGCGGCACCGTTGGTGGCGCCGATGTAGACCGTGCCGTCGTCCTCGATCGAGATGCTCGCGCCGGTGTCGTCCTGGAGCTGGTTGATGACCTTGCCCTTGGGTCCGATGACCTCGCCGATCTTGTCCACAGGGACCTTCACGGTGATGATCCGCGGAGCGGTCGCGGCCATCTCCTCGGGCGCGTCAATGGCCTCGCCCATGACGTCGAGGATCGTGTTGCGGGCGTCGTGCGCCTGCAGCAGCGCGCTGGCCAACACGTCGGCCGGGATGCCGTCGAGCTTGGTGTCGAGCTGGAGCGCGGTGACGAACTCGCGCGTCCCGGCGACCTTGAAGTCCATGTCGCCGTACGCGTCCTCGGCACCGAGGATGTCGGTGAGGGCGACGTACTCGGTCTTGCCATCGACCTCGTCGGAGATCAGACCCATGGCGATGCCGGCCACGGGGGCCTTCAGCGGCACGCCGGCCTGCAGCAGCGACAGGGTGGAGGCGCAGACCGAACCCATCGAGGTGGAGCCGTTGGAGCCCATGCACTCGGAGAGCTGGCGGATCGCGTACGGGAACTCCTCGCGGCTCGGCAGCACGGGCAGGAGCGCGCGACGCGCGAGCGCGCCGTGGCCGACCTCGCGGCGCTTGGGCGAGCCCACGCGGCCCGTCTCGCCCGTGGAGAACGGGGCGAAGACGTACTTGTGCATGTAGCGGCGGTGCTTCTCCGGGGAGAGCGTGTCGAGCTGCTGCTCCATCTTGAGCATGTCGAGGGTGGTGACGCCCAGGATCTGGGTCTCGCCACGCTCGAACAGCGCCGAGCCGTGAACGCGCGGAACCACGCCGACCTCGGAGTGCAACGGACGGATGTCGGCGAGGCCGCGGCCGTCGATGCGGACCTTGTCGCGCAGGATGCGCTGGCGCATGAGGGACTTGTTCAGCGAGCGGAACGCCGCGCCGATCTCCTTCTCGCGGCCCTCGAAGTCGGCGCCGATCCTGGCGAGCAGGTCGTCCTTGATCTCGTCGAGCTTGTTCTCGCGCTCCTGCTTGTCACCGATGGTGAGAGCGGCAGCGGTCTCGGTCGAGACGGCGGCGGTGACGGCGTCAAGGACGTCGTCGGAGTAGTCGAGGAAGATCGGGAACTCGGCAACCGGCTTGGCCGCGACCTTGGCCAGCTCGGCCTGGGCCTCGACGAGCTGCTTGATGAACGGCTTGGCCGCCTCCAGACCGCTGGCCACGACCTCCTCGGTGGGCTTGGTCGCGCCGGAGCCGATGAGCTCGAACGCGTGCTCGGGCGCCTCGGCCTCGACCATCATGATGGCGACGTCACCGGTCTCGGTGACACGACCGGCGACGACCATGTCGAACACGGCGTTCTCGAGCTGCTCGTGGGTCGGGAACGCCACCCACTGGCCGTCGATGAGACCCATGCGGGTGCCGCCGACGGGGCCGGCGAACGGCAGGCCCGAGAGCTGGGTCGACATCGAGGCGGCGTTGATCGCCAGCACGTCGTACGGCTGGTTGGGGTCGAGCGCCATGACGGTGATGACGACCTGGACCTCGTTGCGCAGACCCTTCTTGAAGGTCGGGCGCAGCGGGCGGTCGATCAGGCGGCAGGTGAGGATGGCGTCCTCGCCCGGGCGACCCTCGGAACGGAAGAACGAGCCGGGGATCTGGCCCACGGCGTACATACGCTCTTCGACGTCAATGGTCAGGGGGAAGAAGTCGAAGTGGTCCTTCGGCTGCTTGCCGACCGTGGTGGCCGAGAGCAGCATCGTCTCGTCGTCGAGGTACGCCGTCACGGAACCAGCAGCCTGGCGGGCGAGCAGACCGGTCTCGAACTTGACCGTGCGCTTGCCGAACTTGCCGTTGTCGAGGACGGTCTCGACAGCGGAGATGGTGGGTTCACTCATGGAAGTGGAGCCCTGCTTTCTCTTCGCGGAGCGATCCGCGCCCGTCGCACCTCTGGGAGGCGGACTTCGAAGGCCCGCGGTGGGAGGCCGGTCTTCGATCGAGGCCCGCGGGGCGGGCGCTGACGCGCCACCCGAAGGCCACTACCGAGGACCGGGCCGGACGTGCGGGTCGCTCCTGGTGTTGTGGTTGTTCAGTTGTTCGGCACTGAGCCTAGCGCGGCTCAGCTCCGGGAGCGGCCTCGGCGCTGTCGCGGGCCGAAGGCCGCCAAATGCCGCAGGAGCGGCTCCCGCAATGGGGAGCCGCTCCTGGCGAGATCAGCGACGGAGGCCGAGGCGCTCGACGATCGAGCGGTAGCGCTCGATCTCGGTCTTCTGCAGGTAGTTGAGAAGACGGCGGCGCTGGCCGACCAGCAGGAGCAGGCCACGACGGCTGTGGTGGTCGTGCTTGTGCTGCTTGAGGTGCTCGGTCAGGTGGGAGATGCGGTGGCTCAGCAGAGCGATCTGCACCTCGGGCGAACCGGTGTCGCCCTCAGACTTGCCGTACTCGGCGATGATCTTCTTCTTGGTCTCCGCGTCAGTACCGATCGACATGACGGGGCTCCTTTCGGTTCTCGTTGCGCGGCGCGCCGGGGCACATCCACCCGGGCACTACAGTCCGCGGCCGTTAGACGGCAACCGGGCAAGGCTATCAACGCCGCTCTCAGCGCCCCAATCGGCGCTGGGCTCCCTGGTTGAGCCTGTCGAACCAAACAGGTCTCGACCAGCGGGGGTGGGCTGGTTGAGACCTGTCGAAACCAGCCGGGTCTCGACAAGCTCGACCATCGGATGGGTTGGTTGAGCCTGTCGAACCGAACAGGTCTCGACAAGCGGGGGTGGGTTGGTTGAGCCTGTCGAAACCACCCAGGTCTCGACACGCTCGACCATCGGGTAGGTCAGTCGCCGAGGATCTCTCGCGCGCGACGCACATCGTCGTGCATGGTCTCGATGAGCTTCTCGATGCCCTCGAACGCGACCATGCCGCGCAGCCGCTCGACGAACTCCACCGTGACCTGGACGCCGTACAGGTCGAGGTCGTCGCGGTCGAGCACGTACGACTCCACACGGCGCGCACGCTCCCCTGCGAACGTCGGGTTGGTGCCCACCGAGATCGCGGCCGGGAAGCGTTCGTCGGTGTCGGTGCGCGTGAGCCACCCCGCGTACACGCCGTCCGCAGGAGCGGCCTCCACGACCGGGGTCGGGACGTTGGCGGTCGGGAAGCCCAGTTCGCGACCGCGCTGGTCCCCCCGGACCACCACGCCGCGCACCTGGAACGGGTGTCCCAGGGCCTCGGCGGCGCCCGCAACGTCGCCGGTCGCGAGGCAGTGCCGCACGTACGTGGAGCTCCACACCTGAGGGCCTCCGTCGAGCTCGACGCCGTCGACCTCGAAGCCGTTCTGGCTGCCCAGCTCACGCAGCAGGGCCACGTCGCCAGCCGCCTTGTGCCCGAAGCGGAAGTTCGCGCCCACCGCGACGGCGCGCACCCGAAGTCCGCGGACGAGGATCGTCTCGACGAACTCCTCAGGGGTCCACGCAGCCACCGCGCGGTCGAACGGAACGACCAGGACAGCGTCGGCGCCGGCCTTCTCCAGCAGTTCCACGCGGGTCTCGATGGAGGTCAGCGTCGGAGGCGCGTGCTCCGGGCGCAGCACGGCCATGGGGTGCGGGTCGAACGTGACCGCGACGACCGTGTCCACGCCCAGCTCGTCGGCCGCCTGGCGGGCGCGTCGGAGCACGTGCTGATGTCCCAGGTGAACCCCGTCGAAGTTGCCGACGGAAGCGACTGAGGCGGTGAGGTCAGCCGGGATCTCGTCGGTCGAACGCCAAATCTGCACGCAGGAATGTTACGGCCTGCCTCAGCCCACGAACACGGCGACCGGTCGTGCGCCGCCTCCCGCGGCCTCGTACAGCGCCAGGAACTGCCCGTCAGGAGCGAACACGGCGTGCTCCCCCGGCGCCTGAAGGACGAGGTCGAGCCGCCGGCCGTAGCGCACCGCGGCGGCCTGCTCCTCGGTGAGGTCCACGGACGGAAAGCTGGCGCGCGCCGCCTCCGCGATCGGGATCATCACGAACTGCTCGTCGAGCTCTTCGAGGGTGCGCGCCTCGTCCACACCGAAGGGACCCACCGCCGTACGACGCAAGGCCGTGAGGTGTCCGCCCACGCCGAGGGCAGCCCCGACGTCCCGGGCGATGGCCCGGATGTAAGTGCCGGACGAACACCGTACGGAGATGTCAACGTCGAGCCAGTCCCCCGCCGTACGCTGCGCCCCCACCTCGAGGGAGTGAATCGTCACCGGTCGGGCCTTGAGCTCGACCTTCTCACCGGCCCTGACGCGGGCGTAGGCGCGCTGGCCGTCGACCTTGATCGCTGACACTGCCGTCGGGACCTGCAGGATGTCGCCGACCAGCCGTGCGAACTCGGCCTCCACTGCGTCCGGTTGCAGGAACGCTGCGGGCTCCGTCGCGGTGACCTCCCCCTCGGCGTCATCGGTGGTCGTGGCCACGCCGAGGCGCACCGTGGCCTCGTACGTCTTGTCCGTCAGCATCAGATGACCGAGAAGGCGTGTGGCACGGTTCACGCCGAGTACGAGGACCCCGGTGGCCATCGGATCGAGGGTGCCGGCGTGGCCGACCTTCCGGGTGCCCGCGAGGCGACGAACCCGGCCGACCACCCCGTGTGAGGTGATCTGGCCGGGCTTGTCCACGACGACCAGGCCGGACTCCGGTTCCTGGCCCGACATCAGTCCTCGAGGTCCTCGTCGTCCTCGTCCAGGTCGACCTCGCGAGGCTTCTTGTACGGGTCCTCCTCGCCGGCGTAGGCGTCACCGCGACCCGCGGCCACCTCCTCGTCCAGCGCCTTCGCCCGCGCCAGAACCTCGTCGAGGTGGCGTGCGTTCTCAGGAAGGGCGTCGGCGATGAAGGTCAGGCTGGGTACGTGGCGCATCCCGAGCTGCTTGCCCACCTCCGAGCGGATCAGGCCCTTGGCGGACTCGAGCGCTGCGGCCGTGCTGTCGAGGTCGGCGTCGTCGCCGAGCACGGTGTAGAAGACCGTTGCCTGCTGGGTGTCGCCGGTGACGCGGACGTCGGTGACGGTCACGAACCCGAGCCGCGGGTCCTTGATCCGTCGGTCGAGCATCTCCGCCACGATGACCTGGATCCGGTCGGCGATCTTGCGGACGCGGGGATTGGCCATGGTCACCCTCCTTTTGCCTCTTGGGGAGTCCCCGCCTGAGCGGGGACTCTGTCACTGTGTGGCCTTTGCAAAGGCCAACAGGTGCATGAGTCCCCGCCTGGGCGGGGACTCATGCGACCTATGGGAACTTCAGCGCATCAGGCGCGCGGGATCTCGCGCATCTCGAAGGACTCGACGATGTCGCCGATCTTGATGTCCTGGAAGTTCTTGAGCACCAGACCACACTCGAAGCCCTCGCGGACCTCCGCAGCGTCGTCCTTCTCGCGCCGCAGCGAAGCGAGGTCGAGGTTGTCGGCCGCGACGGCGCCGTCCCGCAGCACACGCACCTTGGCGTTGCGGCGCAGCACACCGTCGATGACCATGCAGCCTGCGATGTTGCCAGCCTTGGACGAGCGGAAGATCTCGCGGATCTCCGCCTGCCCGAGGCGGACCTCTTCGTACTCCGGCTTGAGCATGCCCTTGAGCGCGGCCTCGATCTCCTCGATGGCCTGGTAGATCACCGAGTAGTAGCGGATCTCCACGCCCTCGCGGTCGGCCATCTCGGTCGCCTTGCCCTGCGGGCGGACGTTGAAGCCGATGATGATCGCGTCGGAGGCAGCCGCCAGGTCGACGTTGGTCTCGGTGATCGCACCGACACCGCGGTCGATGACCCGGATGCCGACCTCGTCGCCGACGTCGATCTTGGCCAGCGCGTCCTCGAGCGCCTCGACCGAACCGGACACGTCGCCCTTGAGGATGAGGTTGAGCTCCTGGCTCTCGCCCTTCTCCATGGAGGCCATGAAGTCCTCGAGGCTGCGGCGCACGCGACGCTTTGCCTGCATGGCGGCACGCTCACGTGCCTCCCGCTTCTCGGCGATCTGACGCGCCATCCGGTCGTCCTCGACCACGATGAAGTTCTGACCCGCGCCGGGAACGGCGGACAGACCCAGAACCATCGCCGGACGCGACGGGTCGGCCTCGGTGAGCTCGTTGCCGAACTCATCGAGCATGGCACGCACACGACCGAACGCCGGGCCGGCGACGATCGAGTCACCCACACGGAGCGTTCCGCGCTGGACGAGGATGGTCGCCACCGGGCCGCGGCCGCGGTCCAGGTGCGCCTCGACAACCAGACCCTGAGCGTCCTGGTGCGGGTTGGCACGCAGGTCGAGCGCCGCGTCGGCCGTCAGGACGACTGCCTCGAGCAGCTTGTCCAGGTTCAGCCCAGCCTTGGCCGAGACGTCGACGAACATCGCTTCGCCGCCGTACTCCTCGGGGATGAGGCCGTACTCGGTCAACTGGCCGCGCACCTTCGTCGGGTCCGCGGTCTCCTTGTCGATCTTGTTGACCGCGACCACGATCGGGACACCGGCTGCCTTGGCGTGGTTGAGCGCCTCGACCGTCTGCGGCATCACGCCGTCGTCGGCCGCGACCACGAGGATCGCGATGTCGGTGGCCTGCGCACCGCGAGCACGCATGGCGGTGAACGCCTCGTGACCCGGGGTGTCGATGAACGTGATGCGACGGTCGTTGCCGTCCACGGTCGTGGCCACCTGGTAGGCGCCGATGTGCTGGGTGATGCCGCCGGCCTCACCGGAGGCAACGTTGGCGTTGCGCAGCGCGTCCAGGAGCTTGGTCTTTCCGTGGTCGACGTGACCCATGACCGTGACGACCGGGGGCCGTACGGCGAGGTCGGACTCGTCGCCCTCGTCGGAACCGAACTCGAGGTCGAACGACTCGAGCAGCTCGCGGTCCTCGTCCTCGGGCGAGACCACCTGGACGACGTAGTTGAGCTCCTCGCCGAGCAGCTCGAACGTCTCGTCACCCACGGACTGGGTCGCGGTGACCATCTCGCCGAGCGAGAAGAGCATCTGCACGAGCGCTGCCGGGTCGACGCTGATCTTCTCAGCGAAGTCCGTCAGCGAGGAACCGCGCGCCAGACGCACGGTCTCGCCATTGCCCTTGCGGACGCGCACGCCGCCAATGGTCGGGGCCTCCATGGCCTCGAACTCCTGGCGACGAGCACGCTTCGACTTGCGTCCGCGGCGCGAAGGTCCGCCCGGACGCCCGAAGGCACCCTGGGTCTGGCCACGCTGGCCGGGACGACCGCCGCCACCGGGGCGACCGCCGCCGGGGAATCCACCGCCGCCGGGAGCACCGCCGCCGCCGGGACGGCCAGCGCCTGCACCGGGACGACCGGCACCAGCGCCTGCGCGACCGGGGGCACCGGGACGCCCCGGACCGCCGGGACGGGCAGGGCGGGCGCCCGGACCAGAACCGAACGCGGCCGGGGACTTGGGCATCATCGCCGGGTTGGGGCGGGGCATGCCCGGACGTCCGGGAGCGCCACCCTCACGAGCGGCCGGCGGACGCGGCGGACGCTGGTCGCCGGGGGTACCGGCCGGGGCGCCTCCACCTGCAGCCGGGGGGCCGGGACGACGTCCCATGCCCTGGCTCGAAGCGAACGGGTTGTTGCCCGGACGGGGAGCACCCGGCTTGCCGACGGGGCGAGGACCGGGCGCGGCGGGACGCGGAGCGGGCTTCGCAGCCGGCGCTGCCGCTGCCGGCTTCTCGACGGGCGCCTCGGGCGCCGGGGTCTCGACGACCGGCTCCGGGGTGGGCTCGGCCTTCGGCTTGGGCGCGGGCTTGGGGCCCGGCTTCGGGCCGGGCTTGCCTGCCGCGGGGGCCTTGGCGGGCGCCGCGGGAGCGGCGGGCTCGGCCGCCTTCGGCTCGGTCGCCTTGGGGGCTGCGGCCTTGGGCTCAGCGGCCTTCGGCTCGGTCGCCTTGGGCGCAGCCTGCTCGGGCTCTGCTGCGGGCGCCGGGGCCGCGGCTCCAGCTGCCTTCAGTTCGTCACCGAACTGCTTCTTGAAGCGCATCTCGACCGGGGGCTCGACAGTCGACGACGCCGACTTGACGAACTCCCCCATCTCCTTGAGCTTCTCGAGAACGAACTTGCTCTCGACTCCGAACTCCTTGGCGAGTTCGTGGACTCGGGTCTTGGCCACGTTAGAACGCTGCTCCTTCTGGCCCGAGCCCTGGTGGATCGGACCGTTAGTGGTGGTGCTGGCTCATCGGTAAGTACTCATCGAGTGCTCATGAGCTGCTGCTCCAGTTTCTGGTCGGTCAATCACGGTGAATGGACGAGCGGGAAGTGCTCGGTGAGCGGACTGGTGTCCAGCGCCTCGCTCACCCGGAGGGCCCGGGTCAGCGCTCGCCGCCTGATTGCGGTGTCGACGCACCCGACGTCGGGATGCAGATAGCCTCCCCGCCCGGGCGCCACGGCTGCGGGATCGGGCACCACGGCCATTCGGCCGTACGTGTCCGCTCTCGCGACCACACGCAACAGATCGCTCTTGGCAGCCCGCGCCCGGCATCCCAAGCAGGTCCGAACAGGACCCTTCACGCCCGCAAGGGCAGGGGAAGTCGAAGCGCGAGCCATCGACCCAAACCCTACCTTGTCGGCGTACGGATCACGAACCGGCACCCGGGCGCCGCCAGGCTCACTGAGCGGGCGCCTGCGGCTCCTCATCGGAGCGGATGTCGATGCGCCACCCGGTCAGCCGAGCGGCGAGCCGCGCGTTCTGCCCCTCCTTGCCGATGGCCAGGGACAGCTGGAAGTCAGGGACCACCACCCGGCACGCGCGAGCGGCCTCGTCGACGATCGTGACGGAAGTCACGCGGGCCGGCGAGAGAGCATGGGCGACCATCTCCGCTGGGTCCTCCGCGAAGTCGACGATGTCGATCTTCTCGCCGTGCAGCTCCGCCATGACGTTGCGCACGCGCTGGCCCATCGGACCGATGCACGCACCCTTGGCGTTGACGCCGGGCACGGTGGAGTGCACCGCGATCTTCGTACGGTGGCCCGCCTCGCGCGCAATGGCGGCGATCTCCACGGTGCCGTCCGCGATCTCCGGCACCTCGAGGGCGAAGAGCTTGCGCACCAGGTTGGGGTGACTGCGCGACAGGGTGACCTGCGGCCCGCGAAGTCCCTTGCGGACCGAGACGACGAGGCACTTGATGCGCTCACCGTGGACGTACTCCTCGCCCGGAACCCGCTCGGAGACCGGGAGGAGCGCCTCGAGCTTGCCCAGGTCGACCATCACGTCGTCGGGGTTGCGACCCTGCTGGATGACACCGGAGATGATGTCGCCCTCGCGACCGGAGAACTCGCCGAACTTCGCCTCGTCCTCGGCATCGCGCAGGCGCTGCAGGATGACCTGCTTGGCCGTGGTGGCGGCGATGCGGCCGAAGTCGGCCGGGGTGTCGTCGAACTCAGCGAGGTGGTTGCCCTCGCTGTCGGTCTCGGAGGCCCACACCGCGACGTGCCCGGACTTGCGGTCCAGCACGACGCGCGCGCGCTCCTGGGCGCCGGGGCTCTTGTGGTACGCGGTGAGCAGGGCCTGCTCGATCGCCTCGACGAGCACGTCGAAGGAGATCTCCTTCTCGCGCTCCAACGTCCGCAGGATGCTGAGATCGATGTCCATCAGTGGGTGTCCTCCTCCGGGGCGTCCCCGGCCTTGCGGTTGAACTCGATCTGTACGAGTGCCTTGGCGATGTCGTCGTAGGCGACCTCGCGCTCCGAGCCGTCGCCCTCGACGAGGACTCCCTGCTCGCGAGCCTCGAGGATGCGGGCCGTCACCTGGCCTCCCTCGACGAGCGTGATCTTGACGAGGCGTCCGGCGTTGCGCCGCCAGTGACGCTCGAGCGTGAGGGGGCGGTCGACTCCACGCGAGGTGACTTCGAGCGTGTAGGGCTGCTCCCCCATGGCATCGCCGGAGTCGAGCACCTCGGAGACGGCCCGAGTGGCTTCGGCGACGTCGTCCAGCGTCACGCCGCCGTCCTTGTCGACGGCGATGCGGAGCACCCGACGCTTGCCCGCAGGCGTCAACTCGACTGCCTCGAGGTCGAGACCCAACGCGGCCAGGGGGTCGACCAGAGCGGCGATCACCTGCTCCTTCGTCGCATCGCTACGGGAACTAGTCACGATCTCGACCTCCTGTGTGCTGTTGTCGTGCCCCACCCTAACTGCTGCCCGAACCACCCACGAAGCCCGGCGTTAGGGTTTGGCCATGCCCGCCAGGACCCGCCTCACTCGTCGCGCAGCCCTGACGCTGGCGGTCGCCGCGCCCGTGGCGCTGGCTGCGTGCGACATCGACCCGCCCACGCGCGAGACGGCGAGCGGAGACCCTGCTCCCCCGGACCCCGACGTCGATCTCCTGACGAGCGTTGTCGGGGCGATCGACGCCGTCTCCGCCCGCCTCGCCGCCACCGTGTCGGCCCCCGCTCCCGTGCTGGCGGCGGTGGCTGCCTTCACCGCCGTGCACACCGCCCACCGCGCGGTCCTCGCTCCTGAAGACCGCGCGACCGACGAGCCGGAGGCGGACGACACCACCGAGGACGCCACCGCCGAGGACCAGGCCCCAGCCGAGGACCAGGCCCCAGCCGACCCCTTCCTGCGACTCGCCCCCCTCCTGGCTGCTGAACGCACCCTGCAGGCCACGATGGCCGAGGCTGCCGAGCACGCCGCATCGGGGAGTCTTGCCAGAGTCCTCGCGAGTGCGAGCGCAGGCGTTGCCGCGCAGCTCACCGCGCTGGCACCAGCAGGAGGCACCGCATGAGCGCCGTCGACGCCCTCCAGGCAACCCTGGCATCCGAGCACGCGGCCGTGTGGACGTACGCCGTCCTGGCCGCACGCACCTCCCAGTCCGCTGAACCGGCCCTGTTCGCGGCCTTGTCGGGGGCCTATCGGGAGCACCGTGCGCGTCGCGACCAGGCGGTCTGGATGATTCGCGACGCGGGGGGCGAGCCCGTCGCGGCTGAGCCCGCGTACGCGCGACCCGCCGCCGCCACGGCTGCCGAACGCAGCGCCTCAGCCGCCGCCCTCGAAGAGCGGTGCAGCGACGCGTACGCGTGGCAGGTCGCCCACACCACGCACGAGACGCGAGCCTGGGCCATCGCGGCCCTTGCCTGGTCCGCGAGTCAGATCGTGACCCTGGGCGGCGCTGCGGCCCCGTGGCCCGGTGCGCCTGAACTCACCGCGTCCTGACGGCGGCGCGGTGAGTCGGGCCCGACTCAGCACCCCTGAAATGAGGCGCGGCCCGTGCCCTGCGACATCTGGGAGAGTCCCGAGATCTCTCCCAAACGCCGAGGACACGAGCCGCCCCAAGGGGATTGGTCAGCATCACCCGAATGTGGCGGTCCGTGGGGTGACCGGCCACATGCACAATCATGTAGTACGAAGCGGTAACCAATCCAGTGGTGAGCGGATGCAGGTTGTTGCGCTGCACATTCATGCAACCCGTTTCGAGCGGAAGTGCGGGACGCCCGCCTCGGCTCTGCGAGGCGGGCGTCGTGGTCCACAGGGTCAGGAGCGGACGATCTCTGCGATCCGGTCCGCAGCCTGAGCGAGCGCCAGCTCCGTCCGCTCGCCGGTGCGCCGGTCCTTGATCTCCACGGTGCCCTCAGCCACGCCACGGCCCACCGTGACGATGCTGGGCACTCCGATCAGCTCGGCGTCCTTGAACTTCACTCCCGGGCTGATCTTGCCGACGCGGTCGTCGAGGATGACCTCCACGCCGCGCGAGCGCAGACCGGCGGCCAACTCCTCCGCGGCGTCGAGGATCGCGGCGTCCTTGCCCGCAGCGACCACGTGCACGTCCGCCGGAGCCACCTCACGGGGCCAGCACAAACCGATCTCGTCCAAGGTGTTCTCGGCGATCGCACCCACCGCACGGGAGGGACCGATGCCGTACGAGCCCATCGTCACCGTCACGAGCTTGCCGTTCTCGTCGAGAACCTTCAGGCCGAGGGCCTCGGCGTACTTCGTGCCCAGCTGGAAGATGTGACCCATCTCGACACCGCGCGCCGCCACCAGCGTCCCCTCGGCACACTGCGGGCAGGCGTCACCCTCACGCACGTCCGCGGCCTCGATGGTGCCGTCGGGGGTGAAGTCGCGACCCACCACCAGGTCGATCACGTGCTGCCCCTCCACATCAGCGCCACTCACCCACCGGGTGCCACTCACCACGCGCGGGTCCACGAGGTAGCGGATCTCGGAGTCCGAGTCCGCACCCAGCACGCCCGGCCCGATGTAGCCCTTGACCAGCGCAGGATGCTTGCGCAGCTCGTCGTCGTCCATGGGATCGACCTCGATCGGCTCCAACTGACCCTCGAGACGCTTCAGGTCGACCTCCCGGTCGCCGGGCAGGCCGATGGCCAGCGGCTCGGTCGTCCCGTCGGGGTGGCGCAGCATCACCAGCACGTTCTTGAGCGTGTCGCCCGCACCCCACGCGCGGTCCTCGCGGGGGAAGGAGGCGTTGAGGTGGTCGACCAGCGACTCGATCGTCGGGGTTCCGGGGGTGTCCTCCGCGTGGGCCGCGGGCACGTCGTCGAACGGGACCGGCTCGGGGGCTCGGACGGCGACTGCCTCCACGTTCGCTGCGTACTCGCAGTGGCCGCAGCGCACGTAGGTGTCCTCCCCCACGTCGGTGCGCGCCAGGAACTCTTCGCTGGCCGACCCGCCCATCGCGCCGGAAGTGGCCTTGACGATGACGTAGTCGAAGCCGAGGCGGTCGAAGATCCTGATGTAGGTCTCGCGGTGCTTGTCATAGGAGGCCTGCAGTCCGGCGGCGTCCACGTCGAACGAGTAGGAGTCCTTCATCACGAACTCGCGGCCCCGCAGGACGCCCGCGCGCGGACGCGCCTCGTCGCGGTACTTGTTCTGGATCTGGTAGATCGACAGCGGAAGGTCCTTGTAGGAGGAGTACAGGTCCTTGACCACGAGGGTGAACATCTCCTCATGGGTGGGGCCGAGGAGGTACTCAGCACCCTTGCGGTCGGTCAGCCGGAACAGGCTGTCGCCGTAGTCGACCCAGCGCCCCGTCGCCTCGTACGGCTCCTTGGGCAGCAATGCGGGGAACAGGAGCTCCTGGGCGCCCATCGAGTCCATCTCCTCACGGATGATGTTCTCGATCTTGCGCAGCACGCGCAGGCCCAGAGGCAGCCAGGTGTAGACACCCGGAGCAGTGCGCCGGATGTAGCCCGCCCGCACGAGCAGCTTGTGGCTGGGCACCTCTGCATCGGCCGGGTCGTCGCGCAGAGTGCGGACGAAGAGTTGGGACATGCGCAGGATCTGTCCGGTCATGCGCACAGGATAGGGCTGGACACTGACGCCCACGGAACCGACGTCACACGCCTGCGCCTTGCAACCAAAACGCTGACGGCGGAGTCTGAAGGATGTGACCACTCACGAAGGGACTGTCATGCGCTCCTCCCGTTTTGCCGCGAGCATCGCTGTCCTCCTCGCCGCCGGCCTCACCGTGGCCGACCCGGCGAGTGGCACCGATCCCCGGCCGGCCGCCACTGACCGGGCACCTGTCGGCATCACCACCGTGGACCCAGCAACCCTCGAACGGGGACCGGACCCCTCGATCGCCCACACCGATCGCGGCTGGTTCGTGGCCGGCGACGTCCGGGTCAAGGTCGGCAAGTACGCCACCTACCTGGGCCGCTCGTCCGGCTCGTGGGTGGTGATCGGCTACCGCGCCAAGCGCGACGAGTACGAGGTCAACCGGGTCGCAGCCGACGGGACGGTCACGACGATCCGTACGGGCCTGGACCCGTGGGGAACGGTGCTGTCCCAGGACGGCTCCCGGCTCTACGCGACGGACGTGGCTCCCCCGGCGAAGCGGACACGTTTTCGGGTCTTTGACGCGGTCACGGGAAAGCGCGTCAGCGGGCGCAAGATCCGGGGGTACGCCCAGGTGCTGGCGGCCACCCGGAACCGGGCGTACCTGAGCGACGACAAGTCAGGCACGTACACGCTCAACGCACGGGGTCGAAAGCGCCGTGCCGTCTCGAGCGAGTACGCCGTCCTGATCGACCTGCGCAACGACCTCCTGGAGACGTTCACCGGCGACCCGTACAACAAGGGGTGCGCACGGGTGTCTC
This sequence comes from Actinomycetes bacterium, assembly GCA_023460975.1. Taxonomy (GTDB): domain Bacteria; phylum Actinomycetota; class Actinomycetes; order Propionibacteriales; family Nocardioidaceae; genus Nocardioides. Next base: position 134,228 of record JAEWOG010000099.1, read on the forward strand.
GCCTGAGCGACCCTGAGAAGACCGTGTGGAAGTCGTGCGCCGAACGCGTCGAGGCGTTCAACCCCGACGGCACCGCCTTCGCGACCGTCGACCTGCTCAGCGACGGCATCGGCCCGGGCCTGGTCCAGACGCGCCTGCTCGACGGCACCCTGACCGGGCGCTACACCACGGGCTGGTTCGGCACGATCGGGTGGGAGACCCCCGACACGCTGCTGACCGTCGCCAACGGCCCCACCCGTGCCGCGCTGGTGCGCTGCACCGACGGGTCGTGCGAGAACGCCGGGGACACGTACGCCACCCCGACGCTGCGGGAGGCGGCCTCACGGACCATGCGCCCACGGACCGCACTGGCCCGCTGAGCCTGCTCAGAACATCAACGTCGCCATCGTGGCCGTCTGCTGGAACCCGGCTCGGGCGTACGCCGCCCGGGCCGGCTCGTTCCAGTCGTTGACATAGAGGGAGACCACGGGCGCGATGGACCGCCGTACCTGACGCGCCACGGCCGCCATCCCGCTGGCCGCCAGCCCTTCACCGCGACGGTCGGGGCGGACGTACACCCCCTGGATCTGAGCCGCGTGCTCGGTCGCGCAGGCGACCTCGGCCTTGAACACGACCTCTCCGCGCTCGTCAAAGCTCGCGAACGACCAGCCGCGCCCGATGAGCTGCTGGACGCGCGCTCGATACAGATCGGCGCCGTGCCCGGCCTCCGGTGAGACCCCGACCTCCTCGGTGTACATCGCCACGCAGGCCGGATAGAGAGCAGGCAGGTCCGCTTTCGTGGTCATGCGTACGCCGGGGTCAGGCGCGACCAGGGGCGGTCCGGCGAGCTCGAGGTGCGGCTGGTTCCACCTCACCTCTCGCGGCCTCGGCCACTGCTCGCCGACCAAGTCCCACAGGGCGCGCACCGTGTCGCGGGGCCCCACGATCGTGCCCGTGTGCTTCGCGCGCCGCTGCAGCACTGGGGCGAAGGCAGCGAGGTCGTCCGGCGTGCACTCGACGGGCACCAGGTTGGCACCCAGGTGCATTCCAGCCACCAGGTCGCCGTCCCTGAAGCGCCCCCACATCTGCCCCCCGAGCCAGCGCTCGTCGAGGTTGGTGAGCCTCGCCCTGTACTCGGCGAACACGTTGACGACCGGAGACACGCCTGCCAGGGCGACGAAGGCGTCGCGATCGGGCGGTCCCAGGACGCGCGCCGAGGGGAAGGTCTCGTGCACCCGCCGAGCCTAGCGCCGTGCCCGGAGCAGCACGGAGTCCGCCTCACCCAGCGGTGACGGACACCTCGGAACCCTCGACGGGCTCCATGCTCTCCGCGATGCGCATGGCCTCCTCGATCAGGCTCTCCACGATCTGCGACTCGGGCACGGTCTTGATGACCTCACCCTTCACGAAGATCTGCCCCTTGCCGTTGCCAGAAGCCACCCCCAGGTCGGCTTCGCGAGCCTCCCCCGGGCCGTTGACGACGCAGCCCATCACGGCGACCCGGAGCGGAACCTCCAGTCCGTCCAGACCCGCCGTCACCTGCTCGGCCAAGGTGTAGACATCGACCTGGGCACGACCGCAGCTGGGGCACGAGACGATCTCGAGACGCCGCGGCTTGAGGTTGAGGGACTCGAGGATCTGAATGCCGACCTTGACCTCCTCCACCGGCGGAGCGGACAGCGAGACGCGAATCGTGTCCCCGATCCCCCGGCTCAGCAGCGCTCCGAAGGCGGTGGCCGACTTGATGGTTCCTTGGAAGGCGGGCCCCGCCTCGGTGACGCCCAGGTGCAGCGGCCAGTCCCCCGCCTCGGCGAGCAACTCGTACGCGCGCACCATGACGACAGGGTCGTTGTGCTTGACCGAGATCTTGAAGTCGCGGAACCCGTGCTCCTCGAACAGGCTGGCCTCCCAGATCGCCGACTCGACGAGCGCTTCGGGGGTGGCCTTGCCGTACTTCTCCAGCAGGCGCTTGTCGAGCGAGCCGGCGTTGACACCAATCCGGATCGACGTGCCGTGGTCGGCGGCCACCTTCGCGATCTCCTTGACCTGGTCGTCGAACTTCTTGATGTTGCCCGGGTTGACCCGCACGGCCGCGCACCCCGCCTCGATGGCGGCGAAGACGTACTTGGGCTGGAAGTGGATGTCGGCGATGACGGGGATCTGCGACTTGCGCGCGATGTCCGGCAGCGCCTCGGCGTCATCCGCGCTCGGGCAGGCGACTCGCACGATGTCACAGCCCGCAGCCGTCAGCTCGGCGATCTGCTGCAGCGTGGAGTTCACGTCAGCCGTCAGCGTCGTCGTCATCGACTGCACCGAGATCGGCGAGTCGCTGCCCACGCCGACCGAGCCCACCTTGATCTGACGGGTCTGACGACGAGGCGCCAGGACGGGCGGCGGAAGTGCGGGCATGCCAAGGCCGACGGAAGTCATGGACGCCAGTCTAGGCACCCGCCCAGATCCGTACGAGGTGACGTGCCCCGCACTGCGACCGCAGTGGATCAGCCCGTGATGCTGAGTGGCACGACGAAGTCGGCCACGATCAGGACGGCACCCATCACCATCATCGTCAGCGCCACGACGTAGGCCACCGGTAGGAGCTTGGCCACGTCCACGTGCCCGGGGTCCGGGCGGCGGAACAGTCGAGCGAGACCGCGACGCAGCCACTCGTACGCGGCCCCCGCAATGTGGCCGCCGTCCAGCGGCAGGAGCGGCACGAAGTTGAACATGCCGATGAAGAAGTTGAAGCCGGCGATCAGGGCCAGCAGGCTCACCGTCTTGTCGGCCAACGGGAACTGCTCAGCAGCAGCGGTCTCCCCCGCGAAGCGGGCACCGCCCACCACGCTCACCGGGCTGTCCGCAGCGCGCTCCTCCACGCCGACGATGGCCTTCGCCACGTCCCACACCTTGACCGGCAGCTGCACCATGGCCTGCACCGTGTGCACGGTCATGTCGCCCATCTGCTCCAGCGTGTAGAGGGGGCCGCCCGTGCGGTAGGACCACTCGGGGCTCACCCCGAGGAAGCCCACCTGGACGAGCTTCTCGCCTGCCGCGTCGGTGGGGCGCAACTCGACCGTGGTGGTCGCGTCGAGCGTGACCTCCTCACCGTCACGCAGCACGACGATCTGCGCCGCGCCGGAGTCGTTGGCCCGGATGATCTCCTGCATCTGCCACCAGTCGTCGATGGCGGTGCCGTTGATGCTGAGCATCTCGTCGCCGGGTCGGATGCCTGCGGCGTACGCCGGCGACGGCGCGTCCGCGTCAGTGCAGGCCCGCTCCCCCTCGGCGACCGGAATGACGCATTCGGGCACCTCGGCGACCACGGTGCTCACGTCCTGGTCGGCGGGGTTGCCGTACGTCGCGTAGATCCCGCTGAAGATGATGAATGCGATCGCGATGTTGACGGCCGGCCCGCCCGCCATCACGACGATCTTCTTCCACGGCGCGAGCTTGTAGAAGAGCCGATCGGTGTCGTGCGCCTTGACGTACTCGTACTCGGCGGCGCGGGCATCCGAGATGAGCTGCGTGAACATGCCCGTGTTCGAGCGACGGATCCGGTGCACGGGCTGGCCATCGTCGTCGTAGGTCGTCTCCTCCACGAGGCCTTCGGCCCCCGGCGGGAGCATCCCGACGATCTTGACGAAACCACCCAGCGGAATGGCCTTCACCCCGTACGTCGTCTCACCGATCTTGCGGCTCCACACCGTGGGGCCGAATCCGATGAACCACTCGGGGACCTTGCAGCCGAACTTCTTCGCGGGGATCAGGTGGCCGAACTCGTGCAGGCCGATCGAGGCCGCAATGGCCACCGTGAAGAGGACCACCCCGAGGGTGTAGAACAGGACGCTCAACGGGATTCTCCTCGAACAAGACTCTCTGCTTCGAGGCGCGCCCAGCCATCAGCGGCCAGGACGTCTTCGATGCTCACGTGCGCCTTCGAGACTACGTCGTGGCGCCCAAGAACGGTGGCAATCACGTCAGTGATGCCCACGAACCCGAGCCTGCCGGAACGGAACGCGTCGACGCAGACCTCGTTGGCCGCGTTGTAGACCGCGGGGGCGGTGCCGCCGCGCTCGCCGGCTTCTCGGGCCAGCCGGACCGCAGGGAACACCTCATCGTCGAGCGGGAAGAACTCCCAGGTCTCGGCCCGGGTCCAGTCCACCGGCGGAGCCACAGCGGGTAGACGGCCGGGGCCGGCCATGCCCAAGGCGATCGGGATCAGCATGGTGGGCGGGCTCGCCTGCGCGATCGTGGAGCCGTCCACGAACTCGACCATCGAATGGACCACGCTGGTGGGGTGGACCACCACGTCGATGTCCTCGAAGGCGATGTCGAAGAGCAGGTGCGCCTCGATGACCTCCAGCCCCTTGTTGACCAGGGTGGCGGAGTTGATCGTGATGACGGGACCCATGTCCCACGTGGGGTGGGCACCCGCCTGCTCGGGGGTGACGTCGAGCAGTTCGGCGCGCGTGCGGCCACGGAACGGCCCGCCACTCGCGGTCAGGATGAGCCTGCGCACCTCCGCGGCAGTGCCCGAGCGCAGGCACTGCGCGATCGCGCTGTGCTCGGAGTCCACGGGCACGATCTGGTCAGGTCGGGCCCGCTCCTTGACCAGTGGCCCGCCCATGATGAGCGACTCCTTGTTGGCCAGCGCCAAGGTGGTGCCCGCGTCGAGCGCTGAGAGGGTCGGTCGCAGGCCGACCGCGCCGGTGATCGCGTTGAGCACGACGTCGCAGCCCAGCGCGGCGGCCTCCACCGAGGCGTCCTGGCCGAGGCCGGCGTACGCAGGTTCGAACTCCGCCACCTGCTGCTCGAACAGCGCACGGTTGCTCCCGCCCGCCGTGAGCCCCACCACGCGGAACTCCCCGGGATGGGCGCGAACAAGGTCCAACGCCTGGGTGCCGACGGATCCGGTGGAACCAAGGATGACGATGTCTCGAGCGCTCACCGGGCCATCCTTGCAGCCTCAGCGGCACAACCGCCCGAGGCACCGCACGAAAGCCCTCAGGGTCGGGTCAGCGCGGCGAGGATCGCCGTCAACTCCTCCTCCGAGGCGCCAGGACGGTGCCGCTCCCCCGTGACGTCCTCCCCCACGAGGACCCGCTCGCGTTGCCCGAGTCCCTCGGGTCCCAATGACATTCCCACGGCGGGAAGTCTAGATCCGCCCCACCCGGCCCGCGCAAGACTTCGACATCGCCAACCGGGGTGACTAGTCCACCGGCGCCCGATCGCGGTTCCCGTCACTGTTCGCGCCGCAGGACCCCGCGCAGATCGCTCAGCACCGCTGGATCCTCGATCGTCGACGGCACCACCGGCTCGGCTCCGTCCGCGATCTCCCGCATCGTCTTGCGCAGGATCTTGCCCGACCGGGTCTTGGGAAGCCCGACGACGACCTCGACGTCGCGGAACGCCGCCACAGCACCGACCTCGGCCCGGACCATCGCCACCAACTCGTCGCGAATCACCTCCGGGTCCGCCTCGACGCCCGCCTTCAACACCACGAAGCCGCGCGGAAGCTGCCCCTTCAACTGGTCGGCGACACCGATGACGGCACACTCCGCCACGGCCGGATGCTGGGAGAGCACCGCCTCCATGCTTCCCGTGGAGAGCCGGTGGCCGGCGACGTTGATCACGTCATCCGTACGACCCATCACGTAGAGGTACCCGTCTGCGTCGATGTAGCCGCCGTCGCCGGAGAGGTAGTAGCCGTCGAAGGCACTCAGGTACGACGCGACGAATCGTTCCTCGTCGCGCCACAAGGTCGGCAGCGTGCCCGGAGGCAGGGGCAGGCGGATCACGATGGCGCCCTCCACACCCGGCTCGACCTCGCCGCCCACAGCGTCGAGGACGCGGACGTCGTAGCCGGGCACGGGAACCGACGGTGACCCCGGCTTGAGCGGCATCGGGTCGAGACCCCGCAGGTTGGCAGCGATCGGCCAGCCGGTCTCGGTCTGCCACCAGTTGTCCACGACCGGGACCTGCAGGTGGTCGGTGGCCCAGTGGTACGTGTCGGGGTCGAGGCGCTCGCCCGCGAGGAAGAGCGTCTCGAGGGGGGTGAGGTCGTACTCCCCGATGAGGGCGCCCTCGGGATCCTCCTTCTTGATGGCTCGGATCGCGGTCGGTGCAGTGAACAGGGCCTTGACGCCGTGCTCGGCCACGACCCTCCAGAACGCCCCGGCGTCGGGGGTCCCCACCGGCTTGCCTTCGTACAGGATCGTCGTCGCACCGTTGATGAGGGGCGCGTACACGATGTAGGAGTGGCCCACGACCCAGCCGACGTCCGAGGCCGCCCACCACACGTCGCCCTCGCCGCAGCCGTAGATGTGGGGCAGCGACCACGCCATCGCCACGGCGTGGCCGCCGTTGTCGCGCACGATGCCCTTCGGCTTGCCCGTGGTCCCCGACGTGTAGAGGACGTACAGCGGATCAGTGGCGGCCACCTCGACGACCGCGGCCGGCTCGACGCGCCCGGCCCGCATGGCGACGTCCCAATCGAGGTCTCGCCCCTCGACCATGTCCGCACTCAGCTCGGGACGCTGCTTGAGAACGACCGCGGCCGGCGGGTGCTCCGCCAGCTCGAGGGCGCGATCGACGAATGGTTTGTACTCGACCACCCGCGAAGGCTCGATGCCGCAGCTCGCCGTCACCAGGACCTTCGGACGGGCATCGTCGATGCGAATGGCCAACTCGGCAGGCGCGAACCCACCGAAGACGACCGAGTGCACCGCGCCGATGCGCGCGCACGCGAGCATGGCGATGACGGCCTCAGGGATCATGGGCATGTAGACGATGACCCGGTCCCCCTTCTCGACGCCCAGGTGCCGCAACACGCCCGCGAAGGCGGCCACCTCGGCCAACAGCTCCGCGTACGTGAACGAGCGCTTCGTCCCCGTCACGGGCGAGTCGTGGATGAGTGCCACGCGGTCGGCCGCGCCGCGCACCACGTGACGGTCGAGCGCGTTGTAGCAGGTGTTGAGAGTCCCGTCGGGGAACCAGCGGTAGAACGGCGCCTGGCTCGCGTCGAGGACCTGGGTGGGTTTGCGGATCCAGTCCACCAGCGACGCCTGCTCACCCCAGAAGGCTTCGGGGTCCCGTACGGACAGCTCGTGAATCTCGCGGTAGTCGGCCATGTCTCCCACTTTCGTACGTCAGGCCCAGCGGGTCCACCCGCTGGATGTCTCAGGCGAGGCCGTTGTCCGCGGTGGCCGCCGGACGCGATCCGGTCCGCAGCCAGGCGGTGAAGAAGGCAGTCAGGTCCAGCCCGGTCACCTCGGCTGCGAGCGCCTCGAACTCAGCGGAGGTGGCGTTGCCCCCTGACTTGCGCTCAGACCACGTGCGCAGGAGGCGGAAGAACACCTCGTCGTTGCCGATCCTGGTGCGCAGCGCCTGGAGGGTCATGGCGCCGCGCTCGTAGACAGCGCCGTCGAAGATGCGCTCGGCACCGGGATCACCGATGGTCACCTTCCAGAAGTCGGAGGTCGCGGGGTTGTCGCGCAGACTCCGCTGGAGCTGCACGGCACCGCTCTGCTCACCCCTGGACTCAGCCCAGTACCACTCCATGAAGGACGCGAAGCCCTCGTTGAGCCAGATGTCTCGCCACTGGGCGACAGCCACGTCGTCACCGAACCACTGGTGGGCGAGCTCATGCACCACCAGCGACGTCGCCTGGGAGCCGACGGCCGGGTAGGTGGGACGAGTCTGGTTCTCAAGCGCGAAGCCGGTGAACAGGGAGGTCGTGAGTCCCCCGGTCACCGAGAACGGGTAGTCCCCCAGCGAGCCCTCCAACCACCGCACGATCGCGGGGGTGCGCAGCATGAGCTTCATCGACGCCTTGCGCGAGGGCTTGGGCAGCTGCCGCGAGACCGCCACGAGCCACGGCAGTCCCTCGGAGGTCCCCTTGCGGATGGCGAAGTCACCGGCTGCGAAGAAGGCGAGATAGGTCGTCATCGGCTCGTCCGCGCGCCAGCGCCACGTGGTCGACTTCTTCGTCTTGCGAGTGCTCACCAGATGTCCGTTGGCGATGGCCTCGCGCCCTGCCGGAACCGTGACCGAGATGTCCATCAGTGCCTTGTCACTCGGGTGGTCGTTGGCGGGGAACCACCACGGCGACATGTGCGGCTCACCCATGGCAACGACTTCCTTGGGCCCCCAGATCATGGCCCGCTCACCGGCGTAGGCGTACTGGCGCGGAACGCCGGCGTAGTCGACCCGCACGCGATGCACGGAGTCGGTGGCCAACGGGGTGGTGGGGCGAATGCGCAACTCGTGCTTCTGGCTGGTCGAGAAGGCAGCCGGAACCCCGTCGACGCTCACACTCGACACCGGGAGCAGGAAGTCCAGCGAGAAGCTGCTCAGGTCCTGGGTGGCGCGCAGCTCAAGCGTCGTCGAGCCGCGCAGCTTCTGCTTGCGGAACGACCACGTGTTGTCGATGCGGTAGGACTGCACGTCGATGCCGCCGTTGCCGTCGAGGGGCCAGTACGGGTCTCCCGCACCGCTCGAACCATCGACCGGTGCGTGGGCCTGCGCACCGACAAGACCCAGCGAGGTCGTGAGGGCCACGACGAGGGCACCGGCGACGGCGCGCCGAACCCGTCGGGTCGGAAGGCGGCGGGCGGTGGCGGCGCGAGTGAGGGTCACGCCAAGAAACTTAGCGTGCCGCACCGACACATACAGCGCACCCGAAAACCGGTTGCCGCGAGGAACCGCGCGCCCGCATCATGGCGCTGCACCGATTGGTGCACCGAGGAGAGGAGCCGACATGTCTGTCACCTGCACGCGCCCCTGCGCTGCCCCCTTCCTTTCCTCACACACTGGGAGCATGAGTGTCCAGCAACACCACGGGCGAACCTGAGCCCGACTTCACCTTCGCCTACACCGCCTACGACGACCTGGGACCCTCCGAGCGCTGGTCGTCCTGGGACGACTTGGAGCCGCTCATGCGCGGCCCCGAACCGCGTCCGGACTGGGTCATCACCTCCAGCGGTGCCATCGACACCGAACTGGGTGTCCTCAAGACGGGCAAGGAGGCCGACGTCCACCTCGTGGAGCGTCGCGACCCCCATGCCGAAGGACCCGGCGTCGTGATGGCGGCCAAGCGATACCGCACCACCGACCACCGCTCCTTCCACCGTGCGGCCGCGTACACCGAGGGGCGCTCGATGAAGCGCTCCCGCGACAATCGCGCCCTCAAGCGCAAGTCCACGTGGGGCCGCATCGTGGCGGCCAGCGAGTGGGCGACCTCCGAGTGGAATGCGCTGCGGGTGTGCACGGAACTGGGCCTTCCTGTGCCCTACCCCGTCCAGATCGACGAGACCGAGATCCTGATGGAGTGGATCAGCCACGACGGCGACACCGCACCCCGTCTCGCGCAGACACGACCGGACGCGGCCCTGGGCGCCTCGCTCTACGAGCAACTGCGCACCGCGCTCGCGACGATGGTGGGGGGCCGGCTTCGTGCACGGCGACCTGTCTCCGTACAACACTCTCGTGGCGGGCGAGCGACTGGTCATCATCGATCTGCCCCAGATGGTCGACCTCGTCGGCAATCCCCAGGGGATGGACTTCCTCCTGCGGGACTGCGCCAACATGTGCGCGTGGTTTCGAGCCCGCGGGCTCCAGGTCGATGAGCACGAACTGTTCGGTGACCTGATGGCGCACGCCTTCTGAACACCGCCGCCGCGCACCGGTAGGTTCCCTGGGGTGAAGCACACCCGAGGACGAGTCGTCGAGATCGCCACCCCGTCGGATCTTCTGGCCCGCTTCGATGCCGGAGCCCGATCGCTGACGGGGTGGCGGATCTCGGGGCTGGACCTGACCGACCTCGGTCCCGACCTCGCCGACCGTTCCGTTGCCGGCACGCTGTTCCTGGGGTGCCGGTTCGCGCCGGGCGTGGAGGACGAGTTGCGTGAGGCCGGCGCGGTCGTGTTCCCCGAAGTGCCCCGATCGCCCGTCGACCCCTACCGCTCGAGCCTCTACTCCCCCCGCGAACTGTTCGGCTCGGACCGCTACCGCCACTCACTCGACGCACAGGCGTACGCCTGGAGCCAAGGGCACCGTACGGCGGAGGACGAACTCGCCCGGACGCTGCACGACCACGCGATCGACGAGGCACTGCAGACCTGGGTGAGCGGGCGACGGATCGCGGGCGTGATGGGCGGGCACGCCCTGCGGCGGGGCACCCCTGCCTACGCCGACGCGGCGCGGCTCGGACGGCTGCTGGGGCTGAGCCGGACAGTCGCCACGGGCGGAGGCCCGGGGGCGATGGAGGCGGCGAATCTCGGGGCCTGGCTGGCAACGCACGACGCAGGAGACCTCGACGCCGCGCTTGCACGCGTGGCGCAGGTGCCCGACTTCCGGCCCTCCATCGGCGCGTGGGCCCGCGCCGCCTTCGCCGTCCTCGACCAGGTCGGTCCGGGCGCGGAGTCCCTCGGCATTCCCACCTGGCACTACGGCCACGAGCCGCCGAACCCGTTCGCCACGTCCATCGCGAAGTACTTTCGCAACGCCACCCGCGAGGCCGTTCTGCTCGAGGTGTGCACGGCGGGCATCGCGTTCCTGCCCGGCGCTGCGGGCACGGTCCAGGAGGTCTTCCAGGACGCCTGCGAGAACTACTACGCCGACCCCTCATCGGTCACGACCATGGTCCTGGTCGGCGTCGAGCACTGGACTCGTACGCTCCCCGTGTGGCCGCTGCTGCAGGCTCTCGCCGCCGAGCGGTCCATGGGCGCCCACATCCACCTCGTCGACACCGTCGACGAGGCCGCAGAACTGCTCACGGCAGGCTGAGTCCCGTTGTGGGCCCATGGTCGGCCCACAGCTCAGTCACTCGAGTGCGGCCAGCTGCCCGCACGCGGCGTCGATCTCATCGCCGCGGGTGTCGCGGATCGTGGTCGAGATGCCCCGGCGCTCCAAGCGGCGCACGAACTCGTCCATGTCCTCGTCGCGCGAGCGGGTGTACTTCGACCCCGGGACCTCGTTGAGCGGGATGAGGTTCACGTGCACCCAGTGAGCGCCGTGAACGCTGAGTACGTCAGCGAGGAGGTCGGCACGGTGGGCCTGGTCATTGATGTCGCGCATCATCGCGTACTCGATCGAGACGCGGCGGCCCGTCTTCGCGAAGAACTCGTGGGCGGCCGCGACCGTCTCGGCGACGGAGAAGTGGGTGTTGATCGGGACGAGCTCGTTGCGCAACTCGTCGTCGGGCGCGTGCAGACTCAGCGCCAAGGTCACCGGGATGCCCTCGTCGGCCAACTGCTTGATCCGGGGCACCAACCCGACCGTTGAGACCGTGACGTGGCGAGCAGACATGCCCAGCCCAGCCGGCGCGGGATCGGTGAGGCGGCGGACGGCACCCACGACCGCCTTGTAGTTGGCCAACGGCTCGCCCATTCCCATGAACACGACGTTGGAGACCCGTCCCGGGCCGCCGGCGACCTCGCCGCGGGTCATCGAGCGGGCACCGGCGACCACCTGCTCGACGATCTCGCCGGTCGACATGTTGCGCTGCAGGCCGCCCTTGCCGGTCGCGCAGAACGGGCACGCCATCGCGCAGCCGGCCTGGCTGGAGATGCACATGGTGGTGCGGTCCTTGTAGCGCATCAGAACCGACTCGACCAGCGATCCGTCGAAGAGCCGCCACAGCGTCTTCACGGTGGTGCCACGATCGGCCTGCTGGACCTTCATGGCGGTCATCAGGTCCGGCAGCAGGGCGTTGACCAGCGCATCGCGCTGCCCTGCCGGCAGGTCGGTCATCTCGGCAGGGTCGTCCACCAGCCGGCCGAAGTAGTGCGTCGAGAGCTGCTTGGCGCGGAAGCCGGGAAGGCCCATCTCCTCGAGCAGTTCCTTGCGGCCGGCCTCGTCGAAGTCCGCCAGGTGTCGCGGCGGCTTCTGGCGCCCTCGCGGCTTGGCGATCACGAGGGGCAAAGGCTTGGGGGCGTTCTCGGCGTCAGACATCAGACGACGATTCTCCCATCACACTCGCGAGGCTGGCGATTCCCAGTCGCGAGGTCAGTCCGTGGCGATCATCAGCCACAGCACCAGCGACGCCACCCCGAGCACCACCAGGGCGGTCAGCGCCATCCCGAGGAACATGTACTTGCCGAAGCGTCGGGTCCGCGGGAGCACGACCAGGACGACGGGCAGCAGCACACTCACAGCGACCCAGCCGAACCACTCGACGGCCTGGTCATAGGGCAGCGCCAGCCGGAGCAGTCCGATGAACCCACCGGGCACGGCGGTGACATACAGCATCCCCGCGAAGAACCCCGTGAGCGCCACGAAGGTGGGGTGCTCACGGTGCCACCAGTCCACCTGGCGTGCGGGGGCGCCGTCGGCGGCCTCGGCCTGCGCGGGGGTCTGTGACTCCATGCTCGTCATCGTACGGGCGCCCACCGACACTCCCTCCCACCCACGACGGCGTGGCGAGGCGTCGTACGCCTCACACCACGAGGACGTCGGGGAAGGCCAGGGACTGCCATCGGTCCAGGTCCGGCGCCAGACCGGTGAGATCGGCGACGGCCAACGTCCAGGCCGTGCCATGCCCGACCAACACGACGTCGTCGTTGCTGTGCACCTGCCGGATGCGGCGCACGGCTGCCGTCACCCGGTCGCGGCACGCGTTCAGTGGCTCCCATCCGGGGCGCACCGAGCGCTCGGGGTCCGAGAACGCCTCGCTCACCGCGACACCGAAGTCCTCCACCCACCCGGTCCCCCGCGCATGCTCGCGCAGGTCATCGACCACGCCGACCTCGACCTCGGTCAGGAGTTGGGCCGTCTGGACGGCCTTCGGCTCCGGCGAGCAGTACCAGGCCGTGGCCCGCCGCAGCCGGCCGGAGTCGCGCAGCGCCCACACCGCGTCAAACCCGGCAGGGTCCAGGTCCCACTCGTCCGCCGGGACGCCCGGCACCGCGAGGGGCCGGCCGTGCCGTACGAGGAACAGACCCACGGGCGTCAGAAGACCAGGTAGTAGAGCAGGAGCCAGGTCGGGGCGATGGTGGCCAGGAGGGAGTCGAGGCGATCCATGATGCCGCCGTGTCCCGGGATGACCTGCGACATGTCCTTGATGCCGAGGTCCCGCTTGATGACCGACTCGCACAGGTCGCCCAGCGTCGCCATGACCACCGTGATGAGACCGAGCAGGACCCCGACCCACCACTGCGCGTCGAACAGCCAGGTCAGCAGCCCCCAGCCGGCCAGCACGCAGGCAATCGTCGAGCCCGCGAACCCCTCCCAGGACTTCTTGGGCGAGATCACCGGGGCCATGGGGTGCTTGCCGAACAGCACGCCGGCCGCGTAGCCGCCCGTGTCGGAGGCGACCGTGACCAGGATGAACGCGACGATCCCCTTCACGCCGTCGTCCCAGCGCTCGAAGTCCCACGTCCCGCCAGCCGAGAGCATGAGACCCACGAAGGACGCGAGGAACGGGACATAGATCAGCGTGAAGACCGCCGCGCTGGCAGTGCGGACGTACCCCTCAACTCCCCGGCGCAGCACCCACAGCATCGTCACCAGCGCCGTGACAGCCGTCGCGGTGACAAGAGCGGGAGCGCCCCCGACGTACGCGACGACGACCATCGTCGCGCCGCCGATCATCAGCGGCTGCTCCGGCAGGTCGATGTCCTTGTGGAGGAGGCCCTGCCGCAACTCCCAGATCCCCACGACGACCGCTGCCGCCACGAGCAGCACGAACGCGGGTTTCCAGAAGTACAGCGTGCCCCCGACCAGCGAGAGCAGCACGACGGCCGAGGCGACCGCTGCGGGCAGGTTGCGGCCGGCGCGGCCGTGGTCCTTCTTCGGCGCCTCGGCGGCCGGCGGTGAGGGAGTCGTCATCGTCAGGTGTGCTCAGACCTCGAGCAGCTCGGCTTCCTTGCTCTTGAGCATCTCGTCGATCGCGTCCGTGTTGGACTTGGTGATCGCGTCAAGCTTCTTCTCGGCACCGGCCACGTCGTCCTTGCCGACCTCGCCGTCCTTCTCGAGCTTCTCGAGCGCCTGCTTGGCGTTGCGCCGTACGGCACGCACCGCGATGCGGCCGTCCTCCGCCTTGCCCTTGGCCTGCTTGATGTACTCCTTGCGACGCTCTTCGGTCAGCTCGGGGAACATGCAGCGCAGCACCCGGCCGTCGCTGGAGGGGTTCAGCCCCAGGTCCGAGTCGCGAATGGCCTTCTCGACGTTGTCGATGGCGCCCTGGTCGAAGGGCGCGATCAGGATCGTCCGGGCGTCCTGGCTGGTGAAGGTCGCGAGCTGCTGCAGCGGCGTGGGAGCACCGTAGTAGTCGACGATGATCTTGTTGAAGACCAGCGGGTTGGCACGGCCGGCACGAATGACCGCGAAGTCCTCGCGGGTCGCCTCGACCGACTTCTTCATCTTGTCCTCGGCCTCGGTGAGGATTGGGTTGATCACTGCTGCTCCATCTCGTCAGTCGGGCTCATCGGTGCCCGCGGGGTCTGTCGGCTGGTCCGGGTGTGGCGCTCAGGCTTGGCTGGAGACCAGCGTGCCAATCTTCTCACCCTTCACGATGCGCAGGATCGCGCCCTCGTCCTCGGCGCCGAAGACGATGAGGGGCATGTCGTTCTCCATGCACAGGGCGAACGCGGTGGCATCGGCGATCTTGAGGTTGCGCTGCAGCGCCTCGGAGAACGACAGGGTGTCGAACTTCGTCGCCGTGGGGTCCTTGTGCGGGTCAGCGGTGTAGACGCCGTCGACGCCCGACTTGGCCATGAGCACAACCTCGCAGCGAGTCTCGAGCGCCCGCTGGGCCGCGACGGTGTCGGTGCTGAAGAAGGGCATCCCGGCGCCGGCACCGAAGATGACGACGCGCCCCTTCTCGAGGTGCCGCATCGCGCGACGGGGGATGTACGACTCCGCCACCTGACCCATCGTGATGGCCGTCTGGACGCGGGTCTCGATGCCTTCCTTCTCCAGGAAGTCCTGGAGCGCAAGGCAGTTCATGACCGTGCCGAGCATGCCCATGTAGTCGGCTCGCGACCGGTCCATGCCGCGCTGCTGCATCTCGGCACCGCGGAAGAAGTTCCCCCCGCCGACGACGATGCACACGCCCACGCCTTCGCGCACCACCGCTGAGATCTCGCGCGCAATCTTGGAAACGACGTCGGGGTCGACACCGAGCTTGCCGCCACCGAAGACCTCTCCGGAGAGCTTGATGAGGACGCGGTCGTATGCGCTCACGTGGTGGAACCTTTCGCAGTCGGGTGGATCGTGACGAAACCTACCGCTCTGGCGACCCGGCAGGCGAACCCCGTCGGACGGTACGGTCGCGTCAGGGCAGACGAAGGGGGCGGCCCGACCAACCGGTCGCGCCGCCCCCTCGCGGTGAATCTGGTGCGCTCAGGCGCCGATCTCGAAGCGCGCGAAGCGCTTGACCGTGGTGCCGGCCTCCTTGAGAACCTGCGCCACCGACTTCTTGGACTCGGTGACCGAGTCCTGGTCGAGGAGCACGATCTCCTTGAAGAACCCGCCCAGACGACCCTCGACGATCTTGGCGACGGCAGCCTCGGGCTTGCCCTCCTCGAGCGTCTTCTTGGTGAGGACGTCCTTCTCCTTCGCCACGATGTCCGCGGGGACCTCGTCGCGCGTGAGGTACTGGGCCTTCATCGCGGCGACCTGCATCGCAGCGGCGCGGGCGGCAGCCTCGTCACCCTCGAACTCGACGAGCACGCCGACCGCCGGAGGCAGGTCCGCAGCGCGCTTGTGCATGTACGTGACCGTGGTGCCCTCGAAGTACGCGACCTCGCCGAGCTCGATCTTCTCGCCGATCGTGATGGCGAGCTCCTCGACGACCTCGCCGACGGTCTTGCCGTCAAGCTCGACGGCCTTGAGGGCCTCGACATCGCCGGCCTTGGCGGCGTCGGCGGCCTCGACAATGCGCTGGGCAGCGTCGATGAACGCCTGGTTCTTGGCGACGAAGTCGGTCTCCGACTTGATCTCGACCAGGGCGCCGCCAGCGGTGGCGACGAGTCCGGCGGAGGTCTCGCGCTCGGCGGCACGGGAGGCAGCCTTGGCGGCACCCTTGACGCGGAGCAGCTCGACGGCCTTGTCGAAGTCGCCGTCCGTCTCGGTCAGCGCCTTCTTGCAGTCCATCATGCCGGCGCTGGTCAGGTCGCGGAGCTTCTTGACGTCAGCAGCGGTGAAGTTGGCCATGTCCTTCTTCCTTGAAGTCTTGTGGGCGGGGCGCTCAGGCCTGGGCGTCAGCGTCAGCTGCGGGCGCCTCGGCTGCGGCCTCGGCGGGAGCCTCGGTTGCCGCCTCAGCAGGAGCCTCGGTCGCGGCCTCGGCGGGAGCCTCAGCAGCCTTCTCGGCGTCACCCTCGAGGAGCTCGCGCTCCCACTCGGCCAGCGGCTCGGCAGCGGCCTCGGTCTTGCCACCCGAGCGAGCGATGAGGCCCTCGGCGACAGCGTCGGCAACGACGCGGGTCAGCAGGCCAACGGCGCGGATCGCGTCGTCGTTGCCCGGGATCGGGAAGTCAACGACGTCGGGGTCGCAGTTGGAGTCGAGGATGCCGATGATCGGGATGCGCAGCTTGCGCGCCTCCTCGACGGCAAGGTGCTCCTTGTTGGTGTCGACGATCCACACCGCGGAGGGAACCTTGGACATCTCGCGGATGCCGCCCAGGGTCTTGTCCAGCTTGTCGCGCTCGCGCTTGAGCTGGAGCAGCTCCTTCTTGGTGCGGCCAGAACCGGCAACGTTGTCGAAGTCCAGCTCGTCGAGCTCCTTGAGGCGCTGGATGCGCTGGTGCACGGTCTGGAAGTTGGTGAGCATGCCGCCCAGCCAGCGCTGGTTGACGTAGGGCATGCCGACGCGGGTCGCCTGCTCGGCGATCGCCTCCTGAGCCTGCTTCTTGGTGCCGACGAACATGATGACGCCGCCCTTGGCGACCGTCTCCTTGACGAAGGCGTACGAGCGGTCGATGTAGGACAGCGACTGCTGCAGGTCGATGATGTAGATGCCGTTGCGCTCCGTGAGGATGAAGCGCTTCATCTTGGGGTTCCAGCGACGGGTCTGGTGCCCGAAGTGGACGCCGCTCTCGAGCAGCTGGCGCATGGTCACGACTGCCATGGTGTTCTCCTGTGTCGCGGGGCCACGCCCGCACTGCGACCTTGAGGCAGGCCGCGCGGGTGGGTGACTCCAGTGGTTTCAGTTGCTGCCACGCGACGGGTGTCGGTGGCCCTGGTGCCCGCCCGACGATCCGATCCACCGGAGTGGAACTGAGGACCGCCGTCCGCGGCCTCCGGGAGACACGGAGCATCCCGGCGCGGCAGCGAGCACGCGAAGTCAGCCCCGGAGGGCTGCTCCCCCAAGACTACGGCACTGCGCGGGAGCGCAGCCAATCGTCAGCGAGCCCACAACTGTCCACATGCGAGCACCGAACCGAGTTCTCCACACCGACGGGCGCGATGGACCCGGGTGCGCACGCCGACGGGCACCGTTTTCCCATGACTCACACCGTCCGCACCCAGCGCCGAGCGATGGTCGCGGCGCTCCTCATCCTGCTGTGCCTCGTCACGATCGGGGCGGGGCCGAGTGCTTCCTCCCCACCAGCAGTGTCCGCCAGATTCGCCGCCTCTGGGGAGACGGCCTGGCCGCTGGAACCGCGCGGTCACGTCGTCCACGGTTTCGACCCACCGGACTCGCCCTGGGAGGAAGGTCATCGGGGCGTGGACGTGGCTGGCACCGCCGGTCAAGTCGTCCGGGCCAGCCGGACCGGGACCGTCTCCTTCGTCGGCACCGTCGCGGGCAAACCGGTCGTCGTGATCAGCCACGGAGCCACGCGTACGACGTACGAGCCCGTGCGCGCCACGGTGTCGGTCGGCCACCTCGCCACGGCAGGGACACCGGTGGGGCGACTGACGGTGTTGCACAGCCACTGCTTCCCAGCGGCCTGTCTGCACTGGGGTCTGCGTAGCGGTCGCGACTACGTGGACCCGCTCGTGGGCTTCCCCGGTCCCGTACGGCTCCTGCCGCTCACGGACCCGCCGCTGGGGCGCCAGCTGCCGATTCCACGATGGGCTCCCCCGCTGTCGACGTGGGCTCCCCCGGCAGGAGTCTGGCGCGCTGCCCTCGACGCCGGGGCGTGAAGCCGCGCCCACCTCCCGGAGGTCGGGCTGGTGCGGATCTCAGGCGCGCGGGTGGGCCTGGGCGTACGCCCTGCGCAGCCGGTCGGCGCTGACGTGCGTGTAGAGCTGGGTGGTGGACAGGGACGCATGGCCGAGGATCTCCTGCACGGACCGCAGGTCGGCCCCTCCCGCGAGCAAGTGCGTGGCCGCCGTGTGTCGCAGCCCGTGGGGGCCGATGTCGGGGGCGCCGGGGACGTCCTGGATGCGGCGGTGCACGACATCGCGGACCACCCGCTGGTCGATGCGGCGTCCGCGGGCGCCGAGGAAGAGCGCTCCGCCGGCACCGTCCGCGACGAGTGCTGGCCTGCCCCGTCTGATCCACGCGTGGAGAGCCTTCTCGGCGGGCGCGCCGTACGGAACTGTGCGTTCCTTGCGTCCCTTGCCGAAGACCCGCATGACGCGTCGGTCGTCGTCAATGTCGTCGACGTCGAGACCCACCAGTTCGCCCACGCGGATGCCCGTGGCGTACAGCGTCTCGAGCATCGCCACGTCACGGAGCCCGACGGGCGTGCCATCGTCGGCCCGCGTGGCTGCGGACTGCAGGAGGCTCTCGACCTCATCGGTGCGCAGGACCTCGGGCAGGGTCTTGATCTGCTTCGGCGAGCCCAAGGAAGCGCCCACATCGGTGCTCGTGTGTCCACCCCGGGTCAGCCACGCCGTGAAGACCCGCGCGGCCGTCGCCCGACGGGCCAGCGTGCTGCGCGCATTGCCCATGCTGCGCTGCTTCGCGAGCCAGCTGCGCAACGCGCGCAGATCGAGGTCTGCGATGTCCTCGATCCCCAGCCGGGAGGCGTGCAGAAGAAGACCCTCGACGTCGCCGAGGTAGGCCCGGACCGAGTGCGAAGAGAGGTTGCGCTCGGACACCAGGTGCCGCTCGTACGAGGCCAGCAGGCGCGCGTACGTCTCGGGGAGCAGATCAAGCGATGCTCTCTCGTCGGGCATGAAGGCATCGTAGGCGCGCCGATGACCCTGCCACGGCAGGCAGGCTCCGGCAGGCGCGGCGGCTCACTCCCGCGCGGTGCGTCGCCGTGGCTGCTTGATCCACTGCCCGGGAGCGGCTTCCACCACGAGCCCCGCGGCCACGAGCCGGGTGAGTTCCCACGCCGCGACCCGAGCGGGCATGGCAACCCGGTCGGCTAGGTCGAGGACAGCGAGCGGCTCGTCGGGCTCAACCGCCTCGAGCAGGTGTCTCTGGCGCAGCGTCAGCCGATCGCCGGGCCGATCCGGCGCCCGTGGGTCCACCAGCAGATGCTGCCCCGCCCTGCCAACCACCTCCAGGACATGCTCAGGACGCGTCACCACGGATGCCGACCCCCTGCGCAGCAGCTCGTGCACGCCCTCGGACGCGGCGCTGGTCACGGGACCGGGCACTCCGAGCACTGCGCGGCTCAGTTGGTCTGCCCAGTGGGCCGTGTTGAGCGCTCCGCTGCGCACCGCTGCCTCCACCACCACGGTCGCCGCGGTCAGCGCCGCGATCAGCCGGTTGCGTGAGAGGAAACGCACGCGGGTCGGCCCCATCCCGTGCGGCAACTCGGACACCACGGCGCCCGTGCGTGCGATCCGGTCGATGAGATCGGCATGGGCTGCTGGGTAGGGCCGGTCGAGACCGCACGCGAGGACTGCGGCGGTGCGTGCCCCCACCGCCAGCGCACCTTCGTGGGCGGCCCGGTCGATGCCGAACGCCGCGCCCGACACGACTGGCACCCCCGCCCTGCCCGCCCCGGCGGCGAACCGTACGGCGGTGTCGGTGCCGTACGTGGTCGCCGATCGTGATCCGACGAGGGCCACGGACCCAGCCATCTCGTCGAGGCGTGCGGGCCCTCGCACCCACAGACCCACCGGAACCCCGCCGAGCCCCTGCACCTCGATGCCGTGGGCCAGGTCGTCGATGCCCTCGGGCCACTCGGGCTCACCCGGCACGACGAAGCGAAGGCCGAGCTCGGCAGCCCGCTCCAGGTCCTGCTCCGGGTCAACCTCGAGGCGGCGCGGGGCCACGTCTTCCGGCGCATCTCGTCCGCCTCGGCGCAGCACCTCCAGCGCCTGGGGGGCACCCACGTGCGCGACCAACGCCGCGGTGCGCGGGTCCCCTGGTTCGACGGCGCGACTCAGGACGACGCGAGCGGCCTTGTCCGCCGTGATCCTCATCGGATCACCCCCAGCGTCCGCACCGGCAACGGTTGGCCGGTGCGCAGCCGCAGGGCCACGTCGACCTCATCACGACCGGGCCGCTCGACACCCGCGAGATCCGCGACGGTCCACGCGACCCGGTGGACGCGTGTGACTCCTCGGCGTGTCAGGGCACCCTCGGCCAACTGAGCCTCCAGGAGGTCGCGCCCCGCGCTTGCCAGGGGGTAGTCAGCAGTCAGCGCCGGGCCGGGGACGGCGCCATTGAGTCGCCACCGACGCTCGGCGTAGCGGACCGCCTGCCGTTCGCGGGCAGTTGCGACTCTCGCTCGGATCGCCTCGGAACCTTCGGCCCGCGCGGTGCCGTCGCGACCCGCGGCGGGCTCCTGCGGATCCACCTGACGCCAGATGTCGACCCTGTCCGCCATGGGGCCCGACAACTTCGTCCGGTAGCGGCGCCGCGCCACTTCAGGGCACTCGCACGTCCCCCGGGCGAGAGGATGGTGGTTGCCGCACGGACACGGGTTGGCAGCGAGCACCACCATGCCCTTCGCCGGGAAGGTCGCGGTATCCTCGCCCCGCGCGATGGTCACCTCCCCCGACTCCAGCGGCTCCCGCAGCGCGTCGACCACGTCCGAGCGCATCAAGGGGAACTCGTCCAGGAACAGCACACCGTGGTGGGCCTGGCTGACCGCGCCCGGGCGGACGACGCCGGATCCGCCGCCGATGATGCTGGCCTTGCTCGCGTCATGGTGCGGCGCGAGGAAAGGTGGCCTGCGCAGCAGCGACCGGGACTCGCCCAGCGCGCCCGCAAGGGAATGGATGGCCGTCACCTCCAGCGCCTGTTCGACGTCGAGGTCGGGCAGGATCGTGGGAATCCGTTCCGCGAGCGTGGTCTTGCCGGCGCCGCGCGGGCCCGCGAGCATCAGGTGGTGGCCCCCGGCGGCGGCGACCTCGACGGCGTACTTGGTGTCCACGAGTCCCTCCACGTCCGCCATGTCGACGAAGTCGCGCGCGCTGTCGCCGCGCCAGGTGAGCAACCGCGCTGGCTGCTGGGTCGCGATCGGTGGCGCGTCGGGGACCTCTTCACCCCGCAACTCGGCCACCACTTGAGCGAGTGACCTGACCCCGAAGACCGTCATGCCGGGCACCAGTGCGGCCTCGCTCGCCTGCGTTTCGGGGACGAAGACTCGTCGTACGCCCGCCGCGGACGCCGCGAGCACCATGGGCAGGACGCCCGGCACCGCCCGGAGCGCTCCCGACAGCGCGAGTTCGCCGATGAAAGCGGTCTCGACGAGCGCCTCCTGAGGGATCTGCGCCTGTTTTCCTCCCCGCTCCTCGTCCTGACACGCCCCGGCGCGCAGCGCTGCCGCCTTCGCCGCGACAGCGATCGCCAGGTCGTAGTGACTGCCTGCCTTGGGGAGGTCTGCCGGCGAGAGAAGGATCGTCACCCGCCTGCTCGCCGGCCACGGCGGGCACGCGTTGCTGACGGCCATGCGAACGCGGTCCTTCGCCTCCGAGAGCGACGCACCCGCGCGGCCGACCAACGACGTGCCGACCATCCCCTGGGAGACATCGACCTGAACCTCCACCAGATGTCCCTCCGACCCCCGCAACGCCACTGAGCGGGTCGTTGCGACGGCCATCAGCCGATCCCCCGTACGTGCTCGAGGTGCATCTCCCCGCGACGCGGCCGGACGACAGCCACCAGGTCGATGCGCACCTCTCGAGGCCGAGCCGCATGGACCGCGAGCCAGCGCGCCGCCAGCCTGCGCAGTCGCGCCACCTTGCGTGCGTCCACGGCCTCGTGCGGAGTGCCGCAGCTCAGTGAGGACCGCGTCTTGACCTCGCAGATGACCAGGACGTCGCCCTCGCGAAGAACCAGGTCGATCTCGCCGGCCTCGCAGCGCCAGTTGCGGCTCAGCAAGACCATCCCGCGGGCCACGAGGTGCCGGGCGGCCATCTCCTCGCCCCACGCTCCGAGCGCGAGATGCGGCGCCGTCGGAGGCGTCGCAGACTCGCCAGCGTCGGGCGGATCAGCGGGTACGGGTGTGGTGACCTCGGCCATGGTGCCTCCTGGATCGGGAGGTCCCAGCCCACCGCACCTGGGGCGGGTGGTGCGGCGTCGTCAGTCAGATCTGGGGATGGCCGTGCACGCCGCGGCCCTGTGGACGAAAAGTGGCTCGGAACGGGGTCTCGACAAGCTCGACCAACGGCGGCGCTGGCTCGACCCACGGCGACTCACGCGGAGGACGGGTCGATCTCGTCCTTGGCGAGTTCCTCGACGTTGACGTCCTTGAAGGTGAGCACCTTCACGTTCTTGGCGAAGCGGGCCGGGCGGTACATGTCCCACACCCAGGCATCACTCATCGAGACCTCGAAGAAGACGTCGCCACTCTCCGTGCGCGCCTTCACGTCGACGGCGTTGCACAGGTAGAAGCGACGATCCGTCTCGACGACGTACTTGAAGATGTTCACCACGTCGCGGTACTCGCGGTAGAGCGTCAGCTCCATCTCGGTCTCGTACTTCTCGAGATCCTCGGCGCTCATGGTGTCGTCCTCCTGAGGGTCGGTCCCGGACCCCCCACCGGGCCCGGCCGCACTGCGGCGAGCCTAGCCCGCAACCGGCGACTGGGTGTGCGTACCGCCCACTGCCGCGCCGACGAGTTCACCGGTGGGCAGTCGCCACGAACGGCGGTGCTCCTTGCAGGGGCCGAGCCGTCGCAGCGCCTCGATGTGCGCGTGCGCGGAGTAGCCCTTGTTCTCCTCCCAGCCGTAGTCCGGGAAGTCTGCCGACATGGCCAGCATGATCGCGTCGCGGGACAGTTTGGCCAGCACGCTGGCTGAGGCGACCCCGCTGCATCGCATGTCGCCCTTGATCATCGTCACCACTGGTGGCAGGGCGCCCGATCGCTCGGGCTCTCCGAACAGCCCTTCCTGGACCGGCGGCGAGAGGTAGTCGTGGTTGCCGTCCAGCAGCACCAGCTCCGGGCGTACGACAAGCTGCCCCAGCGCCCGCGTGCCGGCCATGCGGAGGGCCGCCATGATTCCGAACTCGTCGATCTCCGCCGCGCTCGCGTGCCCGACGGCGTGGTCCAGGGCCCACCGCTTGATGCGCGGCGCCAGGTGCGCCCGGCGAGCCGGGGTGAGCAACTTGCTGTCGCGTACGCCCGTGGGGGCGCTCGGGGTGTCGAGGGAGATGACGACGACGCCCAGCGTCACAGGCCCCGAGAGGGCCCCTCGACCCACCTCGTCCACGCAGGCCAGCAGGGAGACGCCCCGCTCCCGCATGAGCGCCCGCTCACGACGCAGGGTCGGCGTGGTCGAGGCCGTCGCGCGTGCCATGTCGGCTACTTGGGCGAGGGGCTGTCGGCCGCCTCGTCCTTCGGCGCCGGGACGTCCTCGAACGCGTCGGCAGTGCCGATCCAGGTGAAGTGGGATGCCGGCCACAGCAGTACGAACACCTTGCCGACAACCAGATCCACCGGAACGTACGCATCTCCGCCCACGCAGTCGGTCTCCGAGGGCTTGCACAGATGGTGGGAGGAGTCGGCAGACCAGGCCCGGTTGTCACCCATCACGAACACGTGCCCCTCGGGGATCACGCCGGAACTCCAGTCCTCGCCGCACTGGGTGACCATCGGGCCGGCGCACCCGGCGTCGGGCATCCGGATGTACGGCTCGTCGATCGGCTCGCCGTTGACCATGAGGCGCCCCTGGTCGTCGCAGCAGGTGACGGTGTCCCCACCCACGCCGATGACGCGCTTCACGAGGTGCCCACCGGTCGGGTAGAGCCCGATCTTGCTCATCGCCTTGATGACGAGGTTGTCGGGCGTCGCGGAGTCCACGGAGTTGAGCCACCCACCCGGGTCCTTGAACACCACGACGTCGCCCCGCTGCGGGGAGTCGCCGCCCCAGTACGAGACCTTCTGGACGAGGATGCGGTCGTTCTCGACCAGACCCGGCTCCATCGACTGGGACGGGATGTAGAAGGCCTGCAGGAAGAACGTCTTGACGCCCACGGCCAGCAGCAGCGCAAACCCGAGGAGCAGGATCGACTCCAGCCACAGCGGCAGGGCGTGCTTCTTGGCCGGGGACGACGAAGACCGCGACCCCGCCTCGTCGGTGTCGACGGGATGGGGATCGCGGTCTTGGTCAGTCACGCAGCAGAGCCTAGCCAGTGGCTGCTCAGGCCTCGCGGCGCTCCTTGATCTTGGCTGCCTTGCCGCGCAGGTTGCGCAGGTAGTACAGCTTCGCGCGGCGCACGTCACCGCGGGTGACGACCTCGATCTTCTCGAAGATCGGGGAGTTCAGCGGGAATGTACGCTCCACGCCGACGCCGAAGGAGACCTTGCGGACGGTGAAGGTGCGGCCGATGCCCGAGCCGTGGACCCGGATCACGACGCCCTGGAAGACCTGGACACGAGAGCGGCTGCCCTCGATGACCTTCACGTGGACCTTGACGGTGTCACCGGCACGGAAGTCCGGGACGTCGTCGCGCTTGATGGAGTTGCCGAGCTCGGCAATGACGTTGGTCATGTCAGCTCCTACGGATGCCACAGGTCAGCCGAGGGTTGAAGTGTGTGTCGGCGGTCTGCTCGGTCAGCCAGTCGTCGCGCCCCCTGTGGCAGGTGCGGATCGACGGCCCCCGGGGTGAAGGTTCCGGGCGACCTCGGCCAGAGCAGACCAAGAATGAAGTTTGCCAGAGCAGCCCGGGTGCGTGCCAATCGCGCCCTCACCCGGACGTCATGCGTACGGCGGGGACTCTCACGCGCAGCGCATGACGTCCGAGGCGCCGGACGTCACGCCAGCGGGCGCACTCAGCCCCGACGCCGCTTCTGCAGCAGTACGGGACTGCGCGAGTCGTCCGGGTCGCCGCTGAGGTTGCCAGCGACGCGGTAGCCGGCGCGACGGTAGCGACGCAGGTTGGCCTCGCTCCCCGAACCAGTGAACAGCAGGAAGCGGGTGACCGACTCCGGGGCCTGGGACTCCGCGTGGTCCAGGAGCAGGCGGCCAAGACCGTGCCCCTGCATGTCGGGCGCCACCATGAGGCGGCCGATGTCCCACGTGTCGCCGGGCGAGCGCCCGTCCTCCAGGTGGGCGCGCACCGCGCCGACCAGTCGCCCGTGCGAGCGCAGCGTCCAGGTGTGCCAGCCGCTCACCCAGGCGCGCACCTCCTCGTACGACTCCGTCAGCGCAGGGATGTTGAGTGTGTCGTTGGCGACTGCCTCCTGCACCCAGCAGGCGCGCTGCAGGGTCAGGATCTCGGCCGCGTCGCCGGGCTCCGCGCGGGCCAGCACCACGTCCCCTGCCAGCCCCGTGGGCGGCAGCAGGTCGGGGCGTCGCGCCGAGGTGCGTGCGAGGCGCTGCTCATGGCGCCACGCGGCGATGCGGCCGTGGTCACCGGAGAGCAGTACGTCGGGCACGGCGCGGTCGTTCCAGGAGGCCGGCTTGGTGTAGACCGGGTACTCCAGCAGGCCGTCCTCGTGGGACTCCTCTGCCAGCGAGTCGGGGTTGCCCATGAACCCGGGCAGGAGTCGCACGACCGCCTCGGTGATCGCCAGCGCGGCCACCTCTCCGCCGTTGAGCACGTAGTCGCCCAGCGAGATCTCGCGGACCTCCCCGATGCTCGCCGCATGCTCGATCACGCGCTGGTCGATGCCCTCGTATCGCCCGCAGGCGAAGACGAGGTGGTCGCGACCGGAGAGATCGGCAGCCACCTCCTGGCTGAAGCGCTCTCCGCTCGGGGTGGTGAAGATGATGGTGGGACGAGTCTCACCACAGACCTCGTCGAGCGCCCGGCCCCAGGGTTCGGGCTTCATGACCATGCCGGCGCCGCCCCCGTACGGGGTGTCGTCGACCGTGCGGTGCTTGTCGTCGGCCCACGCCCGCAGGTCATGCACGCGGAGGTCCAACAAGCCCTTGGCCTGGGCCTTGCCGGGCAGCGACAGCGAGAGCGGCGCCAGGTAGTCGGGAAAGATCGAGACGACGTCGATGCGCACGCGATCAGTCCTCGGGGTGGGGCTGCACGAGGCCGGGGCGATCGGCGATGACGACCCGACCTCCGGGCACGTCGACCTCGGGAACGAGCGCGGCCACGAAGGGCACCAGGGCGTCGCGGCCATCGGGCGTGCGGACCGTGAGCAGGTCCTGAGCCGAGCCGTGCACCACGGCACTCACCTCACCGATCACGGCCCCGGTGAGGTCGTGCGCCGTGAGGCCGACGAGCTGGTGGTCGTAGTACTCCTCCGGGTCCTCGGGCGTCTCGTCGGCGCCGAGGAGAGCGTGCAGGACGATGCCGCGGGCCGCCTCAGCAGCCGTACGGTCGGCGATCTCCGCGAAACCCACCAGCAGGACGTTCTGGTGCCAGCGCGACTTGGCCACCGTGAGGGAGCGCAGCGTGGAAGCCGACCCCTTCGGCGGTTGGGCCCGCAGAACGCTGCCGGGAGCGAAGCGCTGGTCGGGAGAGTCGGTACGCACGTCGAGGGTGACCTCGCCGCGGATGCCGTGCGGCTTGCCGATGCGGCCGACGACGACCTCGATGTCTGCGGGGTGCTGGGCGCTCACGTGACACGAGGCTAGTCGCCCGGGCCCGCGTGTGGCACGTCCAGGGTCGGGTCGTCTCGGGCCAGCCGCTCACGGCGCCTCGCGCGGCCCGGACCTCACCCGTGTGCGAGGTCGGAATCTGGACGCACCCTGGTGCCGCGGGCACCCCTCAGGACGTCGACCGCCTCGTCCAACTCCCCGATCACGGCCGTACGACCACTGCGCCTGACCCAGTCGATCGCGGCTCGGACCTTGGGGGCCATGCTTCCAGCGGCGAACTCGCCCGCGGCCAGATGGACCTCCAGTTCACTCACGGTGACCTCACCGAGCGGGCGCTGACGGGCCGTGCCGAAGCCAGTCATCACCGCCGCGACGCTGGTGAGCACGACCAGCTGATCCGCTGCGACGAGTTCTGCCACGAGGACCGCCGTGAAGTCCTTGTCGACCACGGCCTCCACACCCTCGAGGGTGCCGCCAACGTCGTGGACGACCGGCACTCCCCCACCGCCGGCCACGATGACGGGCACCCCTGCGGCGACCAGCGCCTTCAGCGCGTCAGACTCCACGACCCGTACGGGCACCGGGGAGGGCACGACCCTCCTCCACCCCCGCCCGGCGTCCTCGCGTACCTCCACCTCGCCGACCGCGGCGGCCCGGGCGAGATCGGCCGTGGCATGGAAGGTCCCGATCGGCTTCGTCGGGTGGGCGAACGCCGCATCGTCCGCGTCGACGACCACCTGGGTGACGAGGCTGACCGCGGCGCCCTGCAGGCCGCGGGAGGCCATCTCGTCCGTCAGCGCTTGTTGCAACCAGTACCCGATCGACCCCTGGCTCATCGCCACGCACGTGTCCAGGGGCATGGCTGGGGTCTCCTCGGAGCGGGAGGACTCCTGTGCGAAGACGATGCTGCCCACCTGCGGACCGTTGCCGTGGACGATGACCAGCGTGTCGCCCTGAGCCAACAGCGGCACCAGCCGTCTGGCCGTCCGATCGGCCACGCGTTGTTGGTCAAGCGCGGAGGCGGCCCCCGCCCGCATCAACGCGTTGCCGCCCAGCGCCACCACGATCCTCGCCACCGCCGCCCCTCCCAGCTCGCCCCGGCCCGGACCCAGCAGTGTGGTCGCCAACGACGAAGGGCGCCACCCCCATGGGGTGACGCCCTTCGACGTGGTCGTGCAGTTCAGCGACGGCGATCGGTGTCGACGAAGTCGACCCGCGCGCCCCCGCGACCGGCCAAAGCGGAGACCACGGTGCGGAACGCGGTCGCCGTGCGGCCGTTGCGCCCGATCACCTTGCCGAGGTCATCGGGGTGGACCCGGACCTCGAGGATCGAGCCACGGCGCAGCTGCTTGTCGCGGACCGTGACGTCATCGGGATTGTCGACGACGCCGCGCACCAGGTGCTCGAGAGCCTCGGCCAGCATGGCACTCACGCCTCGGTGGCCTCGGTCGCCTCGGCCTCAGCAGGAGCCTCGGTGGCCTCGGCGGGAGCCTCGGTGGCCTCCGCAGCGGGAGCCTCCTCGGCGGCCTTCTCCTCGGTCTTCTTGGCCTTCTTGGTCACCGCGGCGGCCTTGGGCTCGCTCGCGGCCTCCTTGAGGGCCTCGTTGAAGATCTCGAGCTTGTCACGCTTGGGCTCAGCGACCTTGAGAGTGCCCTCGGTGCCCGGCAGGCCCTTGAACTTCTGCCAGTCACCCGTGATCTTGAGGAGGGCCTCGACGGCCTCGGAGGGCTGGGCGCCCACGCCGAGCCAGTACTGAGCCCGCTCAGAGGTGACGTCGATGAAGGACGGCTCCTCCTTGGGGTGGTACTTGCCGATCTCCTCGATGACCTTGCCGTCGCGCTTCTTGCGCGAGTCGACAACGACGATGCGGTACTGCGGAACCCTGATCTTGCCCAGGCGCTTCAGGCGAATCTTGACGGCCACGTTTGTGGTGTCTCCTCGAAAGTTGTGGTCTGGTGAACTTGCCGACGCCAGGTGGGGAACACCGGGGCGGTTTGCTCGATGGGCCGTGCGCCGGAAGGGTGAGAGGGTCCAACCCGGCACAGGACTCAGCCCATGATTGTGCCAGAGCCTCGACTCCCGCCGCCAATCGCGCCCTGTCGCTCACCCTACGACCCAACTTAGGCAAGGCTTACCTAAATGGTTTACGGTCTGTGGCATGCATTCCGCGAGCGTTCCCCTGAAGGGGTCAGGACTCGTGCTGGCCTACCAGAAGGACGAGGTCGTGCACGGCGTCGATCTCGAGCTGGCCGCCGGCGCGATCACCACTCTGGTCGGCCCCAACGGCAGTGGGAAGTCCACCGTGCTGCGCGCAGTCTCCCGCCTGCATCCCGTCAGCTCAGGGGCCGTGGCCGTCGATGGCCAGGACGTACGGGCGCTGCGCGCCAAGGAGTTCGCCCGGCGCGTGGCCCTGCTCTCGCAGTCGCGCCCCCACCCGTCCGGGCTCCTCGTACGGGATGTGGTCGCCTTTGGACGCCATCCCCACCGCACCCGGTTCGGCCCGCTCACCGACGCCGATCGAGAGGCGGTGAGCACGGCCATGGACATCACCGGCACCAGCCCCATGAGCGAGCGTGCCGTGGACCAGCTCTCCGGTGGCGAGCTGCAGCGTGTCTGGCTGGCCGCGTCACTGGCCCAGGACACCGCGGTGCTGCTCCTGGATGAGCCGACCAACCACCTCGACCTGCGCTACCAGGTCGAGACCCTTGATCTGGTCCGCCGACTGGCGGACCGCGGGACCGCCATCGGGGTGGTCCTGCACGACCTGAACCACGCTGCAGCGATCGCGGACAACGTCGTCCTGCTGCACCGGGGTCAGGTCCACGCCGTCGGCGCGCCGGACACCGTGCTCACCTCCGCGAACCTCACCGAGGTCTACGGCATCGAGATCGAGACGTTCGTGGACCCCGAGTCGGGCCACGTCCACGTCGAGGCCCTCGGGCGCGCCCGTGCGCCGCGCTGACCCACTCTCCAAGAAAGCGAATCCCATGAAGCGAACCCTGATCTCCACGGTCCTGGGCGCCACGTTGGTGCTGTCGGCCTGTGGCACCACCGACGAGGCCGGAGGCGCCGAGGCGGACACCGAGCCCACGGCGACCGCATCGCAGGAGTGCGACGACGTCACCACCAGCACCGGCCCGGTCAGCCTCACCGACGCCTTCGGTCGTACGGTCGAGTTGGACGAGCCCGCGAGCCGCGTCGCGGTCCTGGAGTGGCAGCAGATCGAAGACGTGCTGTCCCTGTGCGTGACGCCCGTGGCCGTGGCCGACGCGGCGGGCTTCGCCACCTGGAACACCGCCGAGACCCTGCCCGAGGGCGTCGAGGACGTGGGCACCCGCGGCGAGCCCAACACCGAGGTCCTGCTGGCTGCGGCCCCCGACCTCATCATCATGGAGGCGTACACGGCCGAGGACGAGTCCATCAAGGCTCTGGAGAAGTTGGGCGTGCCCGTGCTCGCCACCAAGGGTGCGGACGCCGCCGACCCGATCGGCCAGATGAAGACCACGTTCGAGCTCATCGCCGAGGCAACGGGACGCACCGAGCGTGCCGAGGTCGTGCTCGACGAGTTCGACGCCACCCTCGCCGAGGCGACCGAGCAGCTCGCCGACGCAGACCTCTCCACGACCGACTTCGTCTACTTCGACGGGTGGATCAGCGGCGGCAACGTCGCCCTGCGACCGTTCGGGCAGGGCAGTCTCGTCGGCGAACTCGGGGAGGAGCTGGGACTCACCAACGCCTGGACCGGCAAGGTCGACGAGGCCTACGGGCTGGGGCAGACCGACATCGAGGGCATGACTGAGGTCGGCGACGTGCTGCTGCTGCACACCGGAACGGTCGACCCGGACGGCAAGGAGTTCCTCGAGAAAGTTCAGTCCAACGCCGTGTGGAAGAAACTGCCGTCCGTCGTTGACGGCAACGCCCACGCCTTCCCCGCCGGCATCTGGATGTTCGGCGGTCCCCGATCCAGCGAGCAGATCGTCGAGGCCTACGTCGACGTCCTGACCAACTGATCGCCTGCCAGGACCCCACCACTCCCACGGACGGAGGACACCAGTGACTGCTGTGGAACAGCGCCCAGACGTACGGGCCGAGGCCCCTGCCCCTGCTGCGAGACGGCTCGGCGCGGCCAGCGTCCTGGTCGCTCTCACGGCCGTCCTGGTGTTGCTGGGGGCCTGGCACCTGACCCAAGGAACCTCGGGGCTCGGGACCTGGGACCTGTTCCGCTGGGCCCTCGGCGACGACTCCGCCCTCAACGGATCGGGCGTGGGAACCGCCGACGTGGTCATGGGGTCACGTCTTCCGCGCCTCGCGGCCGGCATCGCCGTCGGATTCGGGCTGGGGGTCGCGGGCTGCCTGTTCTCCTCCATCGCGCGCAACCCCCTGGCCTCGCCGGACACGCTGGCCGTGACCGGCGGTGCGTACCTCGCCGTCACGGCCGCGGCCGTGCTCGGCTGGTCGTTGCCCGTGTGGGGCTCGGCGGGGGTGGCCTTCCTCGGGGGGATCATCGCCGCGACGCTCGTGCTGGCACTGGCGGGCTCGGGAACCCAGTCGACCCGGCTGGTGTTGGCCGGCGCGGCGGTCGCGATGGCCACCCAAGCGGCGACGTCGACGCTGCTCATCCTCTTCGAGGAGGAGACGACCAGCCTGTTCGCGTGGGGCAGTGGGTCGCTCAGCCAGTTGGGCTTCGCCACCTTCCGCAACGCCCTGCCCGTGGTCGTCCTCGTCACGGTGGGCGCGCTGCTCATGGCCCGGCGCCTCGACATCCTCTCGCTCGGCGACGACACCGCGGTCAGCCTCGGCATCCCGGTGCGGTCCACCCGCGTGCTGGCCGTCCTGATGGCGGTCCTGCTCACGGCCAGCGCAGTGACGCTGGCCGGCCCCATCGGGTTCGTGGGCCTCGTGGCACCCGTTCTGGTCCGCGCACTGGGCCGAGGGATCCCCGGCCTGCTGACCCACGCGACGCTCATCCCCGCCGCCGGTCTCACGGGCGCGGTGGTCGTGGTGGGCGCCGACGCCCTCGTCCGCGCCCTTCTGGGCGCCGAGGAGGCGCTCGCCGTCCCCACCGGCGTGGCCACGACGCTGCTGGGTGGAGTGGTCATGGTGGCCCTGGCGCGCACGATGCGCACCGCCGGGCGCTCTCGACCGCAGCCCACGGCCACGCGCATCCCGGGGCGGAGGGCGTACGCGGCCCTGGTCGTACTCCTCGTCGCGCTCCTCGGCGCCAGCACGCTGCTGGGCCTGGTGGGCGGTCACACGTGGCTGTTGGCGGGAGACGTCGTGGTGTGGTTGAGGGGTGAGGCGGGCCCCCTGGTCGAGTTCACCCTCAACGAGCGCAGCCCTCGCGTGATCGCCGCCGTGGCCGCAGGCGCAGCCCTCGCGCTGTCAGGGACCTTCGTCCAGGCCACCTGCCGCAATCCGTTGGCGGAGCCGGGGCTGCTCGGCATCACCGGCGGCGCCGGTTTGGGGGCTGTCATCGTCGTCACGGCGAGCGTCTCGGTGGCGCCCAACACGCAGCACGTGATGCTCGCCGGGATCGCGGGCGCGGTCGCGGCCTTTGCCGTCGTGTACGCCCTCGCCTGGCGCGGAGGCCTGGACAGCGACCGACTGGTCCTGGTCGGCATCGGCGTCTGGTACACCACGACGGCGGCCAGCACGTTCCTCCTCGTGCGCTCCAACCCGTGGGACACACCGCGACTGTTCACCTGGCTGTCGGGAACGACGTACGGCCGCACCTGGGACCAGGTCGTCCCCGTTCTGGTCGTGCTCGCCGTGGCTGTGCCCGTCTGTTTCCTGGTGCGCCGCGAACTCGACCTCCTGGCGCTCGATGACGACACGCCGCGAGCGGTCGGCGTACGGCTCGAAGCCACGCGGCTCCTCGTCCTCGGCGTCGCCGCGCTCCTGGCCGCCACCGCCGTGGGGGCCATCGGCGTGGTCGGTTTCGTCGGCCTCGTCGCCCCGCACGCAGCACGAGCTCTCGTGGGATCACGACACTCACGGGTCGTCGGCGTGGCCGTCCTGCTGGGCGCCTCCCTCGTCGTGATCAGCGACCTCGTCGGCCGCGTGGTGATCGCGCCTGCTCAGGTCCCGGTCGGCCTGGTTGTCTCGCTGCTGGGGGCGCCGTACTTCATCTGGCTGCTGTCGCGCTCGCGCGCCTCCTAGGCTCTGGGCCACGATGGGGCCGTGAGCGACCCAGCCGGCTACTACGCATCGACGCCGAACCCACCCCATGACAGTCCGCGCCCCGACGGGCGCCCGCGCCCGAGCGTGTGGTGGTTCCTCGGTCCGGGTCTGCTCCTGGTGGCGGGCGTCGCCGCCTTCGTGGCGGGGTTCATGAGTACGGTCGAGGTCCTCACGCAGCCTCGGGAGGCGCTGCCTGAGGACGGCACGGCCCAGGTCGTGGACGTCACGCCGGGCACCGACTACCTCATCTGGTTCCACGAGGACAGGGCGGAATCTGTCACCTGCGAGGTCACTGACCCCGTGACCGGCTCGGCCGTGCCGCTGACGGAACCCTCTGTGACGGTCTCGATCAACGACGTGGAGGGAGTCTTCAAGTTCACGCCGACGAGCTTCACGGTGGCCATCGCCTGCAACGCAAGCAGCCAGCACCTGACAACGCCGGCGAGCGTGAGCGAACACCCGCGCATGTCCGCCTTCGCCTCTGCGTTCGTGCTGACGCTCGTCGCACCGCTCGTGCTGGGAGGAATCGCCGTGGTGTGGGCCATCGTGCTCACCGTGCTGATGTTCTCCCGGGGTGAGCGTGTGCAACCGACGCCACGCTGAGGCCCTCGCACGCTCAGGCGACGACCACCCCACGGAGCACGACGGCGACGGGGCGACGCAGCGTCGAGAGGTCCGTGCGCGGGTCGGCGTCGTAGACGACGAAGTCGGCGCTCGCGCCCTCGGTGATGGAGTCGTGTCCCAGCCAGGCGCGCCCGCGCCACGACGCGGCCGCGATGACGTCCGCGGCGGGAAGACCCATCTCCACCATCGCCTCGATCTCCCCGGCCAGCTCGCCGTGCCGAGCCACGCCTCCGCCGTCAGAGCCCACGAACAGCCCGACTCCGGCCTCCCACGCATTCATCAGTACGTCACGACGCCGTGCGTACAGGTCGTCCATCGTGGTGGCATAGGCGGGGAACTTCTCGCGCCCGTCGGCGGCGAACTGGGGGAACTTGGCCGTCTGCTGGACCGTCGGCACCAACGCCACCCCGCCCGCCACCATCTGTTCGATGTGCTCGGTGCCCAGCCCCGTGCCGTGCTCGATGCAGTCGATGCCCGCGTCCAGCAGCCCCTGGAGCACATCGGTGCCGAAGCAGTGTGCCGTCACCTTCGCGCCCTCGGCATGGGCGGCGGAGATCGCGGCGCGGAACGCATCCAGCGGGAACGAGGGCGCCAGGTCACCCTCCTCGCGCGAGATCCAGTCCCCCACCAGCTTGATCCAACCGTCCGACTCGCGAGCCTGCTCGGCCGCGTACGTCACCAGCTCGTCGGGCTCGATCTCGAACCCGAAGTTGCGGATGTAGCGCCGCGTGCGCGCCAGATGCCGCCCGCAGCGAATCAGGTGAGGAAGGTCAACTCGCTCCTGCACCCAGCGGGTGTCACTGGGTGAGCCGCAGTCGCGCAGGAGCAGCGCGCCGGTGTCGCGGTCGGCCAGCGCCTGGACCAGGATCTCCTCGTCCGAGATCGCTCCGTGGTCCTCCAGCCCCAGATGGTTGTGCGCGTCGACCAACCCGGGCACCAACCAGCCGCGGGCGGCGGTGTCCGCACCGGCATGGGTCTCGAAGGTCACGCGGCCGTCGACGACGTAGACATCGCGAGGCTCACCCTCGGGGAGGACAGGTCCTGAGAACTTGAGCACGCTCATGCTGTGACCCTAGCCAGCAACATCCCCCATGTGGGGCTGGCGGCACCCGAAATTCCGGGCGGAGACTGGGCTGGTCTGTGAACTTGGAGGAGACCATGTCGACCATTGGCAGCCACACCCGCACCATCGCGACGATCCTCACGACGACTGCTCTGGTCGCCACTCCCCTCGCAGCCCTCACCTCGTCCCCCGCTACGGCCTCCGGCCGCACGTGGAAGGTCGAGGCCACTGGGTTGGACAATCCACGTGACCTCGTCTGGACCAAGAGCACGCTGTACGTGGCCGAGGCCGGCCGAGGCGGATCCGGGCCGTGCCTGACGGGCGCCGAGGGCGAGGTCTGCTTCGGCACCTCCGGCGCGCTCGCACGCATCAAGAACGGGCACGTCACCCGAGTCGTCACCGGCCTCCCGTCGCTGGCAGCCGCGGACGGCTCGTCCGCGATCGGTCCCACCGACGTCGTGCTGGGCCCGGGGCGTCGCTACGTCCTCACGATCGGGCTGGGCAACCACCCCTCCGTACGCACCCAACTGCCCGCCGAGGGACAGCTGATGGGGACCGTCGCCAAGGGATACGCGGGCACCGCGTGGGGCAAGGCTCCCGGCTCGAAGCCCGGGAAGGCACCGAAGGCGGTGGCCGACCTGGCCGCCTACGAATTGGCCAATGACCCGGACGGAGCCGGGCCGGACACCAACCCCGCTGGGGTTCTCCTGGACCACGGTGGATGGACCGTCGCCGACGCGGGCGCCAACACCATCGTGCGCACCCGCCCGGACGGCACGATCTCCACCGTGGCCGTGCTCGGCTCCCCCGGCACGGCGCCTGCACCGTTCCCGCCGTTCGACCCGATTGCGATGCAGTCGGTGCCGACGTCGGTCACGCGCGGCCCTGACGGGGCGTACTACGTCAGCGAGCTGACCGGGTTCCCCTTCGCGGCTGGCGCCTCACGCATCATCCGCATCAACAAGTCCGGCAAGCAGTCGGTCTGGGCCACCGGCCTCACCAACGTGACCGACATCGACTGGTTCGACGGAACCCTGTACGCCGTCCAGCTCGCCACGGACGGACTGCTGAACGCCTCGGGCCTGCCGATGGGTTCCCTGGTCAAGGTGAACCCCGGGGCAACGCCCACCATGATCGCCGCTGACCTGCCCGCTCCGTACGGCCTGACGTTCGGCCGGTCCAAGGCATGGGTGACCACGTGCTCGGTGTGCCCTGAAGGCGGGTCGGTGGTGTCCATCCCCCTCCCGTGAGGGCGGACCACGTCGACTCAGAGACGGTCGAGCAGCCAGCTCGGGCTCATGGGCATGGCGCCTTTGCCCTGGACCCGGGCTCGCAGGAACCCGTCTGCGGTGATCACGGTGACGCGATCACCGCGGGCGAGGGCCACCTCGGCCTGACGCTCGATCTCGCTGTCACCATCCTTGGGCGCGTGCACGGTCGTGACGTGCGCGTCCCGTCCGGCGCGCACGCCACCCTTGGCGCCGCCCTCCAGGACGAGGACCACTCGGTCGTGCGGCAGGTCCGCGACCACCAACTGCTCGTGAAGCCGCCGCGCCGCGCCGGCACGGTCCTTCCACCAACCGTCGGGACGCGACCCCACCACGTTGGCTCCGTCGACGACCAGGGTCGTGCCCACCGTCAGCGCCTCACTTGAGGAACTTCGAGAAGTCCTTCGGCAGGTCGAGCGCGGCTGCCGCCTGCTCGTAGTCGACCTCGGCGCCCCCGGGGTTTCCGAACGGGTTGGCCGAAGCGGCGCGCTCGGAGGCCGCCTTGTCGGAGGCTGCCTTCTGCTGGGCGGCCTTGGCGGGGTTGCCGGAGACGCGCTTGCCCTTCTTGCCCGCGGCCTTCTTGGGCTGCTTGGCCCCGGAGCGCTTGCCGCCGCCCATGCCGGGCATCCCCGGCATCCCGGGCATGCCGCCGCCGCGCGCCATCTGCTCCATCATCTTGCGGGCCTCGAAGAAGCGGTCCACCAGCTGATTGACGTCGGTGACCGTGCGACCCGATCCCTTGGCGATACGGGCGCGGCGGGAACCATCGATGATCTTCGGGTTGTCCCGCTCCGCAGGGGTCATCGACTGGATGATCGCCTGGAGGCGGTCGATCTCTCGCTCGTCGAAGTTCTCCAACTGATCGCGGAACTGCCCCATCCCCGGGAGCATGCCCATCAGCTTGGACATGGACCCGAGCTTGCGGATCTGCTGCATCTGCTGGAGGAAGTCCTCCAGGGTGAAGCCGTCCTTGGTGCCGAGCTTCTCGGCGGCCTTCATCGCCTGCTCGGAGTCGAACGCCTTCTCCGCCTGCTCGATCAGGGTGAGCATGTCGCCCATGTCGAGGATGCGCGAGGCCATCCGGTCGGGGTGGAAGAGATCGAAGTCGGTGAGCTTCTCGCCGTTGGAGGCGAACATGACCGGACGCCCGGTGATGGACCGGATGGACAGCGCCGCTCCACCGCGCGCGTCACCGTCAAGCTTGGTGAGCACGACGCCGTCGTAGCCCACGCCCTCGAGGAACGCCTGCGCCGTGGTGACGGCGTCCTGACCGATCATCGCGTCGACGACGAAGAGGACCTCGTCCGGCTGGACCGCGTCGCGGATGCCGGCAGCCTGCGCCATCAACTCGGCGTCGACGCCGAGGCGACCCGCCGTGTCGATGATGACGACGTCGTGCAACGTGCGCTTGGCCTCTTCGACCGACGCGCGCGCCACGTCGATCGGGTCCCCGATGCCATTGCCGGGCTGGGGAGCAAACACGGGTACGCCGACGCGCTCGCCGTTGACCTGGAGCTGCTGCACTGCGTTGGGGCGCTGGAGGTCTGCGGCCACCAGCAGCGGCGTCTTGTTCTGCTCCTTGAGCCACAGCGCGAGCTTGGCCGCCAGGGTCGTCTTTCCGGCACCCTGGAGGCCGGCGAGCATGATGACCGTCGGGCCGGACTTGGCGTAACGCAGCCGGCGCGTCTCCCCGCCGAGGATCTCGACGAGCTCGGCGTGGACGATCTTGATGATCTGCTGCGCCGGGTTGAGGGCAGCGGACACCTCAGCGGAGCGCGCCTGCTCCTTGACCGCGGCCACGAACTCCTTGACGACCGGCAGGGCGACGTCGGCCTCGAGCAGCGCGATACGAATCTCGCGCGCGGTGGCGTCGATGTCGGCCTCGGAGAGCCGGCCCTTGCCGCGGAGGTTCTTGAAAGTCTCGGCAAGACGGTCGGAAAGAGTGGCGAACAAGGCAGTCCTCAAGCGGTCGGTCGGCCCACGGACGGGCGCTCGGAGTCGTTCCAGCCTACAAGCCCCACGCCGCCACCCGCGCTTTTGGGCAGCCGCGTCAACCTGGGGGCACCGGAGTCAACGCGGCCCGCACCGCGTGCGCAGCCTCCGCAGCCCGGGCGTCGGTGAGCGCCCCGGCGCCCGGCTCCGTCAGGTAGAACACGTCGACGGCTTGGGGGCCCAACGTGTCGATGTGCGCCGATCGGACGCTCAACTCGATCGACGCCAACGCCGCGCAGACGTGGTGGACGACACCGGGACGGTCCCCGGTGCGCACCTCCATGACCGTGGCCGTACGGCTGGCGTCGGGGTGGACGACGATCCCCGGTTCGAGGAGATCACCGGGCAACTTCAGCCGGTCCAGGCGCGCCTCGCCGGAGGCGACCGTACGCAACTGGTCCCGCAGGAGAGCCGACGGCGGGACTGATCCGCTCACCTCCCACGAGGACAGGCCGTGACGACCGTCCTCCCAGGCGCGGGCGCTGCGCACCGAGGTCCGCAGCAGGGCCAGACTCGCCGCCACGTCCGCGAGGAGGCCCACCCGATCGACGGCTGCGACCACGACGGTGGCCCCATCTGAGTGCTCGACCACCTGCACCAGGGGGTCCTCGCCGAGCGGGCCCCACTCCTCTTCCCAGCCAGCGGGTGCGGGGGCCGCCACCGCGTCGTCGCCGTCCCAGCCGTCCGACACCCGACTCACCAGGTGGGCAACGAGGCTGGCACGCCAGTCCGTCCACGCCTGGGCTGCGGTGGCACGTGCGTCCGCCTCGGTCAGCGCATGCAACAGCGCCAATGCCTCGGGTGAGCGGACCGCGGCCCGCAGCTGGGCACGGGTCTCGGGATCCTCTGCGTCGCGCCCGGTCGCCATCGCCGACAGGAGCAGGTGGTGGCGGACGAGGGTGGCGACGAGGTCTGCTTCGGCGTCGTCGAAGCCGATCCGGCTCGCGATGGCGCGGGCCACCGGTGCCCCGGCGACGCTGTGCTCGGTGAGTCCACCCTTGCCGATGTCGTGCAGCAGTGCCGCCACCATGAGTACGTCGGGGCGAGCGACCCGCCTGATGAGGGCCGAGGCCTCGACGCAGGTCTCCACCATGTGGCGATCGACCGTCCACCGATGAATCGTGGAGGCGTGCGGCAGCAGGCGCACCCGATCCCACTCGGGCAAGAACGTCTGGGTCGCGCCGGTCTCCTCCAGCGTCGCCCAGACACCGCGGAGCCCTGGCCCCGCGGCCAGCAACCGCACGAGCGCCTCGCGCGCTGCGCCGGGCCACGGGTCGGGCAGGGCCGGGCACTCGCGCACCAGCCTGGCGGCGGTCACCGGAGAGAGCGGTACGTCCCGCTCGGCGGCCAGTGCCGCGCACCGCAGCAGCAACGTGGCATCGCGTTCAGGGCGGGCCGCCTGGGTGAGGACCACTTCACCGCCCGACAACGCGATGCCGGGCGCGAGCGGAACCATCTCGGGGCGCCGACGCCCGCGTACGGCAGGTCCAGCGAGCACCGCATCGACGCGGCGCCACGCCACGTGGGACAGGTGGGCGAGCCGACGCCCCTGCTCCCGGACGGAGGTCTGCAGCGTGCGTTCGTCCGCGATGCCCAGCACCTCGGCGACCCCGCTCCACACCTCGGGCGCCACCCGGTCCGTGGCACGCCCGGACACCAGGTGCACGGCGTCGCGGACATCCAGCAGGGCGAGGCGGCTGCGCTCCAGTTCCGCTGCAGGGACGTCGACGAGCCACGTGGCCACGAGTCCGCGCAGCACGGTGGCGTCGCGCAGGCCGCCCTCGCACTCCTTGAGATCGGGGACCGAGGCGTGCGCCAGCTCCCCCATCGTGTCGTGGCGCCGACGCGTCAGGGCAGCGAGCTCGGGCAGCAGTCGGCGGGCGTCCCGGCGCCACTGCGCCAGGAGGAGTGATCGCAACCGCAGCGTCAGCCCGGGGTCCCCGGCGACGTGCCGTACGTCCAGCAGCCCCGAACCGACCCGGACGTCGGCGGCGGCCCGTTCCTGCATCTGGGCCAGAGTGCGTACCGCGTGGTCGAGCCGGTGGTGCGCGGCCGCGGGATCGGCGGGGCGGTCCCACAGCGGCTCCCAGACCGCGTGGGCCCAGGCGTTGAGGTCGACGTCGCCCTCACCGACGAGCACGACGTCGAGGTCGGAGTGCGGCGCGAGCTCCTCGCGGCCGTAGCCACCGACCGCCACCAGGGCGACCCCGGAGTCGGGAGCTCCCGCTGCGGCGTACGCGTCCCGGCACCGCTGGTCGGCGGCCCGGGACCTGGCGAGACGGGCCGCAGGCCCGACCCCGTGCGGGGGTCGGGCCTGCGGCTGGTCGGCACTCACAGCGCCGCGTCGTCCTTGTCGCCCGTACGGACCCGGACCACGGTGTCGATGGGGCTGACCCACACCTTGCCGTCCCCGATCCGGCCGGTCTGCGCGGTCTTGACGATGATCCCGACCACGTCCTCGGCGTCGGTGTCCTCGACCACGATCTCGAGGCGGATCTTGGGCACCAGGGCGATGTCGTACTCAGCGCCGCGGTAGACCTCCGTGTGACCCTTCTGCCGGCCGTAGCCGCTGACCTCGGAGACCGTCATGCCGTTGACCCCGAAGGTCTCCAGCGCCTCACGGACTTCCTCCCACTTGTGCGGCTTGATGACCGCGGTGACGAGCTTCATGCCGTGACCTCCTCTTCAGTCTTGGCTGCGGGAACGGTTGCTCCCCCGATGATTCCGCGACGCGCACCCGAGGTGCCACCCAGGTCGTAGGCGGACTCACCGTGCTCGGAGACGTCCAGACCCTCGATCTCGTCCTCCTCGTCGGCGCGCAGACCGATGACGGCCTTGACCACGAGGGCCACGATCACGGTGGCCACGCCGGACCACGCCATGGCGATGAGCGCGATCAGGATCTGGAGGGCGGTCAGCTCGAAGCCGTCGCCGTAGAACAGGCCGCCCGAGGTGGCCAGCAGGCCCGCGCCGACGGTGCCGACGAGTCCGCCGACCAGGTGCACGCCGACCACGTCGAGCGCGTCGTCGTAGCCGAGGCGGTACTTGAGGCTCACCGCGAGGGCGCACAGTCCACCGGCCACCAGGCCGAGGATGATCGAGCCGACCGGCGAGAGCGCGCCCGCCGCCGGGGTGATGGCGACCAGACCGGCGACGACGCCGGAGGCGGCCCCCAGGGAGGTGGCCTTGCCGTGCTTGATGCGCTCGACCAGGAGCCAGCCACAGATCGCGGCGCACGCGGCGACGGTCGTGTTCAGCCACACCAGCGAGGTCTCGGAGAGGAACTGACCGGCGTCGGCCTCGGCCGACTCACCGCCGAAGACGATCGAGCCCACGTTGAAGCCGTACCAACCGACCCACAGCATGCCTGCGCCGATCATGGTGAGCGGCAGGTTGTGCGGCTTGAAGGGCTCCTTGCCGAAGCCGATGCGCTTGCCGAGCATCAGGACCAGGACCAGGCCGGCGATACCGGCGTTGATGTGGACCACGGTGCCGCCGGCGTAGTCGACCGGCGCGAGCCCGCCGCCGAAGACGCGGTCAGCCAGGCTGCCCGCCTCGCCCGAGAGGAAGCCGCCGCCCCACACCATGTGGGCGAGCGGGAAGTAGCTCAGCGTCAGCCACAGCGGAACGAACAGCATCCACGCCGAGAACTTCATGCGGTCGGCGATCGCGCCGCTGATCAGTGCGGCCGTGATGACCGCGAAGGTCAGCTGGAAGCCGACGAAGATGTAGTCCTGCCCCGCCAACCCCTTGAGCCCGAAGGTCTCGAACGGGTTGTTGAACAGCATCGCGATGTCCTCGGAGCCGTACGACATCGACCAGCCCCACAGGACGTAGACGACGCCGGCGATGCCGATCGTGCCGAAGGACATCATCATCATGTTCAGCACCGAGCGAGAGCGTCCCATGCCCCCGTAGAACAGTGCCAGCGCGGGGACCGTCATCATGACGACCAAGGTTGCTGCGACGAGCATCCACGCGTGGTAGCCGTAATCCATGGCTCCTCCAATGCGAATTCGTGGAGGTGGTCCGCCCGGCGCGACCGCGCTGTCACGTCCGGGCACCACCCGATGGCTGAACTGTGCGGGGCGCAGGTTTCGCGCCGCCGTTGCGTGTGTTGCAAACAGGCAACCGATTCGCCCCTCGTGTTACGAGCATGTGAACGCGTCGCTGTCGCTGCGCACTTGTTAAGGTGCGCCCGTGTCCCGACTGGCCGTGATGGCGCACTTCGACGTCGAGGGCGTCGTACGACCGCACGTGCGTGGCCAGATCGAGGCCCTCGCCGCCTCGGTCAGCCGCCTCGTCGTGTGTTCGACCGCGCGCCTGCGCCCCGAGGAGCGCGCGTGGCTCCAGGAGCGGTGCGACCTCGTCGAGCGTGCCAACTACGGCTACGACTTCTTCAGCTACAAGGTCGGCCTCGCGCACGCAGGTGACCTGAGCGGGTACGACGAGGTCATCGTCTGCAACGACAGCTACGTCTTCGCCCACGACTCCTACGACCCCGTCTTCTCGGCCATGGCCGAGCGGGAGGTCGACTTCTGGGGCCTCAGCGGGGCGCGCCGCCACGCACCGCACCTGCAGTCCTTCTTCGTGGCGTTCCGCCCGTGGGTCGCCCAGTCCCACACGTTCCGTACGTTCTGGAACACCCTGGAGCCGATCTCGAAGCGCCGCCAGGTGATCCGCCGCTACGAGATCGGCCTGTCGCAGTCGCTCTATGACGCCGGGTTCGTCTCCAGCACCTACTTCCAGGAGACCCCGCACGACAAGCGGGTCGCCCGGCGGCGCGTCCAGTGGTGGGCCACCCGTCGTGCACCGTGGCCGCACGGCCGCACGGAGTGGGACGCGCTGCGCGAGCGCGCGGCCGAGCCCTGGAACCCCGCGGCGGCGATGGCGGACCGCATCCTCGACTCGGCACGACTTCCGTACGCCAAGATCGACACCTTGCGCTACGACCCGTACGGCCTGGACTCCGACCGGCTGCTGACCCTGTGCGAACGGGCGATGCCGGCCCGTTTCGCTGGCGTGCGCGACTACCTCGAGGCAACGGCGGAGCGCTACCCGCTGCGCGACAACGAGCGACTCCACCCCGCCCCCGCGCTGCTGCGCCCCCTCTACCCGCTGGTGAGGTACACCGATGTCGGCTGAGACGCCACCCCCGGCGCTCCCCCCGCGCCCGGAACCGATCATCAGCGACCCCGTCGAGGCACTTCTTGCCTCAGGCGTGATCGACGCCGAATGGGTCGCGGCCCAGACGGGCCGCAAGGTGCCAGACGACCGCGCCGCCGCCGCACTGGCGGTCGAACTCGAGGTCTCCCCCCACCCCCTGTTCGAGGTCTCCTGGCTCCAGCGACGTCGGATGATCCGCAGGTCCGGCCTCCACCCACTGGCCTGGTACTTCGCGGAGCGGCGCCGGCGCAACCGGTTCGCCCCGCACCCGCTCGTGGACCCGAAGGTCATCTACGAGATCGACCAGGACTCCCGCGAACACCCCTACGGCGTGCTGTCGCACTGGCTCATCGGGGCCACCCCCGAGACCCTGCTGCCCACCAGGGTCCTGCCGCAGCCGGTGACGTGGGGCGCCTACCGGGCTGCCGCGCTCGACGCGGCGCGCG
The DNA here is from genome assembly GCA_023460975.1 of Actinomycetes bacterium. Taxonomy (GTDB): domain Bacteria; phylum Actinomycetota; class Actinomycetes; order Propionibacteriales; family Nocardioidaceae; genus Nocardioides. Next base: position 177,739 of record JAEWOG010000099.1, read on the forward strand.
AGTGGGCCTCCTCCCAGCGCCGTCGAGGCCCGCGCCCTGCCGCTCCTGCCGGGCTCGCGCAGGGCACCCCCGGTGGTGCTCCGCAGGTCAGCGTGGTCATGGTGGCCCACGACGCAGCGGCGCACGTACGACAGTCCATCGCCAGCCTGCGGGCCCAGACTCTGCCCGACTGGGAACTGGTCGTCGTGGACCAGCAGTCTGCCGACGACACGAAGGCGATCGTCGCCGGGATCGCGGCCTTCGACCCGCGGATCCGCCTCGCCACGTCCAGCTTCGCCACCCGCGGGGAGGCCCTGAACCACGCCGTGGCCGAGGCGAGCACCGAGCTCGTCGCGTTCATGGACTCCGGTCGGGCGTGGCACCCCGATCACCTCAGCCGTCTCGTCGGCCACCTCACCCACGAGGACCTCCCGCTCGTACACGCCGGCGGAGGCGTGGTGGCTCGGCGCAGACGCGACCTCCTCGACGGCTTCCCCGTGGACCTGTCGACGACGCTGGTGCGGCGCGACGTGATCCTGGCCGCGGGCGGCTTCGACCCAGAGGTGGGTCCGGCGACGGATCGCGACCTGATGCTGCGCGTGTCGCGGACCCACGAGCTTCGCCCTGTCGAGGTGCAGTTCACGCGGCGGCCCCGCAAGCCGGCGCTGCGGGGTCCCGACTGGACCTCGCTCGTCCTGGGACGCGAACTGGTCGACTGGTCAGCGGTGGCGGCCGTCGAAGCGGTCGACGACCTCGTGTCGGTGGTGGTCGACCTCAACGCCAACCCGCGCCGCACCCTGGAGTGGCTCACGACGACTCCCGACGAGCACCACGAGATCGTCCTTCTCGGGCGTCAGCTCACGCGTTCGCACCACCTGTTCGCGGCCAGCGTCAGCACCGTCCTGGACCACGCCGCGTACGTGGCCGTCAAGCCTGACGTCAACGTGAACGTGGCCATGAACATCGGGATCGCCCTCACCCGCGGCAGGGCCGTGGCTCTCGTGCGACCCGAGGCGCTCCCGCCGCGCACCCCCCTCGCCTCGCTGGCGCGACACCTCGACGAGGAGACCGCCCTGGTCCAGCCCGTCGTCACCGACCCGCGACTGTTGGTGCAGACCGCAGGCGCGGCGTGGCTGCGGGGTCCCCACCCCACGGCGCTGCTGCATGATCACCCGATCGCCGATGCGGAGCGCATGGGACGGTGCACCCTTCCTGCACCGATCTCCCCCGTGGTGATGGTCCGTCGCGACGCGCTCGTCGCGCTCGAGGGTCTCGACGGACGCTTCCGCAGTGTCCTCGCCGAGACCGACCTCGGGCTGCGCGCAGCCGCGCAAGGCCAGGGGCGCACGATGCTGGATCCCTTCAGCGCGATCGCCTCGCGCGAGGAGTACGCGGCCCCCGACGAACTGCTCGACGCCCTGCAGGTGTTGGCCTCGGTCGGCCACGAGACGCCGCAGGACCACACTCCGCATCTGCTGGAACGCGTCGGCTTCGACGTGGTCGACCTGCGCAACGAGACACATTCGCTGGGCCACCCGGACCCGCTCGATGACCCCGTACTGGTCACCGTGCCCGTGCTGCGCACGATGGATCGGATCAACGAGTCACCGCCGCGGCTGCGGTGGGCCATCGACATTGCGGCACCGTCCGCACCGCGGGGCGAGAAGTGGGGCGACACTCCCTTCGCGCGATCACTGGCGGACGCGCTCATCAAGCAGGGCCAGGACGTCGCCATCGACCGGCGCGACGCCCGCCACCGAGCCACGCGCGACCACGACGACGTGGTGCTGGTCCTGCGCGGCCTGGATCGGGTCGCCACGCGCCCCGGCCCGCTCCACGTGCAGTGGGTGATCAGCCACCCCGACATGGTCACGCCCGAGGAGTTGGCGCGCTACGACCTCGTCTACGCCGCCAGCCTGCGGTGGAGCCGGGAGATCACCCGCGACTGGGGGATCCGGGTGGAGCCCATGCTCCAGTGCACCGATCCCACGCTGTTCAACCCCGACCGCGCCGTCCCGGACTCCGGCCCCACGACGCTCTTCGTCGGCAACTCGCGCGGCGTCTACCGCCTCGCGGTGCGCTCCGCACTTGCCCTTGGCGTGGACCTGACGTTGCACGGTCGGGACTGGGCCGAGTTCCTCCCGAAGGAGCTCGTGACGTCGGAGGCCGTGGCCAACGACGAGCTCGGCGCCATGTACGCCTCAGCCAGCGTCGTACTGAACGACCACCACCACGACATGTTGCGCGACGCCTTCATGTCGAATCGCCTCTTCGACGCGGCCGCGTGCGGTGCGCGCGTGGCCAGCGACCACGTGGACGGCATCGAGGAGACCTTCCACGGTCTCGTGGTCCCCTTCCGCGACGAGAAGGACCTCGGCCACCTGCTGCAGCCGCCGTTCGACGCGTGGCCCGATGCGCAGGCCCGCCGCGACCTCGCGGCGCGCATCGCGGCCGAGCACAGCTTCGACAGCCGGGCGCAGACGCTGGTCGAGGACGCCGTACGCGCCCTGCGGGCCCGCGCCTGACCTTCGGGTCCCCACGCACCCGGCAACCTCGGCCTGCTGGGGCGGGAGTCGTCAGCCTAGGAGCCGTCAGCCCAGGACTCGTCAGCCCAGGACTAGTCAGGCCACGGGTCGTCAGCCCAGGAGGGCGTCCACGAAGGCACCCGGATCGAACGGGGCCAGGTCGTCGGCACCTTCGCCGAGACCGACGAGCTTGACCGGGACGCCGAGCTCGCGCTGCACGGCGACGACGATGCCGCCCTTCGCGGAGCCATCGAGCTTGGTCAGCACGATGCCGGTGACGTCCACGATCTCGCTGAACACGCGGGCCTGGATCATGCCGTTCTGTCCGGTGGTCGCGTCGAGGACGAGCAGGACCTCGGTGACGGGCGCCTGCTTCTCGATGACGCGCTTGACCTTGCCGAGCTCATCCATGAGCCCCGCCTTGTTCTGGAGGCGTCCGGCCGTGTCCACGAGCACCGTGTCGACGCCCGTCTCCATGCCCTGCTTGACCGCCTCGAACGCCACGCTCGCGGGATCGCTGCCCTCGGGGCCGCGGACGACGTCCACGCCGACGCGCTCGCCCCACGTGGACAGCTGCTCTGCAGCGGCGGCGCGGAACGTGTCCGCAGCGCCGAGCGTGACCGTACGGTCCTGGGAGACGAGGATGCGGGCGATCTTGCCGACGGTGGTGGTCTTGCCTGCGCCGTTGACGCCGACCACGAGGACCACTCCGGGGTTGCCGTCCGCGCCACTGACCTGGAGCCGCCGGTCCATGTCCGGGCCGACCAACGCGACGAGCTCTTCGCGCAGCACTGCCTGGGCGTCGGCCACCGAGCCGCCCTCGACCCGCAACCGCGTACGCAGGTTGTCCACCAGCTGCTGGGTCGGAGCGACCCCGATGTCGGCGGCCAGGAGCGTGTCCTCGATCGACTCCCAGGTGTCCTCATCGAGACGGTCGCGGCTCAGGAGCGCGAGCAGGCCACGCCCCAGCGCGCCCTGACTGCGCGAGAGTCGCTCGCGCAGGCGGACCAGCCGGGAGGCCGTCCCCTCGGGCTTCTCGAGGGTGATCGGGCCTGCGGCATCCAGCGCCGCCTCGTCCGGCCCTGCCTCGTCCGGCCCTGCCTCGTCCGGCCCTGCCTCGACGACCGGCGCCTGGTCAGGCTTCGCCTCAACCTCGGTGCCGCTCTCACGAAGCTCTGGCTTCGTCGGCGCAGGCGGGAGCGCCGAACGGCGCCGCCCAGCGACGAGAGCACCCGTGGCCAGCGCGGCCACGAGGACGATTCCGACAATGAGGTAGATCCACTCACCCATGGGGCAATCCAACCAGACACCCCAGAGGCATCCGACCTCGCGCCCGGGTCGGAGTCGTACGGCTCACTACGAGCGCGGAGTGTCCTCCACGAGCGGCAGCGCACGCACACCGCGCTCCATGACCTCGCCCACCGCGGGAGCCAGCGGCAGGGCCTCCCCGCGGTGCGGGTAGGCGACGTAGAGGACGATCACACCGGCGACGACGAGTCCGACGAGCAGGGTGAGGGAGACGGCGAGCACGAGCGGGCCTTCCGAGACGGGAGCAGACGGTCGACCTCCACCATGACACGCACGCTCAAAGGGGCCGGGGCGGCCACACGAGCGCCGCGCTCAATGAGACGAAGATCTCACTCGCGCGCTCCCCTGCTGCTGAGAGGCGACATCGTCAGTCGGTGGCCAGGCAACCACCCGATCGGTGACCCGATCGAGCAGGGCAGCGTCGTGCGAGACGACCACGAGCCCGGTGCCACTGGCGCGCACCTCACTCATGACGTCGCGCCACATGCGGACCTGGCTGACGGCGTCCAGCGACGCAGAGATCTCATCGGCCACGACGTACCGCGGTCGCGCACGCAGCGCCCTCGCCAAGCAGACGCGTTGGAGTTGGCCCCCACTGAGCTCGTGCGGGAACCGCCCCAGCCAGTCGCTCTCGACCAGCGGACCGTCATCGCGATGACCGGCCTCGGCGAGCACCCGGCCGATGCGCCAGCGCGGGTTGATCGCGGAGGCGGCGTCCTGGACCAGGTACTGGACCGCGCGCACGGGGCCCGTGACGGGACCGGACTCGGTGCTCACCCGACCGCGCTCGGGTCGCAGATGGCCGGCCAGGACCCTGCCCAGGGTGGACTTGCCGACCCCCGAGGGACCCCACACACCCACCGATTCGCCGGGGGCCACCTCCACGCTTGCACCGCGCAGGATCCAGTCCCCGCCCGGGTGGCGAAACCACACGTCCTCGGCACGCAGACTCATCGACGCCCCTCCACGGCACTCCCAGCCCCACTCATCCGCGCGCTCTCATGAGCAAAACCGTCCTCTGGCCCGGGCAGCGCGAAGTCATTGCTCGGCAGGGCGCGCCACAGCGCGCGGCTGTAGGGGTGGTTCAGACGCGATCCGTCGCCTGCGAACTGGCCCGGGTCCGCCGTCTCGAGCGTACGGCCGTGATCCGTGACGACCACGCGGTCCGCCACCTCCAAGACCCCGGACACGTCGTGACTGATGAGCACCACCGCCACTCCCGCGTCGGCCAGCCGGCGCAGGTCCCCGAGCGCGACCCCGACGGCCGCGGGGTCCAGGCCCGGAGTCGGCTCGTCCGCGATCACGAGGCGCCGAGTCCCAGCCAGTGCCATCGCGGCCAGGACCCGTCGGGCCATGCCACCGGACAGTTCGTGCGGGTAGCGCCGCAGCACCGAGGCCTCGAGCCCCCGCGCAGCCAGCGCCGCAGGGGCGCCCGAGCCGGGCACCCCCGCCAGTTCCAGGGCACGCGCCACCTGCGCCCCCACCCGCGCCGTCGGGTCAAGGTGGCTGATCGCCTGCGGCAGCATCGTGATCTCGCGGCCCACGACCTCCGTGCGACGTCGTGGCGTGAGTGGGCGGCCGTCGTAGGTGATCTCGCCGGTTGCCGACGCGTTCACCGGGAGCAGCCCGAGCACAGCCAGCCCCATCAGCGTCTTGCCTGCACCCGAGGCCCCCACCAGCGCCGTCACCTCACCCGCGCGCGCCGTCAGGGACATCCCCGTCACCGGCGTCACCACGCGCCTGCGCAACCAGCCCTCGTACTGGCTGAAGGAGATGGCGAGGTCGCGCACCTCCAGCAGCGGTGCGTTCTGTGTGGCGCTCATGCGTGGTGACTCCTCGGGTCGGTCAGGATCCTGACGTTCTCGCCGATGGTGTCGATCAGCTTGACCAGCACCAGCAGGCAGAGGCCGGGCAGGAGCGCAAGCCACCACTGACCGGTCGACAGGAAGCGCATCGAGTCGCGCAGCAGCACTCCCACCGCTGGCTGACCGGGGTCGACCCCCAGCCCGAGGAAGGACAGCGCCGCCTCGTGCAGGATCGCGTGGGGGAACAGCAGGACGCCCCCCACCAGGGCCTGGGGCACCAGGTGTCCGAGCACGTGTCGTACGGCCACGTGGCCCCGGCCATGGCCCAAGCCTCGTGAGACCGCGACGTAGTCGGTCGACGCCACGACCCTTCCCTGCGCCATAAGCACCCGCGTGAGGCTCGGCCAGTGGGTCAACGCAACGGCCAGCACGACGGCGCTGGTGCCGCCGCCCAGCGCGAAGGTGATGAGGATCAGCAGCACCAGGTGCGGCACCGCGAGGAAGAGATCGACCAACCAGGTGATGGCGGCGTCGACGCCACGGCCGAACGTCGCGGCCAGCGCCGCGAACGCCAGAGCGATCAGCGTCGAGCCGACAGATGCCAGCACCCCGACGCCTAGGCTGAGGCGCAGTCCGACGAGGACGCGGCTGGCCACGTCCCGGCCCAGCCAGTCGGTGCCCATCGGGTGCGCCCACGACGGCGCCTCGAGGATGCGGTCCAGGTGGGTCGTGCCTGCGGACGCGGAGACGAGCGATGCCCCGACGACGACAGCCAGGACACTCAGCAGCGCCGCGACGCCGTACGCGAGGGTCCGCCGCCGACGCACGAGCGCCGTGGGCACAGCGAGGACCGTCATGAGTGAACCCTCTCGGCTCGTACGGAGGCTCGGGCCGAGCGCGCGGTACGTGGGTCGAGCCGATGCTGGGCGAGGTCGCCCAGCCTGTTCCCCACGAAGACCACGGTTGCCGTGGCCAGCGCGATCGCCAGCAGCAACGGCACATCCTGACGCAGCGCGGCCGTCGTGGTGGCTTGGCCGATCCCGGGGTACGAGAACACCTGCTCCGCCAGCACCGAGCCGCCCAGCAGCTCTCCGATGGACGCGCACTGGAGCATGAGGGCCGGCGCCGCCGCATTGCGCACCACGCGCCGCAGGAGCACACCCCGGGGGGACTCCCCCAAGGCGCGCGCCATCGTGACGTGGTCCGCGGCCAGGGTCTCGCTCACGGCCTGGCGGGTGTGGAGCGCGATCGGCCCCACCCCCACCACGCTGAGGGTGAGCACGGGCAGCACCATGTGACGCACTCGGTCAAGGAGCGTGACGTCCTCGGGGAGGACGCCGATGGGACTCGCGCAGCACACGGGCGTCCACTGGAGCCAGACCGAGAAGACGTAGAGCAGCAGCAGCGCCACCCAGAAGGTGGGCGCGGAGGACAAGGTGTAGGCCCACCACGTGATGACGCGGTCCGTCCACGTGCCTCGTGAGGCTCCGGCGACCACGCCCAGGACGAAGCCCAGCGCCCCCGACAGGACCCACGCCGCGGCCATCAGGGCGAGGCTGGCGGGCAGGCGTTCGGCGAGCACCTCGGTGACGGGTCGGTCGTAGACGTGCGAGACCCCGAGGTTGCCCTGGAGCGCCTGCTGGGCCCACGCGAGGAACCGCTCGGGCGCCGGCTCACCCAGGCCCCACCGCTCCTCGATCTGGGCACGCTGCTCGGGGCCCAGCGCCGTCATCTCCGCCCCGATGTAGGCATCGATCGGGTCCACGGGTGAGGCCTGCAGCAGCGCGAAGGTCGCGACCGCCACGGCCGCGAGGAGCACGGCGAGCTGGGCCAGCGTTCGTACGCCCCACGTCGCCGAGGCTGCGACGCGGGACCTCAGCAGGACCAGGTCCACGAAGTGATTCCGGCAGTGATCGGCCAGCCGTGCCCGTGGGGCTCCACGAGCGGGTCGCCCAGGTCAAGGCAGGTGTCGACGTAGTAGGTGTGCTCGAGGTTGACGAGCCAGGCCCACGGAGCGTCGGCGGCCGCGGAGGACTCGACCTGGGCAGCCTGCCACGATCGCGTGGCCTCGGCCGGGTCCGTGGCCGCGAGCGCGTCCGCCAGGTGACCGTCCACGACGTCGTTGGCGTAGTGGCCGGGGTTGTTGTACTCCACTCCGGCCTGGTCGCTGGCGAGCAGGTTGTACATCTCCATCGGGTCCTGGCTGCCCCAACCGAACATGACAGGGTCGGCGTGCATGCGGCGTTCGATCTGTTCCCAGCTGCCGGCCTTGGCCTGGACGTCGATCCCGATCGGCCTCAGCATGTCGGCCACGGCCAGGGAGAGGTTCTGGCGCAACGAGTCACCGGCCGGGTACCACAACGTGAACGCCGCGGCGACTCCGTCCTTCTCGCGCACCCCCTCGCTGCCCTCGCGCCATCCTGCGGCGTCGAGCATCGCCTCGGCAGCTGCGGGGTCGGCGTCCTCGATCGCGGTCGAGGGCTCGAACCAGGGGGCTGCGTCGACGGGGCCGTACGCGGGCGATCCGAAGCCGCCCAGCACCCCGTCGACCAGAGCCTGCCGGTCAACTGCGACGTTGATGGCGCGCCGCACAGCCACGTCGGCGGTGACGTCATTGCCGATCGGTCCTCCGGCAGCGTTCGTCCGCCCCGCCTGCGGCAGCGTCGGGAGCGAGAGCGCGCGGTTGTCGAGGCTCTCCACCGCCACCAGTCGGGTCCCCGACACGTCCTCGCCCGCCATCGTGGACGGCACGCCAGCCACATCGAGCTCACCCGAACGCAGGGCCGCGAGGGTGGCGTCCTCGTCGGTGAACAGGAAGACGAGAGTCTCGAACTCGGGGCGCGTGCCGTAGTAGTCGTCGTTGCGGCGCACGACCAGCTGCTGGCCCGGCTCGTAGGAGACGAACTCGTACGGCCCTGAGCCGACGGGCTCCTGGGCATAGCCCGCCGAGTGGCTCGCTTCCGGGACGATGCCGAGCCCGACGAGGCGGTTCACGAAGGTGCTCTGTGGGCGCTTGAGGTGGAGCTCGACCGTGTGCGCGTCCGTGGCGACGGCCTTGTCGAGCACCGTCACATCCGTGAGGCCGCCCGCGCGGGAAGCGGTGGTGAAGGTGTAGGCCACGTCGGCCGCGGTCACCGGGGTGCCGTCGGTGAACACGGCGTCGTCGCGCAGCGTGAGGGTCCAGACGAGGCCGTCCGCACTCGTCTCCCAGTCGGTCGCGAGGTCTCCGCTGACCGACAGGTCGGTGCCGCGCTGCAGCAAGGTGGACTGGAACAGGGGCGAGCCGTAGCGGCCCCAGCCCAGAGTCGGGTCGAAGCCGTCGTCCGGCTCACCGCCCACGGCCAGGGTCAGGCGGTCGGGCTGCTGCGCCGAGTCTGCTCGCGTCCCGTCGCCGGTGGCGCAGGCGGTCAGCGTCAGTGCAGCGGTGATGAGCAGGGTTCCGAACCCCACGCGAGTCAGCACGATCCCAGTACCCCTTTGTTGCGATGAGTTTGCAACAACGAATGCTAGGCAACGGCGCGCAGCGTCGGCCCACCGGGTGGGCCACAGCCGCCCTTGGGCGACGCCGACCGGACTCAGTCGGTGGTGAGTCGTTGGCTGATCACGGCTGAGACACCGTCGCCGCGCATGGTGACGCCGTACAGGGCGTCGCCGACCTCCATCGTGCGCTTCTGGTGCGTGATGACCAGCAGTTGGGAGTTCTCCCGCAGTTCCTCGTAGATCTCGAGCAACCGACCGAGGTTGGTGTCATCGAGGGCCGCCTCCACCTCGTCGAGGATGTAGAACGGCGAGGGTCGCGCCTTGAAGAGCGCGACCAGGAAGGCGACCGCGACCAGCGACCGCTCCCCACCCGAGAGCAGCGAGAGGCGCTTGACCTTCTTGCCGGGTGGGCGTGCCTCGACCTCGACGCCGGTGGTGAGCATGTTGCCGGGATCGGTGAGGATCAGGCGGCCCTCTCCCCCGGGGAAGAGCCGGGCGAACGTGGCATCGAATGCCTTCTCGACGTCCGCGTACGCCTCGGTGAAGACCTGCTCCACGCGGGCGTCCACCTCGTGCACGATGTCCATGAGGTCCTTGCGGGTCTGCTTGAGGTCCTCCAGTTGGGTGGTCAGGAACTGGTGACGTTCCTCCATCGCGGAGAACTCCTCCAGCGCCAGGGGGTTCACCCGGCCCAGCATCGCCAGGCCACGCTCGGCGGCCTTGAGTCGCTTGACCTGCTCCTCGCGCACGTACGGAACCGGCGCCGGCGCCTCCTCGCCCTCGGGCACCTCGCCGGTGAACGGCACGAGCAACTCGGGGCCGTAGTCGGCGACGAGTCCCTGCGGGTCGAGGCCGAGTTCCGTCAGTGCACGCTCCTCGAGTTGCTCGATGCGCATCCGTTGCTGGGCGCGCGCCATCTCGTCGCGGTGGGCGGAGTTGACGAGCTCGTCGAGCTCGCGGCCCAGGTCCCGCAGCCGCGCGCGCACGTCAAGCAACGACGTCTCCCGCTCCCGGCGCGACTCCTCCACTCCGGCGCGCTCGTCAGCGGCCTCCATGACCGACCGGTCCAGGCGCGCCAGCACGATCCCGGTCGCGTGGGCGACGGCCTCGGCGGCACGACCCTCCCGGATCAACCGTTCCCGGCGTGCCGCGGCCTTGGCACGCGAGTCCCGCTCGGCGCGGGCGGCGCGGAGCAACGAATCGGCGCGGCCGTGACCGGCACGCGCGCGCTCCTCGGCCGTACGCAACCCCAGCCGCGCCTCCATCTCGCTCTGGCGCGCGGCGCGTGCGGCCTCGGCCAGCCGCTCTCGCTCGGTGGTGTCTGGTTCTTCGTCGGGGGCCTGCTCGGCACTCTCGAGGCGCGTGGCCAGCTCGGCCAGACCGGCGAGGTCCTTCTCGCGGGCGTCCTGCGCGGCGGCGACGGC
>JAEWOG010000100.1 GCA_023460975.1 Actinomycetes bacterium
ATCGTGGATCCAGCCGAAGAACGGCGCGTGCCGCATCTCGATGGTGATGAACAGAATCTTGTAGAGCGCGAAGAACACCGGGATCTGCAGCAGCACCGGCCAGCAGCCGGCGACCGGATTGATCTTCTGCGTCTTGTACAGCTCCATCAGAGCCTGCTGCTGCTTCATCTTGTCGTCGGCGTAGCGCTCGCGGATCGCCGTCATTTCCGGCTGCAGCGCCTTCATCTTCGCCATCGAGGCGTAGGATTTGTTGGCCAGCGGGAAGAACAGGAATTTCAGGAGCACCGTGACCAGCAGGATCGCGATGCCGAAATTGCCGACATGCTTGTAGATCCAGTCGAGCACGAAGAAGAGCGGCTTGGTGATGAAATAGAACCAGCCCCAGTCGATCAGCAGCTCGAAGCGCTTGATGCCGAGATTCTTCTCGTAGCCGTCGATGGCCGCGACTTCCTTGGCGCCGGCGAAGAGCCGGGCGTTCGAGGCGGCCGTGGCGCCCGGCGCGACCGCGACGCCCTCGCCGAGGAAATCGGCCTGGTAGGTATGGCCCGTGCCGGTCTGAACCGAGGAATAGCGGCCCTCATATTTGCGCTGCTGGTCCGGAATGACCGCGGCGGCCCAGTACTTGTCGGTGATCCCGACGAAGCCGCCGACCGCGTCCTTCCAGGTCTTGCCGGTCGTGCCCGGCGAGAGCAGCGGTTCCTTGTCGAGCTTGTCGTAGGTGTATTCCTGCAGGCCCTGCTCGCCGAGATTGCCGACGAGGCCCTCGTGCAGCACGTAATAGCCCAGCGTATGCGGCTTGCCGTGCCGAACGACCTGGCCGTAGGGGAACAGCGTGACGGCGCCTGCGCCCTTGTTCTCGACCTCGTCGCGGATCGTGAACATGGCGTTGTCGTCGACGCTGACGATGCGCTTGAAGGTCAGGCCCTGGCCGTTGTCCCAGCTCAGCGTCACCGGCTTGGCCGGGGTCAGCACCTGGCTGTCGGCCGTCCAGACCGTCGTCGCATTCGGCAACGGCACGGTCGTGCCGGGCGCCGCGACCCAGCCGAAATCGGAATAATAGGCGTTCGGCCCGCCGAGCGGCGAGAGCAGGACGATGTTGGCGCTCTTCGGGTCGACGGTCTCGCGATAAGCCTTGAGCGAAACGTCGTCGATGCGCGCGCCGGTCAGCGAGAGCGAGCCGGCGATCTTGGGCGTGTCGATCTTGACGCGGGCGCTTGCGGCCAGCGCCTGCTCGCGGGTGCCGATCTGCTGCGGGGCGGCGCTGCCGGGCGCGGCGGAACTTGCCGGCTGGCCGGGCGTGGAGGGCGCGGGAGCGGAGCCGGATGCGGCGGGAGCCTGTTGGCTCTGGGCCTGCTGGGCCTGTTGCGCGGCCTGCTTCTGCTTTTCCATCTGCGGCACGCCGTAGAAGAACTGCCAGCCGAGCAGCACGACCACGGACATGACGATCGCGAGAAGCAGATTGCGGTTGTCTTCTTTCATCATGGTCGGAAACGGATCTCGCTTGGTCCGGTAGGGGCGCTGGCGGGTCAGGCTTGCGAAGGCGTGCCGCGCTTGGAGGGCGGGCGGCGCCTGTCGGCATGCGGCTTGTGAGGCTTTGCCCGCTCGATGGCAATCGAAAGATCGGCGACGAGCGTCCTGAATCGCGCGGTCAGCACCTCGGAGCGCGCGACGATCACGAGGTCGCAGGGCCGTTCGGCCTGGCTCGCGAGCGCCTGCTTGGCCGCTTCGCGCAGGCGCCGGCGGATGCGGTTGCGCTTCACGGCATTGCCGGTCTTGCGCGAGGCTGTGAGGCCGAGCCTCAAGGCCACGGGTTCGCCGCCCTTGCGGGGCTCGTCGGGCGCGGCATCGCGCACCTGCGCCATGAAGGCAGACGAACGAAAACGGCGGCCGTGCTCGGCCGCCGCCAGGAATTCTTTGCGTTGCGTCAGACGGGCGAGGCGCATGGCGATTGGCCTGTCTTCCGAAACCGGCGCGCTATAGTGACGCGCCAGGGCTCGTCAGGCCGACAGGCGCTTGCGGCCTTGGGCGCGGCGAGCGGCGATGACCTTGCGGCCACCCTTGGTCGCCATGCGAGCGCGATAGCCGTGGCGGCGCTTGCGAACCAGCTTGCTGGGTTGATAGGTTCTCTTCACGGTCCGTCTCCGGGGCCTTTATGAGCACGACGGCCGCGGCTTTCCGGGGAAAGCATGGCCAACCGAGCCTGTCATGCGATAAGGGTCGGCGCCGCCTTTCGGCTGCGCAGGTGGCGGGCTTATGACGGATGGACGACACCAAGTCAACGCCAAACTGGCTGATGTGGCGCCGGCTGCTACGAAGCTTCGCGGTCTTTCGATGGCGGCTTGCGATTCTTCGAGACATCTCCGATATAGCGGGCGGGAGGTTGGCGAGGGACGTCTCACTCGCCAACCGGGTCAGGTCCGGAAGGAAGCAGCCCTAACGAGACCGAACGGGTCTTCGTCCAGCCTCCCACCTCACGCGCCCGGAAACGCCGCAGGCCGGCGTTCGGGCCCAGCTTTGCGCAACGCGCCATTGACCCTCGCCTCCCGATTGGCGAAACCAGTCCGCATGACCGACCCAATCGACGCCGCCTCTGCTGACGAACCGGGATTCGCCGGATTCGATCCGGTGCCTGCGCCGCTGCCGGCCGCCTCTGGGGCGCCCGCGCCCTATCGCGTGCTCGCGCGCAAGTACCGCCCGGCGCATTTCGGCGATCTCATCGGCCAGGAAGCGATGGTGCGCACGCTGACCAACGCCTTCGCGGCAGGGCGCATCCCGCAAGCCTGGATGCTGACCGGCGTGCGCGGCGTCGGCAAGACCACGACCGCCCGCATCCTGGCGCGCGCGCTCAATTTCCAGACGCCCGACGGACAGGGCGCCCCGACCACGGACCTGCGCGACTTCGGCATCCATTGCCGCGAGATCATCGAGGGCCGCCATATCGACGTGATGGAGATCGACGCCGCCTCCAACAACAGCGTCGACAATATCCGCCAGATCAACGACGCCGTGCGCTATGCGCCGGTCTCGGCCCGCTACAAGGTCTATATC
>JAEWOG010000101.1 GCA_023460975.1 Actinomycetes bacterium
CGGGGCATAACAAACTAATTCGTCGACTATATGACACACTGTTGAGTTCTCAAGAATCAGACACACCCACACCCATCCACCCAGCAACACCAGGCAGCGGCCTCTTGGGGCAACCTGCACAAACTTACAGAAGGAGTTCCTTCCGGTCAAACCCGGGGGTTCGGCCAGCTTGTGGTCTCCGCGCGGTTTCCGGTGCATCCGGCCTTCTGGTCGGGCTCCGGCGCCATCCGCGGCGACAAGAAGAACAGTAGACCACTCCCCCGGGCGATACAAATCCGCCCCCCTGGCGAACGCATTCGCGCAGGTCAGAGGCCTGCGGAAGGATCAGACCAGTGCGCCGCGCGCCTTGGCGGCACGCTCACGTACCTCGGTGAGCTGCTCGATCACGCGTACGGGCGCCGTACCGCCCCGCCCCGTGCGCGCTGCCACGGAGCCCTCAATCGTCAGGACGTCCCGCACCGCCGGCGTCAGGTCCGGCGAGATCTCCGCGAACTGCTCGTCGGTGAGGTCGGCCAACTCGATGCCGAGTTCCTCGCAGCGGCGCACGCACGTGCCGGCCACCTCGTGCGCGATGCGGAACGGAACCCGCTCACGCACCAGCCACTCGGCGATGTCGGTGGCGAGCGAGAAGCCCTGGGGTGCGAGATCAGCCATGCGGTCGCCGTGGAAGCGCAGCGTCGCGATCATCCCCGTGAACGCCGGCAGCAACACCTCGAGCGTGTCAACGGAGTCGAAGACCGGCTCCTTGTCCTCCTGGAGGTCCCGGTTGTAGGCCAGCGGGAGCGCCTTCAGCGTGGCCAGCAGGCCCGAGAGGTTGCCGATCAGGCGCCCAGCCTTGCCGCGAGCCAGCTCCGCGATGTCGGGGTTCTTCTTCTGCGGCATGATGCTCGACCCGGTGCTCCACGAGTCGTGCAGAGTCACGAAACCGAACTCCTTCGTGGACCAGAGGATGATCTCCTCCGCCAACCGGCTCACGTCGATGCCGATCTGGGCCGTCACGAAGGCGAACTCGGCGACGAAGTCGCGCGAGGAGGTGCCATCGATCGAGTTGGCCGACGCTCCCGTGAATCCGAGATCCGCCGCGACCGCGACCGGGTCGAGGCCCAACGTGGAGCCCGCCAGCGCTCCCCCGCCGTACGGGGAGTCACCCGCGACCCGGGCATCCCAGTCGGCGAGCCGGTCCAGGTCGCGCAGGAGCGGCCAGGCGTGGGCCAGGAGGTGGTGACTCAGGAGGACGGGCTGCGCGCTCTGCAGGTGCGTGCGGCCGGGCATGATCACGTCGAGATGAGCGTCTGCCTGTGCCACGAGTGCATCGACGAGGTCGAGCACCATGCCGGACACGACGCGGGCGTGGTCGCGCAGGAACATCCGGAACAGCGTCGCGATCTGGTCGTTGCGGCTGCGCCCCGCACGCAGACGCCCGCCCACCTCGACGCCGACCTCGTCCAGGAGGAGGCGCTCCAGAGCGCCGTGCACGTCCTCGTCGGTCGCGTCCGGCGTCAGCTCACCGCTGGTGAAGCGCTCGAGCAAGCGCGCGCACCCGTCCTGCAACGCCGCCAGCTCGGTGTCGGTGAGCAGTCCGGCACGGTGCAACGCGGCGGCGTGCGCCCGAGACCCCGCCAGGTCGTACGGCGCCAGGCGCCAGTCGAAATGGGTCGAGCGAGACAGGGCGTCCAGCTCTGGAGACGGTCCGCCTGCGAACCGTGCCCCCCAGAGCTTGCCTTCGTTGGTGCCCTCGTTCTCGCTCACTGCCGTCCTCATTCCTGAATCTGTCGTCACGCGTGCTGGTCGGTCCGCCTCAGTCGGCGCCGAACTCCATCGCGACCGAGTCGCCCGAGTTCTCGACGTCCGACTCGTCCTGCACGTCGGCGTTGGCCGAGATGATGTCGGCGCCACCGGCCGGCAGCTCCCCGAACAGGGTGCCGTGCTCAACGAGCACCTGGCCCTGGTCGAGCGGCTGGTTGGCGTACTGCTCGAGCTTGGAGCGCGAGTCGGCGATGTCGAGGTTGCGCATCGTCAACTGCCCGATGCGGTCCAAGGGACCGAACGCGGCGTTCTCGGTGCGCTCCATCGAGAGCTTCTCCGGGTGGTAGGAGAAGTTCTCCCCCTCGGTGCGCAGGATCGTGTAGTCGTCGCCGCGTCGCAGCCGCAGGGTGACCTCACCCGTCACGAGCGAGGCGATCCAGCGCTGGATCGACTCGCGGATCATGAGGGACTGCGGGTCGAGCCAGCGACCCTCGTACAGCAGGCGACCCAGCTTGCGGCCCTCGTTGTGGTACTGCGCGACCGTGTCCTCGTTGTGCACCGCGTTGATCAGGCGCTCGTACGCAGCGAACAGGAGCGCCATGCCGGGGGCCTCGTAGATGCCACGCGACTTCGCCTCGATGATGCGGTTCTCGATCTGGTCACTCATGCCCAGGCCGTGGCGCCCACCGATCGTGTTGGCCTCATGGACCAGCGCAACCGCGTCGGGGAAACGCTGCCCGTTGATCGCGACCGGACGACCAGCCTCGAACCGGACCGTCACGTCCTCGGTCTCGATCGCCACCGTCGGGTCCCAGAACTTCACGCCCATGATCGGCTCGACGGTCTCCAGCGACACGTCGAGGTGCTCCAGCGTCTTGGCCTCGTGGGTCGCGCCCCAGATGTTGGCGTCAGTCGAGTACGCCTTCTCCACCGAGTCGCGGTACGGCAGCTTGTTCGCCACCAAGAACTCGCTCATCTCCGCTCGCCCACCCAGCTCGGTGACGAAGTCGTTGTCGAGCCACGGCTTGTAGATCTGCAGCGCGGGGTTGGCCATGAGCCCGTAGCGGTAGAACCGCTCGATGTCGTTGCCCTTGTAGGTCGAGCCGTCACCCCAGATGTTGACGCCGTCCTCCATCATCGCGCGCACCAGCAGCGTGCCCGTGACCGCACGACCCAGCGGAGTGGTGTTGAAGTACGCCCGCCCGCCCGAACGGATGTGGAAGGCACCGCAGGCCAGCGCCGCCAGGCCCTCCTCGACCAACTGCGGCTTGATGTCGACCGCGCGCGCGATCTCTGCGCCGTACAGCTTGGCCCGGTCGGGGACACCCGAGATGTCGGGCTCGTCGTACTGACCGATGTCGGCCGTGTAGGTGCAGGGCACCGCGCCCTTCGCGCGCATCCAGGCGACCGCCACCGAGGTGTCGAGCCCTCCGGAGAAGGCGATGCCGACGCGCTCGCCGACGGGCAGGGAGGTGAGGACCTTGCTCACTGGACGTCCTTTGCTTCTGATGCTGCGGGGTGGGTGGTGGATGTGGGGGGCTGCGAACCGCGGTTCGCGAGTGCCAGGAATCGTTTGGCGAGTTCAGCGCCGCCCTGTGGGTCGCGGGCGATCACCAGGACCGTGTCGTCACCCGCGATGGTGCCGAGAACATCATGGAAGTCAGTCTTGTCGAACGCGCTCGCCAGGAACTGGGCGGCCCCCGGCGGCGTCCGCAGGACCACCATGTTGGCGCTGGCGTCGGCGCTCACCAAGAGTTCGCCGCACAGGCGCGTGACGCGATCCAACGCGGCAGCGGACTCACCGGGAACGACCGGCGACCGGTCTCCCCCCTCGCCGGGCACCGCGTACACGAGGGCACCCTCGGGGCTGCGGACCTTCACCGCGTCGAGCTCGACCAGATCCCTGCTCAACGTCGCCTGGGTCACGTGCACGCCCTGCTCGGACAGTAGGTGCGCCAACTCCGTCTGGGAACGCACCTGGTGGTGCTGCACCAGATCGACGATGCGCTGGTGCCGGGCACCCTTCGTCAACGGGCTGACGGCCGTCATCGGCGCTCCTCGAGCCACGCCATCACGGCCTTCTGCGCGTGGCGACGGTTCTCGGCCTCGTCCCAGACCACGCTCGAGGGGCCGTCGAGCACTTCCGCAGTGATCTCCTTGCCGCGATACGCGGGCAGGCAGTGCAGGACGATCGCCTCGTCGTCGGCCAGTGCCAGCAGGTCGCTGTTCAGCTGGTACGGAGCGAGCTCGGACAGGCGGGAGGCCGCCTCGTCCTCCTTGCCCATCGACACCCAGGTGTCGGTGATGACGACGTCGGCACCCGTCACAGCCGCGCGCGGGTCCGGCTCGACGCGTACGGATCCGCCGGTCTGTCCCGCGATCCCCCGAGCGCGCTCGAGGATCGGCTGTTCCGGCACGTAACCGAGCGGGCCGCTCAGCGTGATGTGCATGCCGGCCGTGGCCCCCGCGAGCGCCCAGGAGTTGCCCATGTTGCAGGCAGCATCACCCAGGAACACGGCTCGCAGCCCGGCCAACTCGCCCTTGTGCTCACGCACGGTCAGCAGGTCGGCAAGCAACTGGCACGGGTGGTACTCGTCCGTCAGTGCATTGATCACCGGCACACCCGCGTACTGCGCCATCTCCTCCAGCGCGCTCTGGGCGAACGTCCGCCACACGATCTGCGCCGCCTGACGCCCCAGGATCCGGGCCACATCGGGCACCGACTCGCGCACGCCGATCCCGGCCAGCGAGCCGTCCACCAGCATCGGGTGGCCGCCCAGCTCGGCGATCCCCGCGGCGAACGACGCCTGGGTCCGCAGGGTCGGCTTGTCGAAGATCATCGCCACCGTGGCTGGGCCCGCCAGCGGCGACCGCGCGAACGGGGCGTCCTTCATCGCCGCGGCGAGGTCGAGGACCTCGGCCTGCTCGGCGGGAGTCAGGTCGTCGTCTGCCAGCAGATGCCTCATCAGCGATCCCCCCCAGCGGCGTCCATCAGGGTCGGCCACGTCGCGAGGAAGTCGGCCACCTGCGCGTCGCTCAGCACCAGCGGCGGCGCCAAGCGGATGCGCGACGACGACGGAGCGTTGAGAATCCACCCCTCGGCCAGACCCGCCCGCAGGACGGCTCCGGCGTCGATGCCCTCCGCCAGCGTCAGGCCCAGGAGCAAGCCCTCGCCCCGCACCTCCACCACCCGCGGGTCCGCGGCCAGCCCGGCCTTCAACGTGGCACCGAGGTCACGTGCCCGCGCCAGCAGGCCGTCGCTTTCGAGCGTCGCGATGACCGCGAGGGCAGCGGCGCAGGCAACGGGGTTGCCGCCGAACGTCGTGCCGTGATTGCCCGGTTCGAGCAGGCCAGCAGCCGCGCCGACGGCGATGGTGGCACCGATGGGCAGGCCGCCGCCCAACCCCTTGGCGAGAGTGACGACGTCCGGGACGACGCCCCCGTCGAAGAGAGCCGGGTTCTGGTGGGCGAACCACGTCCCGGTGCGGCCCATGCCGGTCTGGATCTCGTCCAGCCACATCAAGGCACCGTGGCGGGAGGTGATCTCGCGTACGGCGAGCAAGAAGTCGGAGGCGGGAACATTCACGCCGGCCTCGCCCTGCAACGGCTCGAGCACGACCGCGGCGGTGGAGTCGTCGACGGCCGCGGCCAGCGCGGACACATCACCGAACGGCACCCAGGTGACCTCCCCCGGCAGGGGCTCGAAGGGGGCCCGGTAGGCGAGCTTGGAGGTCAGGGCCAGGGCGCCCATCGTGCGACCGTGGAACGCGTCCTCCATCGCCACGATGCGCGTACGCCCCGTGCGGCGAGTGATCTTGAACGCGGCCTCGTTGGCCTCGGTCCCCGAGTTCGACAAGAACACCCGCCCGTCGTGCCCGATCATGGCCAGGAGCCGTTCGGCGAGCGCCACCTGCGGCTCGCTGGTGAACAGGTTCGACACGTGCCCCAGTTGGCTCAACTGCGCGCTCACGGCCGCGACCAGCGCGGGGTGGGCGTGGCCGAGGACGTTGACCGCGATGCCACCGAGCATGTCCACGTACGCCTTGCCGTCGACGTCCCAGACCTGAGCGCCCTCACCACGCTCCAGCATCAGAGCCGGCGTTCCGAAGGTGTTCATCACCGAGGCGCCGTAGCGCTCCTGCCACGTCACGAGGAGACCTCCTGGGTCACGTACGGCTTGCGGATCTTGGTGGCGACACCCGGCAGGACCTGGGTGCCGACGCCCTCGTCGGTGAAGATCTCCAACAGGACCGCGTGCGGCTCGCGTCCGTCCACGACGGTCGCGCGCGGCACACCGCCCTGAACGGCGTTGTAGCAGGCCTGCATCTTGGGCACCATCCCCGCATCCAGGGTCGGCAACATCTCAGCGAGACCCTCCGGGCTGATCTCCTGGATCAGGTCGTCGGAGTTGCCGTAGTCCCGGTAGAGGCCCTCGACATCGGTGAGGACCAGCAACTTGTCCGCGCCCAGAGCGGTGGCCAGCGCCGAGGCCGCGGTGTCCGCGTTGACGTTGTGAACGAGGCCCTCCGCGTCCGGGGCCACGCTCGAGATCACGGGGATGCGACCGGCCTCCACCAGGTCCCGTACGGCCTCGGGCCGCACGTGGGCGACCTCGCCGACGAGCCCGAGATCGACCTCTTCGCCATCGATGACGGTGTTCGTCGCCTTGGCTGTGAACAGGCCCGCGTCCTCACCCGAGAGCCCCACGGCGAGGGGACCGTGGGAGTTGATGAGCCCCACGAGTTCGCGCTGCACCTGCCCGACCAGCACCATGCGGACGACGTCCATCGCCTCGGGCGTGGTCACCCGCAGGCCGCCGCGGAACTCCGACTCGATGCCGAGCTTGTCGAGCATGCTGCTGATCTGCGGTCCGCCGCCATGGACCACGACCGGCTTGAAGCCGGCGAAGCGCAGGAAGGCGATGTCCTCGGCAAAGGCGACCTTCAGTTCGTGGTCAATCATCGCGTTGCCGCCGTACTTCACCACGATCGTGCGCCCGTGATAGCGCTTGAGCCACGGCAGGGCTGCCGCCAGCGTGGCGGCCTTGGCGGGGTCGGGCCGGAGCGGGTTCGTCGTGTCACTCATGAGCTGTAGGCACTGTTCTCGTGGACGTAGGCGTGGGTCAGGTCATTGGTCCAGACGGTGGCGCGCGCGTCGCCGGCCTTGAGGTCGATCGTCACGCTCACCTCCCGTCCGGTGAGGTCGACGAGGGCCGGATCCTCGGCGGGAGTCGAGTTGCGGCAGACCCAGACACCGTTCATCGCGACGTCGAGGTCGGCCGGGTCGAAGGCTGCCTGGGTCGTGCCGACCGAGGCGAGCACGCGGCCCCAGTTGGGGTCGTTGCCGAAGACCGCAGCCTTGAACAGGTTGGAGCGCGCCACGCTGCGGCCGACCTCGACCGCGTCCGCCTCGGAGGCCGCGTTGAGGACCGAGATCGCGATCTCGTGATCCGCCCCCTCGGCGTCCTTGAGCAGCTGCATGGCCAGATCCGTGCACACCTGGGTGAGGGCGTCGGTGAAGTCGTCGAGGCTCGGCGTGATGCCGCTCGCGCCGCTCGCCATGAGCGTGACGGTGTCGTTGGTGGACATGCACCCGTCCGAGTCCAACCGGTCGAAGGAGACCCCGGTCGCCGCGCGCAGGGCCGTGTCGAGATCCTCCGCCGGAACCACGGCGTCGGTCGTGATGACGACGAGCATGGTGGCCAACTGGGGTGCCAGCATGCCTGCGCCCTTGGCCATGCCACCGATCGACCAGCCCGGTCCCTCGACGAGCACCTGCTTGGACACGGTGTCGGTGGTCATGATGGCCTCGGCAGCGCTCGCGCCACCCTCCGCGTCGAGGGCCTCGTACGCCGCATCGACACCCGCGAGCAGATCCTCACGAGAGTTCGCCAGACCGATGAGGCCCGTGGAGCACACCACGACGTCCACGGCCCCGATGCCGACCCGCTCAGCCACGCGCTCGGCGACTGCATGGGTGGTCTGGAAACCGTCCGGCCCCGTGTAGCAGTTGGCGCCGCCCGAGTTGAGGACGACCGCCTTGACGACGCCGTCCTTCACGACCTCCTGGCTCCACAGCACAGGATTGGCCTTGCAGCGGTTGGCGGTGAACACGGAGGCCGAGTCGAAGCGGGGACCCGCGTTGACGACGAGGGCAAGGTCCTTGGCGCCGGACGACTTCAGGCCGGCGATGACGCCGGCCGCGGTGAAGCCGGCGGGGGTGGTGATGCTCATGGCGAATCTTTCAGGCAGAGGTGGCGGGGTCGGCGGGGGTCACGGTGTGACCTCGTCGTCGCCACTGTTCGGCAGCCTCGTCGGCCTGCGGCTTGCGCACCAGGAACCACAACGTCTCGAAGGTCGTCACCGGCAGCGCCTCGATCCCTGCCTCGGCCACGGGCGCCAGCAGAGCGAGCAGATCACCCGTACGCGGCCACGCCATGGACCCGGCCACCGCGAAAGCGGTGAACGACCGCTCGTGCGGGACCTTCTTGGGCACGTCGCGCGCCGCGCACACCACCGTGGTCTCAGCGGCCGTCGCCACGACGGAGAAGATCGAGGAGGACTCCGCCCAACCCGGAATGGGCGAGCCCGGGCCCAGCCGCACGATCGCGACCTGCTCCGGGTACTGCTCCAGCGTGTAGTTCGAATCGGTCACGGCGCCAACCCCACAGTCGTCAGTCCGGTGGCCTCGGGGAGTCCGAGCGCCAGGTTCATGCACTGCACGGCAGCTCCTGCCGTGCCCTTGGTCAAGTTGTCCACTGCGCCCACGGCCACCAGTCGTCCTGCGGCCTCATCGACGCTCACCTGGAGATGCACGCTGTTCGAGCCCAGTACGGACTGCGTCTGCGGCCAGATTCCTTCCGGCAGGACGTGGACGAACGGTTCGTCGGCGAAGGCGGTCACGTACGCCTCCCGGGCCTGTTGCGCCGTCACGGTGCCCCGCAGTGGGGCACTCACGGTCGCCAGGATTCCGCGCGACATCGGCACGAGGAGGGGCGTGAAGGAGACGGAGACCTCTGCGCCGTGCACCAGGGCGAGGTTCTGGGCGATCTCCGGGGTGTGCCGGTGCACTCCGCCCACGCCGTAGGCGCTCGCATTGCCCATGACCTCGGAGCCCAACAGGTGCGTCTTCGCCGCCTTACCCGCGCCGCTCGTGCCGCTCGCGGCCACGATCACCACGTCGGGCTCGACGAGTCCGGCGGCCAGTGCCGGAGCGATGGTCAAGCTCGAGACGGTCGGGTAGCACCCGGGCACCGCGATCCGGGTGGCACCCTGCAGGAGGGCGCGCTGGCTGCCGAGCTCGGGCAGGCCGTACGGCCACGTCCCCGCGTGCGGCGAACCGTAGAACTTCTCCCACGTCGCGGCGTCGGCCAGCCGGAAGTCCGCACCGCAGTCGATGACAACCGTGGACTCCGGCAGCGCTGCGGCGATCTCGGCCGACGCACCGTGCGGCAGCCCGAGGAACACGACGTCGTGGCCGGCCAGCACCTCGACGGTCGTCGGCTCGAGCACCCGGTCGGCCAACGGGACCAAGTGCGGCTGGAGCACCCCGAACGATTCGCCGGCATTGCTGCCGCCCGTGAGCGCACCGATGGAGACGCTCGGGTGGCCCAACAACAGACGTGCCACCTCGCCACCGGCGTAGCCACTTGCGCCGGCAATCGCAGCGCTCACCACAGTCATGTGCATGAATATACACCACAACGCATGTCCATGTGACGCGACATTCCATCGACCTTCACCATGACAAGGAGAACGGCCCCGCGTCGAGTCCGACACGGAGCCGTGACTCCTCGAAACAGTACGCCCGAACGACGCCTCAGCGCTGGCGAGCCCCCACCCGCTCAGCAGCAGCGGCCACCGCTCCGTCGCGGAACAGCGCCGTCTCCTTCTCCGTCAGCGTGCGGTCCGGCGCGCGGAAGCGCAGCGCGTAGGCCAGGGACTTGCTGCCATCGCCGACCTGCTCCCCCGTGTAGAGGTCGAAGAGTCGAATGGACTCCAGGTACTCGCCGGCCCCGGCTCGCAGAGCCGCCTCTACGTCGGCAGCCGGCACGCCAGCATCGACGATGACCGCGATGTCCTCCTTCGCCACCGGCTGCGTGGCGAAGGAAGGGGCCGGCCTCAGGTGAACGGACTTGTCCACCAGGACGTCCACATCGACCTCGGCAGCAACCGAGCCGCGCGGCAGCCCGTACGCAGTGCAGACCTTGGGGTGCAGTTCACCCGCGTGGCCGATGACAACGCCGTCGACCGAGAGCTCTGCACACCGCCCCGGGTGCCAGGGCGCCCGCTCGACGCCACGCGCCGCGACGTCCAAGCCGACGGAATCGGCAACGGCCCGAACCGCGTCGACAGCGTCGCTCCAGGTCACGCCTCGACCCTCGCCCCACCACCCGGCAGCGTCGGTGTCACCGACGCCCACCAGGGCCAGGTGCAACGGCTGGTCGGGAACAGCCGCGTCGAGCGCGGCGAACTCCTCGTCCGTGGGCCGGCGGTCCACCGGAAGGATCGGCGCCGCGCCGCCCGTCGGCACCGTCACCGTGGCGAGCTCGAAGACACCGAAGGCCGAGGCGCCCAGACCCACGTTGCGCGCTGCAGTGCGCAACAGGCCCGGGAGCACGGTCGTCGTCATGAACGGAGCTTCTGCCGACAGGGGGTTCTCAAGGCGCAGTGCGTCGCGGCGAGTGTCATCGGGCGCCAGGCCCAGAAGGCGGAAGTCGGCCTCCCCCACGAACGGGAACGTGACGACCTCGGTGAAGCCCTCGGCGGCGGCCGTACGTCCAAACCGGCGACGCAGCGCCTGGCTGCGAGTCAGCCCCCGACCAGCGGTGGGGACCGGAAGCACAGAGGGAACCCGGTCGTACCCCACCAGACGGATGACTTCCTCAGTGGTGTCCTGAGGGTCGGTCAGGTCCGGCCGCCACGGTGGAGGCGTCACCGCCAGCATGCCGTCGGCACCGACCTCGACCTGACAACCCACGGCCTCCAGCGCCTCGACGGCAACCTGGTCGGCGATCTCCATGCCCGAGACTCGGGCCGCCTTGTCCGCCGCAACCCGGATCACCGGCTGAGCCGGCGGGGTGCCGACGACCGTCACCCCGGACTCAGCCGTGGCACCGCCGTGCTCGACGAGCAACTCGACCACCCGGTCGGCGGCTGCCTCGCAGATGGTGGGGTCGACGCCGCGCTCGTTGCGCTTGCCGGCCTCGGAGGAGATCTTGTGGCGCTTGCCCGTACGGAACATCGAGACGGCATCCCAGTGGGCCGACTCGACCAGGACCGAGGTCGTGGTCGCGGACATCTCGGTGGTCTCGCCACCCATGACACCGCCCAGACCGATGATGCCCGAGTCGTCGGTGACGACAAGGTCCTCCACCGACAACGCCCGCTCGGCGCCGTCGAGGGTCGTCAACGACTCCCCCGACCGCGCCCGGCGCACCACGATGGCGCCGGACAGCTTGTCGGCGTCGTACCCGTGGATGGGACGGCCCGTCTCGAGCATCACGTAGTTGGTGATGTCGACGGCGAGCGAGATCGGCCGCATGCCCGCGGCCGTGAGCCGGTCCGCGATGAATGCTGGCGTGGGAGCCGACGGGTCGAAGCCCGTGACCTTGCGCGCGACGAACACCGGGCAGCCGAGGTCATCCTCGATCACGACCGGGTGTCCCCCGTCGTTGGCGACCGGGGAGTCACGCAGCGCCGGGTCACGGAAGTTGCCGGCCCCCTCGACCGAGATGGCCACCTCGCGAGCAATCCCGCGCAGGCTCAGCCCATAGGCGCGGTCCGGGTTGACCTCGAACTCGATGATCTCCTCGTCGAGTCCCAGGATCGCCCGCACGTCCTCGCCCGGGGCGCCTGCGTTCGGGGGCAGCACGATGATGCCGTCGTGGTCCTGCCCCAGACCCAGCTCCCGCTCGGAGCAGATCATGCCCGCCGACAGGTGGCCGTACGTCTTGCGTGCAGAGATCTCGAAGTTGCCCGGCAACACGCCGCCCGGGAGGATCACGACGACCAGGTCTCCGGGAGCGAAGTTGTGCGCTCCGCAGACGATGCCCTGCGGCTCGCCCGTGCCGTTGGCGTCACCGACGTCGACGGTGCACCAGTTGATGGTCTTGCCGTTCTTCTGCTCCTCGGGCTGCATCGTCAGGACGCGACCCACCACGAGGGGGCCGCTGATCTGCGCGCCCGGGCTGTCGATGGCCTCGAGCTTGAGGCCGGTCATGGTGAGCCGACGCGTCAGTTCTTCCGTCGTCACCTCGCTCGGGACGTCCACGTACTCCTTGATCCAGGAGAGGGGTGCCTTCATCGTTCGTCTCCTCTCAGATCTCGGTGCCGAATGCGGAGCTGAACCTGACGTCGCCCTCGAAGAGGGGGCGCAGGTCTTCCAACCCGTGGCGGAACATGAACGTACGGTCGATGCCGAAGCCGAAGGCGAAGCCGGAGTACTTCTCCGGGTCGACGCCACAGGCGATCAGGACGCGCGGGTTGACCACCCCGCAGCCGCCCCACTCGATCCAGCCCTCGCCCCGGCACGTACGGCACGAGTCAGAGTCCTCGCCGCGGCACACGAAGCAGCGCAGGTCGACCTCGGCGCTGGGCTCGGTGAACGGGAAGTAGGACGGGCGGAAGCGGGTGGTGATCCCCTCGCCGTAGAGCTGGGCTGCGAGGTGATCCAGCGAACCCTTGAGGTGGGCCATCGTGATGCCCTCGTCGACGACGAGGCCCTCGACCTGATGGAACATCGGGCTGTGCGTGGCGTCGTACTCGTCCGTGCGGAAGACCCGGCCCGGGCACGCCACGTAGATCGGGGGCTTGCGGGTCAGCATCGTGCGCGCCTGCACCGGCGAGGTGTGGGTGCGCAGCACCACGTGGTTGGCCGCCGGCACCGTCCAGAAGGTGTCCTGCATGGTCCGGGCAGGATGGTCCGGGCCGAGGTTGAGCGCGTCGAAGTTGAGCCACTCCGCCTCGACCATCGGTCCCTCGGCGATCTCCCAGCCCATCGCGACGAAGATGTCGGCGATCACTTCGGACTGCATCGTCAACGGGTGGCGCGAGCCGCGTCGCCGGCGGGCCGTGGGCAGGGAGACGTCGACGCTCTCCTCGACGAGCATCCGCTCCTCGTGCTCGGCCTCGAGCACCTCCTGCCGCGCAGCGATCAGCTTGTTGATGGCTCCACGCGCCTGGCCGATGCGCTGCCCGGCCTCCTTGCGGGCCTGCGGCGGCAGTACACCGATCTCGCGGTTGGCCAGGGCCAGGGGCGAGCGGTCGCCGGCGTGGTCGAGGCGAGCCTGCTTCAACTCGTCGAGGGTCGTCGCGGCCGCGACGGCGGCCATCGCGGCCTCACGTGCAGCGTCGACCTCCTCAGCCTTGAGCGGAGTCACCTCGACGGGGTCGTAGTCATTGTTGGGGCCGGACATGGCTCCCTTTCGAGCGGCAAGGACGGTCGCCGCAGATTCTAGGTCGGACGGGGGTGTGCTTCCTCCCCGGACCCGGCGACTCAGGCTGTGCGCCCGAACTCAGGCGTGCACACCCGGACCCGCCACGGGCCCGGGGCGGCTAAATCGCCTGTCGTTCGTCACCCCCACAGTCTAGGGCATCGACGCCGGGTACTCGTGGGGAGCACACTCGGTGGCCAGCGCGTCCGGGTGCTGCTCGAGGAACCGTACGACGGCGCGCTCACCGCG
Source organism: Actinomycetes bacterium (assembly GCA_023460975.1). GTDB lineage: Bacteria > Actinomycetota > Actinomycetes > Propionibacteriales > Nocardioidaceae > Nocardioides. The sequence continues at coordinate 13,430 of JAEWOG010000101.1, forward strand.
CTCGTTGCCCCAGCTCCACGCACGCTCCTCGCTGGTCGATGCCTCACCCGAGTCGACCCATGTCGACGCCTTCAGGACGCAGGCGGCCAGGTCCTGCGGGAGACGCTCAAGCACCACAGGCGCCGCATCGGTCGACAGCGAGGCCAAGTACGCCACGTCCAACGACCCGGTCTCGTCGTACCTGGCGATGTTGGCGGACGCCACCCGCGCATCGGGGTTCGCGACCAAGGTGAGCAGCACGGCCGTCGCCCCGGACAGCAGCGCGAACCGCGCCGCCCAGCCCGTCCGCCCCAGCAGACCCAGGACCATCACCGCGATGACCACCAGCGCCAGCCACGACTCGAACACGATGGCCAACACGCGCAGCGTCGTGAATCCGTACGCATCCTGATAGATCCACATCCGGTAGAGCGCCGCGGCCGCCACGCACAGAGTGAGCACGGTCAGCAGACCCACACTGAGGCGCAACCACCACCGGTCGCTCGGCGTGCGAGCGCTGTGGCGTCCCGCGGCCCACACCACGACGAAAGCGAGCAGGGTGACGATGACGAGCTGGGCAAAACCCTGATGGACGTATGAGCCGTAGCTCAGGCCGGCCGCCCGCTCGACGTACTCGTGCCCACCCAGGACGACCGCCACCTGGGTGCTGACGAAGACAGCGAAGACCGCGTCGACTCCCAGCACCGGCACCAGCCACTCCCAGCGATTGGTCGCGACGCGGACCTGGTCCTCGCGCGGGTCCACACGGGCCGGGTTGCGCGCGAGATAGGCCGCGGCCAACGTCACCGCGAAGACGCCGAGCGCCACGAAGATGCGCCCCGCCAACTCGTTGAATCCCCACGACGGCAGCACCCGGTCGAGCCAGGCAGCGAACACGGCGTCTGCCCCCGCGAAGAGCATCGCGAAGATCCACACAGCGACCACGGACAGCGCGAGGGTGCGCAGCACGGCCGGCAGCCGGCCACCGAACCCGACCATGCCCAGCGAGCGACCGAACCACCCCATCCCCCGGATGCTCGAGGCAGGCCAGAGGAAGCCGGAGGTGATCATCCCCCGGAAGGTCCGCGCTCGAGTGAGCCCGCCCAGGAACACCCCCGCGGCGATGAGCACGCCCAGCATCCCGAGGCCAGGGTTGGCACGGACCGCCATCAACCCCACGAGCGCGAGCGCCAGCACGCTGGTGGCCAGCGTGAACGGTTCCGTCCTGCGGTCAGAGGCCAACCAGGCGACGAGCCCCGCTGCGATCATCACCAGGCTCCAGGACAGTCCCGGCCCCGTGAAGGTCATGGTCGCGCCGGCGAAGGTGCCCACCGCGACGGCGCCGAGCACCACCCGCAGGTCCCCCTCGGGTCGCTCCTCGGCCCAGAAGGGGGTCCGGCCGACCGGAGGCATCGCCCCCCACGTCTCAACGGGCGTGGCAGCGCTCTCCTTGCTCATGGGCTCGACGGGGCTCAACTCCCGGGGCCCAGCCGTACTGGTGCCACTGACGGGACTGGGGACGGCGAGGCGGAGCCGGGCTCCTGCCTTGCCCGGCGCCGGGTCCACGAAGCCGAGTGTGCCGCCGTGCAGGCGCGCCACCCACCTCGACACGGCCAGGCCCAAGCCGGTGCCGCCCCCGGACGCGTCCGTTCCGAATCGCTCGAAGACGCGCTCGCGATCCTGGGGTGCCACGCCCGGTCCGGCGTCGGCAACCTCCAGCCACCAGCCCCCGTCCGCCAACTCACCGGCCGTGACGTCGACCGACTCCCCGTCGGGGGTGTGGCGGGCCGCGTTGTCGAGGGCGTTGGTCAGCAACTGGGTCAGGCGTGCGGGATCCACGCGTACCCGCAGGGCCTCGGGGACCGCGACCGACACCGGGGCGCCGCGGCCTGCGGCGCGCACCTGCTCCGCACTGCTGGCCACGAGACCCGCCAGCGCGACGGTCTCAAGGTCGAGCGGCGCCACGCCAGCTTCCAGGCGGGACAGGTCCAGTAGGTCCACCAGCAGGTCACCCAGAGCGCGGGCCGAGACGAGCACGGACTCCAACCGTTCGGGGGAACTCTCCACCACCCCGTCCGCCAGGTTCTCCAGTTGGGCGGTCACCGCCGCCACGGGCGTACGCAACTCGTGCGAGACCGTAGCGATCAGGTCGCGCCGCTCGGCGTCAACCCTCGCCAGGTCGGAGGCCATCTGATTGAACGCCACCGCGAGCCTGCCGACCTCGTCGACGGCGGTGGTGGTGACGCGAGCGTCGTAGTCGCCGCGAGCCATCCGTTGGACCGCACCAGTCATGTCGCGCAGGGGCGCGGTCATGCCCGCGGCCAGCAACTGGGTGACCGCCAGCGCGAGGACCACCGTGACGGGGAGAGTGAGCCACAGCGGCACTCCCCCGGCCGCGCCGAACGTCGCGGCCAGACTCGCCACGACCACGGAGACGGCGACGAGCACCCCCAGCTTCGTCTTGATGGAGCCCACCGGGTCGAGCGCGCTCATGCGAGCACCTCCAGCGCGTAGCCGACACCGTGTGCGGTCCGAATGCGTTCGGTTCCGACCTTCGCGCGAAGGGCCTTGACGTGACTGTCCACCGTGCGCGTCCCGGACGCGTCGGCCCAGTCCCAGACCTCCCGCAGCAACGCCTCACGCGTGATGACCTTGCCCGGCACCCGGGCCAGGGCGACCAGCAGGTCGAACTCCGTGGGAGTCAGATGCACCGACTCCTCGCTCAACCACACCCGACGGCTCGCCGTGTCGATGCGCAGGGCCCCGACGACGTGCTCCTGCGGTGGGCCCTGGGCGAGGACATCCGCACGGTCCACGCGCCGCAGCAGCGCAGCGACTCGGGCCACGACCTCGCGGATGCGAAACGGCTTCGTGAGGTAGTCATCGGCGCCGACGCCCAGCCCGACCAGTACGTCGTTCTCGTCGTCGCGGGCCGTGAGCATCAGCACGGGAACGGGGCGTTCTGCCTGCAGACGACGGCACACCTCGTACCCGTCGACACCGGGCAGCATGAGGTCCAGGACCACGACGTCCGGGGTCTCCGCCTCGGCCGCCGCGAGCGCCGTGGGCCCGTCGAACGCCTGGCTGACCCGGTACCCCTCCGCCTCGAACCGTACGGCGAGCGCGTCGTTGATCGCCCGCTCGTCCTCCACCACCAACACGTGCCGTTGCTCCATGACGCCAACCCTAGAAAGGCGAACGGTCAGAATGCGGGGACAACCTGTGAAGGTTGTGTGCAGGTCTGAGGCGCGCTCAACCCGCGCGGCGGTCGTCGCTGGGCCAATCCAATTGCACCCGCGCACCGCCCGCCTCGGTGTCGCCGATGGTGAGGACCGCGCCATGGGCGCGGGACAGCCCGGCGACGATGTACATGCCCAGGCCGGTGCCAGCGGTCTGCCCGGACGTCCAGAACTTCGTGAACACGCGCTTGCGCAGCGCTTCCGGGATGCCCTCCCCCTCGTCCTCGACCGTGAGGCGCACCCCACCGAAGTCCTCGTGGCGGGCGAGGTGGACCCGTACGGTGCCGTCGCCGTGGCGGATCCCGTTCTCCACGAGGTTCGTCACCACCTGAGTGAACTTGTCGGGATCGGCGAAAATGTCCGGGAGGTCGTCCTCGACCTCGACCTCCAGCGGTCGCGACGTGCCCGCTTCCACCGACTCGACCACTCGGCGCGTGAGCATCCCCGAGGACACTTCGCGCGGATGGAGTTGGAGCCTGTCGGTGTCGATGCGGGCGACGTCGAGCAACTCGGCGATGAGTCGCGTGAGCCGTTCCGCGTCGGCATTGACCGTGGTCAGCATCAGCTTGCGCTGGTCATCGTTGAGCCGGTCCCAACGGTTCAGCAGAGCCTGCACGAACCCCTTCACGCCCGTGAGGGGGGAACGCAGCTCGTGGGCCAGGGTCGCGACAAGGTCGGAGCGGTCACGGTCGAGCCGGGCCCGGCCCCGACCGCTGCGCAGCGAAATGGCGACACCGCGGATCTCACCCAACGGCTCGTCTCGCACGATGCGGGCGGTGGTGAGGACTTCCTCTCCATTGGCCGAGATCCACGACTGCTCGGGCACCCCGCGCTGGATGCGCAGGGCCGCGTACGGTCGATTGACCTCGAGCCAGCTGACCCCGTCCTGATCCTGCAGGGTGAGCACTTCACCCACCGGGCGACCCAGCGCTTGGTCCGCCGGCACGCCCAGCAGGCTGGCGCCCTGGCTGTTGAGCAGGACGACCGTGCCGGATGCGTCTGCGGCCAGGACCCCGTCCGGGTAGGCGTCCGTCAACACGCGCAGTCGGCTCGGACCGGGGTCGACGCCCACCTTCGCCTGCTCGGACTGCACGGGCCCACCCTAGGACCTGGCCGCGCCCGTCCCAAGGAACGACCGGCCGCGCGCCGCGCTGGGTGACTTGGTTGACTGGGCGCGTGTCGTACGACGAAGACCTACGCTCGCGCTGGCCCTTGCCCGACCACCCACAGGTGTGCGCGGCGCTGCTCTCCGCGTACGGGGACCCCGCCCGCGGCTACCACGACGCCCGTCACCTCACCGAGGTGCTCGACCGCATCGACGACCTGCTGCCCGGCGGCACCGCGTCGCTGACCTTGGTGCTGGCCGCCTGGTTCCACGACGCCGTCTACGACGGTGAACGCGATGCCGAGGAACGCTCCGCGCAGTGGGCGGAGGCGGAGCTCACGGCAGCAGGGCTGGATGCGGCGACGGTGGCAGAGGTGGCCCGTCTGGTCCGACTGACCGAAACCCACGAGCCTGCACCCCACGACACGCAGGGGGCCGCTCTCTGCGACGCTGACCTGGCCATCCTGGCAGCAGACGAACAGCGTTACGCCGAGTACGTCGCCGGGGTCCGGCGCGAGTTCTCCCACCTCGACGACGCGGCGTTCGCCTCTGGCCGTGCAGCCGTGCTGCGCAGCCTGTTGGCCGGGGATCTGTTCCACACCGCGCAGGGGCGTGCCAGGTGGGAGGCCTCGGCGCGGGCACAGGTGACGGCGGAGTTGGCTCGGCTCAGCTCAGCGGCGACGACGTAGGCCCGACTCACGCAGCCTGCGCACGACCTCTCGCGTGCTGACCAACTGCGCACCCGCCTCGAGCATCGCAGCGTGGTACTCCGCCGGGACGTCGTAGTGGTCTCGGTGGAAACCGCGGGCGGGCAACCCAGCGGCACGCGCGAACGCATGGAGCTCGTCGTAGGACGTGTCCGAGACCAGGTGCGACCACACTCGCCCGTGCCGAGGCACGAGCGGTGGATCGATGAGGATCATCCTCAGACCGTACGGCCTGAACGCTGCGCGCGGGCCGAGGCATACAGGCACACTGCGGCCGCAGTCGAGAGGTTCAGGCTCTCCGCGCCGCCGTGGATCGGGATGCGGACCCGGTGGTCGGCCAGCTCGGCCAACTCGGACGGCAGGCCCCATGCCTCGTTGCCGAACAGCCACGCGGTCGGCTCGGCGAGGACGTCGTCCATCTCGAACAGATCGAGCTCGCCGGCCCCGTCTGCGGCGAGGACCCTCAGGCCACGCTGGCGAGCCAACTCGACGGCGGCGACGGGGTCGGGCTCGATGGCCACTGGCAGGTGGAACAGGCTTCCGACGCTGGCGCGGACAGTCTTGGCGTTGTAGGCGTCCACCGAGTGTCCGGCGAGAAGCACGGCGTCGCTGCCGGCGGCATCGGCCGTACGGATCAGGGTGCCGGCGTTGCCGGGGTCTCGTACGTCTGCGGCGATCGCCACCAGACGAGCAGCCTCGTCGATCGCCACCCGGGGCACGACGTCGACGAAGCGACACAGCGCCACCACCCCAGCGGGGTTCACCGCATCGGAGAGGGCATGCATTGCCCTGTCGTCGACGAGGGTGATGCTGACGGGGGCCAGGAGCGCCGCGTACTCGTCGGCGGCCTGCGGCGTGGCGAAGACCTCGACCACGCAGTCGGGCACGCCGAGAGCCCCCTCCAGTGCTTTGGGGCCGTCGGCAAGGAAAAGCCGCCGCTCGGCGCGGGCCGAGCGGCGGCTGAGCTTCCGTGCCTCCTTGATGCGCGCGTTCGACGCGACCAGAGGAGTGTTCACAGGTGCTCGAAGAGTCAGGACGCCTTGGGGGCGTTGACGTCCTCGGGGAGCGCGGCCTTGGCGGTCTCGACGAGCACGGCGAACGCCGGGGCGTCGTTGACGGCCAGGTCGGCAAGGATCTTGCGGTCGACCTCAACGCCAGCGAGGGTCAGGCCCTGGATGAAGCGGTTGTAGGTCATGCCGTTCGCGCGGGCAGCGGCGTTGATGCGCTGGATCCACAGCTTGCGGAAGTTGCCCTTGTTCTTGCGCCGGTCGTTGTAGTTGTAGACCAGGGAGTGGGTGACCTGCTCCTTGGCCTTGCGGTACAGGCGCGAGCGCTGGCCGCGGTAACCGCTGGCGCGCTCGAGGGTGGTACGACGCTTCTTCTGGGCGTTCACTGCGCGCTTCACGCGTGCCATGTCAAAACTCCTTGTTGCTCAGGTCTCGGGGTGGGGTGAAGAAGGGTTCAGAGACCCAGCATCTTCTTGGCGCGGGGAACGTCGTTCTTGGCGACCTCGACGGTGCCGGTCATGCGACGGGTGACCTTGGAGGGCTTCTTCTCGAGGTTGTGGCGCTTGCCAGCCTTCTCGCGAAGGATCTTGCCCGAGCCCGTCACGCGAAAGCGCTTGCTGGCCCCGGAGTGGGTCTTGTTCTTCGGCATCTGCTGTCTCTTCCTTCTCTTGGCTCGTGAGGCACGACCGGCGGGGCCGGTCTGGAGGGTGCCTTCGTCAGAGGTCGATGTCGTCGTCGAGGTTCTCGGAGCGACGACGCTCCTTCTTGGCCGCCACCGGGCCAGCGGCGTGCGCCGCTTCGCGCTCGGCGCGCTCCTCGGCGGCACGCTCGTCACGCAGCGCCTGCTTGTCAGCCTTCGCAGCGGCGGCGTCCACCTTGGCGTCGGCCTTCTTCTTGTGCGGGCCCAGGACCATGATCATGTTGCGACCGTCCTGCTTGGGCGCGGACTCGACGAAGCCCAACTCCTGCACGTCCTCGGCCAGACGCTGCAGCAGGCGGAAACCCAGCTCGGGGCGGTGCTGCTCACGGCCGCGGAACATGATCGTGATCTTGACCTTGTCGCCGGCGTTGAGGAACCGCACCACGTGACCCTTCTTGGTCTCGTAGTCGTGCTGGTCGATCTTGGGACGAAGCTTCATCTCCTTGATGATCACGTTCGTCTGGTTGCGCCGAGCCTCGCGCGCCTTCTGCGCGTTCTCGTACTTGAACTTGCCGTAGTCCATGAGCTTGCAGACAGGCGGGCGTCCCTGGGGTGCGATCTCGACCAAGTCGAGGTCGGCCTCCTGGGCCAGCTTCAGTGCCTGGTCGGTCGGCACGATGCCAACGGTTTCGCCGTTGGGTCCGACGAGCCGGACCTCGGGTACGCGGATCCGCTCGTTGATTCGCAGCTCGGTGCTGATGAGTCCTCCAGTTGTTCGGGTGGTGGTTGCCGGCCATCTCGGCCATGGGCTGAAATGACGAATGGCTCCCGCTTGTTCCCAAGCGGAAGCCAGCACACCCCGGTCCGTCGCGTGGACGGCCCGAACTTCTGGACCCTGACCCGACGACCTGTGAGGCGGACGAATCCGTCCCGGCGATCGATGCGGGTGGGAGACCTCATGCACGTCTCCGCTTGGTGGACTGCTGCACACGGGGCGCAGTAGTCGGTCAGGCATGAACTCTATCCCAGGTGACGCGTCGCGTCCCAATCCTCGTGTCGGGCCTCGTGGCTGGTGAGGTTGTGCGCTCCTGGGTGGCGTCATACAAACTCGCCGCCGTACGCCCGGCGTCATACAAACTCGCCTCCCCACGCCCGGCGTCATACAAACCCGCCGCCCCACGCCCCGCGTCATACAAACTCGCCGCCCCACGCCCCGCGTCATACAAACCTGCACCTATACGTACGCGTTCGTATGACGCACGCCCAGCCAGGGCCACTTCGTATGACGCAGGCCAGACCAGATCAGGACCCGTCGACCGGCGGCGGAGCCACCCAGACACTGCGTTCGCCGGCGCGGGCGAGTTCCCACCCGCTCGCGATCCCGACGAGGTCGTCTCCGGTGAGCACGTACGAAGCCGGCCCGGCGATGTTGACCAGCAGTGCCGCAGCGCCGTCCTGGATCGCCGAGGTGGCGGCCGCGCGGGCCGGCACGGGGACGGGCCGGGCCTCCGGATTCCACCGCTTCATGGTCTCGATGCCGGTGAAGGCCAGCAGCCCGAGACGGCCGTCGGCGCCCTGGACCAGGACAGCGGCCATGTCGGAGGTCTTGTCGTGGGCCAGGCCGTTCTCGTCGTGCTCCACCTCACCGAGCACCGCCACGACTGGGACGAGCAACCGCGAGGCAGCCAAGCCAGCCAGGACCTCGGCGCTGGAAGCTTCTCCCGCCCCGCGTGCTGCCAAGAGCGCCAGCAGGGCTGGATCGCTCGCGCCGTCATCTCCTGCGAAGCCCGGGTCGGGGATGTGTCGTTCCACGCCACCATTGTCCACTGTGGAACGCTGGAGTCGTGAACGAGGCGACGTGGGCAGCACTGACCATCATCCTCACCGTGCTCGGCGGGGCGTGGACCTGGCTGGCGTTTCGACGCCGCGGCGCGGTCAACGGACTGCGGGCGCTCGGCTTCACCCTCTTCCCCGCCGCGGCCTGGTTGACCGGGACGCTGGAGACGATCACTGAGATCGCGGCGTCGGTGACCGACTGGGCCACCAGCCTCGTCTTCTCCCCGAGCACCTGGACTGGCATCGGCCTGGCAGGGCTCGGGCTCGTCCTGATCCTGACCTCGGGCCTGTTGCGCGACCGCGCTCTGGGACGGGCCCAGGGTCGTGGCGCCTCACAGCCACGCGTAGGGAAGACTGCTCCGGACACTACGCGGCTGCCCCGCGGCTCGTCGGCCGCCGAGACGGACGACGACATGTCCGACATCGAAGCACTGCTGAAGAAGCGAGGAATCGAGTGAGCAGGGCAATCAGCCCCGATCTGCTGGAGCGCAACCGGCTCTGGCAGCGACTCCAGCGCGCCGTCGACGCCATGGACGTACGCCCCCGCACGCCGCTCGCGGTGGTCGACCTCGACGCGTTCGACGCCAACGCCGACGACCTCATCCGTCGCGCTCAGGGCAAGCCGATCCGGGTCGCGTCGAAGTCGCTGCGCGTGCCTGCTCTGATCTCCCGGGCCCTGGAGCGTGACGGAATGTCCGGCGTCCTGGGCTACACCCTGCGCGAGGCGCTGCTGCTGCACGAGCAAGGCATCACCGATGACGTCGTCATCGCCTACCCCACCGTGGACACCGCCGCGATCAGCGAACTCGTGACCACCCCGGGTGCCGCAGCCGCCATCACGCTGATGGTCGACCACGTCGACCAGCTCGACATCATCACGGCGCAGGTCGGCAACGACGCCCCACCCGTACGAGTCGCCATCGACATCGACGCCGGCCTGCGCATGGCGGGCCAGCACATCGGCCCGAAGCGCTCCCGGCTCTTCGCCACCGCGGACGTCGCAGCCTTCGCTCGCGAGATCGTGTCGCGCCCCGGGCTGCGCCTGGTCGGCGTGATGACGTACGAGGGCCAGGTCGCCGGCGTACCCGACGCGGTGCCCGACCAGAAGGCCAAGTCCTTGGCCGTACGACGCATCAAGCACGCGTCCATGTCCCAGTTGGGCACCCGTCGCCGCGAGATCGCCGAGGCGTTGCGCCCCATCGCGGACCTGGAGTTCTGGAACGGCGGCGGGTCCGGCTCGGTGGCGGAGACCACCGCCGACGACGCAGTGACCGAGATCGCTGCCGGTTCGGGGCTCCTGGTGCCCGGCCTCTTCGATCACTACACGTCGTTCACCCCTCGGCCTGCGGCGTACTTCGCCCTCCCGGTGACACGGCGCCCGAACCCGGAGATCGCGACCGTCCACGGCGGCGGCCTGATCGCGTCCGGCCCCGTCGGGGCAGACCGAGCACCGATTCCGTGGCTTCCGCCCGGTCTCAGCCTGACCGGCATGGAGGGCGCGGGCGAGGTTCAGACGCCCCTGACCGGACACCCCGTGTCATTGCTCGGGATCGGTGACCTCGTGTGGTTCCGCCACGCCAAGTCGGGCGAACTGTTCGAGCACGTCAACGAGGTCCACCTGCTGCAGGGAGACACGATCGTGGACACGGTGCCCACCTACCGCGGCCTCGGGCTGTGGGGCTGAGCGACTCCGCTCGAAGCGTCCTGCGCCACGCCGACGCCCACGCAGCGAGGCTGGGGCTCACCCGCCTCGTGTGCATCGACGGCCCCTCCGGCTCGGGCAAGACGTCGCTGGCAGCCGCCATCTCGGCGGAGCGACCAGACGCCGTCGTACTGCCCACGGACGCCATGCTGGAGGGCTGGGGCGGCCTCCCCGGCCTGGGCGAATCGCTGGCCACGGTGATGGCACCCCTGCGCCAGGGGCGGCCCGGACGGTGGCGCGAGTGGGACTGGTACGCCAGCGCCTGGGCGCGGTGGCACCGGATCGAGCCGGGGCCCATGCTGGTCGTGGAAGGAGTCGGGGCGGCCGCTGCCGCCATTGACCCACTCATCACCACGAGCGTGTGGGTCCAGGCCCCCAGCGCCGTACGGGTCGAGCGGGCCGTGGCCCGGGACGGCGAGGCGATGCGTCCAGCACTAGAACGGTGGGCCGTCGAGCAGGACGCGCTTCACCTGCGTGAGAACACCCTCGCTCGTGCCGACGTGGTGATCAGCAGGAACTAGGCGCGTTCGCGCGCCAGCTGGCGCAGCACCTTGACGGCGCGCTCGGCGCGCAGCCCGTCGGCGGCTTGGAGGCCGATCAGCTGGCGCACCTCTCCCCCGACCAGCGACAGGCGGGCCCACGGCATTCCGGGCTCGAGGGAGACCCCCGCGATCTGGTCCCACGCGTACGTCGACCTGCGCAGGCCGTTGACCACCGTCACGCCTTCCTCAGCGGCCGTGACACGGCACCGGCCGAGCACCCACGTGCCCCAGCCTCCGCCGAGCAGCAGCGCCACGATGGTCCACTTCTGGAACGTGGTGAACCGCGCCTGGGTCTCGGCGTCCATCGCAAACCAGGCAACGCTGGCCACGATCAGGAACATCAGGCCGAAGAACAGCACAGCCAGCGTGAGGCCCAACGGGCGCCACGTCCGCGGCAGGAGGACGGGCTCAGAGTCGGCAGGCATTGATCTCCGTCAGCAGGATGGCTCGGGCGCCGATCTCGTACAGGTCGTCCATGAGGCGCTGGGAGCCGGCGCGCGGCACCATCACCCGCACGGCGACCCAACCGGCCTTGCCCAGGGGCGAGATCGTCGGCCCCTCCTTGCCCGGAGCCAGCGCGGTGGCGGCCTCGAGGTCGCTCTCGCGGATGTCGTAGTCCATCATCACGTGGCTGCGCGCGGTGAGCACGCCCTCCACACGCCGCGCGAAGACCTCGTACGCCCCCGGCGCCACGTCGCGGCGGGTCACCACCACGGCCTCGGACTCGAGAAGGACGTCTCCGAAGACCTCGAGGCCAGCACGCCGCAGCGTCGACCCGGTCTCCACGACGTCGGCGATCACGTCCGCGACGCCGAGCTGGATGCTGGTCTCCACGGCGCCGTCGAGACGGGTGACGGTCGCCTCGATGCCGCGGCGGAAGAGGAAGTCCTCCACCACACCGACGTACGAGGTCGCGATCCGCAGACCGGCGAGCTGCTCCAGCGTCGAGTAGCGACCCGCGGGGCCCGCGAAGTGGAACCGCGAACGGCCAAAGCCCAACTGCATGACCTCGTCGGCTGCGGCGCCGGAGTCCTGCAGCAGGTCACGGCCGGTGATGCCCACGTCGAGCGTTCCTTCACCGACGTACAACGCGATGTCGCGGGGACGCAGGTAGAAGAACTCGACGTCGTTGTCCGCGTCAAGCAGCGCGAGCTCCTTCGAGTCCGTGCGCTGGCGGTAGCCGGCCTCACGCAGGATGTCGGAGGCCGCGGTGGAAAGAGCTCCCTTGTTGGGAACGGCGATGCGCAGCGTCATGGGGTCCTCACAGGTGTGCGTAGACGTCGTCGAGGGTCAGTCCGGAGGCGAGCATGAGCACCTGCGCGTGGTACAGCAACTGGCTGATCTCCAGCGCCGTCGCGTCCTTGCCCTCGTGCTCGGCGGCCATCCAGGACTCGGCCGCCTCCTCCAGGAGCTTCTTGCCGATCGCATGGATCCCGGCGTCGAGCTGCTTGACGGTGCCGGAACCGGTGGGTCGGGTGCGGGCCAACTCGTTGAGCTCGGCCCACAACTCCTCGAACGTCTTCACAGCCCCCAGCCTAGGCGAGGCGACTCAGCCGCGGCGCAGCGAGGCCAGAGTGCGGGCGGTCTGCAGTGCAGCAGCGGTCGCCTCCCACCCCTTGTCCTCCGAGGACCCCGGCAGGCCAGCCCGGTCCAGTGCCTGCTCGTCGTTGTCGCAGGTCAGAACCCCGAAACCGACGGGAACGCCGTGGTCGAGCGCCACGCGGTTGAGGCCGTCGGTCGCCGCGGAGCAGACGTACTCGAAGTGAGGAGTGCCACCCCGCACGACCACGCCGAAAGCGACGACGGCGTCGTGGGTGCGCGCCACTGCGTCCGCCACGACCGCCAGCTCGAAGGTGCCCGGCACCCGGACCACGGTGGCGCCGGTGACCCCGTGCGCCTCGAGCGCCCGGTGACACCCGGCCAAGAGGCCATCCATGACCTGCTCATGCCACTGCGCCGCCACCACGGCAACCTTCAGGTCGCTGCAGTCCACGGGACTCTGCTGGGGGGCTCCTGCTCCGCTCATCGCTCCTCCTCGGTGCTCAGGCCGGGCAGGTCGTGGCCCATCCGGTCGCGCTTGGTGCGCAGGTACGTCAGGTTGTGCTCGTTGGCGCTCACCGGGAGGGGAACCCGTTCGGCGACCTCGACCCCGAAGGCGCGCAGGTCGTTGACCTTGTCGGGGTTGTTGG
>JAEWOG010000102.1 GCA_023460975.1 Actinomycetes bacterium
AGCACAACCAGCGACCCCCGCACAACCAGCGACCCCCCGCCCGTCGAGCCCGTCGAGACGCCCCCGTGGTTTCGACAAGCTCAACCAGCGGGCACGGGCGCAACCAGGGGGTGACGCACCACGGCCCCGTCCCGGACGAATCCGGGACGGGGCCGTGTGGCTTGAGCGAAGGCGGTCAGTCAGTGACCGTCTATGTGGGTCACCGACCCTGCGGGCTCACCTCCGGCGGACCTCGCTGCGCTCGGCCCGCCTACGGTTCACTCCTCGGTCAGTGACCGTGCCCGTGCCCGTGACCGGCAGCCTCGGGCTCCTCCTCCTCGGGCTTGTCCACCACGAGGGTCTCGGTGGTGAGCAGCATGCCCGCGATGGAGGTCGCGTTGATGAGCGCGGAGCGGGTGACCTTGACCGGGTCGAGGACGCCCTGGGCGACAAGGTCGCCGTACTCGCCGGTGGCGGCGTTGTAGCCGTGGCCGGCGCCGCCCTCGCGGACCTTGGTCGTCACGACGTAGCCGTTCTCGCCGCCGTTCTCGGCGATCCAGCGCAGCGGCTCGTCCGCGGCACGGCGCACGATGCGGACACCGGCAGCCTCGTCACCGGACAGACCGAGGTCGTCCTCGAGCACGGAGACCGCGTGGATGAGGGCCGAGCCGCCACCGGCGACGATGCCCTCCTCGATCGCGGCGCGCGTCGCGGAGACGGCGTCCTCGATGCGGTGCTTCTTCTCCTTGAGCTCAACCTCGGTGGCAGCGCCGACCTTGATCACGCACACGCCGCCGGCGAGCTTGGCCAGACGCTCGGAGAGCTTCTCGCGGTCCCAGTCGGAGTCGGTGTTCTCGATCTCGGCCTTGATCTGGTTAACGCGGGCCTCGACCGCACTGGCCTCGCCGGCGCCGTCAACGATCGTGGTGGTGTCCTTGGTGACGACCACGCGGCGGGCACGGCCCAGGACCTCGAGGCCGACCTGGTCGAGCTTGAGGCCGACCTCGGGGGCGACGACCTCCGCGCCGGTCAGGATCGCGATGTCCTGCATGATCGCCTTGCGGCGGTCACCGAACGCGGGGCTCTTGACCGCGACAGAGGTGAACGTGCCGCGGATCTTGTTGACGACCAGCGTGGAGAGCGCCTCGCCGTCGACGTCCTCGGCGAGGATGACGAGCTGCTTGCCCGCCGCGATGACCTTCTCCAGCAGCGGCAGGAGCTCCTGGATCGAGGAGATCTTGCCCTGGTGCAGGAGGATGTACGGGTCGTCGAGCGCCGCCTCCATCGCCTCCGGGTCGGTGACGAAGTAAGCCGAGATGTAGCCCTTGTCGAACTGCATGCCCTCGGTGAACTCCAGCTCGGTGCCCATGGTGTTGGACTCCTCGACGGTGATCACGCCGTCCTTGCCGACCTTGTCGAAGGCCTCGGCGAGCAGGTCGCCGATGTGGCTGTCGCGGCTGGAGATCGTCGCGACGCTGGCCATGTCCTCGCGGGACTGGACCTCGCGCGCCGCCTCACGCAGGGCGTCGCTGACGGCCTCGGCCGCAGCGTCCATGCCGCGCTTGAGGCCCATCGGGTTAACGCCCGCGGCCACGGCGCGCAGGCCCTCGTGGACCATCGCCTGGGCGAGCACCGTCGCGGTGGTGGTGCCGTCACCGGCGATGTCGTTGGTCTTGGTGGCAACTTCCTTGGTCAGCTGCGCACCGAGGTTCTCGAAGGGGTCGTCCAGCTCGACCTCACGCGCGACGGTCACACCGTCGTTGGTGATGGTCGGCGCGCCCCACTTCTTGTCGAGGACGACGTAGCGGCCCTTCGGGCCGAGCGTCACCTTGACGGTGTTGGCGAGGGCGTCAACGCCCCGCTCGAGGGAGCGACGAGCGTTCTCGTCGAACTCGAGGATCTTGGCCATGTGTCTGTGCTCCTAGGAGAGTTCAGTTCCTGCGAATGGCGCCGAAATGGCGCCCGGCTGGCAGGGCGCCGCCGCCGCGACCGTCACGCGAGGCGGGTCGTCGAGCAGCGGCAACGCAGCCAGCCGGGATGCCAGTTCGTCAGGAAACGACGGCGAGGACGTCGCGGGCGGAAAGGATGAGGTACTCGCCGCCGGAGTACTTGACCTCGGTGCCGCCGTACTTGCTGTAGATGACCTTGTCGCCCACGGCGATGTCCATGGGGACGCGCTCACCGGCGTCGTTGAAGCGACCCGCACCGACGGCCACGACCTCGCCCTCCTGGGGCTTCTCCTTGGCGGTGTCCGGGATGACCAGACCCGACGCGGTGGTCTGCTCGGCGTCGAGCGGCTTGACGACGATGCGGTCCTCGAGGGGCTTGATGTTGACCGACACGATCAACCTCCACTTTCTCTGACGAGATCTTGGTGGGAGCGCGGGGCTCCCTGGACGTATGCGCCTGTGGCTGGCACACGCCGTCGCGGGGGTCGTGCACCTGTCGCAAGCGATTGGCACACTCATGGCGAGAGTGCCAACGCCGACGTTAGCACTCCCCCCAATCGAGTGCCAACGGCAAGGGCGTGGACCACACCGGGTTCGCGCGCGCCGGGCGGCCACCTGACACGATGTGCCCGTGGACCTGGAGACCTTTGAGTGGCTGCTCACCGATTCCGGGCAGGAGTTGCTGCGCATCGCGACCGAGGCGTTCCTCGACCACGAGGGCGATCCTGTGCGCGCCGCGAGCGCCGTACGACGCACCGAGTCCGACGCCGAACGCGCCGCCGCAGCCCTCACCCAGGTAAGCCTGCGGGTCCGGGCCGTGCCGAAGTTCGGGGCCGACGCGGTGCACATGTACTTCACCCCGGACGCCCTGGAGCAGGCCACGCGGACCAGGGTCGCCGACCACCGGGCCGGCCGGTTGGCGGCGTTCGCGCCCGAGAGCGTCATCGACCTGGGCTGCTCGATCGGCGGGGACCTGATCGCTTTCGCCCGCGCTGGGCTCACCGCCGCGGGCGTCGACCTGGACCCCGTCCGGGCGGCGATGGCGCGCGCCAACCTCGCCGCGCTCGGCCTTCCGGGCGCCACGATGGTCGCCGACGCCACCCAGGTCGACCTGGCCCCCTTCGGGGTCGCGTACGCCGATCCCGCCCGCCGCAGCGCCCGGGGCCGCAGCTTCGACGTGGACGACTGGACGCCCCCGTGGAGTTTCGTCACCGACCTGATGCGCCGAGACAGCGCCGTCAAGGTCGCCCCGGGGATCCCCCACGACCTGATCCCCGAGGGCGTCGAGGCGGAGTGGGTCAGCGACGCCTCCTCGCTGAAGGAGGCAGTGCTGTGGTCGGGGTCGCTGGCCACGACGCCGCGCCGAGCCACCGTGATCGGTGACGGCGGGCTCGCCAGCCTGACCAGCGAGGACGACCCGTACGTCGGGCAGCCTCGCCCCGTCACCCAGGTCGGCGAGTTCCTGTACGAACCGGACGACGCCGTGATCCGAGCCGGACTGGTGACCGCGGTGGCGGCGGGCGTGGGCGGCGGACTCGTGGACGAGCACATTGCCTGGGTCACCGCACAGCAACCGTTCCGCAGCCCCTTCGCGCGCGGCTACCGGGTCCTCGACGAGGTCCCGTTCCGCGAGAAGGGGCTCAAGGCGACCCTGCGTGAACGCGGTATCGGCGTGCTCACCATCAAGACCCGCGGGGTCGACGTCGTGCCCGAGCACCTGCGCAAGCGCCTCCAACTCAAGGGGGACGCGAGCGCCACGGTCGTGATGACCCGCGTCGCGGGGCGGGGCCGCGCGTTCCTGGTCGAGCCGATCTGACGCAGCCGAGGACGGCTCCTCAGCACCCCTTGCGCGGCACCCCGGGCACCTTGAGCGGGAGCCACCCGGGCGCCCGCTTCCTTCCGAGCAGCACCTCGACCAGCGCCGACATTGCGGTCGGGGTGTCGCCGTAGGTGGCGATCCTCGTCCGAGCCCGCGAACGGCCGAGAACGAGGGGCAGGTCCGTGGCGACCACGACGTCTGCGCGCGCCGGGCCGCCTCCGTACGAGATCAGCGCCAGCGTGGTGGCGCCGCGTCGCCGTGCAGCCGGCAGGCGGGAGGAGCGCACCTCGAGGCCGGCGGCGCGCGCGGCGCGGGTGAAGTTCTCCAGCGCCTCGCCGCTGCCGTACGGGACCACCGCGCGTCGCACCAGGCGACCCTTGCACGGCCCGGATACCGAGGTGATGGCGGCCGCGGAGTAGGCACGGGCCGCCTTCTGGGCGCTGCCGGGCGCTCCCCGCGTGCCCGTGTGCCCGTCCTCCCACAGCAACATGGCGATCTGGCGTGCGGCCGCCTGCCTGAGCCGATCGGCATCCAGGTCGCCGCGGCGCACCGCCCGTACGATCCCGTCGCGCGCGGCCCGCGGGTCCGCCGGCATCAGCAGGACGTCGACTCCCGCCTTGAGGGACCGCACGGCGACCGCCGCCGACCCTCCCTGCGCAGTGACGGCGCGCATGAGCAGCGAGTCGGAGACCACGACGCCGTCAAAACCCATGTCGTCGCGCAGCAGGCCGTCGACGACCTTGCGCGAGAGCGACGACGGGACGCCGGGGTCAAGAGCCCGCACGTCCAGGTGCCCGACCATCACGGCGGGGAGCCCCGCGGCGATGGCCCGCTCGTACGGGACGAGGTCGTTGGCGCGCAGCCGAGCCAGGGACCGGCGCTGGGAGGGCAGGACCACGTGACTGTCCTGCTTCACCGAGCCGTGGCCGGGAAAGTGCTTGAGGACCGGCACGACGCCGGCCTGAGCGAGCCCCTGCGCTGCGGCCACGACGGCGTCAGCGGCAGCTCCGGGAAAGCCCGCCGGAGAACGGGACCCGATGGTCGGGTCCTGGGCGCCGATGGTCACGTCGGCCACGGGCGCGAAGTCCGCGGTGAACCCCAGGCCGCGCAGTTCCTTGCCCAAGGCGCCGTGGGCCCGGCGGACCACCTCGGCGTCCCTGGTCGCGCCAGCCGTCATGAAGGCGGGGAAGCGGGTGGTGCCCACGCGCACCCGCTCCACGACTCCCCCCTCCTGGTCCACGGCGAGCAGCAGGGGCCACTCGCGGCCGTGGACGGAGCGCAGCCGGCGGTTCACCGTACGGATCTGGCGCGCAGAGGTGACGTTGTCGCTGAAGGCGATCACGCCTCCGAGCCCGAGTCGACGCACCAGGTCGACGGGGGCCTTCGTGCCGGCGTACGAGGCGACGATGACCTGCCCGGCCAGCTCCTTGGTGCTCATCTCGTCGGCGGCCTGGGCCGCTCGGTCGAGCTGGGCCTGGTCCGGGCCCCACCCGGTGACGAGTCCGAGGCGCTCCGCGGGGGTCTGGACGGGCGTGGCCGGCGAACCGTCATCGCGCTGCGCAGACAGGGCCGCCTGTGAGTCCGGCTCCGGGGAGGTGGAGCACCCCGCCAGCAGCGCCACGGCGGCCACCAGCGCGGTCAGGACTCGAAGCATGCGGCCCATTCTCACCGCCCGCGGCGCGGACGCCACATCACGGACACGACGAACCGCCCCGGCCTGGGGCCGGGGCGGTTCGCTGGGAGGTGGAACAGATGAAGCGGGAGCGTCAGACGCCTGCGGTCGCTGCCTGCTTCGCGTGGCGCAGACCCAGCAGGCCCAGCAGGAGCATGATCACCGCTCCGATGAAGGCCACGGCTGCCGCGATGCCGGCGATGGTGCCGATGGTGGCGAAGGCGTAGCCGTACAGGAGCAGGCCGCGAAGGGTGTTGCCCTTGAAGAGCGACTCGCTGCGGAAGCCGTTGACGGCTGCGACGGCGGCTTCCTTGTCCTCGGCGCTCAGGGTCTCGTCGGCCTCGATGGCCTTGGCGACGTCACCGGCCGAGGAGTAGGTCATGGGGAGCTCGATGCCTTCAGTGTCGACACCCATGCCCTCGAGGGTCTCCACGAGGCCGTACGAGCCGCCGTTCATGTGGGCGAGGATGAAGTGGTCCGAGTAGGCCCGAGCTGCGGGACCGTTGTCGAGGGCCTCACCGGCGAAGGGCTCGAGGGCCTCGGCGTCGTCCTCGGAGATCGCGCCAGCCTCGAGCTGGGCGTCGATGGCCTCCTGGGTGGGCATCGTGATGTCCTGAGCCGAGAACTGCTCCTCGACCTGAGCACCGATGAAGGTGTTGGCCCAGGTGAGCAGGCCGCCGGCCACCAGCAGTACGACTGCGAGGAGCAGGCCAGTCCACGAGATCAGCTTGTCAAGTGTGGCGCGCATGATGTCCTCCAACCCGGCGACCGGACCTCCCGGCCTGTCGAGCAAGAACAACGCTAGGGGCTGCGACGCCCCCGTGGGGAGACCACGGGACCTCCGGCGAGGAACACGTGACCTTGGCCCCACGAGGGCGCTGTGGCGGCGGGACCTTGGCCCGTGAAAAAGCCCCGCAGAAGGCGATTTCGCAGGTCAACGACCCAATGCAGCGGCCTCGGCAGCGATCGTGGTGTCCTCGCCGTGCCCCGTGTGAACGACGGTGTCGTCGGGGAGGGCGAAGAGGCTGGCGCGGATCGACTCGACCAGGGTGTCGGCGTCCGAGAAGGAACGCCCGGTCGCCCCCGGCCCTCCGTGGAACAGGGTGTCGCCGGTGAAGACGCAGCCCAAGTCGGGGGCGTACAGGCACACCGCGCCCGGGGCGTGACCGGGCGTGTGGAGCACCTGCAGCGACGTGCCGCCGACGGTGATCTGCTGGCCGTGGGCCAGGTCGACGTCCCACAGTTCGTCGGAGTGGGTCAGCTCCCACAGCGGCCGGTCGTCGGGGTGGAGCAGGATCGGCGCCCCGGAGCCCGCGTTGACCGCGACCCGGAGCGCGGGCGCGACGCGTACGTGGTCGTCATGGGCGTGGGTGCACACGATCGCCTTCACCGTACGGTCCCCCACCACCGCGAGGATGGCGTCGACGTCGTGCGGGGCGTCGATGACGATGCACTCGGCGTCGTCACCCACGACCCAGATGTTGTTGTCGACGTCGAACGTCTCCCCGTCGAGGCTGAAGGTGCCGGAGACGACGGCGTGGTCGACCCGCGCGCTCACGCGCCGGGCTCCATCACCACGACGGAACGCAGCACGCCGCCACGGTGCATGGTGGCGAACGCCTCCTCGACGTCGCCGAGGCCGATCTCCTCGGAGACGAAGGCATCGAGATCGAGCCTGCCCTGCTGGTAGAGGTCGACGAGCATCGGGAAGTCGCGGTCGGGCAGGCAGTCGCCGTACCAGGAGGACTTGAGCTTGCCGCCGCGGCCGAACACGTCGAGCAGCGGAACCGTGAGCTCCATCTCCGGGGTCGGCACGCCGACGAGGACGACGGTGCCTGCGAGGTCGCGGCCGTAGAAGGCCTGCCGCCAGGTGGCGGGGAGTCCGACGGCGTCGATGACGACATCGGCACCGAAGCCTCCGGTGCGCTCCTGGATCGTGGCGACGACCTCGTCCTCACTCATGCCCTTCGTCGACACGGTGTGCGTGGCACCGAAGTCGGTGGCCCAGGACAGCTTCTTCTCGTCGATGTCGAGGGCGATGATCGTGTTCGCTCCGGCCAGCGCCGAACCGGCGATCGCCGCGCAGCCGACACCGCCGGCACCGATCACGGCCACGGACTTGCCGCGGGTGACCTCACCGGTGTTGATGGCGGCGCCGATTCCGGCCATTATTCCGCAGCCGAGCAGTCCCACGACGGCCGGATCCGCCTCGGGCACCTTCGTGCACTGGCCTGCGGCGACGAGCGTCTTCTCGGCGAAGGATCCGATGCCCAGAGCGGCTTCGAGTTCGGTGCCGTCGGGCAGGGTCATCTTCTG
>JAEWOG010000103.1 GCA_023460975.1 Actinomycetes bacterium
CGGGGCATAACAAACTAATTCGTCGACTATATGACACACTGTTGAGTTCTCAAGAATCAGACACACCCACACCCATCCACCCAGCAACACCAGGCAGCGGCCTCTTGGGGCAACCTGCACAAACTTAACCGAACTTGATTCCCAAGTGCAAACCTGGGCCTTTGGTCGGCGCATCCGGACGAATCCTTCTGCAGCTCGTGGTCTCCGGGGCCGGTAGCCCGTCCTTCTGGACTTGCTTCCCGCCGCTCCTCGGCGACAGACAGAACATTATGCGGGACTCGTGATGCGCGCAAATCGAAACGGTGTGACGGCGGGCACATCAGCGTTTGCGCAGGTCAGAAGGGGTACGGCCCCGACTCGCCGCGCTTGGGAGCGTGGTTTGTCGGGGCCGTACGGCGCAGTCGGGTCGAGGTCAGAGGGCCTCGACGCCCGCGAACTTCTTCTTGCCACGGCGCAGCACGAGCCATCGGTCGTGCAGGAGTTCGTCCGCGGTGAGCTGGTGCTCGGGGTCGTCGACGCGCACGTTGTTCACGTACGCACCGCCCTCCCCCACCGTGCGGCGCGCTTCGCCCTTGCTCTTGGCCAGGCCCGCGAGGACGAACAGGTCGACGACCGTGGGCAGGTCGTTGCGCGAGACCTGGGTCGTACCGGTCTCCCCCAGAGCCGCCGCGAGCGTCTCGCCGCGCAGGGAGGCGAGGTCACCACCGCCGAACAACGCACCGGCCGCGGCCTTGGCCTGCTCCGTCTCCTCCTCGCCGTGCACCAGCGCGGTGACCTCGTCGGCCAAACGCTTCTGACCCGCGCGCAGGAACGGCTTCTCGGCCGTCTGTGCCTCGAGGTCCTCGATCTCCGAGCGAGGGAGGAAGGTGAAGATGCGCAGCAACTCCCCGACCTTCTCGTCCTCCGCGTTGAGCCAGAACTGGTGGAAGGCGTACGGAGACATCATCTGCGGGTCGAGCCACAGGGCCCCGCCCTCGGTCTTGCCGTACTTGGTGCCATCCGTCTTGGTGATCAACGGGGTCGCGAAGGCGTGGACGTGATCGCCGGTGACGCGGCGGGTGAGTTCCGCGCCCGCGGTGATGTTGCCCCACTGGTCGGAGCCGCCGAACTGCAGGCCGACGCCGTACTCACGGTGCAGGTGGAGGTAGTCCATGGACTGCAGCAGCACGTAGGAGAACTCCGTGTAGGAGATGCCCGACTCCAGGCGGCGCTTGACCGTGTCGCGGGCCAGCATCCGGTTGACGGGGAAATGCTTGCCCACCTCGCGCAGGAAGTCGATGGTCGACAGACTCGCGGTCCAGTCGTAGTTGTTGACGACCGTGGCGGCGTTGTCGCCCGTGAAGTGGACGAACGCCGAGACCTGCTGGCGCAACCGGTCCGTCCAGTCCTTGACGGTGTCGAGCGTGTTGAGGGTGCGCTCCCCGGAGTCGCGAGGATCGCCGATCATCCCGGTCGCGCCGCCGACCAGGATGAAGGGGGTGTGGCCGAACTGCTGGAGCCGGCGCGCGGTGACCAGCTGGACCAGGTTGCCCATGTGCAGGCTCGGGGCGGTCGGGTCGAAGCCCACATAGAACCGCACGCTCCCCTCGCCCAGCGAGGCGCGCAGCGCATCGCGGTCGGTGGAGTGGGCGAGAAGCCCTCGCCACTCCAGCTCGTCGAGGACGTTGGGGGCAGACACGGACTGGTCCTTTCGGTTCGGTGACAGCAGCCGGCCCCGCGGCCGACGTACGGACAGTGCCACACACGTCGGGGGCTGGGGGCCGCCCACTAGCCTAGAACGCGGTCGAGGGAAGGACGCGACGTGATCGCTGGTAGGTACCGCCTCGTACGTGAGTTGGGGCGCGGCGGCTCAGGCGTCGTGCACCTTGCCCACGACGAGTTGCTCGGTCGTGACGTCGCCGTCAAGCAGCTCGGGCTCTCCCCCGGGGGCACCCACCCCGACACCGAACGCGCCGCGCGCGAGGCGAAACTCTCGGCCGCTCTGAGCCACCCCTCGATCGTGGCCGTCTACGACCTCGTCGAGCACGACTCGTGCGACTGGCTGGTGATGGAACTCGTCGAGGGGACCACCCTGTCCGAATCCATCCGGTCGGGAGAACTGTCGACGGAGCAGGGCGCCGCGCTGCTTGCGCAGGTCGCCGACGCGTTGGCCGTCTCGCACGCCGCTGGGATCGTCCACCGAGACGTCAAGCCCAGCAACATCTTCGTGACCTCCGACGGGCGCGCCAAGCTCGGCGACTTCGGCATCGCCCGCGGCGCCAGCGACGCGGCGCTGACCCGCACAGGCCTCGTCACGGGTTCACCCGCCTACCTGGCGCCCGAAGTGATCTCGGGTGCCAGCGCCACAGCCGCGAGTGACGTGTGGTCCTTGGGCGCGACCCTGTTCCACGCCCTCGCCGGGCGCCCCCCGTACGAGATCGGGGACAACTTGGTCGGCGGCCTCCTCGCCGTGGTGCAGCAGGACCCTCCCCGACTCGACTCCGTGCCCGCGCACCTGCAGGACGTTCTCGCCGGGACGATGGCGAAGGACCCCGCCGCCCGGTGGACGGCAGCGCAGGTCGCCGCTGCGCTGCGGGGCTCGCAGCCCGCGCGCCCCGCCCCGGCCGCGGCCCCGATGCCCGTCGAACCCACGACCACGATGCCCGTCGCCGTCGACACGACCCGTCCGCCTCGGCGCATCGCGGCGATGGCACTCGCGGTCGCGTCCCTGCTCGTCCTGGGGGTGATCGCATGGGTGGTGTGGCCGGAGGACGCGCCGGACAGTGAGCCGCGCGGTTCCGTGGGACAGGAACAGACTCCCGGGACCAGCGACAGCACCGGGTCCGACACCCCTGCCACCACGATCGACCCGGCACAGGTGAGCGCAGACATGGAGGCATTCGTCGGGGACTACCTGACGACCGCGGCCACCGACCCGCGTGCCGCCTTCACGCTCCTCACCCCTGAGTTCCAGGAGGCCAGCGGGGGTCTGGAGGGATACCTCGGGTGGTGGAACCAGGTGAAGAGTGCCGAGATGCTCAACTTCCAGGGCGATCCCGAGGCCCTGGACGTCTCCTACACCGTCAAGTACGTCATGCGCACCGGCAAGAAGAGGACCGAGCGAATCTCACTGCGCTTGGTCCGGCACGACGACCACTACCTGATCGACGGCAACGGCTGAGGCTTGCCCGGGGCCGCGCCTCGCCCGCCGGTTGAGCCTGTCGAAACCACGTCTCGACAAGCTCGACGAACCAACGCCGCCGGTTGAGCCTGTCGAAACCACGCCACGAATTGGTAGGGCGGGTGGGGCTCGAACCCACGACCCAAGGATTATGAGTCCTCTGCTCTGACCGACTGAGCTACCGCCCCTCACACGTGAGGCAGACCCTATCGGCCCCCGCGTGGGGCATCCGGGGGGCACCCGCAGGCGCACTCGCCCAGGCACACGGTCGGGCGTGTGGCAGGGGCAGTTGGAACGTACGACCACGCTCCCGCGCCAAGTGTGACACCGTAGGGCCCGACGCTGGCTCGGGGCCGGTGGTACGACGACCGGAGGCACACGCGTTGACACCGCCCAACGACAAGAAGCCCGGCAAGGGTGGTTCAAAGGGAGCCCCCACGGGCGCCATGCTCCGTGGGCGAGAGCGACACCTCGTGCAGCGGTTCTCGTACGGCCTGACTCCCCCACTCGCTTCAGCCGTACGGGCGAACGGCGGGGCCGACGCATGGTTTGAGCGTCAACTCACCCGCCCGGGAAGCTTCGCCGACAGCGCAGCAGGCGCGACGCGCCGCTGGTTCCGCGACCTGGATCGTTCCCCGTCCGAGTTGTGGCAGAGGCAGGCCAAGGAGATCCGCGGCGGCTGGGAGGTCATGGACGACTACGGCCGCTGGCTGCTCGTCCGGCGGATCATGACGAACCGGCCCGTCCACGAAAAGATGACCGAGTTCTGGGAGTCGATGCTGCACGTCCCCGTGACCGGTGACGCCCAGTTCACCTGGCGGGTGCGGTACGGCGATGCGATCCGCACGCACGCATTGGGACGCTTCGACCAACTCCTCGCCGCCACCGTCACGCACCCGGCGATGCTGATCCACCTCGACGCAGCCTCCTCCACGAAGAAGGCACCCAACGAGAACCTGGGCCGCGAACTGCTGGAGCTGTTCACCCTCGGCGCGGGCAACTTCACCGAGGACGACGTCAAGGCCTCCTCGCGGATCCTCACCGGCTACCGCGTCGACATGTGGAAGACCTGGGCCGCGTCGTACGGCTCCGAGGACCACTGGCGAGGCACGGTGAAGGTGCGCGGCTTCAAGCACTCCAACCGCAAGCCTGACGGGCGGGGGGTCGTGAAGGAGTACCTGCGCTACCTCGCCCACCATCCCGACACCGCACACCGGGTGTGTGAACGGCTCGCCACCAAGTTCGTGCAACAGGACCCGCCGGCAGGTCTCGTACGCCGCCTCGCGAAGGTCTACCTCGCCCACGACACCGCGATCGTGCCTGTCCTGCGCGCCCTCGTGGCCAGCCGGGAGTTCCGCGTCGCTGCCGACGCGAAGACCCGCGACCCCGGGGAGGACGTGGTGGCCACCTACCGAGCCATCGGCGCACGGATCAAGAAGCCGACTGGCGACAAGTCCGCCGCCAACGTCATTCTCTGGCAGGCCAACTCCGTCGGACTGACCCCGCACGGGTGGCCGCGACCGGACGGAACCCCGGTGACCGACGACGTGTGGTCCTCCCCCGCCAGAATGCTCGCCTCCTTCGACCTGCACTGGGCCGTGTCCGGCGGGTGGTGGCCGACCGCGCAGATCAGCTACCGCACCGCCACGGACTGGGTGCCCAAGAAGGGGCTGAAGTTCCGCGACCTCGTCGACGCCTTGTCAAAGGACCTCCTGCACCTGCCCGCGAGCAACCGACTCCTCGAGACCTGCAGCCGCGCCACAGGATGCCGGGCCGGAGAACTCATCGACCGGGACCATGCGGTGGCCCAGTGGGACTGGCCTCGGCTCATGACAGCTGTCCTCGACTCTCCCGACCACTTCACCTGCTGAGGACGACGATGACGACAACGCAGCCATGCGGGTGCCCCGACTACCAGTCAGCAACCATGAGTCGCCGCAGCCTCTTGGGCGGCGCGGTGCTGGCCGGTGGCGTCCTCAGCCTGTCCGGGCCCGGGTACGCCGTCGCCGCGAGCACCTCGGTCGCAGCCCAGCGCTCGTTGACCGGGTCCGTCCTGGTCCTGCTGTCGCTGCGCGGCGCCGCAGACGGGCTCTCCCTGGTCGTCCCGCACGGCGACCCGGTCTACTACAGCGCCCGCCCCCGCATCGCGGTGCCGCACTCCACGCTGCTGGTCCCCGATGCGATGTTCGGCCTCCACCCGGCGATGCACCCGCTGCTGGACCTGTGGAACTCCGGTCGGCTCGCGGCGGTGCACGCCAGTGGAATGCCCGTCGCCAACCGATCCCACTTCTCAGCGATGGAGGAGATCGAGGATGCCTCCCCAGGCTCCCGCGAGCGCTCCGGCTGGCTCAACCGTCTGCTGGGACAACTGCCCGGAGCCTCACCACTGCAGGGCATCGCGATGGGGAGCCAGCCTCCGGCGTCCATGTTCGGCACCGAACCCACCTTCGTGGCCAACCGCGTCGAGGACTCCTCGGTGGCCGGGGCCGATGACAAGGGGCGGCGGCTCGCATCGCTGGCCCACGCGTGGGCGGGCAACGGCCGTCTCCAGAGGGCGGCGCGAGACGCGGTGGCCGGGGCACAAGCCTTCGCACCGGCCGAAGAGGTGACCCTCGGGGCCCCGACGCCCGCGTACCCGAAGACGTCGCTGGGTGAGGCACTCGGCCAGGCCAGCCGGATCATCCGCGCCCAGATCGGGGCCGAGGTGCTCACCGTCGACCAGGGCGACTGGGACATGCACACCGACATGGGCACGATCGAGTGGGGAGAGATGCAGCGCAACGCCGCCGATCTGGCCGGATCGATCGCCGCGTTCTTCGCTGACCTGGGACCCGCAGCGGAACGCGTCACGCTGGTCACGCTGAGCGAATTCGGGCGGCGAGTGCGCGAGAACGACCAATGGGGCACCGACCACGGGCACGGCAACGTGATGCTGCTCGCCGGGGCAGGCGTACGCGGCGGATACCACGGAACCTGGCCAGGCCTGGCGGACACCGACGATGCAGACGTACGTGTGACCACCGACTACCGCAGCGTCCTGACGGAGGTGGTGGGGCGTCGGTTCGGCGTCTCCCCCGCGGCCGTCTTCCCCGGCTTCACGCCGAGCCCCGTGGGCGTCATGGGCTGAGACCGAGGCCCACCAATCCCGCATTCAGGCCGCGCACGTTCTGTGCCGTGCCACACTTCACCTGCGTCGCCGTGGGGGCGCCGCAGACTCGTGAAGCGTGGCGGGGGCCACCGCGCTCGAATTGGGGTTGGGATGCGCGTGGGGACGCTGCGTCGACGGAGACTTGTGGCGACCGTCGCGGATGGAGCCAACATCGTGGTGGCGCATGCCCCTGTGGGGCACGGCAAGACCACCCTGCTACGGGACTTCCACGACTCCACCACGGGGTCGGTGTGGGTCTCGCTGACCCCCTCGGACACCAGCCGATCCGACTTCTGGGCGGCCCTGATCGACGGGGCGGAGCTCTTGGGGCGCCTCGACGCAGCGCGCGCGAGCGAGCTGCGGGCGAAGGTCCTCGATCCCGACGGGGCCGTGCGGGCGGTGGCCGCTCTCTTCACGGACCTACCAGGACTGGTGTTCGTGGTGGACCGCTTCGAGCACGTGACGCTCGGCCGTGAGGCGCTGTGGAGCGACCTCGAGGACCTGGCCCAGATGCAACCGCGTACCAAGATCGCGGTGTCGACGCGGTCCCTGGTGGGGCTCGGAGAACGACTGACATTCAGCCCGTTGTTCACGCTCATCGATGCGGACGCGCTGGCCCTCTCCGTCGACGAGGTCGCTGACCTGGCTCGCGACGGTGGCCCGGAGCCCACCCGGAGCGAGATCATCCGCATCACCGAGGAGACCGGCGGGCATCCGCTCGCGGTGCGGGCCGCCCTCCTCGAGTACGCCACGCATGCACCCGCACCGTGGAGCGGCGTGGTCCATCGTGAGGTCGTACGGGAACTCGACAAGGCCGGGCTGCTCGACATCGCCTCCGCGGTTCTCCCCGCGCCCTTCTTCGACATCCACCTCGCGCAGGTGCTCACCGGGTGGCCCACGACTCGGGTGGCCCACGACGTCGAACGGCTCGCCGCGCACGGCTTCGGTTCATGGGAGAGCCCCGGCTCCGGCGAGAGCGTCTTCCGACTCATCGCCGCAGTCCGCGACGCGCTGCTGCCCCACGTACGGCTGACCGGCGCCGAACAGGACCGTGCGGCGACGATCGCTCAGTGGCTCGAAGATCGGGGACACTCCCTGGACGCGTTGGGCTGCGCGGTGTCGGCCGAGTTGTACTCCACGGCCACCGGGATCCTGCGTCGCCGCGCACTCGAGGGCATCGGCCCCGGTCGCTTCATCGAACTCGAGCCGCTCCTGCGCTCAGTCCCCCACGACGTCCTGGCCCAGCATCCGTACATGTCGATGGCCCGGGGTCTGGGCCTGATGACGAGCCCCACCACCCGGTCCGTCGCCGAGGCGTACCTCGTCCCCATGGCGGAAGCGCCGCCGGTGGATCTGCCCCACGGACACGATGGGGAGCAGCTGGTCGAGGTCACGGCGCACAGTGTCGCGCTGCGGCTGCTGAACCGGGTGAACCCGGCTGGCGCCGCCGCGAACCGCGGCAAGGAACTCCTCGACCGCATCGGCGCCGGCGGACAGGCACGTCACGGCTCCACCACGGCGCTGGCGTGCCAACTGGCCGAGTCCCTGGTCGCTGCGGGACAGCTGGCCGAGGCCTCGTCACTGCTCGCGGCCCAGCTCGCCACGCAGACCAACGAGACGGACCGACGCCTGGCCGCGGCGTACGGCGCGTTGTGGGCCGCGCTCGACGGGCGCCTCGACGAGGCCAGGTCGTTGGTGCTCATCTCGCGATCCGACGCCACGCACGACAGTCGCACGACCACCCAGCCGCATCTGGTCGCTCGGGCCGCACTGCTGCTCGACGACTTCGACTTCGCGGGCGCCCTCGCAGTACTCGAGGGCGACGACGACCCGCACATGCGCCTGCGGCCGTACGCGGAGTGGATCGACATCACCGCGCGGCTCGGACTCGGCGCACAGGTGAGCGACCTCCGCGACGTGATGGACGATGTCGGCGCTGGCCTGGGCGCTGCCGCCATCGCGAACACCGCCGCCATCGGATGGCTGGCGGCGGGCAACCGGACCCGGGCCAGCGACCTGATCGACGCCGCGAGTGACTTCCCGGGACAGATCGGACCGGCGCTGGTGCTCCGCGAGATGATCGGCCCTACCCCCGCCGACACCCTGCGGATGGTGTCGGTCCTCAGGAACGCCTCCGGCCACACGATGCGCTCCAGGGCCTCACTCGAGACGATGGGCGCCGCCGCCGCACTCCGTGCGGGCGTGCCACGGCTTGCGGAGTCCATGCTGAGCAGGGCAGCTGAGATGTTCGTCGACTACGGGGTCAGAGCCCATGTCGCCCACCTCCCCCACGCCGACCTGCTCGCGCTGCGTCAGCTCGCCGAGGCCGACGAGTCCGGTCAGGCCCAGCGCTACCTCAGCAGTTCTCCGCCCACCCCGTGGGCCGAACCTCCTGTCCAGGTCACGCTCACCCCCCGAGAACTCCAGGTACTCCACGCCCTGGTGACCCATTCGAGTCGCACCGACATGGCGACTGCGCTGTATGTTTCGCACAACACCGTGAAGACCCAGCTGCGCAGCGTCTATCGCAAGCTCGGGGTCTCGGGACGGACCGAGGCGATCGCACGCGCCATCGAACTGGACCTGCTCACCGACGGAGGAGACCACCATCTCTGAGGACGACTCCTCGCTGCACGGGCTCCGGGAGAGGTTCACGCGCCACAGTGTCGCTTCGCTCGTCGCGGCCCTCGGACTCGGCCTGGTCGTCATCGGCGCCTTCCAGGGCTCGGCGGGTGTCCGTGTCATCACGCTGCTCGGCGCGCTCCTCGTCACGGGCGCGCTGGCGTGGCAGTTGTGGGCAAGCAGGTCACCCCGAGCCGCGGGCAACCTGCCACCGACACTTGGGGCGTCCGCACACGATCCCGACACCGTTCCCGACCTCGACTCGGCGCTGGAGCCACTCGACGTCGGTGTCGTCGAGGGGCAGGCGGCCCCTGCAGGTGACGCTGCGGCTGCCGCCGCACACGAGATTCGTACGCCGTTGAGCTCCGTCCTGGGACACGTGTCCCTGCTCGCCGACGACGCGACCCTGACCTCGGGCCAACGGGACTCCCTGCGCACGGCAGCCCGCGGTGTCGAGCGTGCTCTGCACCTGGTCAACGACCTGGCCACGACTCAGACGCAGGGACAGCCGCGATCGCTGCGCATCGTCATCGACCAGGTCGACCTGCGTGATCTGGTGAACGACGCCTTGGTCGACTTCGCCCCGCAGGCGACTCGGCGCGCCATCACCATGTCTCTGGCCGCTGCCCCCGGTGTCGTCGTGGCTGCGGATCCGATCCGCCTCAGGCAGGTCGTCGACAACCTCGTCTCCAACGCCGTGAAGTACAACGAGGCCCAGGGCTGGATCGACATCGAGGTCGTACGGACTGACGATCACGCCGTCCTGACGATCGTGAACCCCAGCGCCACCCTCGATGCGCATGACCTTGACCATGCCTTCGACCAGGGGTACCGAGCCGCGGCTGCTCGGGAATCGCAGACAGCGGGATCCGGCATCGGGCTGAGCGTCTCGCGTGACATCGTGGTCTCCCACGGCGGGACGATCGAGATCGCCTCCAGCCCCGAGAGCCGCACCACCACCCTCACGGTCTCGTTGCCTCTGGCCGACGCGTAGCAAATCTTGAGGGAATCCAAGGATTCCCTTCACCCCGGGTTTCACCCTCAAGTTGGCAAACCATCCGCCGCCGACTGCGAATCTGTTTTCGTGATTCGCGGGTTCGGGAACGGGGTGTCGTCAGCATGACCGAGGTGCTGCCGCCGGTTTCGCCACCCCCGACGTACGAGGACGGGCGCGAGACGGCTCCGTCGACGTCGTTCGCCACCGTCCCGCTCTACCGGCCCACGGTCGGCTGCGTGATCCCGGCGTACAACGAGGCCGAGACCATCGCGCACGTCCTGGACTCCTTGCTGTGCCAGACCCGGCTGCCGGACGCCATCCACGTGGTGATCAACAATTCCAGCGACGACTCGGTCGAGATCGCCTCGCACTACGCCGGTCTCCACGCTCGCGTGAACGACGGGGTGGACGAGCTCACGGAGATCTTCGTCCACGACATCGGCGAGAACCCGGACAAGAAGGTCGGCGCCCTCAACTACGGCTTCTCCCTGGTCGAGGGAATGGACTACTTCCTCGGCGTCGACGGCGACACCACCGCAGACCCGAAGGCCGTCGAACACCTCATCGAGGAAATGGAGACGGACGAGCGGATCGGTGGCATCTCGGCGATCTACAGCATCGACGACTCCGACGTCCACGGGCTGATCGGCAAGTTCGTCATCGCCGGACAGCGCCAACAGTTCGCCTCGTTCAACATGCAGAACCTGCTGCGCGGGCGTCAAATGGCCGTTCTGGGCGGCCAGTTCTCCATCTTCCGCATGGCGGCCCTGCAGAAGGTCGTCGAGGAGTCCCACCAGCGCTACCCCTGGGTCCGCGACAGCGAGATCGAGGATTCGCTGCTGTCGCTGCAGATCCGCAGCGCCGGCTACCTGACCAAGATCAGCGTCGACGCTCGCGCCAACGTGGGCGGGATGCTGACGCTGAAGTCCCTGGACGCCCAACAGGTGAAGTGGAACGCGGGCGCCATCGACCTGATGTGGCCGGGGCAGCGCGGCGACACGAAGGGCCAGCCGTTCCACCCCAACCTGCGGTTGCGCTGGTTCGAGAACTTCTCGATGCTCCTCAACGCCTACACCCGCTTCAGCTTCGCGGTGCTGCTGATCTGCGCCGTGCTGTTTCGCGCCTTCGAGTTCAACCCGCTGTGGCTGATTCCCCCAGTGATCGCGACCGCGCTGAACCTGCGCATCGCGCACTCGATGAAGGACGCCACACGCCGCGACTACCTGTTCGCCCTGCTGTGGCTGCCCTCCGAGATGTACATCTGGGCGCGCATCGGTCACTTCGTCCGGGCGTGGGCCAAGTTCTTCTCCCGCCGCGAGTCCGACAACTGGGCCCTCCAGGCCAAGGCCGAGAGCGGCGGCGGCAACCATGCGTACGTGACGCCGTACGTGGTGGCTCTCATCACCGGCATCGCCCTCGTGGCGATCTTCCTGCAACTCCCGACCTCGCTGCGCAGCGCGACCCTGTGGGTCGGCTGGAACACGCTCGCCGTGGTCACGATCCTGCAGAGCGTCTGGCTGTTCGCCAAGTGCCTGCGCAACTACCGGGGGTACCAGGCATGAGCACCTCCACGACCTCGAGGAGCCGAGTGCTCACCCACCGCCCCTTCCGCGCCGTTGCCGTCCTCGTGTCGGCGGTACTGATGCTCACTGGGTGTTCGTTGATCCCGGACGAGAAGCCAGCCCCGCAGCCCACGGCCCAGGCCGACCCCACAGTCGCGCCCATGCCGTTCAACTCCGAGTTCTCCCGCGACGGCACCTTCCAGTCCCACATCCTCATCGATGGCATCGACTTCGTGTACACGTTCTGGGCGGCCAAGACCACGCCGCGGATGGCCGAATGGCACCCCAAGGGCGACAAGTACTTCTCGATGAGCTTCCAGGGCTACGACACGCGCCGCCGCCTGCGTGACCCGTTCCGCACCAAGCGCCTCGTGTGGCTCGAGCGGGTCCAGGTGACCTCGCAGACCAGCACCAGTTCGTCGACCACGGAGTCGCCGTACAACCTCGATGAGTGGGCCCCGGACATCACGTTCGATCCCCAAGCACGCACGCGGGGCCGGATGGGCATGCTGATCACTTCTCCCAAGGGCGCCTTCGAGCTGCGCAACCAGGTCATCAAGGACATGGCGGACGACACCGAGGGCATCACGTTGAACCTCCGCGCCGTGGTGCACATCCAGGCCCGGGCGGGCGCGAAGCGCTACGTCAAGCGGGAAGTGACCCTCCAGTTGCCCATCGCCATCTTCGAGTCGAAGTACGCGACCAGCCCGCAGCCCGTCCCCTACAACGCCTCATGAGGACCGTGATGCCACGACTCGCCACCGCGCTCGCTGTGGGCGCCGCCACCCTCCTGGTCGGTTGCTCGGCTCCCGCCGAGCAGGCGCCGGCCGCGCAGGAGACCACGACGACGCAGTCTGCGACGCCCAGCGCCACGCAGACCACGACCCCTGTGGACCTGAGGTTCGTGAGCCCGACCGCGTCGGCGTGCTCAGCCGTGTGGATCGCGGGAGCCGTCCTCCCTGCCTCGTACGAGTGGTGCGCCGACGACGACGGGTCGCCCTTGGCGGGCGTACGCATCGGTTCGTGTGAGGTCATCACCTTCCGCAACCAGATGTACGCCGTCCCGGGCCGCCGGATCCAGACCGTGACCGGAGTGATCTACAGCGACCAGAACTACCTGCATGCACTGACCGCGTGCAAGCGCAAGCCCTTCGCGGTGCGCTGAGCAGCACGCTCGAGGAGAGGGATGAACATGTCGGCACTGAGCATCGCCACCCAGACGGCGCCGTACGCCGTCATCATCGATGACGACCCGGAGATCCGGGCCCTGCACAAGCACGTACTGTCCCAGATCGGTTTCCAGACAGTGCTCACCGCCAACGCGGCCGATGGCGTCGAGGCCGTACGTGAGTTCAACCCCGTGGTCACGATGCTGGACATCACGATTCCGGGGATGGACGGCTTCGCCGCCGCGCGTCGCATCCGCGAGTTCAGCGACACCTACCTGCTCATCGTGAGTGGCATGACGGACGAGATCGACGTGGTCCAGGGCCTCGGCGCTGGAGCGGACGATTACATCTTCAAGCCGTTCCGCCCCCGGGAGGTTCGAGCGCGCATCGAAGCCATCCTTCGGCGCCCCAGGACCGCACGCACTGTGGAGGGCCCCGAGGTTCCCACCGTCGAATCGATGCCCAGCGCCCGGGCCCGCGCCGAAGAGGTGTGGAGTCCTGGCTCCCCGGCCCCGGGGTCGGCGTCGGCCCCGGAGTCAGTGACCCCGGCGGAGCCGGAGGCCACGGTCCCCGAGGCCCCCGTCCACCCCGTGCGCGCCAAGATCAACGGACACAGCCCCGTCGCGACGATCGTCCGGGCAGCTGAGAAGGCGCCCGCAGCGGAGCCCAAGCTTGCGGCGGTGTCGGACACCCCCACGCCCAAGATCGTCTCGCACTCCTTGGACCATCCCGCGTCGGCCGAGCGGGTCCTGCACCGGGGCTCGCTCGCCCTGCACCCTGGCCAGAACACGGTGCACGTCGAGGGCCGCTCCGTCGAGCTGCACCCCAGCGAATTCGCCCTGTTGGCGACCCTGGTGGAGTCGGGACGACGCGTACGGAGCACCGCCAACCTGGTGCTCACCTTGCGGGGCGAGAGCTACGTGACGACGTACTACGTCAACGACGCGGACAAGCGGGCAGTCAAGGCCCACATGACGAACCTGTGCCGCAAGCTGGGTGACACCGGTCCCGCGCCGAAGTGGATCGAGTCGGTCCGTGGCGTCGGCTACCGCATGACCGCCGACTGAGCGCACGTGCTGACCAGCAGCCTGGCGTCACCATCCGGCGGCTCGGACGAGTTCGAGCGCCCGCTGCGGCCAGAACACGCCGGCCTCTGGTCCACCGCCGCAGGTGCCATCGCTCTCGCCGGGCGGCTTGACCCACAGCCGCGCGTCCATCGCTCCAGCCGATGCCACGCCGGTCGGCACAGCCCCCACCGCGCGGCCCGGCGGGTTGCACCACTCACCGGAGGCCCCGGCACCACCGCGCCCGGTGTCGACCACGAAGTGGCCTCCCCCGAGCGCCGCGACAATGCGTTCACCGTAAGCGCGCTCGCCGTCCTCATCGGCGTAGCCCGAGACGTTGAGGGCGAATCCCCTGACCTTGTCCACGCCGGCCTGCCTGAGCAGGTCTGCCATGGCCGCAGCATCCACCCAGTTGGAATGCCCCGCGTCGATGTACGTCACCGGACCCCCGGCCAACTCGTCCACGGCACGGGCGAGCAACCCGACGCGGTCAGGGGTGCCGCAGTCTCCGGAGGCCAGCGCGTCGGGCTCGAGGATGACGATCGCGCCGTTGCCTGCTGCCTCTGCGATCTCGCGAACCCACGTCGCGTACGTCGCCGCGTCCAAGCCGCCCGCGGAGTGGCCGCCCTCGCAGTCCCGCCCCGGGATGCCGTAGATCGTGAAGACGGGTGCGGAGGTCTGTCCCTGCGCGGCCGCCACCACGCCCGACACGTAGTCGCCGACCTCTCCGACCGGATGCACCTCGGGGACGAGCCACACCGAGGTCGGCACCGCGGCCAGACGTGCCAACAGCTCCTGATCCTGCCCCTCAGCCGTCTCCGCCGCTGCGGCGGCTCCGCTGCTCGGGTTGACCCACAGCGGGCGCCCGAGGAACGGGTTCCCCTGCACCGGCGGCACCTGTTCAGGGGCCTGGTGCGCGAACTCCACTCGACCGTCAGCGATCCGCACGCCTCCGCGCGCCAGAGCCACCGCGCCGCCCACGCTCAAGGCGCCCAGCGTCAGCACCAGGAGTCCGACCACCAGTGCCCACGCGCCGCGAGGACGCTGGCGGTCGACACGGGAGGCACGCATGGCCGAAATCGTAAGTGACGCGCATCCCGACCGAGGAGCCCTCATGCCAGGTACTGCAGGCCCCACTCTCCTGAGGCCGCTGGTCCTCCTCCTGGTCGTCTGCTGCGCAGTGGCGACGGCTCTGGGCACCGCTCCCGCGCGCGCCGAGGTCGGCCCCTCGAGCACGCCAGCCAGCGTGCGGCTCGCCGCGGAGCAGGGACAGATCGTCGGGCGAGCGGTCGGCCCCGACGGGTCCCCGGCACCGCGCGCCAAGGTCGTCCTGTTCGACGAACGCTGGAACTACCTGACGCAGACCAAGGCACGCCGTACGGGGCGGTTCGCCTTCTCGTCACTGGCACCGGGCACCTATCGGGTGCAGGTCAGCGATGCCCGTCCCCGCTGGAACACCGGCTCGTACGCCACCACCGACGGCACGGTGACCGTGCACCACGATCGCACCAGCGTGCTGACGGTGCGCATGCAGCGCGGAGCGTTCATCACCGGCCGGGTCTCGGCCGGTCCGCGTCGCACCGCCGCGCGCCACGCGTGGGTGCGCGCCAGCGACGCGTACGGACGCAGCTACGAGGTTCGCGCCGACGCCAAGGGGCGTTTCGCCCTGGGTGGGCTGCCCGCGGGAACCTTCATGCTCTGGGGGTACGACTCCGCGCACCAGTGGGTCGGCAGCGGCACCTCGGTGAAGGGACTGGCCACGGGCGGGACCACCGACATTCGGATCGGCATGCCCACCCGAGCTGGCGGGCTCTCGGGCTTCCTCTTCGAAGGCCCCGACATCGCCCGGCACCGCGTCTGGGTCACGGCCGTCAGCAAGCGCACCGGCCAATGGTGGGTGGTCCCCGTCCGTACGGGTGACCTGTCGTTGCGTGGACTGGCTCCAGGGCGATACACGTTCTCGATGACGAGCACCCGCACGTACGTGGGTCGCACGGTCAGCCCAGGCGTCTCGGTGAAGTCCGGGGTGACGCGCACGCTCAACCTCCGGCTCACCCAGCCTCAGGGCTGAGGGCGCTCAGCGGCGCCCACGCCCCCGGAACCTGGCGCCCACGGGTGCCGCCACGCGGGCGGGGGGCGACTCCTCCTCGACCACTGCCAGGGGCGGTGCCTCACCCCAGGCTGGCGCCTGCGTCACGTTCTGCCCCGCCAGTACGGCCCTGACCTCGTCCAACGCTTGCGTCCACTCGTCTTCAACAACCCGGTCGGGCGCCCCCACCACAAGGACGTTCTCGCCCACCGGGGCCACCCACAGCGACAGACCCGGATAGTGCAGCGCCACGCCGTCCGACACCAGGTCAGCGGGGAGTGCACGCAGGATCCCGAGGGCGCGAGAACCCACACGGGGCAGGACCGTCGCGAAGGCAGCGTCGTGCGCCGTCAGGCACGCCGCGACGAGGCGCATGTCGTGGGTGACGACACCGGACCACGCGACGCCGCCGAGGGCCCCGACGCGCCCCACGCAGTGGGTCAGGGCTGCCGACACGTCCGTTCCGCCCACCACGGCGATGGCACGGCGCTCCCGCGGAACCACGACCGCACACTGAGCCCGCACCGACGCCTCACGGGCCGCGGTGAACTCCACGTCTGCGCTCAACCGGGGCGTCCCCAAGGTCTCGATCCGCGCCAGTTCCTCCACCCCGAGCAGGTCGGCGAGGTTGCTGGACAGGCGGGCGACATGGGACATCGCTGCGGCGACTCGCCCCGCGTACCCGTCGTCGCCCACCACGGTTCCGTCGGGATGGACGCGGAAGGACGAATCAGCAAGGTCGCGGAAGGTGTCGATGCTCATGGCGGCTCCGTTCGGCGGGGGCGTGCAGCCCACGCTGACGACTTGCAGCCGGCATTGGCAGCGGCTTAACGCGAACGTCACGTGAGGCAGCCAAGCGTTACGCGCCCGAAAGCAATCAGGACCGTGGCGCTCATGTCGGGGCACCACGCTCCTCGGCACCGGGTCCGGGACCGGTCCATCCGTTCCTTCTCGTTCCTGGAGGTCCCGTGGTCAACACTGGTGACACCGCGTGGGTCCTGGTCTGCGCAGCGATGGTGCTGCTCATGACCCCCGCACTCGCACTCTTCTACGGCGGCATGGTCCGCGTCCGCAGCGTGCTCAACATGATGATGATGTCCTTCGGCGCCATGGGCGTGGTGAGCGTCCTGTGGGTGCTCTACGGCTACTCGGGTGCGTTCGGCGACGACCTCGGCATGGGCCTGATGGGCGACCCGCTCGCGCTCGCTGGGCTCACCCCGCTGCTCGACGGCGCCGAAGCGGGCGCCCTGCCCGAGATCGGGTTCGCCGGATTCCAGGCCGCGTTCGCCATCTTGACGGTGGCCCTCATCTCCGGAGCCGTGGCCGAACGCATGCGCTTCGGCCCATGGCTGGCGTTCACGGCGATCTGGGCCACCGTCGTGTACGTCCCGGTCGCGCACTGGGTCTTTGCCTTCGACAGCGACGAGCGCTCGGGAGGGTGGATCGCCAACGCGCTGGGAGCCATCGACTTCGCAGGAGGTACGGCCGTCCACATCAACGCGGGCGCTGCCGCTCTGGCTCTGGTCCTCGTGCTCGGAACGCGTCGTCATGTCGACGATGCCAGGCCCCACTCCCTTCCGCTCGTTCTTCTCGGCGCGGGACTGCTGTGGTTCGGTTGGTTCGGCTTCAACGCCGGATCCGCTCTGGCCGCCGACCACACGGCTGCCGTTGCATGGCTGAACACCCTGGTGGCCCCTGCGGCCTCCGTTCTGTCGTGGCTCGCCGTCGAGCGACTGCGTGACGGCTATGCGACCTCCTTGGGGGCCGCGTCAGGCGTGGTTGCCGGACTGGTCGCCATCACACCGGCCTGCTCCGCCGTGAGCCCGATCGGCGCCGTGGTCATCGGACTGATGGCTGGCGTGCTGTGTTCGCTCGCCATCGGGCTGAAGTTTGCCCTCGGGTACGACGACTCCCTCGACGTCGTCGCCGTCCACCTGGTCGGAGGCCTGTGGGGCACTCTCGCCGTCGGCCTGCTGGGCACGGCCGCCGCTCCCGCCGGGGTCGACGGGCTCCTGTACGGAGGCGGCGCCGACCAACTGATCCGTCAGGGCATCGGGGCTGCAGCGGTGCTGGCGTACTCGTTCATCGTCACTTGGGTGCTTGCGTTGATCCTCGACCGGGTGAGCCGGCTGCGGGTCAGCACCGAAGACGAGGATGAAGGTGTCGACGTCACCCTCCACGCCGAGCGCGGGTACGACCTCGTCTGAACGCACCCAGCAAAGACAGAACCCCTGACCACCATCGTGGTCAGGGGTTCTGTGCCCTGCTCCCCCGGTTGGACTCGAACCAACAACCCTCCGGTTAACAGCCGAATGCTCTGCCAGTTGAGCTACAGGGGATCGCTTGTGCAGCGGTCGGAACATTAGCAAGGTCCGACGCCGAGCGGAAATCCGGGGCCCCTCGAGGGAGGCCGTCTCAGGACGTCATGGCGCCCGGTCGCCAGCGCCATCACCCGCCATGACGTCCTCGTCGGGGTGGGTCGGGCAGCCGGGCAGAGGGCGGCGAGGCAGCCTCAGTCCAGGCCCACGTCGTGGCGGGCCTGCTCCAAGGCCTCCTCCGCAGCAGCCACCACGGCAGGGTCGCGGGGGTCGACACCTTCGTCGTACTCGTAGACCCAGAAGATCTCCGCCTCGCCCCGAGGCGCGCGGCGGGCGATGACTCGTACGGTCCGACCACCCGGCAGCTCGACATGGCGCTGGAGCACGATGCTCGCCGTCACCCGCTCACGGACGAGCTCGGGCAACCGGGCCGGGTCGGCGAGCTCGAGCTCGTACGCCGCCCGCTCCCTCCCCCAGGAACCCACCTCGCTGATGCGGAAGGTCCTCGTGGCTCCCTGCCACTGGGCGGCCTCCACCTGCTCCCAGGGGATGCGAACGTCCACGTCACCCCCGAGGATGTGCACCGCGTCGTGCGTCCCCGCCAGCACCCGCCCGTCGACCGCCTCCGTCCACGCGAGCAGATGCTCGCCGGTCGCCAACGTCAGCTGGGGCTTGGGGGCCTTCGTACGCCGTCTCATGCCGCTCCCGTCCGTGTCATGCCTCGCCCACCAAATGGTCTCGCAACGTCCGCCGGTGCTGCTCCAGTGCCACCAACTCGGAGAACATCCGGCTGTACTCCCCCGATTCGGCCCCGGCCGGGGCACGCTGGAGGCGCGACTTGAGGTCGTTGATCCGGCGCCCCGCAGTGAGTTCCTGGAGGCGGTAGACATGC
This sequence comes from Actinomycetes bacterium, assembly GCA_023460975.1. Taxonomy (GTDB): domain Bacteria; phylum Actinomycetota; class Actinomycetes; order Propionibacteriales; family Nocardioidaceae; genus Nocardioides. The sequence goes on from JAEWOG010000103.1 coordinate 19,022, forward strand.
GCCAAGGCGTACTTGACGGTCGGCTCGACGGCACTGCGTACGGGCTCGACCCCCAGCTCGGTCACAGCACGCGTCACGTGCGGCTCGCGGGCCTGCGCGAGGACCCGCGTCGCCCAGCCCTCGTCGCCAGCGCCCGACTCCACGCCCCCCGCCGCCACCACGGCATCCCAGACGCCGCGGTAGACAGGATGCGTGAAGTCATCCCGCACCACGTGCATCGTGGTCCGCCCGACTGTCGCAGGAGATTGCAGCACGAGCTTGAGGAGTTCGCGCTCGATCGCGAACCGGGGATCCGTGAGCGGGGGCAATCGGCGCTGGGGCGCGGCGGCCGGTTCCGGGCTCGGCGGTCGACCTCGATCAGAACTCCGCTGGCCCTGCGGCTCAGCCCCCCGTCGGGAGGCTCGCTTGACCTCCGCGCGGGCCTGCTCGACTTCGACGCCGACCATCTGTGCGATCTCTCGGGTGAAGGCATCAACCTTCGAGGCATCACGCACGCTGGAGACCATGGCCGCTGCCGCCCTCAGCGCATCGACCCGGGAGTCCGCCCGGTCCAAGTCGTAGCGAGCCAGCACATTGTCCAACGCGAACTTGTAGAGCGGGCGCCGCTGCTCCACGAGGGCCCGAACAGCCTCGTCGCCCTGCCGCAGTCGCAGGTCGCAGGGATCCATCCCGTCGGGGGCCACGGCGACGTACGTGGGCGAAGTGAAGACGTGATCAGACTCGAACACCCGCATCGCGGCCTTCTGCCCAGCCGCATCCCCATCGAAAGTGAAGATGACCTGACCGGACTCGTCGTCCTTGACGAAGCGCCGCAGCACCCTCGCGTGGTCCTCGCCAAACGCCGTGCCGCACGTCGCCACCGCAGTCCCGACGCCCGCGAGATGGCACGCCATCACGTCGGTGTAGCCCTCCACGACGACCGCCCGGCCGGTCTGGCCGATCTCGCGTCGCGCCAGGTCGATGCCGTAGAGCACGTGCGACTTCTTGTAGATGGCCGTCTCGGGGGTGTTGAGGTACTTGGCCTCGATGCGGTCGTCGTCAAAGATGCGGCGCGCGCCGAATCCAATCGTTTCGCCGCTGGCTTCCCGGATCGGCCACAGCAGGCGGCCGCGGAACCGGTCATACATCGACCTGCCCTGGGCCACGAGCCCGGCTGCGACGACCTCCTCGTCGGTGAAGCGTCGGCCCTTGAGGAGGCGGTAGAGCTCCTCGCCGCCACGCGGCGCGAAGCCGACGCCGAACTTCTCCGCTGCCGCCTGGTCGAAGCCACGCTCGGCGAGGAACTGCCGTGCCTGCACGGCGTCGGGGGTGGCGAGCTGCTCGGCGTACCAGGTCTGCGCGATCTTGTTGGCCTCCAGCAACCGGCCGCGGGCGGGGCCGCGCGGCCGCTGCGGCCCGTCATCCCCCTCCTCACGGCGCAGCTGAACGCCGTACTTCTCAGCCAGTCGCTCGACGGACTCGACGAACGTGAGCCCATCGATCTTCATGAGGAAGGCGATGACGTCGCCGCCCTCCTGGCACCCGAAGCAGTGGAACATCTGCCTCGAAGGGGTGACATGGAACGACGGGGACTTCTCGTCGTGGAAGGGGCACAGGCCCTTCATCGAACCGCCGCCGGCACGCCGGAGTGTCACGTACGAGCCGACCACGTCGTCGATGCGCGCCTTCTCGCGCACCTCGGCGATGTCGTCGTCACGGATCCGGCCCAGCACGCGACGGAGTCTACGACCGTCGACCACCCAGGCGTGGGGGTGTGTGGAAGAGCGGCGCTGTGCGAGGCCCCCGGCTCAACGACCGACGAGCTCGGCGTGACGAGAGACCGCGCTCGCGTCGGTGAGTGAGGCGATCTGGTCGACCACGACGCGGACGCGCTCGCTCGGGGTGCGAGCCCGGTCCCAATCGGCGTGGAACACCGGGTCCAGAGCCTCTGCGCCCCGGTCGATCAACACCTCGAAAAGCTCGGCGACCAGGTCGCGCTGCCGCGCCATGAGCGCAACCCGGTCGTCCGCGCGCATCACGTAATGGGCCGCGATCCCCTTGAGGACGGTGATCTCGAGCTCAGTGGATCGGGGCACGACCAGATCACCCGCATGACGCACCCACGGCTCCTGACCGTCGGTGTAGGTGGCCGCCTGGACCGCCCCGCAGAAGCGGCCCACCAGGTCGCTCGTCATGTTCTTCAGTGCGGCCAGCGACCGCCGGCTGCCGTCGTACGGTCGGTCCAGCCAGCTGTCGACCGCGCGCAGGTTGGCCAAGGTGGCGTCGAGCTCCGAGTCGGACGCGTCAGGGAGGTACCAGTCCCGCACCGTCTCCCACAGCCCTGCCGTGTCGAGGCGAGTCAGGTCCAAGCGCCCGGCGACGATGCCGTCCTCGACGTCGTGGACCGAGTACGCCACGTCGTCGGCCAGATCCATGACCTGCGCCTCGAGACACTGGCGCCGCCCCTCGACCGGAGCGCGCATCCAGTCGAAGACCGTCGTGTCGTCGGCATACACCCCGAACTTGACCACCACGCGACGAGAACCGTCCGCGTGCACCCCACCCGGGCGCGGGGCCTCGTGACGCTGCCACGGGTACTTCGTGCACGCATCCAGCGTTGCGCGGGTGAGGTTGAGCCCCACGGACTCCCCCGTGGGCGCGAAGGTCTTGGCCTCCAGGCGGGTGAGGAGACGCAGCGTCTGCGCGTTGCCCTCGAAGCCGCCGTGATCGACACTCAACTCGGCGAGCATCCGCTCGCCGTTGTGCCCGAACGGCGGGTGACCGAGGTCGTGGGCCAGCGCAGCGGTTTCGGCGACATCCGGGTGACAGCCCAGAGCACGCGCCAGGTCGCGGGCGACCTGAGCGACCTCGAGGCTGTGGGTGAGCCGGTTGCGGACGAAGTCGTCGGTCTGCGGCCCCACGACCTGGGTCTTGGCCGCAAGGCGGCGCGAGGCCGCGGCGTGCACCACGCGGGCGCGGTCCCGCTCGAAGGCCGTACGGATCGGCGCATCCACACGCTTGGGCGGCTCGGGGACGAGTCGCTCGCGGTCGGCGTCGTCGTACAGCTCTTCGGGGTCCATCGCCGCTCACCCTAGCCGGGGTCGCCGACAACCCTTCGCGGGCACTGCGGCCGTCGGGGTCAGTACACCGTCACGTGCACGTGGTCGTAGTGGTTGGCCGTCGTCGAGCCACGATCGCTCATGGAACGCCAACCCTCCCCACCGCGCTCGACCGACCAGATCTTCTGCGAGTAGATGAGGTACTCGATGCCGAGGGCCGCGTAGTTGGCGCGCAGGAACTCGGCGATCACCCAACCGGTCTCGCCCGAGACCATGATGTCCATCGCGCGACCCTGGCCGTGCTCGCCGTCGCCGCGCCACGTGCCGTACGAGGTGACCTCGGGCCAGTTGGCGCACACCACGTCGTGGATCTTGTAGAGCGACTGACGACCGGCCTCGACCGACGAGCCGTTGGTGCAGGTGCCGCCCATGGACGGGCCCGGGTCGGGCTTCTCCTTGGCCAGGTACTCGGCGTTGACCCAGAACGTCTGTCCCTTGCGCACGATCTCCGCTCGGCCGTTCTCACGGCGTCCGGTGACGAGCAGTTTGGTGATCTCCTCGATGAGGCCGACCTGATCGGCCTGTTCGCCGGGACCGTTCCACAAGTTGAGCTCAGCAGTGGACCACAAGTGCTCGTCCGCCTGGCGCATGGCGACCTTGGTCGCCTTGCTGGAGCGGGCCAAGGGGTTGGTCTGCACGGTGCGCTCGGAGGAGCGCGACACGATGTCGGAACGGGAGGCGATGTCGGCGCGGGCGTCGGCGATCACCTCGTCTAGCGTTGCGGAGACGACGCCCTGGGCGAGCAGGTCACGCCCGGGGGCGGGCTCGGCGGCGAGGACACCGACACCCACGGCTGAGACGGTCATGAGTACGGCTGCGGGCGCTGCCACGTGCGCGGCACGCAGGGCCCGGCGGGCATTGGTTTCCCGCTTGTGGCGATGTTTTGCCACAGCGTTGGTCCTTTGCTGTTGCTTACGGGGGGCAGCCGCGTCGGCGGGGGAAGGTACGACACGGCGAGATGCTGACGTCGAACGAGTGAAACACATTCCACCAGCGCTGTCCCAATCAGCTGGGAGAAATCTCAACTTCCCGTGGGTAACATCACCGCGACCTGAGCGTGATCGCGGCGTTATCCGCCCGTTACTTCGCGAGCGTCCTCGCGCACCACGCAACCGCGTCCGTCCGCGTCGTCGAGCCACCCCTCGGGCAGCACCACCTTCGCGCGCGGCGACCCCTGGCGCCCCCGCGGCGTGCCCAGCTCGCCGGTCGGGAACGGCTCGTCGCCATCAAGTTCGCCCAGCATCTGGCCCAAGCTCTCCAGCGAGGTGACCAACCCGAGCTTCTGCCGCAGTTCACCGCCGGCGCGGAAGCCCTTGAGATACCAGGTGACGTGCTTGCGGAACTCCTTGCAGCCGCGCTCCTCACCCATGTGCTCGCTGAGCAGCTCAGCGTGGCGCAGCATCACGGTGCGCACCTCGCCCAGCGTCGGCAGCGCGAGCCCGGCCGATCCGGAGAAGGCCGCGGCCAGATCGCGGAAGAGCCACGGCCGACCGAGGCATCCGCGCCCGACGACGACGCCCGCAGCACCCGTCTCGGCCACCATCCGCACCGCGTCACCCGCCTCCCAGATGTCGCCATTGCCCAGCACGGGGATGTCGACGTGGTCGACCAGCCGCGCGATCGACTCCCAGTCCGCCTCGCCCGAGTAGGCCTGCTGGACCGTACGTCCGTGCAGCGCGATCGCCGCTGTCCCCGTCTGCTCCGCGATCCTGCCGGCGTCGAGATAGGTGATGTGGTCGTCATCGATGCCCTTGCGGGTCTTCATCGTGACCGGCACGTCGTACGGAGTGGCCGCCGCGACCGCAGCGGTGAGAATCTCCTCCAGCAGAGCGCGCTTCCACGGCAGCGCACCTCCCCCGCCCTTGCGGGTCACCTTCGGGACCGGACAGCCGAAGTTGAGGTCCACGTGAGCGACGCCGTACTCGTTGCAGAGGATCTCAACCGCACGCCCGATGTAGTGCGGGTCCGTGCCGTACAGCTGGACCGAGCGCACGGTCTCGAGCTCGTCGAAGACCAGCATCTGCTTGGTGTGCTCGTCACCCTCGACCAGGCCGCGGGAGGTGATCATCTCGCAGACATACAGACCGGCCCCCTGCTCCGCGCAGAGTCGGCGGAAGGCCGCATTGGTGACCCCCGCCATGGGCGCGAGGACGACAGGGGTGTCGACCGTCAACGAGCCGAGGGCGAGCGTGCGGGGCAATGCGGACATGTCCCTCATTGTCGGAGCGCGGTGGCCGAGCACCCAAATCACCCGCAAATGTCATACGGACGGCGGCACAGGTGCCGCCGTCCGTATGACGTTGTCCGAGGTGGGATCAGCAGCCGAGCAGCTTGTCCGCGAAGTACCGCGAAATGCCGTCCAGGCTGATGCGCTCCTGCGACATCGAGTCACGCTCACGCACCGTGACGGCGTTGTCCTCGAGCGTGTCGAAGTCGACGGTGACACAGAACGGCGTACCGATCTCGTCCTGGCGACGGTAGCGGCGACCGATCGCGCCGGAGTCGTCGAACTCGACGTTCCAGTTCTCACGCAGCTCCGCCCCGAGAGCCTTCGCCTTGGGCGAGAGGTCCGCGTTGCGGCTCAGCGGCAGCACCGCGACCTTGACGGGCGCCAAGCGCGGGTCGAGGCGCAGGACGGTGCGCTTGTCCACGCCGCCCTTCGTGTTGGGCGCCTCGTCCTCCGTGTAGGCGTCAACCAAGAACGTCATGAGGCTGCGGGACAGACCGGCCGCAGGCTCGATCACGTACGGGGTGTAGCGCTCCCCCGACGCCTGGTCGTGGTAGCTCAGGTCCTGACCGGAGTGCTTGGAGTGCGTGGTGAGGTCGTAGTCGGTGCGGTTGGCGATGCCCTCGAGCTCGCCCCACTCCGAGCCCGCGAAGCGGAAGCGGTACTCGATGTCCGTGGTGCCCTTGGAGTAGTGCGACAGCTTCTCCTTGGGGTGGTCGTACAGGCGCAGGTTGTCACGCGCGACACCGAGCCCGACGTACCACTCGAACCGCTCGTTGATCCAGTACTTGTGCCACTCGTCGTCCTCGCCGGGCTTGACGAAGAACTCCATCTCCATCTGCTCGAACTCACGGGTGCGGAAGATGAAGTTGCCCGGCGTGATCTCGTTGCGGAACGACTTGCCGATCTGCGCGATGCCGAACGGCGGCTTGCGACGCGCCGAGGTCACCACGTTGGCGAAGTTGAGGAAGATGCCCTGCGCCGTCTCGGGTCGCAGGTAGTGCAACCCGGACTCGTCGTCGACGACGCCGAGGTGGGTCTTGAGCATGCCGGAGAACTGCTTGGGCTCGGTCCACTCGCCGCGGGTGCCGCAGTTGGTGCACACGACCTTCGCCAGGACGACGTCGTCGGGGGTCGCGAGCGACTCCTTCTCGCCGTTCTTCTCGAAGTACGCCTCCTGCAGGTGGTCCGCGCGGAAACGCTTGTGGCACGAGAGGCACTCGACCAGCGGGTCGTTGAAGGTGTCGACGTGACCGGAGGCCACCCACGTCTCACGCGGCAGGATGATGGAGGAATCCAGGCCGACGACGTCCTCGCGACGCGTCACCATCGCCTTCCACCACTGACGCTTGATGTTCTCCTTCAGCTCGGTGCCGAGCGGGCCGTAGTCCCAGGCCGAGCGCGTGCCGCCGTAGATCTCTCCGCAGGGAAAGACGAAACCTCGGCGCTTGGCGAGCGAGACGACCTGGTCGACGGCGGAGGGGGGCGGCTTGGCCACGGTGCTGTTCCTTCTGTTCGGGGCGGTCGGCTGGCTGCCGATCGCGAACGCTCAGCCTAGCGATCTCGCGCCGGCTTCGTTCAGCACGGTGCCTTCCTCGACCACCTCATACGCGCTGGGCTCGTCGAGCGCGTGCACCATGAGCGGCTGGACGTGCATCTTGCCCTCGTACGAACCGATCGCGCGGCGGTACGAACCCACGTTGGCCCACCGCGTCACCAGCACCCACAGCCCGGGCTCATCGAGGTTGCGCCCGACTTCGGCGGAGAGCAGCCCCGGCTTGCTCGCGAGGATGTCGCGAGCCCGCTCCAGCCCGACCCGAAGGTCTGCTGCGGCCTGCGAGGAATCATCGGGGACACGGAACCGGGTGACGACGAGCACGAGTCGATCCTAGGCCGAACCTCCCGCCCCAGACTCAGGCCAAGCGGTGAGTCCGGCAAGCAGACGAAGAGGCTGAACGCGTACATGAGGCGCTCGAGCTCGTCCCCCTGGGGCGCGAATTCTGGCGCCACCGCCTCATCCATGACCACCAGGGAGCCGCCCGGAGCCAGAGACTCACGGATGGAGCTCAGCACCTCCACGGGCCGGGGCATGTCATGCACGCACTCGAACGCGAAGGCGATGTCGTACGGCCCACCGAAGGCCGTCGCAGCATCAGCCACCCGGAAGGCCACCTCCACCCCGGACTCCGCGGCGTTGCGTGCGGCCATTTCCACCGACCGAAGGTCCACATCCACCCCGGTGACGGCTGCGCCCGGATAGGCAGTGGCGATCGCGATGCTCGACCAGCCCCCACCGCAGCCGACGTCGAGGACTCGAGCACCGGGCCGACGCATCGCGGCGTCCACTGCGGGCACCGAGGCCAGGGCTGCTGCGAGGCGGGACTCGTACCACGGCCGGTTGCCGTCCGCCTGCGCCATCCGGGCCTCGTCGCCGAGCTCGTCCCAACTCACCCCGCCGCCGTGCCTATAGGCATCCAGCAGTCGAGGAAAGACCGGCCCGACCGCGGCGAACAGCCGCGCGAACGGCGTCATGTGGAGCAGGCTGTGCGGGTCGGTCAGCACCTCGCGGGTCGCATCGGGCAGGTGAAAGATCCGCTCCCCCTCACCGTCCACCGCCACGCTCAAGAGGCCGCCCACGGCCTGTTGCTCGAGCCACTCACGCGCGTAGCGCTCCTGGGTCCCGGTTCGCTGAGCCAATGCCTGAGGGCTGGCTGGCCCGTCGACGGCGAGGCTGCCGTACCAGCCCATCCGGTCGCCCACATGAATGGCCAGCACGTCCGCGAACCCCAGGAGCGCGGCCACCACCCTGTCGGCCAGTTCCTCCGCGGTGGTGTCCACACGTCCAGCGTGACACCGCCATCGCCCGCCGACCAGCGCCACCTGAGGGAACTTCGTGCACACGTTTTGACAATCGTTCTCATTGTCATTGAGAATCGTTCTCATGTTTGGAACTCGCTTCGCCACCGCCGCCCTCGCGTGCGGCGCCGTCCTCACGACCGCTGCCTGCGGCTCCGTCGCCAGCGAGGACTCCCCCGGGCGAACGATCACCGCCGCGTTCTACCCGCTCGAGTGGGTGAGCGAACGCGTCGCCGGGGACGCCTGGGAGGTCGACAACCTCACCCAACCGGGCGGCGATCCCCACGACCTGAGCATCGGTCTCGCCGAGACTGCGGCACTCGAGCAATCAGCGCTCGTGGTGATCAGCCGGGGACTCCAGGCCGGGGTCGACGACACTGTGGACTCCGTGGCTCAAGGAGAGGTCCTCGACGCGGCCACCGTCGTCGACCTCGTGCCGGTGGAGGACACCGGCAGCGCGGCGGGACACGACGAGGGACACGAGCACGACGAGGAAGACCACGAGGGGCACGATCACGGCGACCTCGACCCCCACTTCTGGCACGACCCACTGCGCATGGCCGACCTCGCCGATGCCGTGGCCGAGCGCCTCTCCTCCATCGATCCCGACGGCGCCGATGGCTACTCCCAGCGCGCCGCCGAGGTCCGCGCAGAACTGGAGGAGCTCGACACCGCCTTCTCGCAAGGTCTGAGCTCCTGTACGCGCGACACAGTCGTGGTCAGCCACGCCGCCTTCGGGTACCTGTCTCGCTACGGACTGCACTTCGCGCCGATCGCCGGGCTGTCTCCTGACGCCGAGGCCACGCCCGCCACGCTGGGCCAACTCCACGAGCTCATCGAGCACGAAGGGATCACGACCGTGTTCACCGAACGGTTGGCGAGCCCCAAGATGGCCGAAAGCCTCGCCGCGGACACGGGGCTCGACACCGCGGTGCTCGATCCCCTCGAAGGCCTCAGCGACGAGACCGCTGACGAGGACTACCTTTCCCTCATGCGCGCCAACCTCGACGCTCTTCACGCCGCGAACGGATGCGCATGAGCGCCCCGAGCGCAGCCACGCTGCCCATCGAACTCCACGACGCCGCGGTCGCCATCGACGGCCGCCCCGTCGTACGAGGCGTCGACCTCACCGTGCCCAGCGGCGCCTTCGTGACCATCATGGGGCCCAACGGTTCGGGCAAGTCCACGTTGATGCGCGGCCTGCTCGGGCTCCTCCCCCTCACCCGCGGCACCCTCCACCTGTTCGGGACTGAGTTCTCACAGTTCCGCGACTGGCGCCGAGTGGGATACGTCCCCCAGCACGCGGCCATGTCCGGCGGAGTGCCGGCGACGGTGGCCGAGGTGGTGGCGGCGGGACGGCTGACCCACCGCTCCCTGTTCCGGCCCCTCTCGCGAGCCGACCGCGATGCCGTGAAGCTCGCACTCGACGTGGTCGGCATGGCCGATCTCGCTCGCCGCAGCGTCTACCAACTCTCTGGCGGCCAACGGCAGCGGGTGCTCATCGCCCGCGCGCTGGCCGGCGAACCCGAGCTGCTGCTGCTCGACGAACCCACGGCAGGCGTCGACCTCCCGAACCAGATCGCCCTCGCGCAGACGTTGGCGCTCCTCAAGGACGCGGGATCGACGATCGTCATGGTGGCCCACGAACTGGGGCCGGTGGCGGACCTGGTCGACCGGGCGGTCGTACTGCGAGACGGGCGCGTGAGCTACGACGGCCCGGCGCTGAGTCAGGACCAGGCGCACGCGCACCTCGACCGGATCGTCGGCGACAGTCACACCCACACCAGACCCTTCATGATTCCCCCGGTCTCCTCTCCCATCGACACCTTGGGAGACGACGCATGACCTTCCTCGACCTGCTCGGCATGGACTTCATGCACCGCGCCCTGATCGCGGCACTGCTCACCGGCCTGGCCGCTCCCGCGATCGGCACCTACCTCGTCCAGCGGCGCCTCGCGCTGCTGGGCGACGGTCTGGGCCACGTCGCCGTGACCGGAGTGGCCCTCGGCCTCGTGACCGGCGCCTCCCCCACCTGGACGGCCGTCGTCGTCGCCGTCCTGGGCGCCATCCTCATCGAGGTGATCAGGGTGAGGGGCCGTACGAACGGCGACGTCGCGCTGGCTCTGCTGTTCTACGGCGGCCTGGCGGGCGGGGTGCTCATCACCGGCTTGGACGGGCAGAGCACAGGCCGCCTCCAGCAGTTCCTCTTCGGTTCGCTGACGAGCATCACCACCGCAGACGTGTGGTTCATCCTGGCCCTGTCGGCGCTGCTGGTCGTCGTGAGTGTGGGGCTGCTGCCCCAACTCTTCGCGGTGGCCTCGGACCCCGAGTTCGCGCACGTGGCCGGCCTGAAGGTGTCGCTCTACAACCTGCTGCACGCCGTCCTCGCCGCGGTCACCGTCACCGTCGCCATGCGTACGGTCGGCCTACTGCTCGTCTCGGCGCTGATGATCATCCCGGTCGCCACCTCGCAGCAACTGGCGCGCTCGTTCCGCGCCACGCTTCTGGGAGCGATGGGTCTGGGCGCCGTCTCGGCCGTCGGAGGCCTCCTCATCAGCGCCGCCGCCTCCTTCAAGGCCGTGGTCGCGCCCGGCCCCACGATCGTGCTGCTCGCCCTCGCCCTGTTTGCCACCACCTGGCCCGTCGGCACCTTCCTGCGGCGACGGCAGCGTCGCCTGGCGCCCTTCCCCGAGGTGAGCGCCGTCCCCCACCGCACCACCGACGATCACCCCCACGTGCACGGCGCCGACTGCGGCCACCCCGCGATCGAGCACGGCGACCACGTCGACTACGTGCACGACGGGCACCGCCACGCACCACATGGAGAGCACTATGACGAACACTGACGGGCCCCGACCTCCGGCCGCCGCCGGACGTCCGACCCGCCAGCGCATCGCCGTGGCGGCCGCGCTGGAGAGCGTCGACGACTTCCGCAGCGCTCAGGACATCCACGACCTCATCGCCCAGCAGGGCGAGACCGTGGGCCTCGCGACGGTGTACCGGACCCTCCAGCGGCTCAGCGAGTCCGGCGAGGTCGACATGCTGCGCAGCGAGGACGGCGAGGCGATCTGGCGACGTTGCTCCGAGACGCACCACCACCATCTGGTCTGCCGCGAGTGCGGCGCAACCGTCGAGGTGGAGGGGCCCGCGGTCGAGCGGTGGACGGACGCCATCGCCGCCGAGCACGGCTTCGCCCAGATCAGCCACACGCTCGAGATCTTCGGGACCTGCCCGAATTGCCGCTGACGCGGACCGTCCAGCCTCAGGTGGGTGGGCGGGGCCTTGGGCCTCGCGGCTCGGTGGCGACGATGGCTCCGGCGGGAAGGCGCCACTGGTAGGACCCGTCGGGTCCGCGGCAGTAGTCGAACGCCCCGTGGGTCTTGGCCCGTTGGTGGCGCCGACACAGGGGCGCCAGGTTCTCATACGAGGTCTGGCCTCGAGGGCCACCCTCGTCGAGAGGCTCGTACGGGGTGATGTGGTCCAGGTCCGCGCGGACGCTGGAGCGGGTGCAGCCGGGGAACACGCAGGTGGCGTCTCGCAGGCGTACGGCCTCAGCCAGCCGGGCAGGTGGGTCGTGCCGGTCGACCGGCTGAAGGTTCGTCGGCTCGAGGACCGGCTTGATCACGACCTTCGTGGCGCCCATCAGCCACGACGACAACCGCCTGACAGCCAGTGGGCCAAGCGCGTCGCCGGCGACGACCGCGCCCGTGGCGAGCGGTCCCGCGGTGAGCAGGTCGCGGTCGGTCAGGTGCAGCACCAGCGTCACCTCACCACCGGCCACGAACGGCGTCGGGGGCTTGAAGCAGGCGTCCTCCGCCACCGAAATGACCCCGGAGGCGTCCCACTCACCAGCGGGCACCTCGTTGGCGGACAGCAGGTCCAACGCACGCTGGGGATCGGCGAGCACGCCCACCGACGTGGCTCGACGGGCATCGAGGGTGCCGGGGTGCCCGAGCTGCTTCATGGTGTCCGCGAGAGTGGTGACCGTGTCGTCGAACGCGAGCGCATCGGCGGTGTCGAGGACCATGTGTACCTCGCTCGTGCCGGGCGCGCCGCGCTGGTGGTCGACGTCCACCGCCCGTGCGGCGAGAGCGGCGTCGTGATCGGCGCTGGCGCGGTCGGGGTCGGCGTACAAGCGGGCCTCGTGCACCAGCATCCCGATGCGATGCGGGTTCAACCGGCGCGGCTGCCACACCAGGAGCCGATCGGCATGCGCCACCGCAGCGACGTCGAGGTCACGAGACGCCTGAGCCGCCTCACGAGCCAGGTGCGCCGGGACCCGCAACTGGCGCACCAGTGCCCACAGCAGTGGGAGTCGGTGATGCAGGTCGAGGGCATCGCCGACCAGTGACAGCGCCGCCTCATGCGAGATCCCCAACGCGCCGGAGAGCTCGACGACCGCGAACTCACCGACCAGCGGCGTCCCGGCACCCGCGATCGCAAGGCGCCGCTCCCCGAACAAGTGGTGCCCCTCGCCCTCCCACCGCGCTGCATCGATCTCGCTGTCGACCGTGTGCGCGTGAGCCCAGCCCAACGCCGCGTCCAACAACTCCACGTCCGCACGCCGCCGCGCGGCCTGAGCCGCGACAGCACGGTCCAACGCAACCGCGCGCCCAGAAGACCGGGCACTGGCCCGGTCCGGGAACGTGGTCGTCGTCATGCATCAAGTCAACCGGAAGCCACTGACAGTTTTGACGGCCTCAACCAGCGCGACCCTGCTCAGCCAGCGGTGGGTGGTTTCGACGGGCTCAACCAGCGCGACCCTGCTCAACCAGCGTGGCTCAGGTCCACGTTCGACGACGGTCAAGGTCCATGACCTTCCCGCTTTCGTCGTCAGTGTGCTCTGAAGACGGATGTCGGAGCGGTGGAGGTTGTCATGACGCGTCGGCAGCGCTCAGACCTGGTTGGGCAGGGCTCCTCCGTACCGCCGGTCCCGGCGCGCGTAGGTGTCGATCGCCTGCCACAGGTGCCGCCGGTCGACGTCGGGCCACAGGACGTCGGTGAAGACGAACTCCGAGTAGGCCGCCTGCCAGAGCATGAAGTTGCTCAGCCGCTGCTCACCGGAGGTCCGCCAGACCAGGTCGGCGTTGGCCAACTCCGGCACGTACAGATGCTGGGCGAAGACCTTCTCGTCCACCTTGTCCGGGTTGAGCCGACCGGCCGCCACCTCACGCGCGATCGATCGCGCTGCGTCGGCCACCTCAGCTCGCCCGCCGTAGTTGACGCACATGGTGAGCGTGAAGACGTCGTTGTCCTTCGTCTTCTCCTCGGCGACCTGCAGCTCCTTGATCACCGACTTCCACAGACGCGGCGCTCGCCCGGCCCAGCGCACGCGGACCCCCAGGTCGTGCATCTCGTCGCGTCGGCGGCGGATCACGTCGCGGTTGAAGCCCATCAGGAAGCGCACCTCGTCGGGCGAGCGCGACCAGTTCTCGGTGGAGAAGGCGTACGCGCTGATCGCCTTGACGCCGATCTCGATCGCTCCCTCGACGACGTCGAACAGCGAGGACTCGCCCTGCTCGTGACCTCGCGTGCGAGGCAACCCGCGCTCCTTGGCCCAGCGTCCGTTGCCGTCCATCACGATGGCGACGTGCTCGGGCACGAGCTCGGCAGGGATCTCCGGCGGTCGGGCGCCCGAGGGATGCGGGGTGGGCTGTCGGACTTCGCGCTTCACACCCGAAGACTAGGACCTGCAGCAATCCCCGGGCTCGGGCGGTGGGCGAGCCTGGCGACGCCGGTCGTCTCGACTGGGTTCGCAGTGGAACGATCACGAGCCTCGAAGGTCCCCCGGGTTCTGCCCGGAGAGTCCGCTCGCCACGTTCGACTACGCCCTCAGCTGCTGAGGACTCAGCGCTCCACGTAGGCCATCGAGCGCAGCCCACGCTCAAGATGCCAGGCCACGTACGCCCCGACGAGGTTGCTGGCCTCCCTCAAGTGTCTGGCGTCTGTGCCCGCGATGGTCTCCCACTCCCCCGTCAGCAGCGCGGCGAGGGCCCGTACGGTCTGCTCGGCCGGCGTCGCGGACCCGGGGAGCTTGCACACCACGCACATCACACCACCGGCGGAGGGGTTGAAGAACCGGTGCGGCCCCTCGTCGCCACATCCGACACAGTGGTCGAAGCTCGGCGCGTAGCCGGCCACGGACATCGCGCGCAGCAAGTAGGAGTCGAGCACCTGCGGCGCCGGCTGCGCATGGCCGGACATTGCGCGCAACCCACCCACCAGCAGGAGGAACTGCTGCGTGGCGGGCTCCCGCTCCTCGGTGACCACCCGCTCCGCGGTCTCCAGCATCACGGTCCCGGCCGTGTAGCGCTCGTAGTCCAGCGCGATCCTCGAGTGCAACGGGGTGAGGGTCTCGGCCTGGGTGATGGTGTCCAGGGAACGCCCCTCGGCGAACTGGAGGTCGACGTGGTTGAACGGTTCCAACCGCGATCCCCAGCGCGAGGTCGTCCGTCGCACGCCCCGCGCGACGGCCCTCACACGGCCGTGGTGGCGCGTCAGCAGCGTGATGATGCGGTCGGCTTCACCCAGCTTGTGGGTACGCAGCACGATCGCTTCGTCACGGTAGAGCGGCACGGCTCCATTGTCCCCCAACCGGGCCAGCGTGGGCGTCAGGCGCGACTGCGCGCCCTGTCCGCGCCCCAGCAGGAGTCGAGGAAGTCGACCGCGACCTCGTTGAGGCGCTCGGGCCAGAACCGCCACTCAAGGATGCTGCGCGCCCGCTCGAACCGCGCGTCAGGCATTTCGGCGGCGAGCATGTCTGCGTCGTCGAACCGATGGATCGGGTCCTTCGGGTGCCCGACCACCAGCGTCGGTACGTCGATACGCCGACGCTCCTTCGACGCAGGGGCGACGCGACCGAAGATCACGCCGTGCAGGACCGCCGCCATCGACTGGGCCGAGTGGTCGACAGTGTCGAGACCGACGCCCATCCAGAACGGGACGATGCCGCGGGGCACCAGCCGGGTCGCCTTCCTCGCCAGTGTGACCGACAGCGGCGCGTACCGGGCCAGGAACATCGCCGGGACGAAGGCGACGATCCCCGCGTTCAGAGCGTTGTCGAGGACGGGCATCTCGACGATCAGACCCGCGACCCGCTCCGGAGCCGCGGTGGCGACGTCCAGGGCGACATTGGCACCCAACGACGCGCCCCCGATGACGGCTTGGTCCACCTCAAGGTGATCGAGCAAGGCGATGACCTGCTCACCGAAGGCGCTGATCGAGTAGAGCAGTGGGTCGGCCGGCTGGTCCGAACGCCCGTGGCCCAGCAGGTCGAGGGTGATCACCCGGTAGCCCGCGCCCGCCACGTGACGCGCGAGGGGGCGCTGCATCGAACGCGGCATCAGCAGCCCGTGGAGCAGCACGACCGTGCGCTCACCCGTGCCGAACTCGGTGTACTCCAGTCTGTCGCGCCCCGACTCGGAGGTGACGAAGAAGTGCCCGATGCGCTCGGAGACCAACCGTTGTGCGCTCATACCTGCAGTATGCACGCCCCGGGTGTCGATGCCGCCGCATTTCACGCGCAGCAGCAGGGGCGGCGATCGTTCGTACGACCACCGCCCCTGCCGAGCACCGCTGCGTCAGGCGCGGTTGACTGCGCTGATGACGGCCTTGAGGCTCGCCGTCACGATGTTGGCGTCCACTCCCACACCCCAGAGCACCTTGTCGCCCACGGCGCACTCCACGTACGCAGCCGCCTGGGCGTCGCCACCCGAGGAGAGCGCGTGCTCGGCGTAGTCGAGGACCCGGATGTCTCCGCGGTCGTCATAGACCGGGTTGCCTGCGGCCTGCTCCTGGGACGCCAGGTCGTTGAGCGCGCCCACGAAGGCTGCGATCGGGCCGTTGCCCTGACCGGTCAGCGTCCGCAGCTCGCCGTCGACGTAGACATTGACCTCCAGCTGGTCCTTTGCCCCGGCCGCGCTGGAGGTGTGGACGGAGTTGAGCTGCAGCGGCGCGGTCCGGTTCAGGTACTCGTCGGCAAAGATCTGCCAGATCGAGTCGGCCTCGACCTCGCCGCCCTCGGAGTCGGTGTGCTCCTGGATCACCCGGCTGAACTCGATCTGCGCCCGACGCGGCAGGTCGAGATTGTGCTCAGCCTTGAGGATGTAGGCCACGCCGCCCTTGCCCGACTGGCTGTTGACCCGGATGACGGCCTCGTACGACCGCCCGACGTCCTTGGGGTCGATCGGCAGGTACGGCGCCTCCCACGCGATGTCACGCACGGAGATCCCGCGCTCGGTGGCGCGTCGCTCCAGGTCCTCGAGACCCTTCTTGATCGCGTCCTGGTGCGAGCCGGAGAAGGCCGTGTAGACGAGGTCGCCCGCGTACGGGTGCCGCGGGTGCACGGGCAGCCCGGTGCAGTACTCGACGGTCCGACGCACCTCGTCGATGTCGGAGAAGTCGACCTGCGGGTCGATTCCCTGGCTGAACAGGTTCATCGCCAGCGTCACCAGGTCGACGTTGCCGGTGCGCTCGCCGTGCCCGAACAGGCATCCCTCGACACGGTCGGCCCCGGCCATCAGACCCAGCTCGGTCGCGGCCACGGCCGTCCCGCGGTCGTTGTGCGGGTGCAGGCTGATCGCCGAGTGCTCACGGCGGGTCAGGCCGCGGCCGAAGTACTCGATCTGGTCGGCGTAGGTGTTGGGCGTCGACATCTCGACCGTGGCCGGCAGGTTGAGGATGATCTCGCGCCCCGCCTCGGGCTGCCACACGTCCGAGACCGCCTCGCACACGGCCAGCGCGAAGTCGGTGTCCGACTGGGTGAAGATCTCGGGGCTGTACTGGTAGCCGAAGTCCTCGCTGCCCACGATGTCGCCCAGGTACTGCTCGGCGTACTTCATGACCATCTCGGTGCCGCGGGTCGCGATGTCGATGCACTCGTCGGGGGTGACACCGAAGACGACGCGCTGGAACAGGGGCGCGGTCGCGTTGTAGAGGTGGATCGTGGCTCGGGGGGCACCGGCCAGGGACTCCGCCGTACGCTCGATGAGGTCTTCGCGGGCCTGGGTCAGCACCGAGATCTGGACGTCGTCGGGGATCAGGTCCTCGGTGATCAGCTTGCGGACGAAGTCGAAGTCGGTCTGACTCGCGCTCGGGAAGCCGACCTCGATCTCCTTGTAGCCCATGCCGACCAGCAGCTCGAACATCTTCAGCTTGCGGGCGGGCGTCATCGGATCGATCAGGGCCTGGTTGCCATCACGCAGGTCCGTGGAGAGCCAGCGCGGAGCGCGCGTGATCTTCTTCGTCGGCCACGTACGGTCGGGGACGTCGACGGGCGCGAACGCCTCGTAACGACCGAAGGGCATCGGGCTGGTCTGCTGGCTGTTGCCGGTGTTGCTCAGGTTGGTCATGGGTTCCTCGCTGCTGGGGCGGTAACGATCGCCGGGCGCACACGCGCACTCCGCAACGAGGGGGCCGGCTGAATCAGGCCTCGTTGCGGCAGCGAAGAAGAAGACCGCGCATCATGACCTCTTCAGGCTAGCGCATGGTGCCCCAGACACGGCGTGGGGGCCGCCAGGCAGACGCCTGACGACCCCCACGGGTGAGCACCTCACGCGGTCAACGACGCACCTTGACCGTGCGCTTCACCACCACGGGCAGGTGAATCTCCGACCCGCCGTAGGACGCCGTGATCCGCAATCTGACTCCCCGACTCGTTGCGGGTGTGCCCGATGCGAGTCTGCGCAGCACCTTCGGCGAGAGGACGACCTTGACCTTGCCACCGCGCAGTACCGGCGCCGACCGCGTGATCGTGGCGCCCTTGGCGCCCTTGACCGTGAACCGCACCCGCCCACTCACCACGTCGGCCGCGTCACCGAGGGTCCTCAGCCGCACCTTGAGCACCACCTTGCCCGCACGGGCCTGCTTGGCCGTGAGCGTGGCGGCGACCGCGGCCCGCCCCGGCGCCTGAGGTGTGGTGGGCACAGGTGTGGTGGGCACAGGTGTGCTCGGGGCCGGAGTCGTCGGAACCGGGCTCGTCGGCACCGGGCTCGTCGGAGTCGTGGGCGTCGAACTCGTGGGCGTCGGAGTCGGCGTCGTCGGCGTGGGGGTGGGCGTCGGCGTCGTCGGGGTGGGGGTCGGCGTCGTCGGCGTGGGGGTCGGGGTCGGCTCTTCCGGCAACGGCTCGCGTGATCCGTCCTTGACCAGGATCCGCGCGAGCGTGCCGTCGTCGGCGGTGGTCCGCGCGCACGTGAGGCTCACCGGGTCGACGGCGTCGGAGGCATCCGCCTGCTTGTGCAAACGCATGGCCACCAGCTGCTGGGCGCCAGTGGCGATCTCGATCCATTCCCCGTCGGCCCCTGCCGTGATCGGGCCGAGCTGGCCGGACGCATGCAACGTCATGGCTCCCGACTCGGGCGCCGCAACGGCCGGAATCGTCATCACGACCTCGCGCGGCGTGCCGTTCACGGTCATGGTCGAGGTGATCGATCCGCTCACGGCCTTGGCCCCCAGCAGCGACTTCATCTGGGAGACCAGATCAGCCGGCACGACCATCTGCACGTCGACAGCGGGCGTGAACGTGGCGCCGGGAGGAACCTGACCGGCCGTCCTGATGAGGATCCTCGACTCGAACACCTTCGTACCGATCACGGGCACGGGGCAGCTGTAGGCGAGGTCCACCGGAGCGGGGTCAGGGTTCGCGGGCTGCTGCGTGGTCGCAAGGATCCGTGCCAGCGTTCCGTCCGCGTTCGTCCGGGAGCACGAGAGCACCGTCGGGTCGACGGCGTCCGAGCCATCCGCCTGCTTGTGCAGTCGCATCGCCACCGCCTGGTCACCGGCGGCGATCTCGATCCACTCCCCCGCCGCGCCCGCGGTGATGTCCCCGATCCGTCCGTTGGCCCGCAACTGCATGGGCCCGGCGTCCGGGGCCGCCGTCACGGGGATCGTCATCACGACGTCACGCGGAACACCGTTGACGGTCAGCTTCGAGGTGATGGTGCCGCTGACGGCCTTGGCACCCAGGAGTGACTTCATCTGGCTCACCAGGCTCGCCGGCACCGTCATGTCGACCTTGACCGCAGGGTCGAAGGTCGATCCGGGGTCGACCTCGCCGTACGAGACGACCTGAGTGGTCGACCCGAACACGGTGGTCCCCAGGACCGGCACCGGGCAGGAGTAGTCCAGGTCGACCGGCTGCGGGTCGGGGTTGGCAGGGTTGGTCTGGGACTCGATGACCGAGATCGTGTCGACCGTACGGTCCGCGATGGACTTGGCGTCACACGATTCGATCGCCAACGGCGGATTGATGTCGATCAGGCCCAGCGACTTGAGCTGGAAGGTCAGCTTCGACACCGCGGCGACCTCAATCGCGATCGTCTCCCCCGCTGTCGCAGCGTCCACCCTGCCCAAGGATCCCGTCGCGGTGAGCGTCATCGTGCCGGACTCGGGCAGCTTCGCCCCCTCGACGGCCAGGGACACCGGCCGCGCGGTCCCGCCGACGGACAGCATGAGGTCGATCGAACCCCCGCTGACGGTGTCGATGCCGACGCCCTTCCAGAACTTCATGAGACCCACGGTGTCCTTGTGCAGCGTCAACTGCGCCGTCACCTTGGGTGAGACCGACGCACCGGCCGCCAGCTCCGCGGGAGCGGTGGTGTCGACCGTCAGGGTCTGGTCGAGGGTCTTGTTGCCGAACAGATCCGGCTGCGTGCACGCGTACGTCAACGGCTGAGAGACAGCGCTCGTGGGCGATGCCGTCACCACGGCGAGCCCCGCCACGGCAAGGCTCACCCCCGCGACGGCCGCAAGCCGCCCTCTGAGTCGGTCGGTCCTGATCACGTTGCTGCCCTCCCTCGGCCCCGGCCGCCGCCCACGCGAACGACCAGTCGGAAGGAGCGCCCCGCCCTGGTTCTGCCCAGAGGCGTTCGGGGTCGACACAACGTCGCCAGCCCCAGACGGACGTACGAGTCGGCGCCTCCCTCCCAAGGACTCGCCGACCTTCCTCCCGCGCGAAGCGAACCACACCCCCACGGCCCCGGCAAGCATCTGCGCCAGCATGTGACCCCCGGTCAGCGGCGGGCGCCTAGGGTCGAGAGCATGAGCCAGCTTCTCGTGGTCCACCACTCCCCGACTCCATCCGTACGAGCCCTCCTCGACGCGATCCTGGACGGAGCCGGGGACGACGAGATCGAGGGGGTCGAGGTGGTCGTGCGGCCTGCCCTCGAGGCCAGCGCTGACGAGGTCCTCGCCGCGGACGGCATCGTGCTCCTGACGCCAGCAAACTTCGGCTACATGTCGGGGGCGCTCAAGCACTTCTTCGACAGCACGTTCCTGCGCATCGGCGGATCGCTGTCCGCCGATGGCTCAGCGGGCGAGAGCGCGCCGGGCGGAACGAAGTCGTACGGCCTGTGTGTCCACGGGCGCTACGACACCACCGGCGCCGTACGCGCAGTCCAGTCGATCGTCGGGGCACTTCCCTGGCGCCAAGGTGCGGCAGTGCTGGAAGTCATGGGTGACGTGGAACCGGCGGACCTTGCCGCCGCCCGTGAGCTCGGCGGCACGCTGAGCGCCCTCATCTCGTGAGCACGGCATCCACCCGTGCACTGTCGCCGACCACTCCTAGACTCGCCTGCGTGCCCCCGCTGACCTCGACGTCCCGCGCTCGCCACCTGGTGATCCTGCTCGTCGCCGGGCTGCTGGCGCTGACCGGATGCACCGGGGAGGCACCTGACTCCACACCGCGGTCGGAGTCGACGAGCGCGGCAACCCCCACGACACCGCCCCCCGAACCCGACGCCGCCCCGAAGGCGGGCTCGTGCCACCGGCTCGGGTGGGATGACGCCGTGTCACCCGTCGCCCCTGCCGACGACGCGTCGCCCTGCGGACGTCCGCACACGTCGCAGACCTACTTCGTGGGCACGCTCCCCGAGTCGGTGGAGGTGGACGACACGGCCGCTGCCGACCACGTCGAGCGCGCATGCACCCGAAGGTTCGCTGCCCACGTGGGAGCCACTGCGCGCGAACTGCGACTCACCATGTTGCAGCCAGTCTGGTTCACCCCCGACCTCGAACAGGCCGATCTGGGTGCCGACTGGTTCCGCTGTGACGTCGTGGCGGTGGCGGCGGACGAGACGCTGGCCAGGCTCCCGAAGCGGACGAAGGGAATCGCCGGCCAGGACGCCGTGGCGATGTGCGGGACGGCCCAACCGGGCACCCCGAAGTTTCGGCGGGTGACGTGCTCGCGGGCCCACGCGTGGCGGGCCGCCGCGTCCGTGGACCTCGACTTCAAGAAGTACCCCTCCGCCGAGCAGGCGCGCTCCGCCATGGCTGACGCGTGCCGGAGCACGGCCGCGGACACCTCCGCGGATCCCCTGGAGTTTCGCTGGTCCGAGGAACGCCCCACCCGAGCACAGTGGCGCGCCGGGCGACGCCACGGCCTGTGCTGGGTGCCCACCAGCGACTGACCGGCAGTCGCCCGTCGAGCCTGTCGAGACGTACGGGGTTTCGACAAGCTCAACCAGCGGAGACGGGTTTCGACACGCTCAACCAACGGGGACGGGGTTTCGACACGCTCAACCGGCGGGGCCGTGGACGTGGTTTCGACAAGCTCAACCAGCGGGGCCGCGGGCGTGGTTTCGACAGGCTCAACCAGTGGGGACGCGGTTTCGACACGCTCAACCAGCGGGTCGCGCTACTTCTCGAGCGCGAACGTCGGGCGTCCCATGACCACGGTGTCCGGCCTGGTGCCCGGACCCAGCGGGGTCCATCCCATGCGGTCGTACAGGCGACGTGCTGGCGAGGACTCGTCGTCGGCTGTCATGAGGAGCCAGCGCGAGTGCGGCAGGTGCTCGGTCAGCCGGACCATCAACTCCGTGCCGAGACCGCGGCCGCGGTGGTCGGCGAGCACCCCCATGGCCACCAGTTCGTAGTGGCCTCCCAGCCATTCACGCGCCACGCCGGGTGACAACGTGTTCGCCACCGCGTCGGTCCACCACTGGCCCCGCTCACCGGTGTAGCCGTACGCGAACCCGACGAGCTCACGGCCCTCGTACGCCCGTGCCAGCCGGAAGCCCTCGCGAGCGCTGTGGAGGTCCCAGACGCGAGCCCACTCCTCGAACGAGCCGAAGTCCGCGAAGACCTTCTCGTACACCGGCCACACGCGTGACGCCTCGGGCCGCCCGGCCCGGTCCGTCACGCACACGGCCGCCGACATCTCAGAAGCCCAGCTTCCTCAACTGCCGCGGGTCGCGCTGCCAGTCCTTGGCGACCTTCACGTGCAGGTCCAGGTAGACCGGCGTGCCCAGGAACGCCTCGATCTGCTTGCGCGCGACCGTGCCGACGTGGCGCAGGCGCGAACCCTTGTGACCGATCAGGATGCCCTTCTGCGAATCCCGCTCCACGTAGACGTTGGCGTAGATGTCGAGCAGCGGCTTGTCCTCGGGCCGGTCCTCACGCAGGTTCATCTCGTCGACGACCACGGCGATCGAGTGGGGCAGTTCGTCGCGCACCCCTTCGAGGGCGGCCTCGCGGATGAACTCGGCGGCAATGGCCTCCTCCGGCGCGTCAGTGAGATCACCGTCCGGGTACAACGGCGGGCCCTCGGGCATCAACCCCACGAGCAGGTCCGCCAGCAGCCCCACCTGGTCGCCCGACACCGCAGACACGGGGACCACCTCGGCCCACTCGGTGCCCGTCTCACGGCCCAGCTCAGCCACGTCGAGCAGGTGCTGGGCGAGCTGTTCGGGTGTGGCCAGATCCGTCTTGGTGACCACCGCGATCCGGATCGTGCGGCGCACCTTGCCCAGCTCGTTGACGATGAATCGGTCCCCGGGACCGATCTTCTCGTTGGCCGGGAAGCACACCGCCACGACGTCGACCTCGGACCAGGTCGTCATCACCAGGTCGTTGAGGCGCTCGCCTAGCAGGGTCCGCGGGCGGTGCAGGCCGGGCGTGTCCACGAGGACCAGCTGGGCGTCCGGGCGGTGCACGATCCCCCGCACGACCGTACGGGTGGTCTGGGGCTTGGAGGAGGTAATGACCACCTTCGTGCCAACCAGGGCATTGGTCAGGGTGGACTTGCCCGCGTTGGGGCGTCCCACGAACGACACGAAGCCGCTGCGGAAACCGTCGGGGCGCTCCCCGTACAAGGGCCCTGCAGGCGCGATGCCAGAGACATCGAAGGCCTTGTCGTGCTCGCTCATTCTGCCTCCTCCCGCGCCTGGTCGTAGTCCGCCCAGATCTCGTCATCAGTCTTGCCCGCGGCCTTGCCGGCCGCGTAGATCGGTCCGGGGTCGATGGCCCTCGGTTGGCGTCGGGCCACGCCCCGCCAGTAGCCCATCACGTCGTAGGCGTCGCTGGCCAGCCCCCGCTCACGCATCAGGTGCTTGCGGATCGCGCGCATCTGCGCCGACTCGCCCGCCATCCAGAAGTATCCGGGGCCGTCCGGCCACTCGATGGCCTCGACCGCCTCCGCCAGGGCGCTCGCACCAGGTGCCGGTGGCGCCAGCCACGTGACCTGCGGCCCCTGGGGCAGATAGTGGGGCAGGTCGTCGGGGACTTCAGCCCAGATCTGGATCGGCAGATCGGGGTGAGTCTCGCTGATCCGAGCCATCGCGGGCATCGCGGTGAGGTCACCGACGAGCATCAGCCACTGGGCGTCAGAGGGCGGCGCGAACGATGCCTTCGGCTCCGTGATCGTGACGGTCTCCCCCACGCAGTCACGCTTCGCCCACTCGGTCACCAGCCCCACCTCGTGGACCACCACATCGAGGGTGATCTGGTCGCCAGCCACGTGGCGGACGGTGTAGTAGCGGCTCTGGAACTGGCCGGGCACGACGAGGCCGACCCACTCGTCCGGCACCCCGGTCGAGACAAATCCGTCGAGCCCGCCGAGGACGAGGCGCACCAGGTGGTCGGAGACGTGTTCTCGACCCACCACCTGCGCGGAGAACTGTGCGGCACGGGTACTCACCGGACAAGGCTAGCGACGAGCCCGGCGAGCAGCATCACGGCCTCCAGTCGGGGCGAAGCGGGAACCGCGCGGGTGCTCCTCGCTCGCCACGCGTGGCGAGTACGTGGTGCAGCTCAATCTCCCCGCGCTCGAACCCCACGCGAGAGCCCGCGATGTACAAGCCCCACACCCGCGCGGTGTTGGCGCCGACCTCGGCCACGCACTCGTCCCAGTTCTCGACCAGATTCCGGTTCCAGCCCGCCAGGGTCAGCGCGTAGTGCTGGCGCAGGTTCTCGCTGTGGTGCACCTCCAGGCCCGCGTCCTGCGCGGCGGCGATGATCGTGCCCGACCCGGTGAGCTCGCCGTCGGGGAAGACGTAGCGGTCGATGAACGCTCCCGCGCTGGCTCGCTGGTTGTTGACGGCCCGCGTGATGCAGTGGTTCAGCAGTCGTCCGCCGGGCTTCAGCCTGGAGCGCAGGTGGGCGAAGTACGCCCCGTAGTTGCGCACCCCGATGTGCTCGGTGAGACCGATCGAGCTCACCGCGTCGAAGTCACCCTCGAGCACGTCGCGGTAGTCGAGATGGCGCACCTCCGCGAGGTCGCCCAGCCCCTCCGCGTCGATGGCCTCCTTGGCCCACTGCGCCTGCTCGCGCGACAGCGTTACGCCGAGGGCCCGGACCCCGTACTCCCTCGCGGCGTGCCGCACCATCGTCCCCCAGCCGCAGCCCACGTCGAGCAGGCGCTGCCCCGGCTCGAGGGCGAGTTTGCGGGCCACGAGGTCGAACTTGTCGAACTGCGCCTCCTCCAAGGTCCGCTCCGGCGAGGTGTAGAGCGCGCAGGTGTAGGCCATCGACGGACCCAGCACGAGCTCGTAGAAGCGGTTCGAGACGTCGTAGTGGTGACTGATCACCTCGGCATCGCGCTGCATGGAGTGACGCAGTCCCTCCACCACACGGCGCCAGCGCGGCATGGCCTCCTGAGGAGGTGGCGGCGGCGGCTTCAGGTGCGACATCCCCACTGCCCGCACCACCTCGACGGCTTCACCCGGAGCCGGGACCCGCATCCGCAGGTGGTCCTTGAGCAGGTCGAGGGCCGCGTAGGGGTCGCCGGGATGGACTCCGTGCAGCACGAGGTCACCCGACACGTACGCCCGCGCCAGGCCGAGGTCCCCGGGCGCCGTCAGGACGTACGCCAGCCCACGCTCGGTGCGCAGTTCGATCTCGAAACCCGAGTCGGTCGGCCCCGCGGCGCTCCCGTCGTACGCACTCAGGCGCACCGGAAGCCCGTCAGCGAGCACGGCCTCAACCGCTTCAGCGACACTCATCGTCACGTGTGACCCACCACCTTCTCGAAGAGCCCCGCCAGCCGGTGGTCGGGGTCGTACTCGTCCTTGACGCCACGCACCCGGTCGGTGCCGTAGAGGCGATCGAACGTCTCGCGGTCGTAGAACGCCTCGGAGTAGAGCGACTTGTGCCCGCCGAGCTCATCGACCTTGGCCTCGATCGCGCGGTTGACCGGAGACCGTGGGGCGTCGGGGCCGACAGCAACCCGCCCCCAGAACCCGACGTTCACGTACGTGGTGCCCGCGTGCAGGGGGTACGCGGGCCACGGGCGGTCGGCGTCCTCGCGCCGCAGGCGCAGCGGGCACAGCCACACCGGGCGCATCCCCACCTCGGCGTCGAACCAGACCAGGAAGTCCGCGAGCCGGTCGATGCCCACCTCGACGTCCTGGACGACGCGTTCGGCCTGAGGACGGCCCGCCCGCGCATCGAGCCGGTCGGCGATGCCCCACCTGCGGTCCAGTGCCACCAGCTTCCAGTACACGTCGGAGCGCCTCAGCCTGCGTGGCCAGACGCGCCGTACGAGAGGGTGCTGGGCGCCGAAGGCCCCCGAGCACCAGAACCAGTCGGTGTCCCACCGCCACAGGTAGTCAGCCATGGTCAGTCGGTCGACGGCGCCCTCTCGCAGCGAGCGGTAGTAGATCCGCTGCCCCGCGTAGTCGCTGGTCGGGCCGGGTTCGGCTGAGAACTGCGCCAGAGTCAGGTACGCCTCCGCGGGGCCGAACACGACCCCGTCGAGACCGTCGACCCGCTGGTGGTCCCACACACGCGTCTGCACGATCTCGTCGATCGCCTGCGCCAAGCGAGCACAGTCGTCGAACCGGATGTGTCGCAGCGTGACGAACTCCCCGACGGCCTCCAGATCGATCTCGAGCCGCGTGGCATAGCCCAGCGAGCCGTACGAGTTCGGGAAGGCGTCAAAGAGCGCGTCGCCGGGGCGGACGGTGACCACTCGGCCATCGCCCGTCAGGACGTCCATCTCCCGCACCGACTCGTGCGGCAGGCCGTTGCGAAAGCTCGTCGACTCGACGCCGAGCCCGGTCACCGCGCCTCCGAGCGTGATCGTGCGCAGCTGCGGCACCACGTACGGGATCCGCCCGTGCGCGAGGGTGGCCTCGACAAGGTGCTCGTAGGTGCACATCCCCTGCACGTGAGCCACATCGCCGTCCACCTCGATGACTCCCGTGAGCATCGTCGTGTCGAGGCCGGCACGGCGCCGATCGTGCCCCCGGAAGAGGTTGGAGGTCTTCTTGGCGAGGCGTACTGGCGCACCCGGATCAAGCGCGGCGTACGACTCCAGGAGCCGAGCCACGCCCTCCTCGTGGTGTTGCCAGCCGACGACCTCGGGCACGTGACTCACCGTAGCGAGACGGCGGCAGAGCGCAACCCCCTGTGGACGCAGGGTTGGGCACGCAGGGTTGGGCACGCAGGGTTGGGCAAGCAGGGCCTGCCCCGCAGGGATCAGGTGGTGGTGAGGCCCGAGAGCGTGCCCTTGGCGTCGCCCTGGTGCACGGGGATGCCCGCCCCAGCGAAGTCCCGTGCGGCGTCGATCCCGGGCACCGGGCCCGTCAAGGCGTCGGTGAGGACGACGGCCGCCTCGAGCCCCGCCGATCCCGACGCGATCGCCATCGCCACGCAGACCTCGAGCGCGGACAGCTGCAGCGAAGGAAGGTCCACGCTGGCCCCGGCATAGGTACGACCGTCGCTGTCGCGGACCGCTGCCCCTTGCGCGGCACGTACGCGTGCCTTGGTGGCGCGGGCCAGAGTGACCAGCTTGGCGTCCTCTGCGGACAACTCACTCATCGTCGGACTCCTCATCCTCAGGTGCCTCCTCGGTGAGGGCCGAGACCAGCACGGTGTCGATCTTGTTGCGGCGTCCGCGCACGCCCTCGGCCTCGAACCGCAGCCCGTGCGCCTCCACCACCGCCCCCGGCAGGGGTACGCGGCCCAACTCCTTGGCCATCAGACCCCCGACGCTGTCGACGTCGTCGTCGTGCACGGCGACCCCGCACACCTCGTCGAGGTCGTCGACCGGATAGCGCGAGGAGAGGCGTACCGAGCCGTCGGGCAGGTGGACGGCCTCGACCTCTTCCTCGTCGTACTCGTCGGTGATCTCGCCGACGATCTCCTCCAGCACGTCCTCGATGGTCACCAGACCTGCGGTGCCGCCGTACTCGTCGATCACGACAGCGATGTGGGTGCGCCGGGCCTGCAACTCGCTGAGCAGCGCGTCCACGGGCTTGGAGTCCGGCACGTGGTGGACCGGTCGCATGACCTCCTCGACGTGCTGGACCAGCTCCACCTCAGGGGCGTCGAAGTCTCGCTGGACGACGTCCTTGAGGTACGCCATCCCGATCACCTCGTCGAGGTTCTCCCCCACCACGGGGATGCGGGAGTAGCCGCTGCGCAGGAAGAGTGACATGGCCTGACGCAGGTTCTTGTGCCGTTCGATGAACACCACGTCGGTGCGCGGCACCATCACCTCACGCACGATCGTGTCGCCGAGCTCGAAGACGGAGTGGAGCATCTTGCGCTCGCCCGACTCGATGAGCGCGGAGGCTTCGGCCAGGTCCACCATCTCGCGCAGCTCGGTCTCGCTGTTGAACGGCCCCTCATCGAACCCCTTGCCCGGGGTGAGGGCGTTGCCGAGCATGATCAACAGTTGCGGAATCGGCCCGAGCACGGCGGTGAGCACCTTCAGCGGCCAGGCCAGGATGAGCGCCGTACGTTCGTGCTGGCGGCCCAGCGTGCGCGGCGAGACGCCGACCACGACGAACGAGATGACCAGCATCACGCCGGTCGCAGCGAGCAGCGCTGGCCAGAACCGGCCGTCCAACTGCTCGCTCGCCCACAGCGTCACGAGCACGATCGCTGCGGTCTCCGCCAACAGCCTCAGCAGCAGAGCAGTGTTGAGGTAGCGCGCGCGGTCGTTGATGATCTCGACCAGCGCCGCGGCCCCGGTGACGCGCTGCTCGGCGAGTTCCTCGGCTCGGGCGCGGGAGAAGCCGCTCAGGGATGCGTCAGCGGCCGAGAAGATGCCGGCCACCGCGATGAGCGCGACGGCTGACGAGAGCAGCCACACGGTGTCGAGGGACATGGATCAGGCGTCTGCGCCTGCGGTCCGCCACGCGGCCAGCAGCTCGTCCTGCAGGCCGAACATCTCCTTGTGCTCCTCCGGCTCTGCGTGGTCGTAGCCCAGCAGATGGAGGATCCCGTGGGTCGTCAGCAGCTCGATCTCGGCCTCACGGCCGTGCCCCGCCTCCTCGCCCTGGCGCGTCGCGACGGCGGGACACAGGACGAGGTCGCCCAGGACGCCTTCCTCCGGCTCCTCGTTGACCAGCCCCGGACGCAGTTCGTCCATCGGGAAGGCCAGCACGTCGGTCGGGCCCTCCTTCTCCATCCACTGCTCGTTGAGCTGGGCGATGGTGTCCTCGTCGACCGCCTTGATGCACAGCTCTGCGGCCGGGTGCACGCGCATCCGGTCCATCACGAACCGCGCGAGTTGCGAGAGCCGCTGGACGTCCAGCGGCTCCCCGGACTCGTTGAGGACCTCGATGCTCACGGGCGCTTCCCCCTCGGGTGGTTGCTGGTGCCGTCGGGCTGCGCGGCGTCGTAGTGGTCGTAGGCCGCCACGATGTCACCGACCAGCCTGTGTCGTACGACGTCGGTGGCGCTGAGACGGCAGAAGGCGATGTCCTCGACGCCGTCGAGGATCTTCTCGACCACGCGCAACCCCGACTGGGTGCCGCGCGGCAGATCCACCTGGCTGGTGTCGCCGGTGACGACGATCCTGGATCCGAACCCGAGTCGGGTCAGGAACATCTTCATCTGCTCGGGCGTGGTGTTCTGGGCCTCGTCCAAAATGATGAACGAGTCGTTGAGCGAGCGCCCGCGCAGGAACGCCAGCGGCGCGACCTCGATCGTCCCGGCTGCCAACAGCTTGGGGATCGTGTCGGGGTCGACCATATCGTGCAAGGCGTCGTACAACGGGCGCAGGTAGGGGTCGATCTTTTCGCTCAGCGTCCCCGGGAGGAATCCCAGGCGCTCCCCGGCCTCGACAGCCGGGCGGCTCAGGATGATGCGGTTGACGTCCTTGGACTGCAACGCCTGCACGGCCTTGGCCATCGCGAGGTACGTCTTGCCCGTGCCGGCCGGACCGATCCCGAAGGTGATCGTGTTCTCGTCGATCGAGTCGACGTACTTCTTCTGGTTGAGCGTCTTGGGGCGGATCGTGCGCCCGCGGTTGGACAAGATGTTGAGGCTCAGCACGTCGGCGGGGCGCTCCGTGGTGCGCTCGCGGACCATCGTGACGATCCGGTCCACGTTCTCGCTGCTCACGCCCTGACCTGTGCGCACGATGGTGACGATCTCGTCCAAGACCTGCTCGGACAACGCCACCTCGGCCTGGGGACCCGTCAAGGTGACCCGGTTGCCGCGGACGTGCACGCGGGCGTCAAAGGCACGCTCGAGGATGCGGAGATATCCGTCGCCCGGCCCCAGGACGCTGACCATGTCGATGCTCGCAGGCACGACCACCGTGTGCTGGATGGTGGGAACTGTCGATTCGCTCATGGGCGCCCGGTGGGCATGCCTTCCGGTCAGGGAGTGGGAAGCCCCATGCTACCGAGCGACCGTCCGGCAGCCCCACCGCATTTAGTCCAGGGTCAACCGCGCGTGACCAGGAGCATCCCCAGACACATCTCGTCGGTGGATCCGTCTCCCCACACGACGTACTTGTCCTCGCGTTGATGCTCGAAGGCCGGCAGGAGGTCGCGCAGCGACTGGTCGTGCGTACACGTGATCTTGACCGGGTCGTAGGCACCGATCTGGACAGGCTTGATCGGGCGCGCGGCCTGGTCGTCGAAGTTCCACACCTTCGTGTCGAGAATGGTGCGCGCCTGGGGCGTCCCGGGGTTGGTCTCGACCTTGATGCTGCGCCCCAACAGGTGCATGTGGCCGGCAACGGCATGGATCGTCAGCGGCTCCCCGATTGCGCGCGTGCAGCTCTGCGTCGGGCTGGGGCTCGGCTCGGTGCCGCACAGCAGGTGCAGCAGGTTCGCGGTGTTGCCCTCCCTCTCCCCGAAGCGCTCCTTGACGTCGGCGATGGCCGCGTCGCGGTCGCACAACGCACCGTCGCTGCGTCCCTTGCGGCATGGCATCTCGACGGGCGCAGTGAGCAGCACCGTCGAGATGTCCTCGAGGTCCCGCGTCCCCGGCGACAGGCGCAGTTGGGTGGCCGAGACGTCCGGCTCCGCCCCGTTGAGCAGGTTGTAATGCACCTGCATGACGATCTGGGTGCCCGGCTCCAGGCGCGTCCCGAACCCGGGCTTCATCACCGACTCCTTGGCACCCGGCGCCCAGGCGGCCAGCCAGGGGGCGTTGTTGACCTGTCCACCGGTGTCCAGGCCGGTCCCGCCGAAGCAGGTCCAGCCGGGGCCCTCCTCCCACTCGTCCTTGGCACGGGCGAGCTTCGCCTTCTCCGGCGGCACCCGGAAGAGGATGACGTGGTGGACGACGTTGGGGTTGCCCGGCACGACCTGGGTCCCGGTGAGCCAGGCGGGGTCCGTCAACTCTGGGTCGAGCAGGAAGCACCGGTAGTCGTCGGTGCCGGTTCCGTACGGGGCCGACGGCGTGTAGGACTCCCCCATCTCCACCGTGACCCGGCTCTCGCCCTTGCGCAGCGGAGCCGACTTGACCGGCTTCGCGGTCCCGGAGTGCCCGGAGTGTCCGGTCGCCTGCTCAGTGCTGTCGCTGGGCTCGGCGGGTTCGGTCCCGTGCCCTTGGTGGCCTGGGCCCGCCGCATCCTGCGAGTCCGCCCCGGAGCATCCGGCGAGCAGCATCGCCAGGGCCACGGCCCCGGCTGCGACCGTACGGAGGCCGCCTCGGCGCCTGGCCACCTCAGCCCGCCGGCCAGGTGAAGGCGCGCCCACCGAGGACGTGCAGGTGGGCGTGGAAGACGGTCTGCCCGGCGTCGGCGCCCGTGTTGAAGACGAGGCGGTAGGAGTCGACGCCCTCCGAGGCCGCGACGGCCGCTGCCGCGTCGATCAGGTCGGCCATGGTGCTCGCCTCGCCCGCTGCAAGCGCGGCAGCGTTGGCGTAGTGGCTGCGGGGCACCACCAGCACGTGGGTGGGCGCCTGCGGGTTGAGGTCGCGGAACGCCACCGTGGTGTCGCTGGTGTGCACGATGGTGGCAGGGATTTCTCCGGCCACGATCCTGCAGAACAGGCAGTCCGGGTCGACAGGCTTCTCGCTCATGGCGACACCCTAGGGGTGCGAAGCTCCCGTCGTCAGCGGCGTGGGCGGCATTCGAGACGCCGCGCCACGGCTAGTTTGGCCCCATGAACGCCTCGCACCGCCCTCGGGCTGCCTTCCGGGCAGCCGCTCTGGTCCTCGTGCCCGTGGCCTTGGTGGCTCTGGCCGGGTGCGAGGACGCCCAGACCTCTCCCGTGTCCTCGGGTGGAACCCAGACCCCAACCAGCAGCACGCCCCCCTCGCCTTCCCAGGACCCGTCGCCGTCACCCACCGCCACCAGCGGCGAGCCCAGCCCGACGGGCGCGGCCGCTCCTGTCTACTTCGTCGCCACCACCCCTCAGGGCGCCCGACTGTTCCGCGAGTTCCAGCGCGTCGAGGCAGACCCGGTGGCGGCGGCCGCGTTGCTGGTCGACGGCGGCACGCCGCTCGACCCCGACTACCGCACGCTCTGGCCGGGCGGCGTCGTGGAGTCCGCGGCCGCGGCCGCTGATGTGATCACGGTGGACCTGACGGCCGATGCCTTCACCGAGCGTCCCGAGGGGATGCGGCGCAAGGACGCTGCGCTGGCTCTCCAGCAGATGGTGCACACCCTTCAAGGGGCCAGCCAGAGCTCGGCGCCCGTGCAGTTCCGCAGGAGCACGGGCCCCCAGACACTCTTCGGCATCGACGTGAGCGCACCCCTCACCCGTGCGGACTTCCTGGACGTGATGGGTCTGGTCAACGTGACCTCGCCCGAGCAGGGCAGCACGGTCACCGACTCCTTCACCGCCAGCGGGCTGGCCAGCTCGTTCGAGGGCACCGTCCGGTGGGAGATCCGGACCAGGGATGAGGTGGTCCTGAACGGCTTCACCACGGCCGAGGGCTGGGTGGACAAGCTCTACCCGTGGGAGACGACGATCGACGTGTCGTCCCTGCCCGCCGGCGCATACACGTTCGCGGCACTCACCGACGATCCCTCCGACGGCGAGGGCGGCGGCCCCACCGAGGACACGAAGGACTTCACCGTCTCCTGAGGCCCCCGTCTCCTGAGGGCACCCGGACTAGGGAGGCGCCAGCCATGTCAACCGTACGACCTCCTCGCGCGTGTAACAGGCGTGAACACCTCCACCGCACTCCCCGACGCCTCCGCGCGGCAGGGTCGTGACCACGTGACCGGCTGGGATGCCGACCACGCGGTCGAGGAGTTGTACGCCGCCCACTGGACCTCCCTGGTTCGCCTCGCGGCGCTTCTCCTGCACGACACCGGTCACGCCGAGGAGGTCGTCCAGGACGCGTTCGTCGCGATGCACGGACGCTGGCACCGACTCCGCGACCCGGACAAGGCGATCGCCTACATCCGCCAGAGCGTCGTCAACAAGTCCCGCTCGGCCCTGCGCCGGCGCGGCGTCGCCCAACGGCACCTCGCCATCGAGGCGCCCCGTACGCCGACCGTGGCACCTGGCCCCGACGCGGCGGCCATCGGTCGCCGCGACGCGGTCATGAGCGCCCTCGCCGCGCTGCCGACCCGGCAGCGCGAGGTGCTGGTCCTGCGGTACTACCTGGACCTCTCCGAAGCGGAGATCGCCCGCACCCTCGACATCTCCACCGGCGCGGTCAAGAGCCACGCCTCACGCGGATCCGCCGCCCTGCGCACGGCCCTGACAGCCCACGCCCCGAGCCACCGGGAGAGCCACGATGACTGAGCACCTCACCGACGACACCGACCTCGCCCTCTCCTTGCGCGAGGCCGCAGAGACGATCCAGCCTGCCAGCGGCATCGAGGCGATCCGCTCCCGCACTTCCGGGAGAGCGACCGTACGCCGCATCCGGCCGTGGGCGTACGGCCTGGCCGGCGCCGCGGTGGCCGCCAGCGCCATCACGGCCATCGTCCTGCCGCGCGCCGAGCAGGAGCGCACCCCGGTCGCCGTGCCGACGAGCGAGGTGACGGTCTACTACCTCGCCGACACCGACACCGGGTGGGGCACCCTGCTGTTTCGCGAGCACCGCACCCTCGCCGGCGATCCGCTCGACGCCGCCGTCAACGCCGCCGTCGGGTCCACGGTCGACGGCGAAGCGCTCGCAGCCAGCGACCCCGACTACTCCGCTCCCTGGCCTGCAGGCACCACCGCGACCGCACAGGTGGAGGGCGCCGGCATCGTCGTCAGCATCGACGACAGCGGGCTCGCAGACTCCCAGGTGGACGTCGACCCTGCCGTCGCGGCAGCCGCTGTGGAGGCTCTCGTACGCACGGCTCAGGCGGCACACGGCACCGACCAGCCCGTCCGACTCCTCCTTGACGGCGAGGAGGTGGACTCGATCCTGGGCGTCGACACCGCACGCGCCCTCACACCCGAACCGGGCTTCGGCCACCTCTCACCGATGATTCTCGACGTCCCCTCCGAGGGCCAGGTCGTCGCCGACGGCAGCTTGGAGTTCTCGGGGGAGGCGAGCGTTCCGGAGGCCACTGTCGTGTGGCGGATCGCCCCGTCCGCGGGCGGTCGGCCGGTGCTCAACGGGTTCACCACCGCGGACGGATGGGACTTCGAGTCCCTGACGCCGTACGACGACGTGATTGACGTCAGCGCACTGGCCCCCGGTGAGTACGTCCTGACCGTGTCCGGCCAGCGAATGTCCGGCGAGGGGAACCCACCCCACCGCGACACGCGCACCTTCGTCGTCGAGTGAGCCATGACGGACGGTCGATTCATGGTCCCAATGGACTAGACCGCTATAGACCGCGCGGCGGCGTTCTTCGGGACGTCGCCGCGCGTGCACGGCCCGAGCTGCCGGGGAAACCCTCCCCGGGCGAGTGCGTGAAGCGCGTCACAACATACTACCGGTCGGTAAGTTACTCAGGCGTAGATTTCGTCGGAATCTGGCACCGACGCATCGCCGAGACCGCCACATTCACCACCTTCACCAGGGCCAGCGGGACGCCCGTTTAGCGCATCTTTCGCCGCCGGTAAAGGGTCTCGGCCGATGTGCTCGCAACGGGCGGCGACGGTTGCGAGTCCCGTGTTCAAACCGCTTGTGTAACTCCCGTTCACACGATCTTGGGAGGGCCCATGTCACAACACACGCCATCACGGCGCACCGTCGTCCGCACCGCCGCCTGGGCGGTTCCGGCAGTCACGCTGGTCACTGCGGCCCCGGCGTTTGCCGCCAGTCAGGGGGAGGTGACGTACCAGGAGGTCAACCGCACGTTCGTGTTCCACCCCACCGTCCTGGGCAGCGTCTCCACCGACCCCAACCACGAGGTCATCGTCTCGGTCACCGCCACCGTGCCGCTGGTCATCCCCGCGGGCATGACGGCCAACCCCACCAGCACCATCTCGTCGGTCACGATCCCGCAGTCGCTGACCAGCCTGCTCGGCCCCCTGATGCTGGGCAACCCCGCCCAGGTCGGTGGCACGTCGACCTCCACCACCACCCTGTCGGGTGCGCTGACCGGCGACTCCGTCACGGAGCTGACCATCGACCGCACCCCGTTCTCCAGCAGCCAGCCGCTGGTGACCATCGCGCGCGGATCGGGCACTGTCGGAGTCACGGCCCCGGCTGGTTCGTCCGGTGTCGTCACCCTGACGCTGCAGCCGCCCGTCTCCACGCTGATCGGCTACAACGCCAGCGGCGCTGAGACCAAGCGGTACGACTCGACGCTGGCGGCCAAGGCCGGGGTCGACTACACGCTCGGCACCTTCACCATCGGGTGACGATCGCGCACTCTGTGCGCGGTGCGGCGGGGTGAGTTCGCCGCGAATGGGCAGGCCTGGCGATGTCCTCCCCATTCGCGGCGACAAGCGTTACCCCACTCCCCCTCACCCCGCCTCGCCCGAGCACGGAGCGCGCTACTGCCAGCGGGCGGTGCGCGAGAGCAAGGCACCCACCGCGACCACACCAGCAGTCGAGGTGCGCAACACCTCTGACCCCAGCCGTACGGCGTGAGCTCCAGCCGCAGTGAATTCGTCCAACTCCGCAGGAGCGATGCCGCCCTCAGGGCCCACCACCACGAGGATGTTCCCGCGTGCGGGGACCTCGTACGCGGCCAGCGATGCCTCCGCGTCCTCGTGGAGGACCACCGCGAGGTCAGCCGCAGCCACAGCCTGTGCGACGGCGCTGGTCGTCGCCAGCGGGCTCACCGTGGGATGCCACGAGCGCCTGGCCTGCTTGGCGGCCTCCCGAGCGGTGGCTGCCCACTTCGCATGTGACTTGGTGGCGCGCTCTCCGCGCCAGACCGCCACCGACCGTGATGCCGCCCACGGAACCACGACGTCGACGCCGACCTCGGTCAGCATCTCGACGGCGAGCTCGCCCCGCTCCCCCTTCGGGAGCGCCTGGACGACGGTGAACCTGGGCTCGGGGTGCGCGACGTCGGCCAGCTCGCCGACCTCCACACTCATGGTCCGCTTGCCCGTCGTCACCACGGCGCCCGTCACTGCGCGCCCCGCGCCGTCCGTGAGGACCACACGCTCGCCGACGGTCAGCCGTCGTACGGCCACCGCGTGATGCGCCTCGTCACCCGTCACCTCGACGACGCCGCCCACGCGGGCCTCGCTCAGCGACGGGACCAGGTGCACCGGCAGGGACACGGTCTCAGTGCCCCTGGAAAGCGTCGCGCAGTCGGCCGAAGACGCCCTTCGAGTGCGCGCCCAACTGACCGGTCGGCGACTCCTCGCCGCGAATGGCCGCGAGCTCGCGCAGCAGTTCCTCCTGGCGGGCATCGAGCTTGCCGGGGGTCTCGACCACCACCGTGACGACCAGGTCACCGCGACCGCCTCGCAGCCCCGGAACGCCAAGCCCACGCAGAACCTGCTGCGTACCGGACTGGGTGCCGGGCCGGATCTCGACGGTGTGCTCGGTGGGACGCTCCGGATCCTCTACGGCCCCTTCCACCTCCGCCTCCAACAGCGGCAGGGTCACGCTCGTGCCCAGGGCGGCTGCGGTCATCGGCAGCGTCACCGTGCAGTGCAGGTCGTTGCCCTCACGCGTGAAGAGGGGGTGCGGCGAGACGCGCAACTCGACGTACAGGTCACCCGCCGGCCCTCCGCCGGGGCCGACCTCGCCCTGCTCGGCCAGCTGAACCCTGGTGCCGTGATCGACACCCGCAGGGATCTTCACGTTGAGGGTGCGGCGCGAGCGCACGCGACCATCGCCCGAACACTCGGCGCAGGGGTCGACGATGATGCTGCCGAACCCGCGGCAGGCAGCGCAGGGGCGCAGCGTACGGATCTCTCCCAGGAACGAGCGCTGCACGTGGGCGGTCTCCCCCGCCCCGTGGCAGGTCTCGCAGGTCGCCGGCTTGGAACCGGGGGCGCTGCCGTCGCCGTGGCAGCTCTCGCACATGACGGCGGTGTCGACCTTGAGTTCGTGGGTGGCACCGAACGCGGCCTCAGCCAACGTGACGTCGAGGCGGATCAGGGCGTCCTGCCCACGGCGCTGACGCGAGCGCGGGCCTTGACCCTGGCCGCCCGGCCCGTTGCCGCCGAAGAACGCGTCCATGATGTCGGTGAAGGAGAATCCGGCACCGGCGCCCCCGAAGCCACCGCCGAACGGGTCTCCCCCGCGGTCGTAGGAGGCACGCTTGGTCGGATCGCTGAGGATCTCGTACGCCGTCGAGACCTCCTTGAAGCGCTCCTGGGCAGCGGGGTCCGGATTGACGTCGGGGTGCAACTGGCGGGCGAGCTTGCGGTACGCCTTCTTGATGGCGTCCGCGTCCGCGTCCTTGGCCACGCCGAGGGTGGCATAGAGGTCCTGGCTCAACTTCGTCTTCCTGTGTCGTCTGCGCTCGGGGTCATGCTTCGTCGAGGATCCGGGAGACGTAGCGCGCCACCGCACGTACGGCTGCCATGGATCCCGGGTAGTCCATCCGGGTCGGTCCGACCACGCCCAGCGTGCCGAACGTGTGGTCCGCCGGGCCGTATCCAGTCGCGACGACGCTGGTCGCCGCAAACTCACTGATCGGCCCCTCGGCGCCGATCCTCACCGTGACCGCGTCCGGCACCGTCTCGCCGAGCAGCTTGAGCAGCACCACGTGCTCCTCCAGCGCCTCGAGGAGGGGGCGGACGGCCGTGTCAAAACTGTCGTGGAACCGTGCGAGATTGGCGGCGCCGCCCACGGCGACGCGTTGATCGTTGCGGTGGTCGCTCATCGCCTCGGCAAGAGCGACCACGAGCGCCCTGGCCACGTCCCGGTGCTCTGGCGCCACCGTCTCGGGCAACTCGCTCAGCGCCACCATCGCCTCGGTGATGCGCGCTCCTGCGGCAGCCGCGTTCACCCGGCTCCGCAGGCCGGCGAGCGCGTCGTCGTCGACCTCGCCGCCCAGGTCGACCAGTCGCTGTTCGACGCGTCCGGTGCTGAGGATCAGGATGAGCATGACGCGCGAGGAGGTCAGGGCGACCAACTCCACGTGTCGCACTGTGGAGCGAGTCAGCGTGGGGTACTGGACGATGGCGACCTGGCGCGTCAGCTGGCTCAGCAGGCGTACGGATCCTTGCACCACGTCATCGAGGTCGACGGCCTCGTCCAGGAGCGTCGCGATCGCGCGTCGCTCCGCCGCGCTCATCGGCTTGAGGGTGGCGAGGCGGTCGACGAAGAGGCGGTACCCCTTGTCCGTGGGCACCCGGCCGGCGCTGGTGTGCGGCTGGTGGATGTATCCCTCGTCCTCCAGGGCAGCCATGTCGTTGCGGACCGTGGCCGGGCTGACCCCGAGGCCGTGCCGCTCGACCAGGGCCTTGGAGCCGACGGGTTCCTCGGTCGCCACGTAGTCCTCGACGATGGCTCGCAGCACCTCGAGCTTGCGTTCCTCGCTCATGCCACCTCCTGTCGACGTCGCAGCGACCACCCCCGGTCGCTTGGCACTCCCGCGCTCAGAGTGCCAATGCTACTAGGCTTGCCGTCATGTCCGACTTCACCGAGGTCGCCGAGCGCGTCTGGGTCACCCGGCACCCGTGGTGCGACGTGTCCATCACAGCCATCGGCAGCGACCGCGGCCTCCTCGTCGTGGACACGCACGGCTCCAGCGAGGCCGCCCGCGACCTGATCGCCGGCCTGCGCCGACTGGGCGCGGGCGAGGTGCACGCGATCGTCAACACCCATGCCCACTTCGACCACTGGTTCGGCAACCACGCGTTCCGTCAGGCGTACGGCCCCGTACCGATCCACGCGCACGAGGACGCGGTGGCTGAGGCCCGAGCCGCTGATCAGGCAGCCGTGCAGGCCGACGCTGAGGGCGATCCCGCGATGGCCCAGGCAGCGGCGACCCCGCTGGTGATGGCCGATCACACCTTCTCCTCGGTCCACCACCTGGATCTGGGCGACCGCTACGTCGAGCTGGTGCATCCCGGGCGCGGCCACACCAGCGGCGATCTGGTCGTTCGCATCCCCGACGTGGACGTCCTGGTGGCCGGCGACCTGGTGGAGGAGTCGGCGCCACCCGCGTACGGCATGGACTCCTATCCCTTGGAGTGGCCGACGACGCTGGACCTCGTGCTCGGCCTGATGACCACCGCCACCACCGTCGTGCCCGGCCACGGCGCCGTCGTCGATCGAGAGTTCGTCGAGGACCAGCGCAGCGCCATCGGGGTGGTGGCCGAGACCATCCGCGACCTCGCCTCGCGGCGGGTGCCTCTCGAGGAGGCCCTGCGGACCGGCGAGTGGCCCTTCCCGGAGGCCTCGTTGCAGCACGCGGTGGCACGCGGGTACGCCCACCTGCCGCAAGTACGCCGCCAGTTGCCCCTGGTGTGAGGCGTCTTCCGCGAGGCGTTCTCCACAGGCGCGGCGTGGGAGAGCCCTCGGCGCGACGAAACGGCCTAGCCTGCCCTCGTGTCTGATCGGTACGGAAGTGACGTTCTCTCGGAAGACTGGCGGGCCCCCGCACGCGGACGGGCCGTGGAGGTCCCTGCCCAACTCGGCATGATCCTCGAAGAGGTCACCACCGACTGGTGCGGCGAGATCGTCGCCGTGGACCGCGACATCGACACGCTCACGCTCGAGGACCGGCGCGGCAAGCGCCGCACCTTCCCGCTGGGCCCAGGCTTCCTCGTCGAGGGCAAGCCCGCGATCCTGACCAGGCCGGTGCGCGTGCCGGCACCGCCCAAGCCGGCGCGTACGGCCAGCGGCTCGGTCGCCGTCCACAACGCACCGGCACGCGTTGCCCGCGCGAGCCGGATCTTCGTCGAGGGCCGGCACGACGCCGAGCTCGTCGAGAAGGTCTGGGGTGACGACCTGCGCATCGAAGGTGTCGTGGTCGAGTACCTGGGCGGAGTGGATGACCTCGCGGACCACCTCGTCGACTTCAAGCCCGGCCCCCAGCGGCGCGTCGGGGTGCTGGTCGACCACCTCGTCCCCGGTTCGAAGGAGAGCCGCATCGCCCAGGGCATCATGCGCTCGGCCGTCGGCAAGCACGTCCTCATCGTCGGCCACCCGTTCATCGACATCTGGCAAGCGGTCAAGCCCGACCGACTGGGCATCGGCCGGTGGCCCGAGGTGCCGCGCTCGATCGACTGGAAGCGTGGCACCTGCCAGCAGCTGGGCTGGCCCCACCGGGACCAGGCCGACATCGCCCGAGTGTGGAAGCACATCCTCGGACGCGTGGAGACCTACGCCGACCTCGACCCCGCGCTGCTCGGCCGCGTCGAGGAGCTCATCGACTTCGTCACAGTCGAGTGAGGCACCCGCTCAGGTGAGGTCGCGCACCACGGCGTCCGCCAGCAGACGGCCCCGCTGGGTGAGCACCAGCCTCTCGGCGTGCAGTTCGACGAGGTCCTCGGCGGCGAGTCGAGCGATCTGACCGCGTCCGGCCGCGTCCAGCGCGGTCACCGGGAGGCCGTCCACCAGCCGAAGTTCGAGCAGGACCCGTTCACAACGGCGCTCGTCGTCGCTGAGCACCTCCCGCTCGAGGGCCGGGCTGGCGCCGGCGGCGATGCGGTCTGCGTACGCAGCGGGGTGCTTGACGTTCCACCACCGCACGCCAGACACGTGCGAGTGCGCGCCGGGGCCCACACCCCACCAGTCGCCGCCGCGCCAGTAGAGCTCGTTGTGCCTGCACCTGCTCGCGCGGTCCTTGGCCCAGTTGGACACCTCGTACCAGCTCAGCCCGGCCGCCATGAACTTCTCGTCGGCCAACAGGTACTTGTCCGCGAGGTCGTCCTCGTCGGGCATCGGCACCTCCCCGCGCCGCACCTGGCGCGCCAGCGCGGTGCCCTCCTCCACGATCAGCGAGTACGCCGAGACGTGGTCGGGCGCGCACGCCAGCGCGGCGTCCAGGGAGACGGCCCAGTCCTCGACCGACTCCCCCGGCGTGCCGTAGATCAGGTCCAGGCTCACCTGCTCGAACCCAGCGGCGCGCGCCCATTCGACAGCGGCCGGGACGCGCAGGGGGTCGTGGGTGCGTTCCAGGACCCGGAGGACGTGGTCGACCGCCGACTGCATGCCAAAACTGATCCGGTTGATCCCTCCGGAGCGCAGCTCCTCCAGGTCCCACGCAGCCACTGAGTCAGGGTTGGCCTCCGTGGTCACCTCGACGTCGTCGGCCAGGCCGAACTCTGCCGAGGCCGCCGCGACGATGGCCGCGAGGTCGGCGGCAGGCAGGAGCGTCGGCGTACCGCCACCGAAGAAGACCGTGTCAACGCGCAGGTCACGCTCCCCCAGCATCCGCCGCGCCTGACGGATCTCGGCGATCGCGGCCTGCGCGTACGTGGCACGTCCGGCGCCGGGGGTGTCCCCCAACTCCTCCGCCGTGTAGGTGTTGAAGTCGCAGTATCCGCAGCGCACCGTGCAGAACGGCACGTGCACGTAGAGACCGAACCCGCTGCGTCCCACCTCCGAGTGGTCAACCCCGCTCAGGGGACCGGCGTCGGGGACGGGGCTTCCGGACGGCTGGGCAGGCGGCACGAGGACATCCAACCACCTCGCCAGCGACCCAGTCGCGGCCGGGAACCCCGAACCCCTCAGATCGGTACGTTCAGGGTGGCCACGTAGCCGTCAGCCACCGACCCCGTCACCGTGGCGAGCTGCAGCGACCAACCGTCGCTGAAGATCCCATCGGACTCGAGGCTGACAGCGTCCAGGTTGGTCGCCGAGGACTCGTACCCCTCGGTGGCATAGACATCGCGGCACACGTCCTCCGGGAAGGCCAGCTGGGAGGTCCGCAGCTTGGTGCTGGCGCTGGTCGCCGAGTCGAGCGACTCGTAGACCTCGAAGTGGACGTGCGGCCAGCGCCCGGCATAACAGCCCGGGAAGATCGTCGTGAACTCCAGCCACCCATCGGCATCGGCCGCCTGTACGCCGCGCAGGTAGTTCTCGGACTCGGCCTCGCCGTCATACATCGAGTAGTTGCCGGCGCGGTCGCAGTGCCACGCGTACACCGCCGCTCCGGGCAGGATCTC
Source organism: Actinomycetes bacterium (assembly GCA_023460975.1). Lineage (GTDB taxonomy): Bacteria > Actinomycetota > Actinomycetes > Propionibacteriales > Nocardioidaceae > Nocardioides. Next base: position 61,045 of record JAEWOG010000103.1, read on the forward strand.
CACCTCGTCACCGGTGAGGTCGTAGACCTTGAAGCGCAACGTGAGCGGGACCCCCTCGGCCACGCCCGAGGCGTCCCCGAAGCTGGTCGTGATGTCCGATCGCACCACGCCGGACTCGCTCAGGACGTTGGGCCCGTTCGATCCGTCGCCGGGGTACGGACCCGCTGTCTCCTCGGGGATCTCGCCGTCCGCGACGTTCAGCGACGACTCCCCTCCCGTGCTCCCGCCCGGCGGGCCTGCGCCCTCTGGCCCGGAAGCCGTCGTCGTGGACCGAGCCGAGGAGTCATCGGTCGCGCACCCTGCCAGGGCAGCGACACTGAGGCCGCCCACCATTCCGAGGAACCCGCGCCGCGCCACGCGCCGACGCGTCAACGTCGCCAGGTCGTGCTGCAGCCCCAGGTCGTGTTCATGCTCTTCGTGGCTCATGTCGTCCTCCTGCGCCGGAATCAGCCCCTCGCTGGGGCCGTCGAGGACGAGTGAAGTCCCTCCGCCTGTGGACTGCCTGTGCTCCGACTGTGCCCGCGGCACGGACGTCGGACACCCCTCAGACCGGGACGTTGAGCAGTGCCTCGAACCCGGCGTCGGCCGACCCGGTGACGCGGGCCATCTGGAGCGAGTGGCCGTCGGCGAAGATCAGGTCGTCGACCAGCGAGATGTCCCTGAAGTTGGTGCGTGCGATGTCGTAGCCGGGATTCTCGTACGCCTCCCGGCACGCCTGAGCCGGCAGCGCGAGCTGTGAGGTGCGCCATTTGTTGTGGCCTCTGCGCGCGTCCGACAGCGAGGAGAAGACCTCCATGTGCAGGTGCGGCCAGCGCCCCGGGTAGCAGCCCGGAAAGATCGTGGTGAACTCCAGCCAGCCGTCGTCGTCGGCGGCCTGGACACCGCGCAGGTAGTTCTCGGACTCAACGCCCTCGTCGTACATCGAGTGGCGGCCCTCACGGTCGCAGTGCCAGACATACACGGCCGCGCCCGGAAAGACGGAGGGCTGCTCACCGGAGAGATCGAAGACCCTCAGCCGCACGCGCAGCGGCACCCCCGCGGCCACCCCGGACGCTCCCGCGATGCTGGAGGTGATGTCCGAACGGACGATGCCGTACTCGGCCAGGGCGTCCGGCCCATTGGACCCATCGCCGGGGAAGGGGCCCGCCATCTCTGCGGGGATCGGTCCCCCGTCCACCACGGCCTGTGGCACCCCAGAACTCGGCACCCCAGAACTCGGCGCCCCCGAGCTCGGCACGGCGACGGGCTCGGCGTGCTCTGGGGCGAACAGGCCGCCACCACCGAGGCGGCGCCCACGCCACCCACGAGCCCGAGCACGGCCCGGCGACCCCAGGAGCGCGACCTGAGGACGTCGACGTCGTGCTCGAGCCCCAGGTCGTGCTCGTCGGGGCCGGTCAGGACGCGTACATCTCGTCGATGAGAGCGGTGTTGTTGGCCTCCACCACGGTGCGCTTGACCTTCATCGACGGCGTCAACTCACCGGACTCGATGGTCAGGTCGTGGTCGAGCAGACGCCACTTCTTGATGGTCTCCCAGCGGTTGAGGCGCCCGTTGAGCTCCTCCACGTACGCGCCGACCATCGCCTTCACCTCGGCGGTGCCCACCAGTTCGGTGTAGCTCATGCCCGCCTTGCCGTTCTCCTCGGCCCATCCGGCCAGGGCGTCCGGGTCGAGGGTGATCAGGGCGACGCAGTAGTTGCGCTCGTTGCCGAAGACCAGGAACTGCGAGGCGTACGGGCACACGGCCTTGAACTTCGACTCGATCAGCGGCGGGGCGATGTACTTGCCGCCCGAGGTCTTGAACAGCTCCTTGATGCGTCCGGTGATGTAGAGGTAACCGTCCTCGTCGAGGCGGCCCTTGTCGCCGGTGCGCAGCCACCCGTCCTCGGTCAGCGTGGCAGCCGTCTCCTCGGGCAGGTTGTGGTAGCCCTCCATGATGCTCGGGCCGCGGAACTGGACCTCGTCGTTCTCCCCGATCCGCACCTCGTTGCCGGGGAACGCCGGACCGACCGAGCCGATCCGGTTGTCCCACGGCAGGTTGACGAACGAACCCGCCGCGGACTCGGTGAGCCCGTAGCCCTCCAGGATGGTGATGCCAGCGGCGTTGAACCACTCGGCGATCTCGGAGTTGAGGGCCGCAGACCCGGAGATGAAGAAGCGCACCCGGCCACCGAAGCGCGCCCGGATCTTGCTGAAGACGAGCTTGTCGAGGACGTTGCGGCGCACCTTGAGCCCGAGCGGGACGCTCTTGCCCTCGCGCAGCAGCCGCTCATAGGCGATTCCGGAGGAGAAGGCCGCCTTGAACAGCTTCTCCTTCAGGCCACCCTCGGCCTCCTGCATGGTCACGATCTTGCCGTGGGCCTTCTCGAAGATGCGCGGAGCGGCACCCATGAAGGTCGGCTGGACCACGCCCAGGTTGTCGATGATCTTGTCCAGGCGACCGTCGACGGCGCAGGCGTACCCGCATGCCATCTGGGTGGCCATGAGCACCTTGCCGAACGAGTGGCTCAGCGGCAGCCACCGGAACTCGAGGTCGTCGGCGGACAGGATGCCCTGCGCGCGAATCGCCTCGCCCTCGAACACCCAGGCGCGGTGCGAGAGCCGCACGCCCTTCGGGCGACCGGTGGTTCCGGAGGTGTACATCAGCGTCGCGAGCTGGTCGGGGCGGATCGCTGTGGCGTGCTCGGTGATCGCGGTGGGCTCCTTGGCCAGGTGGGCCCGGCCGAGCTCGGCCAACTCGTCCGTGCCGATGACCCAGTCGCCGTCTGTGGTGCCATCGAAGGTGACCACCTTGAGCACGTGCGGCAGCTCGGAGCGACGTGCGCGCAGCTTGGCGATCTGCTCGTCGTCCTCGGCGAAGACGACGCGGCACTCGGAGTCGGCGAGGATGTAGGCCGTGTCCTCCTCGTTGGTCGTCGGGTAGACCGTCGTGGTGGCGGCACCCGCGCACATCACGGCGAGGTCCGCGAGGATCCACTCGTAGCGCGTGGTGCTGGCGATGCCCACCCGCTCCTCGGGCTGGATGCCCAGCTCCATCAGGCCCGCCGCCCACGCGGTGACCACGTCGCCGACCTCACGCCAGGTGATCGACTCCCAGCTCTCGCCCACGGGGAATCGGAAAGCCTCGCGCTCTGCCGACTCCTCCACACGGGCGAGGAATTGGACGGCCACGTTGGCGTGCATGGTGTCGAGGAACGAATTGTCGATCGTGCGGGTGGTCACGTCGTCAGTCTCCTGTTCAGCGCTCGGGGCGCGGTTTGGCCGACAGGGGTGGCCCGGATGTTGGAAGTAACCTAGATCACGCCCCGTACTCATCGGTAGCAATCGAGCCAAAAAGGTCGACAATCTCCCGGATCGTGACCTCAGGCGGGCGAGAACCGTCGGTGGACAGCCGTACGTTGGCCGCATGGACACCACATGGGACGAGTTGGCGGCGCGAGCCATCGCGCGGCAGTTCCCCGTGCCCGCGCCCGACGTCGCCACCACACTCGCCCAGATGGGGCCCATCCAGTCCCAGACCGCCCGCTCGACGCACCTGGGTGTCGCAGCACGGCGCCCGGGCACGACCCGGACCGAGATCGCCGAGGCCTTCGAGTCCGCACGCATCGTGCGCGGCAGCACCATCCGGGGCACGGTCCACACCGCGACCCCCGAGCACTTCGCCGCACTCACCCACGCCACCGCCCTCGGCCAAGGCGCACTCTGGCGGCGCAGTCTGGGGGTCGACGACGACACGGTCGCTGCGCTGTGGGCCGCGACCGAAGTCTTCGCGAGCGAGGAGTGGCGCACCGTCGGCGACCTCAGCGCCCACGCTGCCGAGTGGCTCGCCCAGCGAGGTCATCGGCAGGCCGCGGCGCACGTGGTGACGCCTGCCGGGCGCTACCTCACCTTCGGTCACGGCGGCCTGGTGCGGCGCCCCGTCAACGGGGCCTGGGAGGGACAGGCAGCCGCTCTCTATCGCACCGCGGCCCAGGTCACGGGGCACCCCGGCGGCGCGGACCTCACCGACGTCGTACGCCTGCACCTGGAGCATCACGGCCCGGCCTCACGCCACGACCTCGCGTGGTGGGCGGGCGTGGGACTTCGCGCGATCGACGGGGCGCTGGCGCGTCTCGACCTCGTCGAGGCCGTGGGCCCCGACGGCCGCATCTACGTGGATCTGCCCGATGCACCTGACCCGGCCGCCCTCCAGGGCGTCCACCTCCTGCCCGAGTTCGACGCACTCCTGTGCGCGTACGAGCCGAGCGCGCGGACCAGGTTCATCACCGCAGCGCATCACCGCAGGCTCTGGAACTCGGCCAACGGGACAGTCCTGTCACCGCTTCTGGTCGATGGGCGGATCACCGGCTACTGGCGGGCGATGGGCAGCGCGGCGCGCAGGGCCCTGAGCGTCCACTGGTTCGCCGGCACCCGGGCCCCACGGACGTCTGAGTTGGACGGTCCCGTCGCCGCTGTGGAGAGTGCGCTCGGCATCACCGTCACCGACCTCACCTGCTCACGCGAGTGAGGCGTTCCTACTTCTTGCCCGTGGCCTTCTCGGTGCCGCCACCGCCCGTCGACAGCGCCGCAACGAACGCCTCTTGGGGGACTTCGACGCGACCGACCATCTTCATGCGCTTCTTGCCCTCCTTCTGCTTTTCCAGCAGCTTGCGCTTGCGGCTGATGTCACCGCCGTAGCACTTGGCGAGCACGTCCTTGCGGATCGCGCGGATGTTCTCGCGGGCGATGACGCGGGCGCCGATGGCGGCCTGGATCGGCACCTCGAACTGCTGCCTGGGGATGAGCTCCTTGAGCTTGGAGGCCATCATCACGCCGTAGCTGTAGGCGGCGTCCTTGTGGACGATCGCGCTGAACGCGTCCACCGGCTCCCCCTGCAACAGGATGTCGACCTTGACCAGGTCCGCGGCCTGGTCGCCAGAGCGCTCGTAGTCGAGCGAGGCGTACCCCTTCGTGCGGGACTTGAGCTGGTCGAAGAAGTCGAAGACGATCTCGCCCATCGGCAGCGTGTAGCGCATCTCGACGCGGTCCTCGGAGAGGTAGTCCATCCCCAGCAGGGTGCCGCGCTTGGTCTGGCACAACTCCATGATCGTGCCGATGTAGTCGCTCGGCGCGAGGATCGTGGCGCGCACGACCGGCTCGCGGACCTCGTCGATCTTGCCCTCGGGGAACTCGCTGGGGTTGGTCACCTCGTACTCGGTGCCGTCCTCCATGACCACGTCGTAGACCACGTTGGGGGCGGTCGAGATGAGGTCGAGGTTGAACTCCCGCTCGAGGCGATCGCGCGTGATCTCCATGTGCAGCAGGCCGAGGAAGCCGCAACGGAACCCGAAGCCGAGCGCGCCCGAAGTCTCGGGCTCGTACGTGAGCGCAGCATCGTTGAGCTGGAGTTTTTCCAGCGCCTCGCGGAGGTCGCCGAACTGGTCGCCGTCGATCGGGTAGAGCCCCGCGTAGACCATCGGGTTCGGGTGCTTGTAGCCGCCCAGCGACTCGGTGGCTCCGCCGTGCTGGGTGGTGATCGTGTCACCGACGCGCGACTGGCGGACGTCCTTCACGCCGGTGATGAGGTAGGCCACCTCGCCGACACCGATCTTGTCGGCCTTGACCTGCTCGGGGCTGATCACACCCAGCTCGAGGAGCTCGTGGGTGGCGTTGGTCGACATCATCTTGATGCGGTCGCGGTGCGTGAGCTCGCCGTCGACGACGCGGACGTAGGTGACCACGCCGCGGTAGGTGTCGTACACGGAGTCGAAGATCAGCGCGCGGGCCGGGGCGTCCTTGACGCCGACCGGTGCGGGGGTCTGCTTGACGACCTCGTTGAGCACGGTCTCGACACCGAAGCCCGTCTTGGCGCTGACGCGCAGGACGTCCTCGGGCTCGCACCCGACGAGGTTGGCGAGCTCGAGCGCGTACTTCTCGGGGTTGGCGCTGGGCAGGTCGATCTTGTTGAGGACCGGGATGATGTGCAGGTCCGCGTTCATCGCCAGGTAGAGGTTCGCCAGCGTCTGCGCCTCAATGCCCTGAGCGGCGTCGACCAGAAGGATCGCTGCCTCGCACGCTTCCAGCGAGCGGGAGACCTCGTAGGTGAAGTCCACGTGCCCCGGGGTGTCGATCATGTTGAGGATGTAGGTGCCCGGCTCGGCTCCCTCCTCGTTGCCCTCCGCGACCGTCCACGGCAGCCGCACGGCCTGGGACTTGATCGTGATGCCGCGCTCGCGCTCGATGTCCATGCGGTCGAGGTACTGGGCGCGGGCGTCGCGCTCCCCGAGCACGCCGGTCAACTGCAGCATCCGGTCGGCCAGCGTCGACTTGCCGTGGTCGATGTGGGCGATGATGCAGAAGTTGCGGATCTGCGCCGGGTCGGTGGATCCGGGCTTCGGGGCGTTCTTCAGGGACACGGTGGTCTTTCGGTCTACGGGGCCGCGGGCGTCGCGGCGCGGGCAGGCACGGGTCGAACATCGATTGTCCCACGCCGAGGGCCCGCGCGCGGAACTGCGGCCGTGGCGATGCCCATGCACTCCTCGGTTACTGCACCGCCTTGGCGACGCTGATGCAGCGGGTGATCCACTCCCGCTCCGTCGCCGTCAGGTCGCGACCGGCCTCGGCGGCCTCCGCGATCGCCCACCCGGCGTTGGCCAGCACCCGCACGATCGCCCAGTCACGCGCCCGGTCCTCGTCCAGGTCGGCGACGTCGACGAGGGTCTCGAAGCGACGCCGCAAGCCACCTCGTACGTCGCCGGAGAGCTCGTCGAACCGGTTCAACAGCATCGGCGACAGCTCGAAGTGCGGATCCCCGGACAGCGGCTTGGGGTCGATGGCGACCCACGTCGCGCCGCGTCCGAGCACGTTGGCGTAGTGCAGGTCGCCGTGGACGAGCCGCCCGTCGGTGGCCTCGTCAGAGGCGAACGCGCGTGCCAGCGACCGGGCGTGGTCCACCATCCGGCGCGGCAGCGGAGCCGTACGCGGCAGCTCGGCCAACTGCTGCTCCCAGTGCGCCACGGTGTCGCTGAGCCGCGCGAACTGCGGCCCCGCCGGGACGTGCAGCCGCCCGTACAGTCCGGCGACGATCTCGCACGCCTCGACGTCCCACGCCTCGGAGAGGTCGTCGGGTCCCACCCGCTGCAGCAGCATCGCGCGGCGCCGCGGGTCGGCCCGCAGCAGTTCGACGGCAGGGCCGCCGGCCCACGCGGTGAGGGCCAGGTGCTCGAGCGCACTCTCGGTGTCGGCGTCCCAGGTCACCTTGAGCGCGGCCGGGTCCCCCTCCCCCGTGCGCACGGGCAGCACGACGGAGCAGTGGCCGGACATCGTGGCGCCATCGAGGCGCAGCTCCCACTCGGAGAGCAGGTCGCGTACGAGGCCGGGAAGTCGCTCGAGCCAACCAGCCCACCCGGTCACGCTCGCCTCCCGGTCGTACCAGTGCGACGGCACCGTGAAGGCGCTCATGGCCGCCCCGTGAGCAGGTGATAACGCCGCTTGCCCCCAGTGACGTCGAGGAACTCCCCACCGGTCTCGGCGAGAACGCTCTCGATGACCCGCAATGAGGCGACGTTGTCCACGTCGCACGTCACGAGCGCGGGATCAACGCCCAGAGCCGCCGCGCGGGGCAGCACCTCGCGCAGCATCTGTGTTGCGTACCCGCGACGGCGCCGACTCGGGGGCACCTCATAGCCGATGTGCCCGCCGAGGGTCCGCAGGAACGTGTTGCCCAGGTGCGGGCGCACGCTGACCCGCCCCAGGTAGTCGGCACCGTTCACGAGCCACCACGTGTGCTGGTGAACCAGACCCTCCGGCCGCGGCGTCGCCGGTAGCGCGTCTGCGCGCAGGTAGTCGAGAAACGCCTCGAACCCAGCGGAGGTGTCCCAGACATCGGAGAATCCCTCCACCCACCGGCCCAGGATGCTGCCCTGGCCGGCCCGACCGTCCGCGACGAGTTCGCGGACCGCGGCGACAAACGACTCGCGTACCTGCGCGCACGGCTCGACAAGCATCGCGCCGGCCTGCGGGCCACTCACCGCTGGTCCGCCAGGTACTCGCCCGGCGTCATGCCGGTGACGGTGCGGAAGTCGGTCGTGAAGTGGGCCTGATCGGTGTAGCCGAGCTCGCTGGCGACATCGGCCAACGCGACCGTGCCCTCCTTGAGGCGCAGCACGGCGTCGTGCAGGCGGCGGCGCTGGAGCAACCACTTCGGAGACATCCCGACGCGGGAGCGCACGAGCCTTTGGAGCCGCCGCTCGCTGAGGCCGAAGGCGTCGGCCACGTCCGCGACCCGGGTGATCTCCGGGTGCTCGATGATCCAGTCGACCACCCGGTTGAGGAGGAGGCCGTCCTCGTCGACCTCGATGCCGGCGAGGCGCCGTTCGAGTGCCGCGACCGCGCCGGCGTGGGACGCCTGCGCCGATGGGTCCGCCGCCATGGCCGCGTGGATCTCGCTCACCAGCGCACCGGCATCCAGCACCCCGAGCGGGTCGCCCGGCTCCAGCGCGGTCAGATCGGCGTACGTGTCCACGAGTGCGTCGACCGAGCCGCCCACCAGCAGGGAGCCGGCGGCGGGGGTGAACATCACCCCGACCGCCCAACCGGTCCCCTCCAGGGTGACGGAGGACAACCCGCGCACCACCCCGTAGAAGCGGGCGTAGGTGTTCGACACCACGATCAGGCACACCGGGTGCTGCAGCGTGCTCTGGGTGGTCGGGGCGGGTAGCGACCACACCGGGATCCAGTACCGCTGGACGAGGTCCCTCAACCCCGCAGAGGGCAGGTAGCGGTGGATCGGGGGCGAGGGTCGCGACGCGCCCGTCAGGTGGGCCCGGTCAACCGGGTCCACCGGATGCAGCGACGGGTCCGGGGTCATGCGTCGGATTCTTGCAAGACGCCGGAGGAGCGGGGTACCTAGCGTCGACGGCATGACATCGACACTGACCTCCGACCTGTACGCCACCCGCTCCGCCCGCCTCGGCGCCCTCCTGCCGACGGCCGCCCCCGACGCGCCCACCCCCTGCGAGGACTGGAGCGTGCGCGAGGTCGTCGACCACATCCTCGGCACGCAGCGCGACTTCCTGTCCGGTCACGGACTCGACGTGCCGGACACCTCGGGCGAGTCGGACCTTCCTCGGGCGTGGGCAACCCACACCGCGGCAGTCAGCGCGCTGCTCACGCGTCCGGACGTCGCCGAGCAGTCGTACGACGGCCACTTCGGGACGACGACCATCGGCGCCACGATGGCCGACTTCTACGGTTTCGACCTCGTCCTGCACGGCTGGGACGTCGCCCGCGCGACGGGGCAGCCGTGGCCCATCGACGACGAGGAAGCCATGGCGCTGCGACACACAGCCGAGGGGTGGGGTCCCGCCATTCGCGCGGAGGGCGTCTGCGGCCCCGAAGTCGCCGTACCAGCCGGGGCCTCCGAGTGGGACCGCCTGCTGGGGTACGTGGGCCGCGACCCGCACTGGACAACCCCGCTGCAGGCAGGATGGGCGCATGCCCGTTGGTCCCTACCCGTCTCCCCCGCTCGCCACCGCCCGCCGGCTCGAGTGGGTTCACCTCCCCCCGGCCGTCCGGGCCGAGGTCGAGCGTCGCTGTGGCACGCCGATCGTGGCCGCACGCTCGCAGGGGGCCGGGTTCACGCCGGGCTTCGCGAGCGTCCTCGTCGGCGAGGACGGGAGCCACCACTTCGTGAAGGCAGCCTCGCTGAAGGCCCAACGGCCCTTCGCGGAGTCGTACCGCACCGAGGCGCGCAAGCTGGCCGCCCTGCCGGCCAGCGTTCCGGCGCCCCGCCTGTTGTGGACGTGCGAGGTCGAGGACTGGGTGGTGCTGGCCACCGAATACGTCGCGGCGACCAACCCCAGCCGGCCCTGGCAGGCTGACGACCTCGACCTCTGCCTCGACGCACTCGAAGCCGCCGCGACTGCGCTGACCCCCGCGCCGTCTGGACTGGTCCTGGACGCGTACGAGGACGACCTGGCCGAGTGGCCCGCCTTCTGGTCCGTGCTCCGAGTCCCGAACCGGCCCGAGCGCCACCAAGAGGCGGCGGACCTGGCCGCCCAGTACGCGGCTCACGTGCGGGGCGACACGCTCGTACACACCGACATCCGCGCCGACAACGTCCTGCTGAGCGCGGACGGCGCCGCCCTGTTCTGTGACTGGAACTGGCCCGTACGCGGCGCTGCCTGGCTTGACTCGTTCGCCCTGCTCATCGGTCCACGCGGCGACGGGATCGACGTCGAGAAGGTGATCTCGCAGCGGGAGCTGCTGCGCGCGGTCCCCGACCAGGCGATCGACGCGGTCCTGGCGCTCTACACCGGCTACTTCCTCAAGTCCGCAGCCGACCCCGTACCGCCGACATCCCCCCACATCCGCGACCACCAGCGCTGGCAGGGCGAGGTGTGCTGGGAGTGGCTGTGCGAGCGGAGAGGGTGGCCAGAATCGGGGCGGTCGGCCTGATTTGAGCCTCGAACAGTCACGCTGGTAATCTCTTGGCTTGCATGTCTGGCTCCGGCCCTCTCCCGGGTTGCCTGACAAGGGCTACGTAGCAGCCGACAGCACAAGCACTTTCCTGACCAGGTCCTCACACACAAGGGTTCATCAGTGGCGAACATCAAGTCCCAGATCAAGCGCAACAAGCAGAACGAGGTGCGCCGTCAGCGCAACCTCGCGGTCCGCTCCAGCCTCAAGACCGCTGTCCGCAAGTTCCGCGAGCTGGCCGCGGCTGGCGACAAGGACGCCGCCATCGCCGCCGCGCGCGACGCTTCCAAGAAGCTCGACAAGGCTGTCTCCAAGGGCGTCATTCACAAGAACCAGGCCGCGAACCGCAAGTCCGCGATCGCCAAGAAGGCCGCTGCTCTCTGAGAAGCGCCCCTTCCTCGTTCGACCCGCCGCAACCCGGCGGGTCGTTCTGATTTCGGGGGCGGATCGTTCTGATTGCGGGGTCAGCGGCCGACGGACAGGCCGCTGATCGTCAGCACCAGCCGTTCGAGGGTGTAGTTGGCATCGTGGGCACGGCCCTTGATGTCGGAGTCGGCCGTGGCAATGGCGCGCAGGGCCTCCGAGATCGTCTCCTCGTTCCACCGGTGAGCGACCTTGCGGATGTCCTTCACCTTCCACGGCGGCACGCCCAGATCTCGGGCGAGGTCACCGTCGCGCGCGCCCCGGGGGGCACCCATGAACTTCGCGATGCCGCGGGCCGAGCCGGCCATGGCCGAGGTGATCAGGACCGACGCTGTGCCGCCGTCGAGCGCCCAGCGCAACTCCTCGAGCGCCACGGCCCGGCGGCCGGCGAAGGCGGCATCGGCGACGTCGAACGACTTCGCCTCGGCGCGACCGCCGTAGTACTGCTGGACCTTGCCCAGATCGATCTGCTCGCCGTGGAAGTCGAAGACCAACTGCTCGGCGGCCGCCGCGAGCGAGCGCAGGTCGGTGCCGATCGCGCGGACGAGCTCCTCGACGGCCTCCTCGGAGATGCGGCTGCCATGACGTGCCACCTCCGAGGTCACGAAGCGCGGGAGCTCACGAGGCTTGAGCTCCTCGTTCTTGATGACGGTGACGCGGCCCGTCTCCTTGCTGACCTTGGTGAGCTTGGTGATCACTCCGGTGCCCTTTTGGCCACCGGAGTGCACGAGAACGACGCAGACCTCGTCGGAAGGAGCCCTGCTGTAGTCGACGAGGCCCTCGACGCTCTCATCCGGCAGGTTTTCGAGCTTGGTCACCACGATGCAGCGGGTGCTGGAGAACAACGACGGCGCCGACAACTCGCCCAGCGTGGCCAGAGTCAGGTCTGCGGCCTCGCAGTCACTGATCTCGGCCTCGGCGTCGTAGGCCCGGATGGCGTCGCGGACCGAGGCCACGGTGCGTGCGGCCAGGAACTCCGCCTTGCCCGTGAGGAGGACGACGTGGCCGAGGAGCTGAGCTGCGGTGGGATTGCCTGCCATGGTGAGCCCACCCTACTGGCGGCCCAGGACAGGTTCCGCGTCATCGACCCCGAGTGTGCAGATCCACTCGTCCGTCCTCGTCAACGACCACCGCCAGGTCGCCGTCAGTGTCGGTTCGGCCGACGACAGCCCCCGCCTCCGACAACGCTGCCAGAACCGCGCCGGCGGGGTGTCCGTAGCCGTTGTCGGCACCCACCCCGACCAGCGCCACGGATGCCCCCAGGTGCGCGAGCCACGACAGGTCCTGGTGGCGACTTCCGTGGTGCGGCACCTTGAGGACGTCGATCGACAACGCCGGCTCGACCTTCGCCACCTGGGTCTGGGCGTCGGGCTCGAGGTCTCCGGTCAGCAGGATCCGTACGCCGTTCATCTCAGCCAGCAGCACCACGCTGGAGTCGTTGGCGTCGTCCGGCCCGTACGGAACCACCACCCCCTCGCCTGCGGGGAGCGGCCACAGCGTCCTCACCGACACTGCCCCGACCCTCGCGTCGAGACCCCGCACGAGGGGTTCCGGCGCGTACCCGAGCGTCCTGGTCACGCCCGCGTGGCCCTGCGCGGGCTCGGTGAACCACGTGCTGGTCACTGTGCCCACAGAGCGCCCAGCCAGCGCACCCGACAGTCCGTCGGTGTGATCAGCATGGAAGTGGGTGAGAACCACGAGCGCGAGTGAGGTGACTCCCAGATCGCTCAGGCAGCGGTCGACAGCCTCGGGATCCGGCCCGGCATCGACGAGGACCCCGACTCCCTCCCCAGCCCGCAGGACGGTGGCATCACCCTGGCCCACATCGCACATGACCGCGACCCAGCCCGGGGGCGGCCATCCGCGGGTCGGCGGTCGTACGGCCACAACGACCCCGAGCGCCACGCACAGGACGACGACGGCGCTGCGCGAGCGCAGCACGCGAGGGGCCGCCCACACGCCGACGCCGCACAGCAGGGTGAGGCCGATCAGCGACCACGCGCCCGTCCCCCAGGCGACCGATGCCGTCGGCAGGTCGGCGCCCCAGCGGGCGATCGTCGCAATCCACTTCACGCACCACGCACCGGGCATCGCCACGACCTCGCCGAGCCCCGGCCACGCGAGGCCGATCAGGCCGCCCGCCAGCCCGAGGACCGTCGCCGGCGCCACCGCGGGCCCCACGAGCAGGTTGGCCGCCACCGCCACCAGACTGACCTGCCCGGAGATGGCAGCGACGAGCGGCGTGCACGCCACCTGGGCCGCCAAGGGCACCGACACCGCCTCCGCGATCCACCGCGGAAGCCACCGGCACAGGGCGTCGCGCCACGCAGGTGCCAGCAGCAGGATTCCCGCCGTGGCCAGCACCGACAGCGCGAACCCGACCGTGGTCGCCAACCACGGATTGACCAGGAGGAGTCCCAGGACGCCTGCCCCGAGGCAGCGGAGCCCGCGCGAGAGGCCATTGCTCCCCATCCCGATGAGGGCGACGCTGCCCATCGCGGCGGCGCGCACCACGCTCGGCTCGGTCCGGGCGAGCAGGATGAACCCGATCACCCCGGCCCCGCCCAGCAGCCACGCCCAACGCCCCCGCACGCCCGCCCAGCGCCCGAGCAGGAGCAGCGCTCCCACAACGATCGTGAGATTGGTTCCGGACACGGCGAGCAGGTGCGTCAGGCCCGTTGCCCTGAAGTCGTCCGCGAGATCCACGGACACCTGTGCGTCGTCACCGTCGACCAGCGCCGGCAGCAGGGCGCGCTCGTCCTCGCCGCGGTCAGCGACGGCGCGGCGCACCGACGCGCGCACGGCCTCGGCGCCACGCCACCACCCCGATGGCTCACCCAGCACCTCGCTGGGACCCCGCGGCCGGACGAGGGCTGCCACGTCGTCCTCACCCGAGATGAGAGTGGCGTGCGTGCGTATCCGCTCGCCGAGGCGGCGCTCACTCCACTCGGCATCACCGAGCACCACGACGGGCGAACGCGTGGTGAACGCCTTCCCCCGGCCCACGATGTGCACCGCCTTCGCCCGCACCGTCACGACCGGTCCGTACGGCCCTTGCGATGCCCGGGGGTCCGTCGTGATCACGAGATCAAGCCGTACGGCGGCCCCCTGCCGCGCGAGCTCGGCGACCGGCGAGGCGGCCACCGCATGCAGGTGCAGCGCGCTGGTGCCCGCCACGGCCAGCATCGCGAGCAGAAGCCCCGCCGGGCCCGCAACACCGTCGCCGCCCCGGGTGCGCGCACGTACGACGGCCCACGCCACCAGCCCCGCCGCGGCGACCGACAACACGCCACACGCCCAGGTGGGCGGGAGCAGCAGGACGGCCAGTGCACCGGCCCACGCGCCCGCTCCCAGCAGCAGGGCGCGCAGGTCGGTCACGTCACACCGTCACCAGCGGTGCCAACGTGGCCAGCGTGGCCTCGCCGATGCCGTCGACCTCGACCAGTTCCTCGACAGCGGTGAACGCCCCGTGATCGGCGCGCCACGCGAGGATGGCCCCGGCGGTGACCGGTCCCACCCCGGGCAGTGTTTCGAGCGTGGCCTGGTCCGCGGTGTTGATGTTGACCAGTGCTCCCGTGGGGCCGGGCGGACCGCTCCCGGCAAGATCGGCCACACCAGTGGGTGCGGGAAGGCCGACGAGGATCTGCTCGCCGTCGACCAGGACGCGGGCGAGATTGAGCTGGCTGAGGTCGACGCCTCGCCGCGCCCCGCCGGCCGCCGCGATGGCATCGACCACCCGCGACCCGCTGGGGAGCACGGCAATGCCCGGGCGCCGTACTTTGCCGGCCACGTCGACCGTCACCTCAGCGGAAGGCACCGACGCCTCGGAGGCCTCCCCCGGTGGGTCCTGAGCAGAGTCGTGTGCGGTGGCCGCGGAGAACGTGGCCTCCACCGGCGGCGGCGTCACCTCACGCGCTCGCCCGCCCACGAGCAGCCACGTGGTGAGTCCCATGCCCACCGCCACCACGGCCGCCAGCACCGCCAGATGGGTGGGGCTGGGCAGCAGGGTCGCCCGGCGTCGCTCCCGATGCTTGCCGGGCTCCCTCACCTCGAGGGGCCGGGCAAGAACTCGCGGGGCCGTCTCGCGGATCCGGGTGTGCTCGGACAGCGGGTCCGCGCTGGGAGTGACGCCGTCCTCCCACGTCCCGACCGGCGAGGCGTCAGCTGCGGGCCCTGGCTCGGACGAGCTCGGACGCATCGCCGCGAGCTCGGCGGACAGCGAGGCCAGCCGTCTGGCGACGGTCGCCTGGTGATCGTCGGAAGGAGGACGAGGGCGCATGCGCCGACCCTAGGAAGGCGGAGGCACTCTCCGCTGGCGCGAAGCCCGAGCCTGTGGAGAACCACGACACGAAGCCGCCTGTGGATGGCACGTGGCCCGCACCGGCAGCCCCAGCCAGAGCCGGGCGAGGGTCAGGTGAGTGTCTGGTCGGGGCCGGTCTGGTCGGGCACAGACTCACCGGACACAGACTCATCGGACTCAGGCTCATCGGGCACAGCCGCGTCGTCCGCCGCTGCCTCCTGCGCACCGGTTCCGGGGATCGGGGCCACGCAGACCGACACCATCCCGGGGCCCACGTGGGCGCCGAGCACCGCGCTGATCTCCGAGAGACCGATCACTGCGTCCCGGACGCGTCCCTCAAGCCGCGCCTGCAGCTTCTCGGCCAACTGCTCGGCGGCGTCGGGGTTGGCCAGGTGAGCGACGGTCACGTCGACCATGCCCTCCCCTGCGGCCTCGAAGGCCAGATCCTCCAGCCGGCTCAGGGCGCGCGCAGACGTACGGACGCGATCGACCTGCGCGACGCGGCCGTCGACGATCGAGAGCAAGGGCTTCACGGCCAGCGCACTCCCGAGCAGCGCCGCCGCGGCGCCGATGCGGCCGCCGCGACGGAGGTACTCCAGCGTGTCCACGTAGAACAGCGAGGTCGCCGACTCGGCGCGCGCGCGTGCTGCCTCGGCGACCTCCACGCCCGCCGCGCCTGAGTCACGGGCCTGGGCCGCGGACAGGACCGCATACCCGGTCGCCGGGCCGACCTGGGTCGAGTCGACCACGTGGACCGGAACCGGCGAGGTCCGGGCCGCCACCTGAGCGGACTCCAGGGTGCCGCTCATCTCGCCGGAGATGTGGACCGACACGATCTCGTCGGCACCTTCGGCGGCGAGACGCGCGTACAGCTCCTCGAAGACGCTCGGCGCTGGCCGGGAGGTCGACACGGGGACGAACTCGCGCAGCGACTCGGCGACCAGTTCGGGCGTGGCCCCCTCGGGCCCCTCCTCCAGCACGCGCGCACCCAGCACGACGTTGAGGGGCACCACCGTCACCGCGTGCGTCCGGGCGGTTGCCTCGGACAGCTGCGCGGTGGAGTCGGTGACCAGTGCGACCTGCATGGCTCGCACCCTATCGGCGCCGCGGGAACCAGAGGTCAGCTTGCGACGATGTTCACGAGTTTGGGCGCACGCACGATGACCTTGCGCACCTCGCGACCCGCCAATGCCGCCTGGACGGAGGCATCGGCCATCGCGGCGGCCTCGAGGTCCGCCTCGCTGATGTCCGGAGCGACCTCGAGGCGCGCCTTGACCTTGCCCTGGATCTGCACGACAGCAGTGACGGATTCCTCCACCAGCAGCGCTTCGTCGACGACCGGCCACTCCGTACGTGCCACGCCGGGCTCGTGTCCCAGCCGCGCCCACATGTCCTCGGCGGTGTAGGGCGCGACCATGGACAGCAGCACCGTCACGGTCTCCGCTGCCTCTCGGACAGCCGGGTCGGTCGGACCGCAGCCCGAGTCGATCGCCTTGCGGGTGGCGTTCACCAGCTCCATGACCTTGGCGATCATGACGTTGAACCGGTACGACTCCACCAGCGTGGCCGCCTCGTGGATCGTGCGGTGCGTGACGCGACGCAGCGCGGTGTCCCCGGCACTGGGGTCGGCGCCCACGGCGACATCGACGTCACCGGCCAGCCGCCAGGCCCGCTGCAGGAAGCGCAGCGATCCGGCGGGCGAGACGTCCGCCCAGTCGATGTTGTCCTCCGGCGGGCTGGCGAAGACCAGCGTCAGACGGACCGCGTCCACTCCGAACTCGGTGAGCTGGTCGCCCAGGTTGACGCCGTTGCCCAGCGACTTGCTCATCTTGCGACCCTGGTTGAGCACCTTGCCCTGGGACAGGTAGGCCGAGAACGGCTCGTCCCAGTCGACCAGGCCCATGTCGCGCAGCGCCTTGGTGAAGAAGCGGGCGTACAGCAGGTGCAGCACCGCGTGCTCGTCGCCGCCGACGTACAGGTCCACGGGACCCCACGCGTTGGCCAGCTCGGTCGAGAACGCCTGCGTGGTGTCCTGCGGCGAGACGTAGCGGAAGAAGTACCACGACGAGTCGACGAAGGTGTCCATCGTGTCGGTGTCGCGGGTGGCCGGACCGCCGCACGTCGGGCAGGTCGTGTTGACCCAGTCGGTGGCCGCGCCCAGCGGCGAGGTGCCCTTCGGCTTCAGGTCAGCGCCCTTCAGCTCCGGCAGCAGCACCGGCAGCTGGTCGTCGGGCACGGCGACCTCGCCGTCGAGTGGGCAGTGGATGATCGGGATGGGCGCACCCCAGTAGCGCTGACGGCTCAGCAGCCAGTCGCGCAGACGGAAGTTCACCGCCCCCTTGCCCGTGCCCTGGCCCTCCAGGAAGGCGATCGTCGCCGACTTGGCCTCCTCGACCGAGAGCCCGTTGATGTCCAGCGGCGTGCTGGCCCCCGGGGCGGGCGAGTTGATCGTGGCGCCCTCCCCCGCGTACGCCTCCCCGTCGAAGTCGGCCGGGGGCTGCGTCGTGCGGATGATGGGCAGGCCCATCGCCGTGGCGAACTCCCAGTCACGCTGGTCGCCGCCGGGCACGCCCATGACCGCGCCGGTGCCGTAGTCGGCCAGCACGTAGTCGGTGGCCCACACAGGGATCTGCTCGCCCGTCACCGGGTTGGTCGCCGTGACGCCCAGGTCGACGCCGGTCTTGGGCCGGTCGGTCGCCAGCCGGTCGATGTCGGACTCCTTGCGCACCTCGGCGCGGTAGGCCTCGAAGGCCTCTCGCTGGGCGTCGGTCACCAGCGCCTGCGCCAACGCGGAGTCGACGGCAACGACCATGAACGTGGTGCCGAAGATGGTGTCCGGGCGGGTGGTGTACACCGTCACGGGCTCGTCGCGACCGGTGATCACGAAGTCGACGTGCGCGCCCTCGGAACGTCCGATCCAGTTGCGCTGGGCGTTGACGACCTTGCTCGGCCACGTCGGCGCCAGGTCATCCAGGGAGTCCAGCAACTCCTGCGCGTACTGAGTGGTGCGGAAGTACCACTGGGTCAGCTCGCGCTTGGTGACCTCGGCGCCGCAACGCTCACAGGCGCCGTCGACGACCTGCTCGTTGGCCAGCACCGTCTGGTCGACGGGGCACCAGTTGACCGGCGAGTTCTTCCGGTACGCCAGGCCCTGCTGGTGGAAGCGCGTGAAGAGCCACTGGGTCCAGCGGTAGTACTCCGGGTCGGAGGTGTTGAACCGGCGCGTCCAGTCGAAGGAGACGGCGTACTTCAGGAAGGACTGGTACTGGGTCTCGATGTTGCCGTAGGTGTACGTCGCCGGGTGCTCGTCGTTCTTGATGGCGGCGTTCTCGGCGGGCAGGCCGAAGGAGTCCCACGCCATCGGGTTCATGACCTCGTTGCCGCGCAGCCACCAGTAGCGCGAGATCACGTCGTGCAGCGCCATCACCTCGGCGTGACCCATGTGCAGGTCACCCGACGGGTAGGGAAACATCGTCAGCGCGTACTTCTTGGGACGCGGCGAGTCGTCGCGGGCCGTGAACAGGTCGAGGCCGTCCCACACACCACGCCACTTGGTCTGCATGGCCTCGATGTCGTACGTGGTCTCGGTCGTCTCTTCGCTCATCGCGTTTCCTTCACTGGTCCCTGGGCTGCCCTGACATGAAAAAACCCCTCGGCATGGAGGGGTGGCCGCGTGACTCTCGAGTCAGCGCGGCTGGCCAAGAAGGGCAGTCGTCGTGCGCACGGGCTCATTCTATCCCCGACAGCGCCCAACGACCTGTTTCGGGGCGGGCATGGCGCCCGCCCCGAAACCTCCTCAGGCCTCACGCCTGAGCAGGGTCAGCGAACCCAGCGCGGCGTCAGCGGCGGGTCCCACCACTCGCCGCCCCACGCCTTGAAGACACCAAGCAGGTGCACCACGAACGCGAAGACGAGCGCCAGCGGGTAGGTCAGGAAGCCGATGAGGACCAGCATCAGCGGGAGCGACACGATGAGGAAGACCAGCGTGATCAGCTGCACGTTGAGCGAGTTGGCCGCGTGCTGACGTACGAAGGGGCCGCGGTCCTTGTACATGAGGTAGAGCACGAGTGAGGCGACGAAGCCCAGGGTTCCGGCGCTGAGCACCATCGCCACCAGTGGCACGCCGTGGGACAGTGCGGCGAAGGTGCGCTCCTCACTGGGCGAGAGCCGAACCTGCGGGTCGGGTCGGTAGTCGGTGGGATGGGGCTGGCTCATCGGGCTCTCCTGGCAGTGGAAGTGACACCACCAGACAACGCGCTCACCGGCGCGGGTTCAAGACGACGGGCCGTCTTTCAGGGTGCGGTCAGGGTGGTCCCCGACCCGCCGCCGCACCCAGGGGTAGGTTGCAGATCATGAGCGTTCTGGATCTCTTCCGACTGGACGGCAAGGTCGTCATCGTCACCGGCGCCTCCAGCGGCCTCGGCGTCTCCTTTGCCCAGGCCTTTGCGGAGGCCGGCGCGGACGTCGTGCTGGCCGCGCGTCGTACGGACCGGCTCGCCGACACTGCCGCCCTGGTGCAGGCTGCGGGGCGTCGCTCGCTCGTCGTCCAGGCCGATGTCGCCGACCCTGAGCAGTGCCAGGCGGTCGTGGACGCGGCCATGGCCGAGTTCGGTCGGGTGGACGTGCTGGTCAACAACGCCGGTGTCGGGACCGCCGTCCCCGCGACCCGCGAGACGCCCGAGCAGTTCCGCAGCGTCATCGACGTCAACCTCAACGGCGCCTACTGGATGGCGCAGGCATGCGGGAGGGTGATGGGC
Organism: Actinomycetes bacterium; assembly: GCA_023460975.1. GTDB lineage: Bacteria > Actinomycetota > Actinomycetes > Propionibacteriales > Nocardioidaceae > Nocardioides. The sequence continues at coordinate 80,982 of JAEWOG010000103.1, forward strand.
TCGGGGTCGTCGATCATCAACATCTCCTCGGTGCTCGGGATCACCACCGGAGGCCTTCCGCAGGCCGCGTACTCCGCCTCCAAGGCCGGCATCAACGGCCTCACGCGCGACCTGGCGCAGCAGTGGATGGGACGCAAGGGCATCCGCGTCAACTCCATCGCCCCGGGATTCTTCGCCTCTGAGATGACCGAGACCTACCCCGAGGGCTACCTCGACGCGATGATCACGCGGGTGCCCGCGGGCCGCAAGGGCGACCCGGCCGAGCTCGCGGCGACCGCCGTGTGGCTCGCCTCGCCGGCAGCGGGGTACGTGACCGGGCAGACCATCCCCGTGGACGGCGGCCTCACGATCGCCTGATCAACGCAGCCGGCGCACGGTCCGGGAGCCTCAGAGCCAGGGCTCACCCCGCACCACTCGGACCCTCGGGTCCTGCTCCCCCATCGCCTCCTCAAGGCGTTCGACGTCTCCGCTGCCCTGCCATCCGTTGAGGTTCCAGATCTTGGTGCCCCAGGGACCGCTGGCGTGGACGGGACCGCCCTCCAAGAACTGCAGGATCCGCTCATCGACGCACTCCAGCAGGTCGCGGGACCCGCTGTCGCAGGCGTCGCACCCACAGTCTGGAACGACCTCGATCACGGTGCGATCCCCTGCAGCGAACGTGACGACCACGGCGGGACCACCGCCCGTGTCGGGATCGCCAGTGCTGAACTCGCCGCCCCCACCGTCGAGGCGCGAGGTGTGCACGAGGAACGGCACGGCTCCCGCTCGCACCGGACGAACGATGCGTGACGAGACGTAGTCGGCCGGGTCGAGGTGCTCGACTCGGGCGATGCCGCGTTCGGTGAGCGCGGCCAGCCACGCGTCCACCCGGTCGGGAATCACCCGGTAGCGCTGCGGCTCGCTCACCCGTGAGTAGGCCGCCTCGGGCGCCTCATTCTGCGCCCACTCCAGCCGCGGGTCGGGCCATTCGAGACGCGCGCCGGGAGTGGTGGCGTAGGCGCGCGCCACCGACTCCAGCAGCACTCCCCCGCGGTGGCTGCGCAGGTCACCCACGACCGACACCTCGATCCCCGAAATCGCCCGATCGTCGCCGGGCACGGCGGTGGCGACCTCCACGGTGAGTCCGACCACGAGGGCCGAGGGGTCTGCCCCCACCCAGCGTGACAGTGTCAGGTCGACGCGGGCGTGGCCAGGGGCGTCGAGGCCGTACCAGATGGATTCGGTGTTCGCGTCGTGCCGATGACGGTAGGCCGCGGAGCCGCGAGCGCTCAGCCAGAGGTCGAGACTGGGGGCGGCGGCCAGTCCCACCGCCACTTCCCGGAGCACACCAGCGTCGGGCGCGCCGGGAGGCCACGTCACGGGCTCGACGAGTGCCGCGTGAGCAGCCTCGTCCACCACGCCGGACACCTCGATCGCCACGCCCTGGGGAGAGGTCCACGTCTCCTGCCACGGCACGCCCGCCGCCTCGTCGGCCTCACCCTCCACAGCCAGAAGGAAGTCGGCACCCTCGACCAACAGCAGTACGGCACCCCACGGCCCGGCCACCCGTGCCGCGGAACGGTGCGGCTCCAGCGTCCAGCCGGCCTCAACGGGCACGTGCGCTCGCTGGAGCGCGCCCACGGCAGCGACGAGGTCGCAGACCCCAACCACGACGTGATTCACGGTGACCGGCATGAGCCCATCCTCACCCCCTCGCGACGCAACCGCCACGGGTTTGCGTGGCCTCACCACGACGAGCGTGCGTACGCGCACAGCCCTGCCTCGCGCAGGTCAGGTGTCGCACCCCAGCGTCGGGCCACCGGGCAGGAGACGCTCGAGCATCTCCGCGAAGGCGTCCACGAGGTCGCATCCGCAGCGGGCCCGGGCCGCGAATGACAGGTTGACGTCGCGCGCAGGCAGGCCGACGCGCAGGCTGACGCCGTACTGGCTCAGCCGGACGGCCCGGACCGGCCCGGGGAGTCGAGTGGGCATGACGGCATCCGCCAGCGCCTCCAGGACATCGGCGTGGTCCTCGTCGAGGTGCGCCAACCAGTCCGCTTCGTGCTCGAGCAGCGGATCGGGCCGTGCCGCACGGTAGTCGGCGGCGTCCACCGCCACCGGACCGGTCGGCATGCCCGCGAGGTGCAACTGCACCGCCATCCGGCGCGGCACCAGTCGCATCACCGGCTGCCCCAGGTCGCGTTCACCGGGCACGATCAGGTGCGACCGGGCGCCGTCGGGGAGCGGATCGACGTGCGCGGACAGGTCCGCGGTCATCGTGAGGGTGCCCCGGACCCGGTCGGCCACGGCGATGGGCACCAGGTCCACGGCCACGACCCGCACGGGCCTGACCAGGTCTGGCGCGAGAGCGCCTGCAGCGCCCGCGCCCGCGGGCGGGACGAAGACGACGGTCCCGTCCTCGAGCATGGCGTGGCGCGCCAGCTCCGTCGCAGCCACGGTGTCCCCCAGCCGTACGGAGCTCGCGTTGACGAGGACCGAGCGTGCGGCCTCCGCGGCACTCGGGCCAAAGCAGGAGCGGGAGGATCGCCGTACCGCGGACTGAGTCATAAGGTAAGGCTAACCTAATTCGATCTGGTGGAGAAGGATGGTCTCAACTGCTCGCGCCAGATGGTCACCGAGGTCCTCGTACGCCAGCACCCCCATGCCCGCATGCAACAACGCACCGGAGAAGGCCAGCAGCAGGGCATCGAGCACGGCAGCCGAGCCCGCCTCCCCCACCGCCTCGCGGAACAGGCGCGCCCAGTGCGTCCCGAGCACCAGACGCAGGCCCGCGACATCGTCCTCGGGGGCCATCAGACTGCGCGTGGCCGCGCTGGCGAGCGCAGGCTGCGCGGCGATCACCTCACTCAGGTGCCGCACGAGCCCCTCGACCCGCTCCACGGCGTTCCCCTGCGGTTCGGGGGCGCCCGCCTCCAGCACGGCACGGCAGAAGACCCCTGCGCACAGGTGGTTCTTGGAGGAGAAGTAGGTGTAGGCCGTCGCCGCCGAGACCTGCGCATCCGCCGCGACCAGTCGCAGCGTCAGGTCCTCGTACCCACGCTCATCCAGGAACGCCTCCGCTGCGTCGAGAACCTTCTCGACCGTGGCGATCTGGCGCGCGTTGAGACGACGAGTCGGGGAGAACCATTCATTCGGCACGCCCCCACGCTAGGGCGTGGCGACGAGCCGGGGCACGACCGCCCCTCCACCGGCACGGCTGCTCCGCCCTGAGAAAGCCAGAAGGCCGGATCCGCGCGGATCCGGCCTTCTGATTCTTGTGGAGGTGAGGGGACTCGAACCCCTGACCCCCTGCATGCCATGCAGGTGCGCTACCAGCTGCGCCACACCCCCAAGGGTCATCGCCCCGCTTGGGGCAACGACGAGAACATTAGCAACACGACCGGCAAGTGCGAAATCCGGGGGGCCTGGTCGTTCACAAGCCGGTCGCGACCCGGTTCCAGGCGCGGATTCGCCACGCTTGCCCGTCGGGCATCCCCATGAACCCAGATCCAGAATCGTCGAGCACTGCGAAGCCGCAGTTGTCGAAACCTCCCAGCGCGAGCCCGGCAGATCGCGCGCCGACGAACTCAAGGGCTGCCGTCCGCATCACCGCTCCGTGGGCCACCACCATGCCGGTCTCCCCCGCCTGGACGGCCTGTGCCGCCTCGGCAAGGGCAGGAAGGAACCGAGCGGTCGCCTGCTCGGGGGCCTCCGCCCCCGCCACCGCACCGAAGTCCCCCGCCCGTACGGCAGCCGCCTGCTCCGGTTCCGCCGCGCAGAATTCGGCCCACGTCCGCCCTTCCCGGGCATCCCCCACTGAGAACTCGCGCAGCCGAGGATCGAGCCGCACCTCAAGCCCCAGCGGGGCCGCCACGAGACGTGCGGTCTCCGCAGCCCGCGACAGGTCCGAGCTGACGATGAAGGTGGGGGCGTACGCAGCGATCACCGGTGCCACCGCTTGCGCCTGAGCGCGACCCGCACTGTTCAGGGGAATGTCGCGATGCCCTTGGGCACGCCCCTCGAGGTTGTAGTCGGTCTGCCCGTGCCGCAGCAGAAGAAGACGCCGGCCTGGGGGCGTACTCACTCCTCAGTGGCGCCCGGCAGAGCAATCGCCGGGCAGTCGCGCCACAAGCGGTCCAGCGCGTAGAACTCGCGCTCCTCATCGTGCTGCACGTGCACCACGATGTCGCCGTAGTCCAGCAGGACCCAGCGTCCCTCTCGGTGGCCCTCGCGACGGATCGGCTTGGCCCCCGCCTCGCGCAGCTTGTCCTCGATCTCGTCGACGATGGCACCCACGAGTCGCTCGTTGCCTGCGGAGGCCAGGAGGAAGGCGTCGGTGATGGCCAACTGCTCACTGACGTCGAAGGCGAGGATGTTCTCCGCCTTCTTGTCCTCCGCGGCCGCGGCAGCGACGGCGATGAGGTTGAGCGAGTAGTCAGAGGCGGTCATGAGTTTCCTTCTCGGGGGCGGCATCTGCCTCGCCGGAGGGCGAGTAGAGGCGGTGCTTGGCGATGTACTGGACCACGCCGTCGGGTACGAGGTACCACACGGGCTCACCGCGCTGGGTCCGCAACCGACAGTCGGTGCTGGAGATCGCCAACGCGGGGATCTCCACCATGGTGACGCGATCAGAGGGGATCTTGGCAATCGTCGCCGGATCCATGGTGTATCCGGGGCGGGTGCAGCCCACGAAGTTGGCCAGCTCGAACAACTCCCCCGCATCGCGCCAGGTGAAGATGTCCGCCAGCGCATCGGCGCCGGTGATGAAGTACAACTCCGCGTCCGGCATCTGCGCCCGCAGGTCCCGCAGGGTGTCGATCGTGTACGTCGGGCCGTCCCGGTCCAGGTCGACCCGGGAGACGGTGAACCGCGGATTCGACGCGGTCGCGACCACCGTCATGAGGTAGCGGTGCTCCGCGGGCGAGACAGCCCGGTCCGCCTTCTGCCACGGATCCCCCGTGGGGACGAAGACGACCTCGTCGAGGTCGAACCATGCCTGCACCTCGGAGGCAGCCACGAGGTGACCGTGATGGATGGGATCGAACGTCCCACCCATCACTCCGACGCGACGCATGGCCCGATGCTCAGCGAGACTCAGGAGTGCTCGCGCCCGCCGCCGAACCACACGAGGGCCAGCAGGGCCGCGAGCAGGATGCCGAGGGCGAGGCCGCCCACGACGTACGGGGAGACCGCGGGCTCGGCGGACTCGGAGGCAACGATCATGAGGGCGTTCAGCATGGGGGGATCCTATCGGCAGGAGCGGTGAGGCGGGTCAGCGGACGTGACCGTCGCCGGTGACGACGTACTTCGTGGAGGTCATCTCCGGAAGGCCCATGGGTCCGCGGGCGTGCAGCTTCTGGGTCGAGATGCCGATCTCGGCGCCGAAGCCGAACTCTCCCCCGTCGGTGAACCGGGTCGAGGCGTTCACGAGGACGGCGGCGGAGTCGACGGCCGCAGTGAACCGCCTGATCACGCGCTGGTCCTCGGCGATGACGGCATCCGTGTGGCCGCTGGAGTGGCGACGAATGTGCGCGATCGCCTGCTCGACGTCATCCACGACCGCAGCCGAGATGTCGAGCGAGAGATATTCGGTGTCGAAGTCCTCGGCCGTCGCGGCGACGACGCCGTCGTACTCGCAGAACACGGAGTCCCCGTGAATCGTGACGCCGCGCTCGCGCAGGGCATCGATCACGACCGGTACGAACTGGTCGGCCAGGTCGGAGTGGATCAGCAACGACTCCGCCGAGTTGCACACCGAGGTGCGGTGGGTCTTGGAGTTGATCACGATCTCCAACGCCTTGGCGAGGTCGGCGGAGGCGTCGACGTACACATGGCAGTTGCCCACGCCCGTCTCGATCACGGGCACCGTGGACTCCTCCACGACCGTGTTGATCAGCCCAGCGCCGCCTCGCGGGATGAGTACGTCGACCAGCCCCCGCGCCCGCATCAGCTCCTTGACCGACTCGTGCGACTCGGTGCTGACCAGCTGGAAGACCTCGGGCGAGATCCCCACCGAGGCGACGGCTGCACGCAGCGCCTCGACGATCGCGGCATTCGACGTGTGGGCGCTCGACGACCCCCGCAGCAGCACGGCGTTGCCCGACTTGAGGCAGATGCCGGCCGCGTCCGCGGTGACGTTGGGACGGGCCTCGTAGATCATCCCGACGACGCCGAACGGCACCCGGACCTGCCGCAACTCCAACCCGTTGGCCAGCGTGGAGCCCCGGACGACCTCGCCCACCGGATCCGGGAGCGCGGCCACCTCGCGCAGTCCAGCAGCCATCGCCTCCAGTCGCTGCGAGGTGAGCCGGAGGCGGTCGATGATGTTGGGGGCCGTCCCGCCGGCCTCGGCGCGTGCCACATCTGCCTCGTTGGCGGCCAGGATGGCCACGGATGAATCGATCAGCGCGTCCGCCATCGCAGCGAGGGCTCGATCCTTCACCTCTCGCGTGGTCACGGCGAGGTCGTAGCTGGCCTCGCGAGCCGCCAGAGCGAGAGCGCGCACGTCGTTCATGCAGCGAGCCTAGGCCGACCCTGCGAACCGGCGAGACGGCGTCTTGCCACGTGAGTCGCACCCCGGCTCGAACACCTCCGATGGCGCGCGAAAAACCGCAGGCAACTTTCTGCGCATGAGCCGCGTCACAATCAGAGACCACGCATCGTGGTTCCACTCATTTCGGGGAGGCACACCATGTCAACCATCCGCCTGAGCGTCTCGGCCGTGGCCCTTGCCGCCGCCGCGTCCCTGGCAGCACCAGCAACAGCAGTGTCAACGGCGGGCACGTCAGTGGCCGGCACGTCGGCCACCGCCACGTCCAGCGCACCCGCTTCCACCGCCCCGACCCCACTCCCGGATCTTGCCCGGGCGGTCGGCGAAAGGGGCGGGGTGTGGGCGCCGAGCGAGATGACCGTCACGCGCTGGGGCCGTCAGAAGAACATCTGGCTCTCGCCCCAGGCACGACTGGTGGCCGGCACCACCCCGATCGAGTTCCGCACCAGCCGCACCTCGTACAGCCAGCCGGTCCGCACCACGTGGCACCGCGGCGAGGAGAGCGGCCCGGTGAACGTCTCGCAGAAGAACCTTCGCAAGCTCTACGGCCTGTCCACGATCTCGATCCGTGACGCCAACGGCACCGTCCTCAAGGAGCGTGCCCTGGGGTCCTGTCTGGCCGGGATGACGAGTCCTGCACGGATGGACGCTCCCACGACGTCCCCCTACCCGAACAGCGGATGCCCGTGGAACCCGTTCGCCCTCGGCATGGTTCACGGCGTGCAGGCCGGCTGGTCCATCCCCTTGTGGGAGAACGGGCTGCGCATCGAGGCCCGCACCTCGACCCTGGACATGACGATCACCCTGGGCAAGGCGTACGCGGACGCGCTGGGCATCCCCGAGGCAGACCGCTCGGCCACGACGCGCGTGGTGGTCAAGCGCCGCGGCCCGGGTCACCGCGAGGCCGAACGCACCACTGACGCGAAGGACCCCAAGGCACCCAACCCCGAGCTCGGCCCCGAGCCGACCACCCGCGCCGCGGGGGCGCCGGCGGGCAACGAGCCTGATCTGCGGGCACTTCCCGTGGGCCAGGTCGCCACGGCCCGCCAGGGCACCCTGTTGCGCTTCGAGACGGGTGTGTGGAACGCCGGCCCCGGCCCGTTGGTCGTGGACGGGTTCCGCGAAGCACGCACCGGGTCGATGACCGGCTACCAGCAGTTCTACGACGCCAACGGCGACAACGCCGGCCACGTACGACTGGGGGGCAACGTCTTCCGGATGTCGAAGAACGGCTGGGAATGGCGCACCAACATGATCAGCGGGTACCGCTTGGTGGACCGCTCCGGTCGCACCGTCGACGAGGCCTCGCGCACCAGCCTGTGCGCCGCCAACGTGGAGATCGTCGACGCGACGGTGCCGCGGGCGATCTGGAAGCCGTTCGAGTCGCCGTTCAACACCTCGTGCGAGACCGGCTCCGCAATGTCGGTTCGCTACTCGATCGCCACCGGGATGGGTGACTACTCGTACCGCTGGTCCCGCGCTGAGGCACTGGACATCAGCAAGGTGCCCCAGGGCTGGTACCGCCTCGAGGTCATCGCGAACCCGACGGGGACCCTGATGGAGGCCGACAAGGCCAACAACACCACCTCGCGCGCCATCTGGCTCGGCCCCGTCGGCCCGCGACGCGAAGTCAAGGTCGCTCCGGTCGGCATCGTGGACGACAAGGGTTACCGCCGCTGAGCAGCGGTTGCGCCCGCATGCAGGAAGCCCCCGCCGAACCGGCGGGGGCAACCTGTCGTACGAGGCTGTCGTCCGGGTGTGGACTCAGCCCTTGCGTGCGTTGATCTGCTCGGTGGCAGCCGGGAGGACCGTGTGCAGGTCACCGACGACGCCGAAGTCGACCAGCTCGAACATGGGCGCCTCCGGGTCCTTGTTGACCGCGACGATCGTCTTGGAGGTCTGCATGCCGGCGCGGTGCTGGATCGCACCCGAGATGCCGTTGGCGACGTACAGCTGGGGCGAGACCGTCTTGCCGGTCTGACCCACCTGGAACGCGTGCGGCATCCAGCCGGAGTCCACGGCGGCGCGGGAGGCGCCGACGGCGGCACCGAGCGAGTCGGCGAAGTTTTCCACCGGCTCGAAGTTGCCGCCCGTGCCGCGTCCACCGGACACGACGATGGCGGCCTCGGTCAGCTCGGGACGACCGGTGGCCTGACGCGGCTGGCTGGCGATGATCTGCGCGGTCTTGGCGGCATCCGAGATGGTCGGGGCAAACGCCTCGACGGTCCCGGCGCCCTCAGCGGCCTCGGGGGCAGCGGAGTTGGGCTTGACCGTGATGATCGGGGTCCCCTGCGTCACCTTCGCGGTCACCGTGAAGTTGCCGGCGAACACGGACTGGGTCGTGACACCGCCCTCAGCCACGTCGACAGCGTCAGTGATCAGGCCGGAGCCGATCTTGATCGCGAGACGCCCCGCGACCTCCTTGCCCTCGAACGTCGAGGGGATGAGGACGGCAGCCGGAGCGGCCTTCTCCACCAGCTGGGCCAGCGCCTCAGCCTTGGGAGCCACCAGGTAGCCCTTGATCTGGGCGTCGTCGATCACGTACACCTTGTCCGCGCCGTACGCCTTCACCTTGTCCGCGACGGCTGCGGCCTGGTCCGGCGCGCCGAAGAAGACGGCCGCGGGCGTGCCGAGACGACGGGCGATGGTGAGCAGCTCGTACGTGGGCTTCTTGACCTCGCCAGCGGCGTGGTCGATGACAACAAGAACGTCACTCATGTCTCAGGCTCCTTAGATGAACTTCTTGCCAGCGAGGAACTCGACCAGCGCGGTGGCGCCCGAGCCGTCCTCGTCGGTCACGATCTCGCCGGCGGTGCGCGGCGGGCGAGCGGCCGTGTCCTCGACCTGGCTCCAGGCCACGGACAGGCCGACCTGACCCGCGTCGACGCCGAGGTCGCTGAGCGCGTACGTCTCGAGCGGCTTCTTCTTGGCGGCCATGATGCCCTTGAACGACGGGTAACGGGCCTCGCCCGTCTGGTCGGTCACCGAGAGGACCACGGGCAGCGTCGCGCCGATGACCTCGGTGGAGCCCTCGTTGTCGCGCTTGATGCGGATCTGGTCGCCCTGGGTCTCGACCACCGAAGCGAGCGTGACCTGCGGGAGCCCGAGACGCTCGGCGAGCATCGCGGGGACGACGCTCATGCCGGCGTCGGTGGAGGCCATGCCGTTGACGACGAGGTCCACCGGGCCGATCTTCTCGATCGCCTTGGCCAGCACCAACGAGGTCGCGACGGCGTCGGAGCCGGCGATGGCGTCGTCGATCACGTGAACGCCCTTGTCGGCGCCCATCTGCAGGGCCTTGCGCACGGCGTCGACGGCCTTCTCGGGACCGACGCACAGCGCGGTCACCTCGATGTCCTCGCCCTCGCGCTTCTCCTTGATCTGCAGCGCCTGCTCGACGGCGTACTCGTCGAGCTCGGAGAGCAGGCCGTCGACGCCAACGCGGTCGACGGTGTTGTCCGACTCGAACTGCCGGTCGGCAGTGGCGTCGGGGACGTACTTCACGCAGACAACAATGTTCATGGTGGTTGGCCTGGCGGCCCCTCCTGTGTACTCGATCCTGGCCCGCCGCTCAGGGCAGGGCTGATCCACCGGATGTGTACCGGCGAGATTACAAGTGACTCCCCCATCGGGAAACATCCCCACGGGTGTGATCTCTCACAGTTCGTGCGCCTCACTCGACCCGCGGTCGACCCGCACGAACCCGTGGGCAACGACACCGACGCACGAATGCGGGCCCCGGGTGAGCCCGGGACCCGCACTCGTCACGCTGAGGTCACTTGACCTTGACGGTGGCCTTGCCTGCCGACGCCTTGTTCGTGTCCGACGCCGCCAGCGACGCCTTGAGGGTGTACTTGCCCTTGACCTTGATCTTCTTGATCTTGACCGTGGCCTTGCCGTTCTTGACGGTCGCGGTGACCTTCTTCTTGAACTTCTTGGGGCCCTTGACGTTGACGGTCACCGTGCCGTCGGTCACGCCGGTGACGGCGACCTTGGCGGTGATGGTGCCCTTCTTGTACTTGGCGCTCACCTTGGTGGTGGTGTCCACGGCCACCGGGGCGCTGCCCGAGTGGATGGTGTCGATCGTCAGGTCACCCGCGGCCGGCTTCGTGCAGACGAGGTCCGCCGCTGCCACGCCCGCCGGAGCGCCGCCCTTGAAGAGCTTGAGGTCGACACGGAACTTGTCCGCACTGATCACGTGCTTGGCGCCCAGCGCGCCGCCGGTCACGGCGAACATCGGGCCGGTGGCGTTGACGGTGAAGGCCGCAGCCGTCACGGGCGTGCGCGCGATCGTGAACACGGAGTCCTGCGCCACGCCGTCGGTCACCGTGGTGAGCGTCGCGGTGCCCTCGATCGTGTCGGCACCCACCAGGTCACCGGTGATCAGCTGGGCGACGTTGAGGGGCACGTCCACCTTGGCGGTGCCGTTGAGCACCGGCGTGGCCACGCCCGGGTCGACGCTCGCGGGCGCGTCGGTGTCGAAGGAGACCTCCAGGTCCACCGGGGCCATGCTCAATGCCATGCAGTTGTACTTGAGCTTGGCGGACTCTGCCTGCGCAGGAGCCGTCAGCACAGCACCGGAGCCCACGACGAGTGCGGCAGCACCGAGGCTGGCCGCAATGCGCGACTTGAGCGAGTAGGACATGGGTTTCCCTCCCAGGAACGGGGTCGCCGGGGGCACGAGCACGGCTCGTGGCGACCAGTTGTGACACGGTGTTGCACGTGAAGTTGATCACGTGATCGTTGCCTCACCGTACACAACGACCCAAGGCCACAACCCCCGAATCAGCGAGGGGACCGACGACTCCGCCGAGGCCCGGTCAGCGCTTGGCCGGGCGGACGAACCGAGACAGGGCCCCGCCAACGCACAGGTAGACCAATGCACCCAGCGCACAGTTGGCGACACCGCTCTTGACCCGGCCCCACTCGCCCTCGAACTCGAAGACGCCGGAATAGGGCGAGAACGCGTCCATACCCAGCAGGTCGGCGCCACGGATCACGGCGCGCACGGCGTCGATTCCCGGGTCAGCCCGCAGCGCGATGAGCACCGCGGCGATGGTGAAGATGAGCGCTGATGCGACCGCGGCGGCCCACAGCAGCGTCGCGAGAACGGCCCGAAGCGTCGACATCTCTCCCCCTCAACGCCCGACGAACGTGGCTTTGCCGGGGCCGTTGTCCACGAAGGAACGCATGCCGGCCACACCGTCCTCGGTGGCGAACACCCCGGCGAACTGCGCGCGCTCGATCTCCAGGCCCGTGTCGAGATCCACCTCGAGGCCCCGGTCGATGCATTCCTTGGCCGCTCGTACGGCCAGCGCCGCGGCGCCGTTGAACTGCGCGGCCCACTCCACGGCAGCCGGGTAGACCTCCTCGGCGGGCAGCACGCGGTCGACGAGGCCGATGGCCAGCGCCTCGTCCGCCTTGACGTGCCTGCCCGTGAAGATCAGGTCCTTCGCGCGGCTCGGTCCGACGAGTCGGCTCAGGCGCTGGGTCCCGCCCGCGCCCGGGATGATGCCCAGGAGCACCTCAGGCTGGCCGAAGGTCGCGTTCTCAGCCGCGAACCGCAGATCCGCCGCCAGCGTGAGCTCGCACCCTCCACCCAACGCGTAGCCGTTGACGGCCGCGATCACAGGCTTGGGGATACGGGCGATCGCGGTGACCGCGGACGAGACCGACGCGGAGGCCTTGACCATGTCCGCGTACGACATGTCGGCCATTTCCTTGACGTCGTTGCCGGCGGCGAACACGCGCTCGCCACCCCACACGACGACGGCGCGGACGTCGTCGCGCTCGGTCACCTCGGCGGCAGCGGCGCGCAGGTCGGCCTGGAGTCCGAAGCTGATGGCGTTCATCTTCGGGCGGTTCAGCCGGATCGTGGCGACCCCCTCGCTCACGGTGACCTCAACGAACTCCATGCCTGCTTCCTCTCCTCGCCCGGATGTGGTGACGGCCTGTACGGGACACGCGCACCGTGGGGTGCATTCTGCCCGCCTGCCCCCACCCGGTGACAATGGGTTGGTGACGCCAGGAACGTGGACCCATCACGGAGAGCGCGCGCCCGTGTGGCCCGGGCGCAACTGGCCGCTCGGGGCCACGTGGTCGCTGGAGTCTACGAACTTCGCCGTCTATGCGCCGCGAGCGACGCGCGCATGGATCTGCCTCTTCGACAACGAGGGCGTCGAAACCGCGCACGAGATGACCGAGGTCTCGCTCGGGATCTGGTCGGGCGCCGTGCCCGGAGTCGCGCCCGGCACGCGGTACGGATTCCGTACGGACGGTCCGTGGGACCCCGACCAAGGCCTGCGCTTCAACCCCGCGCAGTTGCTCCTCGACCCCTACGCCCGAGCCGTCTCGGGCGACTTCACGCCCCATCCAGCGGCGTTCGACTACGTGCACGGGTCCCCGCAACTGCGCAGCGACGACGACTCGGCGCCGTACGTGCCTCGCTGTGTGGTCGTCCACGACGAGTTCGACTGGGGCGAGGACGCTCCCCTGCGCCGCCGCTGGCGCGACACCGTGATCTACGAACTGCACGTCAAGGGGATGACCGTCCTCCACGACCGGGTGCCGCCCGAGCTGCGGGGCACCTACGCGGGACTGGCGACGCCTGCCGTCACCGACTATCTGCGCGACCTCGGCGTCACCGCCGTCGAACTCCTCCCGGTGCACCAGTTCGTCTCCGAGCCCGGCGTGCTCGAGCGCGACCTGGTGAACTACTGGGGCTACAACTCGATCGGCTTCTTCGCTCCCCACAACGCCTACAGCTCCAGCGGCGACCGCGGTGGCCAGGTGCGGGAGTTCAAGGAGATGGTCAAGGCACTGCACGCCGCCGGCATCGAGGTGATCCTCGACGTGGTCTACAACCACACGGCCGAGGCGGGCCCGCTCGGTCCCACCCTCTCCTTCCGAGGCCTCGACGACCTGGGCTACTACCAGCGCGTCGTGGCGACGCCCGCCGGCGAGGTGCCCGAGACCGACACGTACTGGGACGTCACCGGCTGCGGCAACACGGTGGACGCCACGCACACCCAGTCGCTGCGGATGATCCTCGACTCGCTGCGCTACTGGGTCCGGGAGATGCACGTCGACGGCTTCCGCTTCGATCTGGCCAGCGCGCTGACGCGTACGGATCAAGTCGTCGACATGGGCAGCCACCTGCTCACCGCGATCGGCCAGGACCCGGACCTGCGACACGTCAAGCTCATCGCTGAGCCGTGGGACGCCTCGATGGACGGCTACCGCGTGGGGGACTTCCCGCCGCCCTGGGTGGAGTGGAACGACAAGTACCGCGACACCGCGCGCAACTACTGGCGCGGCTCCCCCAGCTCGGGCGTGCGCAACATGGCCACGCGGTTGGCCGGCTCCTCCGACCTGTACGCCGACGACGGGCGATCCGCCTACGCATCGGTCAACTTCGTCACCGCCCACGACGGCTTCACCCTGCGCGACCTGGTCTCGTACGAGCACAAGCACAACGAGGCCAACGGCGAGGACAACCGCGACGGCACGGACAACAACCGCTCGGCCAACTACGGCGTCGAGGGCGAGAGCGACGACGCCGACATCGTCGCCCTGCGGCGACGCCAGGCCGCCAACCTCATGGCGACGCTGTGCTTCTCCGCCGGAGTTCCGATGCTGACCGCAGGGGACGAGCGGGGCAGGACGCAGGGCGGCAACAACAACGCCTACTGCCAGGACAACCCGACGTCATGGATCGACTGGCGCGCCGACGACGCCTGGCTGGACGTGTACGAGATCACCAAGGCCGCGCTGCGACTGCGCCGCGACCACCCGGCGCTGCGCCAGCGCCACTTCTTCGAGGGCCGACCAGCCATCGTCGGCGGCCCCAAGGACCTCGCCTGGCTCCACCCGTCCGGGCGCGAGATGACCGACGAGGACTGGGCGGACAACTCGCGTCTCATCATCGGCATGTTCGTCTCCGGCAACCCGCTGCGCTCCCCCGGTCCGCGGGGCGAGCAGCTCACGGACTCCTCGTTCATGCTGTGGTTCAACGCCAGCGCCGAGGACGTCGAGGTCCACCTGCCCGCCAACGAATGGGTCCATGCTGGCGAGGTCGTCCTGTCCACCAACGCCTCTCTGCCCGTCGGCACCCCCGTCGAGGCCGGGGCCGTCGTGGTCGTCCAAGCTCGCAGCGTCCTCGTCCTCCGCGAAACCTGACGTCTCAGGGTCCCAGGCGTCCCAGGCATTGCAGGTTCCCCCGCATCTGCGGGGGAACTGGAACTTCCGGGCCGTTGCACAGCACCAGAAGTTCAGGACACGCCCACGAAGTTCACCCGGGAGCCGTACGGGCACACCCGATCCCCGCCCGGCGTCTCCGGGCGACCAGCGCTCACAGGTCGGTCGGCAACCCCGAACGGACGAGTGCCAACACATCGTCCGTGCCGCGCAGTGCCGCGACGATCACGGGAGCCGGGCTCGCGAAACGACCCGGCAGGTCGGCCTCCCCCGCTGCGGGATCCACGGGCCAGGCCAGCCGCTCCTCGGTCAGGGAGAACTGCGCGTCCACCCCTGGTTTGTTGCCCCGCGGGTCCTGCCGGTGCCACGCGCCCCCGACGTGAACGGCGACCAAGCCGTGCAGCATGAAGACGTCACCCTCGCGCAACCGCTGGTAGCACAACGCCGTCGGAATCCCTTCCGTACGCAGCAACGCGGCCAGCAGGTGCGACTTGGCGTAGCAGAGCCCCACCCGCTCACGCAGCACGTCGGAGGCCGACAGGGTGACGCGCGGATCAGCGGCATCGATCGAGTGGGCAACCTCGTCGCGCACCCACTCGAACGCCGCGCGGGCGTACGCCTCCGTGCCCTCGCCGGCCGCACTCCTCAACTCGGCAGCCAGACGCATCACGTCCGGGTGCCGCGCCTCGACCACGTCGTCAGCCGCCAGGAACCGCTGCAGGTCGTCACTCCCAGTCATCGCGCGACCGTACGCCGCCCTCAGTCGGGCAGCGCCACCAACCCCAGTTCGGCCACAGAGACCAGCGACGCGTGACGCGGCACCACGCGCACCGTGTAGCCCAGAGAGCCCGAGCGGTCGAGGCCGACGGTGACGTCGAAACGGTGTCGGTTGCCCTCGTACGACTCGGTCGCCGTCATCGGCAGCACCGCGCGGTCGAGGAGCTCGTCCTCGGCCCCAACCCGACCGTGGACCACCTGGACCTCGACGTCGTCGACACCCAGGTCGCCCAGGGCCACGTACGCCCGCACCGCCAGGTCGGCGCCGACCTGGACGACATCGTCCACCCCGTGCGACTCCACGTGCTCGACCCGTACGCCGCTCCAGCCGCCGCGGATCCTCGCCTTCCACTCGGCCAGCTCACGCGCTCCGGCGAAGTCGTGGTTGAGCGCGGCGGCGGTCCGGGCCGCGGGGGCGTAGAGCTCGCGGACGTAGTCGCTGACCTGTCGCGTCGCGAGCACCTTGGGCCCCAGCGACTTCAGGGTGTGACGCACCATGTCGATCCAGTCGCCGGGCACCCCTGCCTCGTCGCGGCTGTAGAAGCGGGGGGCGACTTCCGACTCGATGAGGTCGTAGAGGGCCGCCGCCTCGAGATCATCGCGCCGGTCGGCGTCCTCGATGCCGTCCGCGGACGGGATCGCCCAGCCGTTGTGGCCGTCGAACCACTCGTCCCACCAGCCGTCGAGGATGGACAGGTTGAGGCCGCCGTTGAGGGCGGCCTTCATGCCCGAGGTGCCGCACGCCTCGTACGGGCGCAGCGGGTTGTTGAGCCACACGTCGCAGCCGGGGTAGAGCGGCTGCGCCATCGCGATGTCGTAGTTGGGCAGGAACGCGATGCGGTGGCGCACCTGCGGGTCGTCGGCGAAGCGCACCATCTCCTGGATCAACCGCTTGCCGGTCTCGTCGGCGGGGTGCGACTTGCCGGCGATGACGAGCTGCACCGGGCGCTCGGGGTCGAGAAGGAGCCGCTTGAGGCGCTCGGGGTCACGCAGCATCAGAGTCAGCCGCTTGTAGGTCGGCACCCGCCGCGCGAACCCAATGGTCAGCACGTCGGGGTCGAGCGCAGTGTCGATCCAGGTGCGCTCGGCTGCGGCGAATCCGCGCTTGGCGGCCGAGCGCTCGAGCCGCTTGCGGGCATCGCGCACGAGCCGCTCCCGCAGGTCCCGCTTCAGGGACCAGATCTCGGCGTCACTCACCTGGTCGAGCACCTCGAAGTACGGGTCCACGTCGTCAGAGGTCACGTCGACGCCGCGACCGGCCACGAGCTCGAAGATCTCGGGAGCCACCCAGGTGGGGGCGTGCACGCCGTTGGTGATGGATCCGATCGGGACGTCGGCCTCGTCGAAGGCGGGCCACAGTCCGTTGAACATCCCGCGGCTGACGTGACCGTGCAGTTGCGAGACACCGTTGGCGCGCTGGGCCAGGCGGAAGCCCATCACGGCCATGTTGAAGACGCCTGGATCGCCATCGGCGTAGTCCTCGGCCCCCAGAGCGAGCACGCGCTCGACCGGCACGCCGGGGGTCGGCGACCCTGCGCCGCCGAAGTACTGCTCGATGAGCTCGCGCGAGAACCGGTCGATCCCGGCCGGGACGGGGGTGTGCGTGGTGAACACGGTGCCGGCCCGGGAGAGCTCGAGCGCGGTGTCGAAGTCCAGACGCGGGCCCGCGGGATCCACGGTGAGCTCTCGGATGCGCTCGATGCCCAGGAACCCGGCGTGGCCCTCGTTGGTGTGGAAGACCTCCGGAGCCGGGGCGCCGGTGATCTCGGACCACACGCGCAGCGCCTTGACGCCGCCGACGCCCAGCAGCAGCTCCTGGCGCAGCCGGTGCTCGGAGGTGCCGCCGTAGAGGCGGTCGGTGACGTCGCGGTACTGCTGGCTGTTCTCCTCCACATCGGTGTCCAGGAGCAGCAGCGGCACCCGCCCGACGTGCGCGACGTAGATGTCCGCCACGAGGTCGGGGCCCTCCGGCAGGGGCAGGCGCACCTTCGCGCGCGACCCGTCTGCCCTGCGCAGCACGCTCAGCGGCAGCTCGTCCGGGTCGAGGACGGGATAGGTCTCCAACTGCCAGCCGTCCCGACTCAGGGACTGCTTGAAGTAGCCGTGCTTGTAGAGCAACCCGACGCCGATGACGGGGATGCCGAGGTCGGAGGAGGCCTTGAGGTGGTCGCCGGCGAGGATGCCGAGGCCGCCGGAGTATTGCGGGAGGACCGAGGTGATGCCGTACTCCGGCGAGAAGTACGCGATCGAGCGCGGCCAGCCACCGTCCTGTCGGTGGTACCACCGCTCACCGCTCAGGTACGCCTTGAGGTCGTCGACCAGCACGGTGGTCTCGACGAGGAACTCCTCATCGGCAGCGAGCTCGTCGAGCCGCGCGGGCTCCACAGCCGCGAGCAGGCGGACGGGATCGTGACGCACGGCCTCCCACAACTGGGCGTCGATCCGCTCGAACAGGCGCTGCGTCCTGGGATGCCAGGACCACCGCAGGTTGCCCGCCAGGAGGGTGAGTCCGCCGAGCACCTCGGGGAGGACCGGGCGCACGCTGAACCGTCGAATCGCTCGCATCCGGACACCCTAGGGCAACAATTGGAACGTTCCAAGACCCGCGTCCACGTTTGCATCTGGCGCCTTGCACCGACCAAGGTGGACCCATGGTCGGACGCATTCCCGTCATGGACGTCTCCCCCGTGGTCGACGAGGGTCGCCTGCCCGCGAAGGCAACGGTGGGCGAGCCGCTGCCCGTACGCGCCACCGTCTTCCGCGAGGGTCACGACCGGCTGGGGGCCGAGGTGGTTCTCACCGGCCCGGACGGTGTGCGACGCGAGCCGGTGCGGATGGTGCCCGGAGAGGACGGCCCGGATCGCTACGTGGCGTGGGTGACGCCCGACGTCGCGGGCGAGTGGTCCTACGAGGTGTGGGCGTGGTCCGACCCGTCCGCGACCTGGCTGCACGATGCGGTCGTCAAGATCGAGGCCGGCGTCGACGTGGAGCTCATGTTCGCCGAGGGAGTCGCCCTCCTCGCTCGCGTCGCCGCGGCCCACCCGCTCACGGCGGCGGAGCGGACGGTCGTCACCGCGGCGAGCGAAGCAGCGACCGATCGCACACGACCCGTGCCCGCGCGGTTGGCTGTGGTCACGAGCGCCGAGGTGATCGCCCTGCTGCGCAGGCGGCCCCTGCGCGATCTGGTGAGCACCGCCGGACCGTACGCCGCCCGCGCCGACCGGGAGCGCGCCCTGCGCGGCGCCTGGTACGAGTTCTTCCCGCGCTCGGAGGGCGCACGCCTGACGGCTGACGGAACACTCGTCTCAGGCACCTTCCGTACGGCGGCACGGCGCCTCGACGCCGTCGCCGCGATGGGCTTCGACGTGATCTACCTGCCGCCGATCCACCCCATCGGCGAGGTCAATCGCAAGGGGCCCAACAACGCGGTGCTGCCGGACGGCGAGAAGGCGCCGGCGCACTGGGCAGGCTCGCCGTGGGCCATCGGGAGCAAGGACGGCGGTCACGACGCGGTCCACCCTGAACTCGGCACGATGGCGGACTTCGACGCCTTCGTTGCGCGCGCCGGCGAGCTGGGCCTGGAGGTGGCTCTGGACCTCGCCCTGCAGGCGGCCCCCGATCATCCGTGGGTGGCCGAGCACCCCGAGTTCTTCACCACCAGGCTCGACGGCACGATCGCCTACGCGGAGAACCCGCCCAAGAAGTACCAGGACATCTACCCGATCAACTTCGACAACGATCCCGCGGCGATCCGGGCGGAGGTCCTGCGCGTGGTGCGTCACTGGATGTCGCACGGTGTGCGCATCTTCCGCGTCGACAACCCGCACACCAAGCCCTTGGAGTTCTGGGAGTGGCTGCTCACCGAGGTCCGCGCCACCGATCCTGACGTCGTGTTCCTCTCGGAGGCATTCACCCGTCCCGCGATGATGCACGCGCTCGGCGCGGTCGGGTTCCACCAGAGCTACACCTACTTCACGTGGCGGGTGCACAAGGAGGAGATCGGCGACTACCTGACCGAGCTCGCCCGCTCCAGCGACCACCTGATGCGGCCGAACTTCTTCGTGAACACCCCCGACATCCTCCACGCTTCCCTGCAGTACGGGGGCCCGGCCGCCTTCCGGATCCGCGCCACCCTCGCCGCGATGAGCTCGCCGTCGTGGGGCATGTACGCCGGGTTCGAGTTGTACGAGCACGTCGCGGTGCGTCCCGGCAGCGAGGAGTACCTCGACTCCGAGAAGTACCAGATCCGGATTCGGGACTGGGCCGGCGCCGAAGCAACGGGGCGCACCTTGGCTCCGTACGTGACCCGCCTCAACGAGATCCGTCGCGAGCACCCCGCGCTCGGCCTGCTGCGCAACGTGGTGATCCACCACACCGATGACGACCACGTGATCGCCTTCAGCAAGCGGCACGTGCTGCCCGATGGCAGCCAGGACACGGTCGTCGTCGTCATCAATCTCGATCCGCACGGGACGCGGGAGACGACCGTCCACCTGGATCTGCCGGCCCTCGGCAAGGGCTGGGACGAGAGCTTCGTGGTCCGCGACGAGATCACGGGCGCGGAGTGGACGTGGAGTGCGCACAACTACGTGCGCCTCGACCCCGGCCACGAGGTGGCCCACGTCCTGATCGTGAAATGACCAGACCACCACAGGCAACGTCCGGCTGACGGACAACTTCACCCCGCGCACCGGCGTCCCCAGCACTATGCTCCGGTCGCCCGGCCCGGGCACCGCCGACGAGAGGGTCCCCGTGAGTCCCAGATCCCGCACCGCAGCCCTGACCACCGCGTTGGCTGCGGGCCTCGCCCCGGCGCTCCTCGCGCTCCCAGCCCCCTCACTCGCGGGTCCCTCACTCGCGGGCCCGCTGCCCACGGGACCGGTGCCCACGGCCGTGAGCGCGCAGGCGGCCGCGGAGTCGTCCGGACCGAAGCAGGCCACGGTGTGGGTCCCGATGAAGATCGGTGGCGCGAAGGTGCGCGCGCCCCGCGCACGCCTGAGGATCACCTTCTCCGGGCGACGTGGCCAGCTCGTCGGTCTCGAGTCCAACGGCCGCACGGCGGACGGGGCGACGCTTCGGCGTCTGAAGGGCAGGCGCACTCTCGGCGCCCGGGTCTCCTCCGGGGGCCAGCCGGTGTGGACACTGCCCCGCCACGGCTCGTACGTCTTCACCTACACCCAACGCGCACGGCGCGACGTCCAACTCCTCGACGTACGCCGCACGGTCCTGGCCGGAGCAGAGCACGAGCAACTGGTCCCGGCGTCGGGGCGCAGGTACTGGGTCGAAGCACAGGTCCCGAGCACGGGCGCGGCGTTGCGGGTCGGCGGCACGCGCCGTGCCGCGTGGCAGTCCGTGCACACCAGCACGCGGCCCCAGGGCCAGAACATCGCAAGCCGACTCGTGGCGCTGCTGCCCGGCCACGCACCCATGCACGTCCTCGGAGATTCGCTGTACGACTCCGCGCTCCCCGCTGTCCGCACCGGAGAGCGGGTGTGGTTCTACACGACCGGCGGGACGGCATCGATCTCTCCAGCCGTGCACACCGGACTGTCCGTCGACGGCACCCCCGTACCCCTCGCGGGCTCACTCATGATGGTCAGCACGCTCGACGTGCCGGTCGACTCCTTCCTGCAGACGACCTCCGAGGGGCTGGCCGACGGTGAGCAGGCCGTGGCGCGGCTGCTCGACGAGCCGCGGGCGCTGTCGTTCCCCCAGACCGTGTGGACGGGTCTCGGCGGCACGCGGACGCTGGTCACCGTCGTACGGGGCGAGCAGGGTCAGGCACCGCCCGAGTCGTCCTCGAAGGATGCGACCTTCGCCCTGCGTTCGGTGAAGATGCTGCCACCGCTCCCGGCCCCGGGCCCGGGCACGTCGGCGACGGTCGACTTCACCCCCGACCACCCGGGCCAGTGGGTGGCCGCTCCCATGAACGTGACGAACTTCGACTTCCGCGTGACGTCCACCCCCGGGCCCGGCTGGAGCATGCACCTGCGGTCGCTGTTCACGTGGGACTGCGGGCCCGAGGCCCCGAACGGCTGCGGCGACGCGACGGGCACCACGCTCTCCGGTGTGAACACGTACTGGCCCGGGATGGCCATGGGCATCAGGCCCCCCGCGTTCGCGCTGCTGCAGCTGCCGAGCGCCACCTCGGGCACCACCACGCTCACGATCGAGAACACGAGCACCGGCTCGGCCACGAACGCGCCGTAGCCGCGAGGGGCTTCCCCTGCCGCCCGTCGCTGGGCGGCGGGGGCCTCGTTTGTGATCCCGCGCTCGATCGGCAAGGCTGGGAAGCCCGGGCCGCGTGCGAGGTGCGGCCGAGTCAGGAGGTCCCCACTTGAGCACCCCTCTCCCGCCGGCGCAGTCCACCAGCGTCCTGGGCGACGAGCCCGAATGGTTCAAGACCGCTGTCTTCTACGAGGTCCTGGTCCGCTCGTTCCGCGACAGCGACGGGGACGGGGTGGGCGACTTCGCCGGCCTCACGGAAAAGCTCGACTACCTGGCCTGGCTGGGCGTGGACTGCCTGTGGGTGCCTCCGTTCTTCACCTCGCCGCTGCGCGACGGCGGGTACGACGTGGCCGACTACACCGGGATCCTTCCCGAGGCCGGCACGATGGAGGACTTCGAGGAGTTCGTGCGCCAGGCGCACGCCCGCGGGATCCGAGTGATCATCGACTTCGTCATGAACCACACCTCGGACGCGCACCCGTGGTTCCAGGCCTCGCGCGCCGACCCCGACGGGCCGTACGGCGACTTCTACGTGTGGTCCGACACCGACGACCTCTACTCCGAGGCGCGGATCATCTTCGTCGACACCGAGCCGTCCAACTGGACCCTGGACCCCGTGCGCGGCCAGTACTACTGGCACCGCTTCTTCCACCACCAGCCCGACCTCAACTTCGACAACCCGAAGGTCATGGAGGCGATGCTCGAGGCCATCGCGTTCTGGCTCGACAAGGGCATCGACGGGTTCCGCCTCGACGCGGTCCCGTACCTCTTCGAGCGCCCGGGCACCAACGGCGAGAACCTGCCGGAGACCCACGAGGCACTCAAGACCGTGCGCCGCTTCGTCGACGACAACTATCCGGGCGTGGTCCTCCTGTGCGAGGCCAACCAGTGGCCCGCCGACGTCGTCGAGTACTTCGGCCCCACCCAGACCGACGACGGCCGTTGGGTCGGGACGGAGTGCCACATGGCGTTCCACTTCCCGGTCATGCCGCGCATCTTCATGGCCGTACGCCGGGAGTCGCGCTACCCGATCTCGGAGATCCTCGAGCAGACGCCGGCGATCCCCGAGGGCTGCCAGTGGGGCATCTTCCTGCGCAACCACGACGAGCTGACCCTTGAGATGGTCACCGACGAGGACCGCGACTACATGTGGTCCGAGTACGCGAAGGACCCTCGGATGAAGGCCAACATCGGCATCCGCCGCCGCTTGGCCCCCCTGCTGGACAACGACACCAACCAGATGGAGTTGTTCACCGCCCTGCTGCTCTCGCTGCCCGGCTCCCCGGTGCTCTACTACGGCGACGAGATCGGCATGGGCGACAACATCTGGCTCGGCGACCGCGACGGCGTACGGACCCCGATGCAGTGGACGGGCGACCGCAACGCGGGCTTCTCCTCCGCCAACCCGGGCAAGCTGCACCTGCCCGTGGTGCAGGACCCGGTCTACGGCTACCAGGGCGTCAACGTCGAGGCCCAGACCGAGAGCGCGTCCTCGCTGCTGCACTGGACCCGTCGCATGCTGCATGCCCGGCGCCGCCACCCCGCGTTCGGGCTGGGCACCTTCAGCGACCTCGGCGGCTCCAACCCGAGCGTGCTCTCGTACGTGCGTGAGCACGACGGCGAGGTGATGCTCTGCGTCAACAACCTCTCCCGCTTCGCGCAGCCGGTCGAGCTCGACCTGCGCGCCTGGGAGGGCCGCATCCCGGTCGAAGCGCTCGGCGGCGTGCCGTTCCCCGCGGTCGGCGAACTCCCCTACCTCCTCACCCTCAACGGTTACGGCTTCGTGTGGCTGCGTCTGGTCGAACCGCCGAGCTCCCAGGAGGCGACCTCGTGAAGGAGGCAACCCCGTGAAGAACGACGCCCTGCACGCATTCATCTCGAACGCCCGCTGGTTCGGCGGCAAGGGTCGCGAGTGGAGTCTCAGGGACGTGCACCGGCTCGGCGAACTGCCGGCCGGCGACGGCCCGCGCGTGGTCATCGATCTCGCGGTCGTCGCCTATGCGGAGGGTGACACGGAGTACTACCAGCTGCCCCTGTCCTTGTACGCCGCGGCGCCCGACGCACTCGCGCACGCACTCGTCGGCGAGTGGGAGGAGGACGGCGTCCTCGTCCACGTGCACGACGCCGTCCACGACCGCGAGGCCATGGCCGCCTGGCTCGCGGCCTTCAACGTGGCGTCCGGCCCGAGCGCCCACTCGCTCGAGGCGCTCACCTTCCACCGTCTGCCCGGCCACGACCTCGACCTGGGCGCCCACTCGACGCTGTTCGCCGGCGAGCAGTCCAACTCGTCGGTCGCCTTCGGCGAGGATGCACTGCTCAAGATCTTCCGCAAGGTCACCCCGGGTTCCAACCCCGACATCTCGGTGCACGAGGTCCTCACCGCGGCGGGCTCGGAGCACGTGGCCGCGCTGTACGGCTGGCTCGACTGCGCGGTCACGGGTGGCGCCGAGCGGCTGCAACTGGCCATGCTGCAACAGTTCCTGCGGACGGCCACCGATGGCTGGGACCTCGCCCTCAACAGCGTCCGCAACCTCTTCGTCGAGGCCGACCTCCACGCCGACGAGGTCGGGGGCGACTTCGCCGCGGAGGCCGCACGCTTGGGCGAGGCCGTGGCCGAGGTGCACGACGACCTGGCCCGGCACTTCCCGATCGACACCTTGGTCGGCGACGACCTGGCGAAGGTCGTGGCGTCGATGAACCGCCGCCTCGACGAGGCCGTGGAGATCGTGCCCGAGCTCGCCGACCACGAGGCGGCACTGCGGGAGGCGTACGGTGCCCTCTCCGCACTCGGTCGGCTCCCGGTGCAGCAGATCCACGGCGACCTGCACCTGGGGCAGACGCTGCGGACGGTCAAGGGCTGGAAGATCGTTGACTTCGAGGGTGAGCCCGCGCGGCCCCTGGCCGAGCGCGTACGGCCCGACTCGGTGTGGCGCGACGTGGCCGGGATGATGCGTTCATTCGACTACGCCCCCCACGTCGTGGCGCTGACCAGCCAGACCGCCCAGGGCGAGGACGAGATGCACCAGCAGGCCTACCGTGCGCTGGAGTGGTCGACGCGCAACGGGGCCGCCTTCCTGCGGGCCTACCTGGGCCGGCCCCCCGGCGAGGCCGAGCAGGCGGTGCTGGCGGCCTACCTCATGGACAAGGCCGTCTACGAGGCCGTCTACGAGACGCGCAACAGGCCCACGTGGGTGTCGGTGCCGTTGTCGGCGATCGAGCGTTGGCTGGCGTCGTGAGCGTCCCGGGATCCGTCGACCTCCACCTCTTCGGCGAGGGACGGCACGAACAGTTGTGGGACTTCCTCGGCGCCCACCTCAGCGAGGACGGGGCAACCTTCACGCTGTGGGCACCCAACGCGCTCGAGGTCCAGGTGGCTGGCGAGTGGTCCGGCTGGGACGGCTCGCAGCACCCGATGGCCCGCGTGGGGTCCTCCGGGGTGTGGCACGCGCAGGTCGAGGGCGCGCGCGAGGGTCAGCAGTACGTCTTCCGCGTGCGCACCGCCGACGGGTCGTGGCACGACCGCGCCGACCCGATGGCGCGGCGCAGCGAGCGCTCTCCCGGGACGGCGTCGGTGCTGTGGCGCTCGAGTCACGAGTGGCACGACGCCGAGTGGATCGCACGGCGGGGGGAACGCCCGGCGGTCAACGCGCCGATGTCCACGTACGAGGTCCACCTGGCGTCGTGGCGCAAGCATCCTGACGGCAGCCTGCACAGCTACGACGAGCTGGCCGAGGCACTGCCCGCGTACGTGGCCGACCTGGGCTTCACGCACGTCGAGTTCATGCCCGTGATGCAGCACCCGTTCGGGGGTTCGTGGGGCTACCACGTGACGTCGTACTACGCCCCCGACGCCCGGCTGGGCGACCCCGACGGCCTCAAGCGACTCATCGACGCCTTCCATGCGCTCGGCATCGGGGTGATCCTCGACTGGGTGCCCGGCCATTTCGCAACCGACGAGTGGGCGCTGGCCCGCTTCGACGGGACGCCGCTCTACGAGGACCCCAACCCGCAGCGGGGCTGGCACAAGGAGTGGGGTTCGCACATCTTCAACTTCGGCCGGCCCGAGGTGCGCAACTTCCTGTACGCGAACGCGGTGTACTGGCTCAGCGAGTTCCACGCCGACGGTCTGCGCGTCGACGGTGTCGCCTCGATGCTCTACCTCGACTACGCGCGCGAGCCCGGCGAGTGGTCGCCCAACGTGCGCGGCGGGCGGGAGAACCTCGAGGCGGTCCAGTTCCTGCAGGAGATGAACGCGACCGTCTACCGCAGGGTTCCGGGCGTCATGACGATCGCCGAGGAGTCCACGGCCTGGCCGGGCGTGACCGCCCCGACGAGCGAGGGCGGGCTGGGCTTCGGCTTCAAGTGGAACATGGGCTGGATGCACGACACGCTCGCGTACCTCGCCCACGACCCCGTGCACCGCAGCCACCACCACGGCGAGATGACGTTCCCGCTGGCGTACGCGTTCGCCGAGAACTACGTGCTCCCGCTGAGCCACGACGAGGTGGTGCACGGCAAGGGCTCGCTCCTACGCAAGATGCCCGGCGACAGGTGGCGCAAGTTGGCGACGTTGCGCGCCTACCTCGCCTGGATGTGGGCCCATCCCGGCAAGAAGTTGCTGTTCATGGGCGCCGAGCTGGGCCAGGAGTCGGAGTGGGCCGAGGGCCGCGAGCTCGACTGGTGGCTGAGGGCCCATCCCGAGCACGAGGGGGTCCACCATCTCGTACGGGACCTCAACGCCGTCTACGCCGCCACGCCCGCGCTGTGGCAGGTGGACAACGCGCCCGCGGGCTTCGAGTGGCTGGACGCCGACGACGCGTCCGCGAACGTGCTCTCCTTCCTCCGTCGCGCGCCCGGCGAGCCAGATCTGGTGTGCGTGGCCAACTTCTCCCCCGTACCCCACGAGCACTACCGCCTGGCCCTGCCGCGCGCCGGCACGTGGCGGGAGGTCCTCAACACCGACGCGCAGACCTACACGGGCTCCGGAGTCGGCAACCTGGGCGAGGTCCAGGCCGTGTCCGGGGGGCACCGTGCCCAGCCGGCGCACGCCGACGTGGTGCTGCCTCCGCTCGCAACCCTGTGGCTGCGTCACGCGGACTGACGTCGCACAGCCCGCCGAGGCGGCCTGTGCGGACGTGGCTAGGGTGACGCTGTGAGCGACGTCCTGGGGACCCTGACCGACGGCCGAGTGACCCTGCGCCCCTGGTCGGACTCGGACGCCGCGCTGCTGGACGCCGGCCGGGATGCGGCGGTCGACGCGTACGTCGGCCCGTTCGCCGGGAGTGCGCCCGATCGACACGCGTACGTCATCACGCTCGCCGACGGCACGGCAGTCGGGGCGTGCGCGCTGACCGAGCGCGGCGAGAGCACCGGTGAGCTCACCTGGCTGCTGTTCGCCGATCACCGTCGCTCCGGGTACGCCACCCGAGCGGTCCGGATCCTCGTCGACTGGGCCGTGTCGGATGTCGAGCAGGGCGGCCTGGGCCTGGGCCGCGTCGAGGCCCGCGTCGAGCAGGCCAATGAGAAGGCGCTGCGAGTCGCCACCCGCGCAGGACTGCGACGCGAAGGCATGGTCCGCATCGCACCCGGCACCGCACTGCGTCCCGACGTGCGGGAGAAGGCACTGTTCGCGCGCCTGAGCACCGACCCGCCTCTGAGTGACCCCTCCGCCTTCCGATCGCTGCTCAACTCGATCCTGCCGCGCAAGCGTGCGATCGCCCAGATGCTCGTCCGTGACCGGTCCGGTCGGGTGCTGATGTGCCAACTGACCTACAAGACCGACTGGGACCTGCCCGGCGGCGTGGTGGAGGTCGACGAGTCGCCCCGGCTCGCGGTGACCCGCGAGGTCGCCGAGGAACTGGCGCTCGACATCGAGGCCGGCGACCTGCTCCTCACCGACTGGCTGCCTCCGTGGAGCGGCTGGGAGGACGCGCTCTGCCTCGTCTTCGACGGCGGCACGATCGACGCTGCCGCCCTCGCTCAGGTGGTGCGGCAGGAACGCGAGATCAAGAGCGTGGAGTTCTGCACGCTCGAGCAGGTACGCGAGCGTGCCGCCGACTTCACGTTCCGACGCATCGAGGCTGCGGTGTCGGGGCGTCGGGGGTTCACCGAGTCCGGTCGCTGAGCGACGCGGGGCCGAACGGCCCGATTCGTCCCGATCCCGCGGTGGGGGCTGCACGGAAACGTCGTGGCGGGTGAGGATGGACCCATGGACGCCTGGGTGCACGACTTCCGCGACGGCAACAAGGACATGAAGGACCTCCTCGGGGGCAAGGGGGCCAACCTGGCCGAGATGACCAATCTCGGCCTGCCCGTGCCGCCCGGCTTCACGATCACCACCGAAGCCTGCCGGGCGTACCTCGCGGCCCGACGTCAGGTCCCCGAGGGTCTGGCCGAGCAGGTGACGCAGCATCTGGGCGCCCTCGAGGCCACGATGGGGCGTCGGCTGGGAGACGCCGCCGACCCGCTGCTGGTGAGCGTGCGTTCGGGTGCCAAGTTCTCGATGCCCGGAATGATGGAGACCGTCCTCAACATCGGGCTCAACGACGACTCCGTACGGGGGCTGGCCGAGCGCAGCGGCAACGCGCGCTTCGCCCAGGACTCCTACCGTCGCCTGTTGCAGATGTTCGGAGGCACGGTCCTGCACATCGACTCCGACCTGTTCTCGGCAGCCCTGGACGAGGCGAAGTCGGCCAAGGGGACCACCGCCGACCTGGACCTCGACGCCGAGGACCTCGCCGGGTTGGTGGAGACCTACAAGGCCATCATCGTGGAGCAGACCGGCAGCGCCTTCCCCCAGGACCCGCGCGAGCAGCTCGAACTGGCCGTACGGGCCGTGTTCGACTCCTGGAACACCGAGCGCGCCCGCCTCTACCGCCGCCGTGAGCGCATTGCCGAGGACCTCGGCACCGCCGTCAACGTCCAGGCCATGGTCTTCGGCAACTTCGGCATGGACTCCGGCTCAGGGGTGGCCTTCACCCGTGACCCCGCCTCCGGGGACCAGGGCGTCTACGGCGACTACCTGGTCAACGCGCAGGGCGAGGACGTCGTTGCCGGCATCCGCAACACCATGTCGCTGGCCGACATGGAGGGCGTGGACAAGGCCTCCCACGACGAACTGCTCGCCATCATGGCCCGCTTGGAACAGCACTACCGCGACATGTGCGACATCGAGTTCACCGTCGAGAACGGCAAGCTGTGGATGCTGCAGACCCGGGTCGGCAAGCGCACCCCCGAGGCATCGTTCCGGATCGCCGCGCACATGCGCGACGAGGGCATGATCGATGCTCGCGAGCAACTGGCTCGGGTGACGGGCGAACAGTTGGCCAGCCTGATGTTCCCCCGCTTCGACGGGTCCGCCGACAAGGACCTGCTCACCGTGGGCATGAACGCCTCCCCGGGCGCCGCGGTGGGCCGGGTGGTGTTCGACAGCCGCACCGCCGTCGAGTGGACCGAGCGCGGCGAGCAGGTCATCCTGCTGCGCAAGGAGACGAACCCTGACGACCTCGCCGGCATGGTCGCGGCCGAGGGCATCCTGACCAGCCGCGGCGGCAAGACCTCGCACGCCGCCGTCGTGGCCCGCGGCATGGGTCGGACCTGCGTGTGTGGCGCCGAGGCACTCGACGTCGATGCGGGCAAGCGGGTCGCCCGCGTACGCGACGGCGGCGAGATCCGCGAGGGCGACATGATCTCGATCGACGGCGCCACCGGCGAGGTCTTCCGGGGCGAGGTCGGCGTCGTGGCCTCCCACGTGGTGCGTCACTTCGAGGGCGAGGCGGTGGCAGCACCGGTCGTCGACGCCGTGGCCGAGGTGATGGCGACCGCCGACAGCACCCGGCGACTGCGCGTGCGCGCCAACGCCGACACTCCCGAGGATGCCGCCCGCGCGCGCCGCTTCGGGGCGGAGGGCATCGGCCTGTGCCGCACCGAGCACATGTTCCTCGGCGAGCGGCGACACCTGGTCGAGCGACTCATCGTCGCCACAGACGACGAGAGCCAGCAGGCGGCACTGGATGCCCTGCTCCCCCTGCAGCGAACCGACTTCACGGAGATCCTCGAGGCGATGGACGGTCTTCCGGTGACCATTCGCCTCATCGATCCCCCGCTCCACGAGTTCCTGCCCGACTACACCGAGTTGTCGGTCAAGGTGGCGCTGGCCGAGGCCGCTGGCACCGCCGACGAGCACGACGTCGTGCTGCTGGATCACGTACGCCGCCTGCACGAGCAGAACCCGATGCTGGGCCTGCGCGGGGTGCGGCTGGGCATCGCCATCCCCGGGCTGTTCGTCATGCAGGCCCGCGCGATCCTCGAAGCGTCAGCGGACCGGATCGCCGCAGGCGGACACCCGCGCCCCGAGATCATGGTGCCCTTGGTGGCCAGCGTCCGCGAGCTCGACGTCGTCAAGGCCGAGATCGAGGCAGTCCTCGAGCAGGTGCAGCGGGAGCGCGGCGTCGAGATCGACGTCCTCATCGGCACGATGGTCGAGTTGCCCCGAGCCGCCTTCCTGGCGGACCGGATCGCCCGCTCAGCCCAGTTCTTCTCCTTCGGCACCAACGACCTCACCCAGATGGCGTGGGGCTTCTCCCGCGATGACGTGGAGGCGGCGTTCTTCTCGAAGTACTTCGAGCACGGCATCTTCGACGTGTCGCCGTTCGAGTCCCTCGACCAGCTCGGGGTCGGCGGCATGGTGCAGATGGGCACGCAGAAGGGCCGCAGCGTCAAGCCCGACCTCAAGATCGGCGTGTGCGGCGAGCACGGCGGGGACCCGGTGTCGATCCACTTCTTCCACGACACGGGTCTGGACTACGTGTCCTGCTCCCCGTTCCGGGTGCCCGTCGCTCGCTTGGAGGCTGGCCGTGCCGCGTTGGAGGGTTCCGACTGACCCGGCCCCTCAGGCGTACGGACCGGGCGGGAGCGTGGCCTGCTCGCGGGCGTTGATCTCACGCGCCAGTGTCGTGGCGCCCACGACGGCCGCGGGCATCGCCACCACCGCTCCCAGCGGCACCCAGAAGCACGCCTGCACGGCCAGTCCGAAGCCCCACACCGAGACCCTGTGCCGCCCGAGCAGGTCGCGCCGGGCGCGGGCATCGAGGCCCCGCGCCTCGAACGGTCGCGCCAGCAGTTCCTGGGCGAGCAGCCACGAGGCCAGCAGGACGCCACCGACGGCTGCCACGACCGATCCGATGACCGGCACCAGACCGATGAGCAGGAGCAGGGCAGCACCGATGGCTCCCCGTACGAACAGCGCGACCGTGTCCCGCAGCGAGGTCTTCCAGTCGAGTTCCTCGGCGGGGACTGCCCCGGAGGCCATCTTCTCGGCCTCCCGCCAGATGTGGGCGTAGAACGGCTCGCCGATCAGGAGGGTGAGCGCCACGAAGGCCACGGCGCTCAGCGCCAGCGCACCCGCGAGCACGGCAATGGCCAGGAGCGCACGCGCCGCGACGCGGAGCGCCTCAGCCCACCCGTCCAGGAACGGGGTGGCCCACCCCACCAGGCCCATGACGTGGGTGGCGAGCAGCACGAACGCGCTCACGAGCACCACGAAGACGATGAGGGCAGGGATCGCCCCCATCAGCATCAGGCGAGGGCGGGTGCGCCACATGCCGAAGCCCCGTACGAGGTGGGAGGGCCCGCTCAGCAACGCACCCGTCGCCCGAGAGGAGGAGCCGTCCATCGCTCAGAAGAGCGCCGAGGCGAGGTTGCGGCGCCCGGCCAGCACCCGCTCGTCCTCATTGCCGACGACGGCGAACAGCGTCACCAGGTGGTCACGCGCCTGGCTGCGCTCGGGATCGGCGGTGCGAGCCACGAGGCGTACGAGGCGGTTGAACGCGTCCTCGACGTGGCCCCCCAGCAGATCGAGATCCGCCACCATCGTCTGCGCCGCCACGTCGTCCGGGTGGTCGGCGGCCGCCGCGCGCGCCGTGGCGAGGTCGACGCCCTCGGTGCGCTGGAGAAGCTTGGCGCGCCCCAGCCCGGCGGCGGCCTCGGAGTCGGCGGGGTTGGCGTCCACGAGCTTTTGGTACTCGGCGATGGCCGCCTCCATGTCGCCGCGCAGCAGCGCCTCCTCGGCCGGCTGGTAGCGGGGGTCCGCCACGGGCTCGCCGTCGTCGTCGCTGGTCACCGTGCGGGGCTGGTGGCGGCCCGTGATGCCTTGGGCGGTCAACTGCTGCGCGATGGAGTCCAGCGCAGTGCGCAACTCCTCCTTGGGGAGGACGTCCTGGAGCAGCGGCATCGGGCGGCCGTCGACGACTGCCAGGACCAGCGGGATCGAGGGAATCTGCATCGCCTGCGCGATCTGCGGCGCGGCGTCGATGTCGACCAGTCCGACGAGGTAGCGGCCGTCGAACTCGGCCGCGACGCTGGCGAGGTCCTCGGCCAGGGTCACGCTCTCGGGCATCCGGGAGGGCGAGAAGAACACCAGCAGGACCGCCGCCGTCATGGACGACTCCAGGACCTGCTGGAAGTTGGCTTCGTCGATCTGCACCGCGTACGCCGCGCCCGGAACGCTGGCCGGGGCGGCACCCATGGCACCCGAGGACGGGCCCGCTGCGGCAGGCGAGGAGGGGGCAGGCGAGCGCAGACCTGAGAGGTCGACGGCACCTGGGCGGCTGAACGGCTGCTGCGTCATGGGCACCATCCTAGGGAGGTCCCTGGTCGCCGTCCTCAGGACCACCGAGGCGCGCCCGACAGGTGACCACGTGGTCACGTGTCCACCCCCGGAGACGATCCGCGCCCCACATACCGCAAAAGAGTTACCCCGTGGTAGAAAATGGGCTGACGTCGCGCAAACTTCTGTGTCGTTCGTCACTCGTACGGCCGATTCGGGGCGTCGCGGTCCCCCTCCGCGACGCAGGCAGGGAGGTGCTCCATGGGCGTGCTCGCACACGACTTCACCGGATACCGCGTACTGGTCACGGGTGGCACCCGCGGTGCCGGTCTCGCCATTGCCCAGGAGTTCGCCGACGCAGGCGCAGAGGTCACGGTGACCGGAACGATGATCCTGCCCACCCTCTACGACGCCGACCTGTCCGACTTCTACTACGAGCAGCTCAACCTCGCCCGCCAGGACTCCATCGACAACTTCGTGACCCTGCAGGGTCCCGTCGACGTGCTGGTCAACGCCGCGGGGGCCACGCTGCCGTTCGGGTTCGACCCCACCGAGCACGACTTCGTACGTCAGGCCGTCGGCCTCGGCATGCTCGGCCCCGCGTTCCTCATGACCCGCCTGCGCATGCGCCTCGCGCAGAGCCAGGCCGTCGGAGGCGGCGCGATCATCAACACCGCCTCGGTCCTGCGCTGGCAGGCACTCGTGGCAGGCGCTGAGATTCCGATCTCGACCCTCACCGAGGACACGCGCGCTGCTGGGGAGAACTGGGCCCGCATCGGAGCGCGCGTCAACTCGGTCGTGGAGCCGTCGCCGACCTGGATCCCGCGACAGAGCACCCAGCGCGACGCCCTCAGCCAGCCCGCGGGCAGCGTCCTGCTGCGCGAACAAGGTCAGGGCACCCACGAGTCCGTGGCGGCCACGGCCCTCTTCCTCGCCAGCTCCGGGGCGTCCCGGGTCAACGGCCAGACGATTCACCTGAGCTGAGCACCCCGCACCGCTTCGGTGCGTACGCGCCTCAGTTGGGTCGAGGTCCGCGCAGCCCTGAGCGCTGAACCACGCGTTGGATGGCCAAGTCCCGGTCGTCGGGGCGCGCCACGAACCGGATGTCCCGCAACCCCTGCTCCTGGGCGGCGGACTCGAAGACGAAGTGTCCAAAGCCGAGCATCCGACCGTGCAACGGCTTGACGACGGTGATGTCCAGGATCCGACTCAGGGGCATCGTGGCGAGTTGCTGCGAGAGCACGCCGTGCACTCGAAAGACCCGCATGTTGGTGATCACGAACCTGTCCATGTGCTCGTGGAGCGCCCGCCACGCGCCGTGCGCCCACAGGCAGGCCGCCACGATGAGCGGAAACCACGCCAGGTCGACTCGCCAGAAGGGCATCGACACCAGCAGCGCGGCGCCCACGACCCCTTCGAGCGCGGGCAGGGCGTACGCGGCCCAGTGGTGGCGCACCTCGTCCACGATGACCTCCCCCTCGTCCCGCAGGAGGTGGCGCCTGATGTCGGGGTCCGTCAGCGCGGCACGCAGTCCCACGGCCGGGTCACAGCGCCGCGATGAAGGCGATGACGGCGTCGAACACCTTGACCAGCAGGTCCCACGCTCCGCTGCCGGCCCCCTGTGCGGCCTCCGCGAGGCCGTTGGGGTCCGTGAACATCCAGAACCCGAGGAAGACCACGAGCAGGCCGAACACAGCCTTCTTGGCATCCATGTGTCGTAACTCCCGAGATGAAGCGACCAGAACGCGCCATTCCTACCAGCCGGTCACCGGCGCGCTCCGTAGGCGCGCGGGCCGGCGCCCGGATCACTCACCCGCGGCAGGCGGGCGCCGACGACGTCTTCAGCGCTGGTCCAGAGGTGGTCTGGCGCCCGGTCTTGAGCGGGAAGGCCCGCTGCCAGTCGGAGTGCAGGCTCGTCTGGTTGTACTCGGTCACCGCATCGCCGACCATGCTGAGTCGCAGCGTCATCTTGGTCCCCGGCACGGCCTTGCGCGACTTGATGACTCCGACGACCTTGCCGTCGACGAACCACGTGAGGTGCCGCCGCCCGACCTCAACGGCGACCGCGGGCGCGGAGGACACGAGGTCGGTGATCGCTGCCGTGCCGCTCCACTGGGTGGTCGCGGACCGGGTGCCGAACGTCATCGTCCTCGAGTCCGGGGAGATCTCTGCGATGGTGATCGAGCCGCGCCCACACGCGTCAGCCCCGCTCTCGGGCACCAGTTCCACGAGCGTGCGGTAGTCGGTCAGACCTGTCTCGCCCGTCTTGAACCGGACCCGCGTCTCCCAACGCCCGTACTTCATCGCGTTGCCGCGCAACGTGGCCCGGGTCGTGCCGAAGTCGCCCGGCCCACCCATGGCGTTGCGCTGGCTGTCGAGCATCAGTCCGCCGTTCAGGCGAGACACCCGCCCGCTTCCGTCGGAGTACTCCTCCCAGCTGCCCCGCAGGCGGGTCCCCACGGACGGAGGCGTGTCAAGGGACTGACCGCCCTCCCACGTGAAGTCGTAGATGGTGGGGAACCACTTGCGCGTCTCCCCCGCGGTACGCGAAGCGCGCCCCAGCGCACCCGTCGCGCGCCCCCGATCCCCCCACACGCCACCGGGAGGGGGCCAGGGCGTCTGCAGCGCCGTCGCCGGATCCAGCACCGTCACGTGCGCCGGGAAGCTCTGCAGCCAGCCGATCTGGCTGCCGCCCGTGGTCACTGCCCCCTGGACGACCCGGTACACGTGCGTCCCGACCCCGGCAGTCAGGTCGCGGAACTGGGCGTTGCCCTCCGCGTCGACCGCCCCGGTCGCGATCGTCTCCCACGACGTCGGGCTGAGCCGGCGCTGCAGGAACAGCGGCCGGCCAACGAAGACCGGCAGGCCCTGGGTCTCGGGGCGGCGCAGGAGGACCGGCGTGGTGTCCACGGAGATGTCGAACGGGTATCCCGCCACGATGCGGCCGTCCCAGCCGTCCTCCTCACGCGCCTCGACGGCGATGGTGAGGTCCTGGGTCTTGGCATCGAAGGTGACGGGCGGCGTCGCCGCACGAGGCTTGAGGGAGGCGACCCGGTAGCGCACCCCGTACATCCCCGGTGCCGGGTGGACGAAGGAGAAGCTGCCGTCCGCTGCCGTGCGCGCGGAGAAGTTGCGCACGGTCTCCCAGCCGTCGCCGGGGCGGTTCATGTGGAACTGCATGACCAGATTCCGTACGCCCGCACGACCGATGTTGCCCGTGAAGGTGATGGCCTGACCGGCGACGTAGGTGCTCGGGCTGGTCGCCAGGGCCGGAGCGCGACGCTCGGCTGCACTGGCCGCGTCGGGGCCAGGCTCCGCCGAGCTGACTCCCCCGACGACGAGGCTGGCCAACAACACGATGGCGACTGGCCATGACAACCGTCGCGCGGTTCCGGGGGACGTCATGCTGGCAGAGTCTCAGGAGGCAGGGCCCGGCGCGACGGAAATGCCGAAGATCACCCTTCTGGGTGAGCCAGCAACTCATCCGCGGCCGCGTACGGGTCCAGGTCGCCCGACACCACGAGTCCGGCCAGATCGTCCAACCGGCCTCGCTCGCCCATCGCTCCCCACCGGGCGCTGAGCGACTCGAGTGCGATGGCCTCGATCTCGCGGCGGGCGCGCTCGCGGCGGCGCGCGCTGAGGTCACCGCTCGCACGCAGGTGAGCACGGTGGTCGTGCAGGGCCTCGACGACTTCCCCCACTCCGTCACCGGACTGGGCCGTGGTGAGCAGGACGGGTGGACGCCACGCGCCCTCGGGACGGGGCGCCAGGGACAGCATCGAGCGCAGGTCGCGGCGCACCGCAGAGGCGCCGTCGCGGTCAGCCTTGTTCACGACGTACACGTCGCCGATCTCCAGGATTCCCGCCTTGGCTGCCTGGATGCCGTCGCCCATTCCGGGCGCCAGCAGTACGAGGGTGGTGTCGGCCGCGCCGACGATCTCGACCTCGCTCTGGCCGACCCCGACGGTCTCGACCAGGACGGTGTCGTACCCAGCCGCGTCGAGCACGCGAATGGCCTGCGGCGTGGCCCACGACAGCCCGCCCAGGTGCCCCCTGGAGGCCATCGACCTGATGAACACCTGGGGGTCGACCGAGTGCTCACCCATGCGCACCCGGTCGCCCAGCAGTGCGCCACCCGAGAACGGTGAGGAGGGATCGATGGCGAGAACCGCCACCCGCTGCCCCCGGGCTCGCAGTTGTCCGACGAGCGCGTTGGTGGAGGTGGACTTTCCCACCCCCGGAGCGCCGGTGATGCCCACGACGTGGGCGCGGCCCGCGTACGGCGCCAGTTCTTGCATGACCTCGCGCAGCCGCGGCGAGCGGTCCTCCACCAGCGAGATGAGGCGCGCCACGGAGGGTACGTGCCCCTCCCGTGCACGGGAGACGAGATCGGGGACCGACGCCGCGGTGCGGCGACGGCCCCCGGTCGGAGACGTCATGCGGCTCGTCAGGCCTGCGGGACGCGGATGATGAGGGCGTCGCCCTGACCGCCACCACCGCACAGTGCGGCGGCACCCGTGCCGCCACCACGGCGCTTGAGCTCGAGCGCGAGGTGCAGCACGATGCGCGCGCCCGACATGCCCACGGGGTGGCCCAGGGCGATGGCGCCGCCGTTCACGTTCACCTTGTCCTCGTCGACGCCCAGGTCGGCGGCCGAGCAGATGCCGACGGCAGCGAAGGCCTCGTTCATCTCGAAGAGGTCGATGTCGGAGATCGCGATGCCCTCCTTCTCGGCAGCCTTCTTGATGGCGTTGGCGGGCTGCAGCTGGAGCGTGGAGTCGGGGCCGGCGACCTGGCCGGACGCGCCGATCTCGGCGAGCCAGGTGAGGCCGAGCTCAGTGGCCTTGGCCTTGCTCATCACGACCACCGCGGCGGCGCCATCGGAGATCTGCGAGGACGAGGCAGCCGTGATGGTGCCGTCCTTGGCAAAGGCCGGGCGAAGGCCACCGAGGGACTCAGCGGTCGTGTCGCCACGCACACCCTCATCCTTGGCGATGACGACGTCGCCCTTGCGGGTCTTGATCGTGACCGGCACGACCTCCTCGTCGAACAGCCCGTTGTCCCATGCCTTGGCCGCCAACTGGTGCGAGCGGGCCGAGAACGCGTCCTGCTGCTCGCGGGTGAGGTCGTTGACCGACTCGGTGAGCCCACCCATGGGCTGGTCGGTGAACTGGTCGTACAGGGCGTCGTAGGCCATCGAGTCGACGAGCGCGGTGTCGCCGTACTTGAACCCCTCGCGGGACTTGGGCAGCAGGTGCGGGGCCTGGGTCATCGACTCCATGCCGCCGGCGACCACGATGTCGTGCTCGCCAGCGCGGATCATCTGGTCGGCGAGCGCGATCGCGTTGATGCCGGACAGGCACACCTTGTTGATGGTGATGGCCGGGACGCCCATGGGGATGCCGCCCTTGACCGCCGCCTGACGAGCGGTGATCTGACCCGTTCCGGCCTGGATGACCTGGCCCATGATCACGTACTCGACCTGGTCGCCGGAGACGCCGGCCTTGTCCAGGGCCCCGGCGATGGCGACGCCACCCAGGTCCGCTGCGGACAGGTCCTTGAGCCCGCCCAGCAGGCGGCCGATCGGCGTGCGCGCGCCGGCGACGATGACGGAGGTGGGACGGGTCTCGGACATGGTGGGTGCCTCCAGAAGAGTTGTTGTGGCCCGGTGAGCGGGACATTACCCACCAGTTGGCCTCAGTTGTGAGGGTGTTCGTCACGCGACGAGTGAGGCGAGGGTCACAGCCTCTCGCGCTGCGGCCCGACGTCATGGACCATGTCGACATGACTGCACACCCCACTCTGCCTGATGACGTCAAGCACCTGTTCACCGCGATCGACCACGTCGGGATCGCCGTTCCCGACCTCGACGTCGCCATGGCGTTCTACCGCGACGCGTACGGCATGGTCGTCCTCCACGAGGAGGTCAACGAGGAGCAGGGCGTCCGCGAGGCCATGGTCGGCGTCGGCGACTCGGGCTCGGCCATCCAACTGCTCGCCCCGCTCGACGAGA
Source organism: Actinomycetes bacterium (assembly GCA_023460975.1). GTDB lineage: Bacteria > Actinomycetota > Actinomycetes > Propionibacteriales > Nocardioidaceae > Nocardioides. The sequence continues at coordinate 119,331 of JAEWOG010000103.1, forward strand.
CCTCGACCATCGCCAAGTTCCTCGACCGCAGCGGACCCGGCATCCAGCAGCTGGCCTTCCGCGTGGATGACGTCGAGGCCGTCGCCGCGACGCTGCGCGAGCGAGGCCTGCGCCTGCTCTACGACGCACCCAAGCGCGGCACCTCCGACAGCCGCGTCAACTTCATCCACCCCAAGGACGCCGGCGGCGTCCTCGTCGAGCTGGTCGAGCCCGCAGCTCACGCCGCCCACTGACCTGCCCCGGCAGGCCCACGATCCAGCGCCACGCGGCATCTCGGGGCCGTACGGATCCACCGCCGACGTGCGACATATGACGTGCGGCACATCGGTTCACAAGCCGGTTACCAACCGGTAACCTCGCCCGGAACACCTGCTGGCCTCCCAGGCCGTACCGACCTCTCAGGAGCACCTGTGCAGAACATCCTCGATGCCATCCAGTCCGGAGCGGCGACCCCGGAGGACTTCGCGAACCTCGAGCTGCCCGACCACTACCGCGCCGCCTTCGTGAAGAAGGACGAGGTCGACATGTTCGAGGGCCTCGCCAGCCGCGACAAGGACCCGCGCAAGTCGCTGCACGTGGACGATGTCGCCCTGCCCGAGCTCGGCCCGGGTGAGGCACTCGTGGCCGTCATGGCCTCCGCGATCAACTACAACACGGTGTGGACCTCGATCTTCGAGCCGCTGCCGACCTTCGGCTTCCTGGAGCGCCTCGGCCGCAGCTCCGACCTCGGCAAGCGCCACGACCTGCCGTACCACATCGTCGGCTCCGACCTGTCGGGCGTCGTGCTCGCCACCGGCGCGGGCGTGCAGAAGTGGAACCCGGGCGACCGCGTCGTCGCGCACTGCCTCTCGGTCGACCTCGAGGGCCCCGACGGCCACAACGACTCGATGCTCGACCCCGAGCAGCGGATCTGGGGCTTCGAGACCAACTTCGGCGGCCTGGCCCACATCGCTCTCGTCAAGGCCAACCAGCTCATGCCCAAGCCCGAGCACCTCACCTGGGAAGAGGCGGCCTCCCCCGGCCTGGTCAACGCCACCGCGTACCGCCAGCTCGTCTCGGCCAACGGCGGCAACATGAAGCAGGGCGACAACGTGCTCATCTGGGGCGCGTCCGGCGGCCTCGGCGGCTTCGCGACCCAGTACGCGGTCAACGGTGGCGCCACGCCCGTGTGCGTCGTCTCCAACGAGGAGAAGGCCAAGATCGCGCGCTCGATGGGCGCCGAGCTGATCATCAACCGCTCCGAGGAGAACTACCAGTTCTGGAACGAGGAGGGCACCGAGCAGAACCCGCGCGAGTGGAAGCGCTTCGGGGCCAAGATCCGCGAGCTCACCGGTGGCGAGGACATCGACATCGTCTTCGAGCACCCGGGCCGGGAGACCTTCGGCGCTTCGGTGTTCGTGACCCGCAAGGGCGGCACCATCACCACCTGCGCGTCGACCTCGGGTTACATGCACGAGTACGACAACCGCTACCTGTGGATGAACCTCAAGCGCATCATCTCGAGCCACTTCGCCAACTACCGCGAGTCGTGGGAGGCCAACCGCCTCATCGCGAAGGGCGCCATCCACCCGACGCTGTCCAAGACGTACACGCTCGACGAGGTGGGCCAGGCCTCCCTCGACGTCCACAAGAACGCCCACCAGGGCAAGGTCGGCGTGCTCTGCCTCGCTCCCGAGGAGGGTCAGGGCGTGCTCAACCACGAGATGCGCGAGCAGCACGTCGACGCCATCAACAGGTTCCGCGGCGTCTGAGCCACAGCTGTTCGACTCGCCACACCCCGGTTCGCGGCCTTGCCCGCGAGCCGGGGTGTGTTGTTTCCCGACGTGCGCAAGACTGGTACCAGCCACTCCCGCCCTGAACGGGAGCCCTCCCCATCCCCTCCCCGAAAGTGGGTACGCACACCATGAGCCGCGACGAAGGTCTGTCCATCTTCGATGACCCGGAGGGCGGGGACCCCGCGGCCGACTCGAAGGCGCCGAACGCTGCGGCAGCCGCTGCCGAGAAGACGCAGGTGATGAAGGCCGTGCCCACCGACACGCCCACCCAGCCGGTCCGCACCCGTCCCGCATCCACGCCTCAGTCGGGCGCTGCCCGGCCTGCCGCGACCAAGCCCGCTGCCACCCCTGGCGCCGCGGCCCGACCCGCAGCAGCCCAGCCCGCCGCAGCCCAATCCGCCCGGCCGGCGGCCAACCCCGCCGTCGTCGCCACGCCTGCCGCCTCCCAGCCGTCGACGACGCGCCAGAGCCCTGCCGTGAGCGCTCCCACCGGAGCGGCGCTCCCCCTGGTCCGCCGCGGCGGGTACGACAAGATGGCCGTCGACCAGCGCATGGAACAGCTCATGCGCGAGAAGGGCGGTCTGGCCGACGCCCTGCGGGCCTCCGAGCAGCGCGTCGACGAGCTCGACAAGGACCTGGCCCGCGTCACCGCGGAGCTGTCCGAGAACCAGTCGCCGACCTACGCCGGCCTCGGTGGTCGCGCCACCTCCATGCTGCGCCTGGCCGAGGACGAGGCAGCGGAGATCCGCGCAGCCGCCGCCCGCGAGGCCTCCGAGATCCGCGAGCAGGCCGACCGCGACGCCAAGGCGATTCGTGCGGATGCGGCCCGCGAGGCCGACGACATGCGGGTGGTCCAGCTCAAGGAGCTCGACGAGATGCGCGCGCGGCTCGTGGCCGACGCCGAGCAGGAGCGTTCGCTGGCCCGCAGCGAGGCCGACGACACGCTGGCCTCGGCACGCCGCGAGTCCGAGCAGCTGCGTCTGGCGGCCACCCAGGAGACGAACCAGCAGCGCACGGCTGCCCAGCGTGAGGTGGAGCAGGCTCGCGCCGCCGCCGACCGCGAGGTCCAGGAGGCCCGGCGGACTCTGGCCGTGGAGAAGGAGCGCCTCGCGCGCGAGGCCGCCGAGCACCACGAGAGCGCCACCGCGGAGACCACCCGATTGGTCGCGGAGGCCGAGGAGCGTGCGAACGCCGCCGAGGCCCGCGCCGCCGAGGCCAACAAGCAGGCTTCGACCCACCGTCAGCAGGCTCAGACCGAGGCTGAAGGCCTGCTGACTCGGGCCCGCCGTGAGGCGGAGCAGATCGTCGCATCGGCCCGCACCCAGTCGGAGTCGATCACCGCGACGGGCACGGCCGAAGCCGAGCGCGAGTTGGCGTCCGTACGCGCTGAGCTCGAGCGGATGTCGAAGCGGCGCGCGGCCATCACGGCCCAACTGGGTGCCCTGCGCGACGTCGTGGCCGGGTTCGACAAGGACGAGTCGTGAGGTTGCGGGATCGGCTGCTCGGCCGACTCACGGCCACGACGGCCGATCCCGCACTCCCTTCAACCGAGGACGGGAACGAGGCGCCTGGATCCGAGATCGCGGCGTCCCCCGCTTCGGCGTCCCCTGCTCCGGCGGCGCCCACTCCGACGACGTCTGAGTTCCCCTCGGCGTCCCCGGCGCCTGCCGCATCGGTGACCCCCTCGCTCCTGAGGCACTCCCCCTTCAACTTCGGGTTCGCCGTCACCGCCGGCGGGCTGGTCGCCGTCTTCCTCTTCAACCAGATCGCCTCGATGTCGAGCATCCTCGTGATGCTGGTCCTGTCCATGTTCCTGGCCATCGGGTTGAACCCGCTGGTGGAGTGGTTCATGAAGCGCGGCCTGCGTCGCGGGGTCGCGCTGGCCATCGTGCTGGCGTGCGTGCTGGGCGTCGTGGCGACGTTCATCGGCGCCATCGCTCCGGTGCTCGGGGAGCAGATCGCCAACATCACCAAGAGCGCGCCCACCTGGCTGGAGCAGTTGCAGAACAACCAGCGGATCCAGGACCTCGATGAGCGCTTCGGCATCATCGACAAGGTCATGGACTACGTCCAGGACGCCGACTTCGGCGCCAGCGTCTTCGGCGGCGCCCTCGGCGTCGGCCTCAAGGTGCTCTCTGCTCTGACGAACACGTTCATCGTGCTCGTCCTGATGGTCTACTTCCTGGCCTCCTTGCCCTCGATCAAGCACGCGATGTACCAGCTGGCGCCCGCCTCGCGCCGTGGCCGTGTCAGCAACCTGGGCGACAAGATCATCCGCTCGACGGGTGCGTACGTGGCAGGCGCCGCTCTGGTCGCGGCGTGTGCCGGCATCAGCACGCTGATCTTTTCGATCATCATCGGGCTGGGTGACTACGCGATCGCGCTGGCGTTCATCGTCGGGATCCTGTCACTGATCCCCGTGATCGGCGCGCTGGTCTCGGGCGTCATCATGACGCTGCTGGCGCTCACGGTGTCCCCGACCACCGCCCTCGTGGCGCTGATCTACTACATCGCCTACCAGCAGTTCGAGTCGTACGTCATCTCGCCGCGGGTGATGAAGAAGGCCGTCGACATCCCTGGCGCACTCACCGTGATCGCCGCGCTGATGGGCGGATCGCTCATGGGCGTCATCGGTGCACTGCTGGCAGTCCCCGTGGCCGCAGCGCTGCTGATGCTCCACCGCGAGGTGTTCCTCGCCCGGCAGAACACCCGCTGACGGGGCTCACTGGACCAAGCCCCTCGGGGCTTGGTTCAGCCCACGAACCGGCGCAGCACCTCGAGGAACACCGCCGGCTTCTCGGAGTGGACCCAGTGCCCGGCCCCCTTGACGTTCACACGGCGCACGCGCGGGAAGAGGGCCTCCATGGCCGCGTTCGACTCCTCGCGGACGTACCGCGAGTGCTCGCCCGCCACCCACAGGACGGGCCCGCCGTACGGATCGCACCCGGCGAGCTCCTCCTGGGGCCATCCGCTCAGGAGTGGGAGGTCGCGGCCCAGCACGTCGAGGTTCGCCTGCCAGCGCCACCCGTCGCCGTCGCGGCGGAGGTTCTGCAGCAGGAACGCACGCACGCCCTCGTCGGGAGCGGCCTCGCGCATCGCCAGGTCGGCGTCGGAGCGCGAGGCGAGACTGCTCAGGTCGATGGCCTTCATCGCGTCGACGTACGTGCTGAACTCGGTGCTCGTGCCCCCGCGGTAGGCGACCGGCGCGATGTCGACCACGCACAGCCGCTCGACGAGAGCCGGGTGGCGCAGCGCGAGGACCATCGCGGCCTTGCCGCCCATGCTGTGACCGACGAGGGTGACCGGGTCGGAGGCACTGAACAGTTCTGCCACCCGGTCGGCCATGTCGACGTAGGAGAAGGCGTCAGGCCACGACGAGCGGCCGTGATGCGGCATGTCGACGAGGGTGACGCGGTGGTCACTGGCCAGTGCCTTGCCGATCTGGGTCCAGTTGCGTCCCTGACCGAACAGTCCGTGGCAGAAGACGACCCGGGAGCCCGTGGTGCCGAGCTCGGTGGTGTGCAGACTCACCCGCCGAGCCTAGCCATCGGCCCGCAGTGCTCAGAAGTCGAACCCGTCGAAGATGTTGCCGATGCCGTCGCCCAGGCCCCCGAGCACGTCGCCGATGCCCTCACCGATCGCGCCGATGCCCTCGCCGATGCCCTCGAAGCCGCCGCTGAACAGCATCCCCATGAACATCCACTGCATGGGGCCGAAGTTGCCGAAGTAGCCCGCAGCGTACGGCTGGTAGGCGCGGCCGCCCTGCCAGTACGGGACCCGTCGCGAACCCACCATGACCTTGCGGATGTCGGGCTCCGCCCCTGCGCGCACCCGCTCGACGTCGAGCGCGCACGCGGGGACGTCGCGCTGGGCGCCGCCCGGAGGCACGTACGGCACGTCCGCGACGGACAGGCCGTGTCGCGGGTCGAAGAAACAGGGAGGGCGACGTTGCGGAAGCGGCCGACCCTCGACGCGTGCCCGCACGCAGGCCATGGCGTACCGGCCGTCCTCAAGGATCTCGGTGACGTGCTTGACGTCCTCGGGGCGGCTCAGGGACGCGGCGGCGACCTTCGCTGACTCGTACGAGTCCAGCGCCCGCTGGTAGTCGGCGTTGGCCCCCGCGTCGAGCGGCGATCCGGCGAGCTCGAGATCGAGGTCCTGCAGTTCGACGCCGAGCGCCGTGACGTCTTCCTCGGCCAACTGCTGCACCGGGGCCAGCTCGCTGCGGCGCTGCTCCAAGGCGCGCCGCTTGCTGCTGCGCCCCGCGGCCAGCGCGCCACCCACCAGAACGGCGAGAAGGACGAGCACCACGAGCAGTTCCATGCCCCCAGCGTACGAGCCGCTGCCAACGCTGCTGAGGCTTCGGTTTCGCCCGAAATGACCGAATGGCTGCGAACCACCCCCTGAAGGTCCGCAGCCACTCGAAAAATTGCCTGACGGTTGGGCCCTCCCCTGTCCGGGTCCACATCGCCATCGGCGTGACACCAGTCTGGCGTGCCCGCACCCACCACCACATCCGTAGTCCTACGTAAATGCGGAGAGCACACACGTTAGATTTCGGGGGTGGCCACCACTTGCATCGGACGTGAGGAGACCTTGGCGACCGTCGCCGACCTCCTGGACACGTCGCGGTGGATCACCCTAATCGGGCCACCCGGCAGCGGCAAGACGCTGCTCGCCAAGCAAACGGTCGCCGCATCCCCCAACACGGTGTGGGTGGACGTGCGTGGCCTGACCCGCCGCGACGACGTGTTCCTCGCGTGCCTCGATGCGCTGGGTGCCGAGCACTACCCCGGTGACACCCCCGAGGGCGGACTGGGCCGCGCCGTCGAAGGTGCCGACGCCGTCGTCGTCATCGACGGGGTGGAAGTCGGCGTCGAGGGCCTCGGCAGCGCCCTGCAGGGGCTGCTCGACCAGACGTCAGCCGGCCGATTCCTCGCGACCTCCACGTCGCTGGCAGGGCAGCCGTCCGAGCGTGTAGTGAGAGTCGGGCCCCTGGAGATTCCCAGCGATGGCAAGCCCCTGACCGGCCCGGCGGTGGACCTCTTCCGCACCCGCGTCGAGCAGGCGGGCGGGCATCCCGTGGATCTCGACCGGCACGATGCGCAGGTACGCCGACTCCTGGCCGCCACTGGCGGTCTGCCGCTGTTGATCGAGCAGACCGCCGTGCAGTGCGCACTGGTGGGTCTGGTGGGCGCCGCTCCCACCCACTCGCTCGGGGAGGCCGTGGACACCGCGTACGCGTTGCTGGAGCCGGACCAGCAGTGCGCCTTCCGACGCCTCGGACTGCTGGAGCACCCGTTCGGTGTCGAGGTCGTCGCCGCCGTCACCGGCGACGACGTGGCGCACGCGTCCGAGATCGCCGCGGCCCTGGTGCGGCGCAGTTTGGTCGAGCTCCTGCCGGACGGGCGTTTCGACATGCTCCGCCCGATCCGGACCCACGCCCGCCATCTCGCACAGCCGGGCGAGGAGTTGGCCACCGACCGGGCCCTGCTGGAGTGGGCCGACCGGACGGTCCCCCAGGACCTCAACTATGGCGCCGCGGACCAGCCATGGCTCGACGAGCTCCCTGCCCTGCGCGTGGCCGTCCTGCGCGCCAGCACCCATGCCGAGACCCGCACGCTGGCGTACGAGGTGGCCAACCGCATGTTCTCTGGCCTCTACACGGCCATGAAGACGCGCGACGCGGTCGAGATCCTCGAGGGCGTCCTCAACAGCGGCGACGGGCCGCCCACCCTCGGCTCGATGGTGGCTCGTCGTGCGGGAATCGCGGCCTCCGAACTGCATGGCACCTACGAGGGCCTGTGGTTGCTCGAACGCGCCGACGACCACGCCCGCGCCAGCGAGAGCCCCGACGAGCTCGCCAAGAACGCATCCATCCGGGCCGAGATGCACCTGGACGCCGGCGATTTCGCCCAGGCCGAGGCGGAGGCCCGTACGGCGATCGCTCTGGACGGTCCCGGCGGCTCCATCGTGCGGCAGGCGACGCGAACTCTGGCCGACGTCCACCTGAGTTCGGGACGCCTCAGCGAGTGCGTGAGCGCCGCCAACGAAGCGATCCCCCTCACCCGGGCCAACAGCGAGCGGTGGATCACCCTGTCGGCGCGGACCCTGCTCGCCAGGGTCGCCCTGGAACGCGGCCGACTGCGCGAGGCCGTGGCGGGGACGCGGGCCGTGGTCCGCGAAGCCGATGAGCTCGCCGAGACCCGCGTGAGCCTGCTCGCCGAGACGGTGCTGCGCGGCATCGACCCCACGTGGACCGAGCGTTCCACCGACCGCGACCTGTTGCCGTGGGCCGTACGCCTGCCCGTGCTGGCCCAGGACGCCCGCGTGCTGTTCGCAGCCGGTCAGTCGCGACGTGCTGCCGGGTTGGCCGCCGACGTCGTCGCCCTCGCCGACTCGGCGCGGCTGGGCCGTGACGCCGTGGAGACCCGGCTCCTGCTCGGACGGGCTCTGCTCGATCTCGATGAGGTCGAGCAGGCAACCTCGACCTTCCTCACCTGCCTCGAGCAGGCGACTCAGATGCCGATGCGCCTGCGCGCCGCGGACGCACTCGATGGTCTCGCGTCAGTGGCGCGCCGGTCGGGGCTGCGCGCCGCGCGCGACCTGGCCGCGGCCGCCCAAGCGATCCGCCTGCCGCAACTGGCCACGTCGTGGGGGTACGCCGCCCAGTTCGCCGTGGAGCCGGCTCGGACTGTTCCGCGGGGCTGGCTGGTGGACGACTGCGTCTCCGAGCAAGGCCTCGCCGACGTGGCATCACTCTTCATCGGCACGGTTCCTGCGGCGCCGTCCGTGCTCGACGACCTCACGCCGGCCGAGCGTCAGGTGGCCGACCTGGTCGCGGACGGGTTGACCAGCCGGCAGATCGGCGAGCAACTGTTCGTCTCTCCACGCACCGTGGACGCCCACCTGACGAACATCTACCGCAAGCTCGAGATCAACACCCGCGCTCGGCTCGCCGCCATCGTGGCCGACCACCGCTGACCTCACGCCCCGCCCGTCGGGACGCCCCCGCTCGTCGAGCCTGTCGAGACGAAGGTTTCGACAAGCTCAACCAGCGGGACGCCCCGGTTTCGACACGCTCAACCAGCGCGACCAGCAGAGAGGTCAGCTGTAGTCGTGGAAGCCCTTCTTCGTCTTGCGACCGAGGTGTCCATCAGCGACGACCTGCTCCAGGGTGGCCGCCGGGGTGAAGCCCTCGTGGCCGAACTCGGTGTGCAGTTCCTTCTGGATGGCCAGCGACACGTCGTTGCCGACGACGTCGAGCAGCTCGAAGGGACCCATCGGGAAGCCGGCCTGCTCCTTGATGGCTGCGTCGATCTCAGTCGTGCTCGCCTGACCGGACTCGAGGAGCTTGATGGCGTCGTTGAGGTACGGGAACAGCAGCGCGTTGACGATGAAGCCGGCGCGGTCACCGCACGAGACGGCGACCTTGCCGACCTTGGCACACAGCGCCAGAGTCGTCTCGTCGACCTCGGCAGCAGTCTTGTCGGTCGTGACGACCTCGACGAGCTTCATCACCGGGGCCGGGTTGAAGAAGTGCATGCCGATGACCGACTCGGGACGCGAGGTGGCCTCGGCGCACGCGCGGATCGGCAGCGACGACGTCGTGGTGGCGAGGATGGCACCGGGCTTGCAGATGCGGTCCAGGTCAGAGAAGAGCTGGGTCTTGATCGCGAGGTCCTCGGCGATGGCCTCCACGACGATGTCGACCTCGGCGAGGGCCTCACGCTCGGTGGCGCCCGTGAGGCGACCGAGCACCTCAGCCTTGCCGGCCTCGTCGAGCTTGCCGCGCGAGACCGCCTTGTCGAGGGACTTCTCGATGGCGGCGCGCACGCCCGCCACCTTGTCCTCGCCGCGGCCGACGTAGACGACGTCGTACCCGGCCTGAGCGAACACCTGAACGATGCCCGAGGCCATGGTTCCGGTGCCGACGACCCCGACGACTCGGATGTCGTGGCGCAACTGGGGCGCGGGCGCGTCCTCGCCCGTCGCGGCATCGGCGATGGTGCCGGTCTCGGCGCGCGCCGCAAGCAGGTCGGCGGGCTGGTGCAGCACGTCGCCCGTCTCGGCATGGCGGGCGGCCAGCGCATCACGCACGGGCGCGAGGCCACGGGCCTCCGCATCGGTCAGGGGGCCCGTCGGGTAGCCGCACCCGAAGCGCATGGCTGCGTCGATGTCGGCGCGGGTGGCGTAGCCGGACTCGTACATGCGCACCGCGTGGTTGAGGTAGGGCAGGACGAGCAGATCGGTGATCTGGGCGGAGGTCAGCTCGGTCATGGGCGCCATGGTGGCACGATTCCTACCCGTCGGTAATACCTATCCGCGTGGTGGTCGACACACGGCAGGTAGCCTGCGCGGGTGAGGATCGTCGTTGCTCGTTGCCAGGTCGACTACGCGGGGCGACTGTCGGCCCACCTGCCGATGGCCACCCGCGTACTGATGCTGAAGTCCGACGGCTCGGTCCTGATCCACTCCGACGGTGGCTCCTACAAGCCCCTCAACTGGATGTCTCCGCCGTGCACGATGCGCGAGGGAACCCACGAGGACGGGCGGCCCGAGTGGCTGGTCAGCGCCGCCAAGACCGACGACACCTTGCGCATCCTCATCGACGAGGTGTTGCACGACTCCAGCCACGACCTCGGGATCGACCCCGGCCTGCAGAAGGACGGGGTGGAGAAGCACCTCCAGGAACTCCTGGCCGAGCACCCGGCCACGCTGTCGGACGGTCTCACGCTCGTGCGTCGCGAGTACATGACGGCGATCGGCCCCGTTGACCTGATGTGCCGAGACGGGGAGGGACTCTCGGTCGCAGTCGAGATCAAACGACGCGGAGAGATCGACGGCGTCGAACAGCTCACCCGCTACCTCGAGCTCCTCAACCGCGACCCGCTGCTGACCACGAAGGGACCCGTGCGCGGCATCTTCGCGGCTCAGGAGATCAAGCCCCAGGCTCGCGTACTGGCCGGCGACCGCGGCATCGCGTGCGCCCTCGTCGACTACGACGCGTTGCGGGGCATGGACGACGCCGAGGACCGCCTCTTCTGAGGGGCGCGGCCCGTCAGTCCCCGGACGCCGGCAGCGGCATCGATAGCCTGCCGTGGTGAGTGAGCCGATCTACCACGTTGCCACCGCCGCGCACTGGCGCGCGGCGCGCCGCAACGGGTCGTACGAGATGTCCACGCGCGAGCGCACCCTGGCCGAGGAGGGCTTCATCCACGCGAGCCGGCGCGAGCAGGTGGCGGGCGTGCTCGAGCGGTTCTATGCGGACATCGACGAGCCGCTCGTGCTCCTGGTCATCGACCCCGCGCGCATGGACTCGCCCGTACGGTTCGAGCGCGTGGGGAACGAGAGGTTCCCGCATGTGTACGGCCCCATCCCCGTACGCGCCGTGGTGGAGGCGGTCGCGCTGCGCGCGGACGGCACGAGCGAAAGCCTGTTCACGCTCTTCCTGCGCGAGATGATCTCCCGCATGGCTCTCGCCGTGGTCGTGTTCGCCTTCATGCTGGGCGGGGCCGCACTGGGAGGGTCCTTCGGCGACGACGGCACCCGGCTGCTCGGGCTGGCGGCCGGGGCTGCGCTGGGCGTCGGCGTGATCTTCGCGGGCAAACGCCTGCGGTGAAGCAGCCCTCAGGCTGCCTTCTTGGACTTCTTCGACTTCTTGGACTTCTTGGGCTGCGCCGCAAGGACCGCGACGGCGGCGTCCTTCTTCTTGGCCTTCTTGGCCTTCTTGGCCTTCTTCGTCTTCTTCGTCTTCGTGCCGACGGCCACCGGCTGGTCCCGCTGGACGACGGCGACATCCTCGAGGCGCACGAGGCGGCGCTGCTTGACCGTGTAGCCGGCGGGCAGGGTGCCTTCCTTGAGCATGCGCAGGGGGCAGCGGTTGCAGCGTGTCTTGGACACGCAGCACTCCTTCTTCGGCAGCTTGGCGACCTTGCCGCCCTTCTTGGCCTTCCCCATGAAGGTAAGGCTACCTTAAGTAAGGGCGCCCTACGTGTGATGTCCCACTCTCCTCGGGGCGCATGCTCCTCGGAGGGTCAGACCTCCCCCGGGTCCGTACGGCTCCACCCGTCCGCGTCGGCCACCAGCGCCACACAGCCACCGCCACCCAGATTCAGCGTGGCGGGCGCCGAGGCCCTCGGCACCCGGATCAACTCGGGCACCGTGGCCATGATCGCTCCGCCGTGACTCACGACGAGGACCGCATCGCCACGGTGAGCATCGCGCACCTCCTCCAGCACCCGGACGACCCGGGCGACGATGTCGACCACCCGCTCGGCGCCCGGGATCTGCGCCGTGTCGTCGCCAGCACTCCAGGCCGCGAAGACGGGGCCCAGTTCGGCGGCCTCATCGGCGTCCGTTCCCGCGAGCCGGCCCACGCCGTACTCGCGCAGACCCTCCCGTACGACCACGTCCACGCCCAGCACGGCCGCGGCGATCTCCGCAGTCTGGACGGCGCGCGACGCGGGGCTGCACCACACCCGCGCGACGCGGTGAGGAAGCAGCCGCTCCCCCAGCGCCCGCGCCTGCTCCCGGCCGCGCGGGGTGAGGGAGCCCCCGTCATCGGTGACCAGGTCCGTCTCGTAGGCCGCCTCCCCGTGTCGTGCCACGAAGATCCTGCTGGCGCACTGCAGGTCACTCATCGCCCACCAACTCCGAGACCTCCTCGGCGCACCCCCAACTCAGGGTGACGCCCGCGCCGCCGTGCCCGTAGCAGTGCACGACAGACCCCTCGCGTTCCAGCCGCACCGACGGCCGGGTTGGCCGCAGCCCCACCCGGTGGCGCAGCACCTTCGCGCCCGCCACGAGTGGCACCAACGCCGCAGCCCTCTGCAGGATCTCCTCAGCGACCCGCGGGTCGGGCGTACGGCTCCACTCCCCCGGCACCTCCGTACCGCCGAGCACAATCTCTCCTCGGCGCGGCACCACGTAGGTCAGACCTTCCCCGTCCAGCCACCACTCGTCGAGGCCCACCTGTTCCACGACCACCACCTGGCCGCGCGCGGGACTCACGCTCGGGTCACCGGCGAAGTGCCGAGCCGCCAGGCCCGTGGCGTTCACCACCAGCACTCCCTGCGGCAGGGCCGAAAGACTCATCCGGGTGACGGTGCCACCCAACTCCTCCACGCGGGCACGCAGCCACGACAGAAAGATCGGCATGTCCACCACCGGGCTGGTGAAGGTCCAGCCGTCCTCGTAACCCACGGGAGCAGCCGCCAGCCGGTCCAGCGTCGGCACGGCATCGCGCCACCACGGCTGCGCGGTGCGACGGCGCAGGACTTCGGTCCCCCGCATCATGCTGACGCCCGTGGCGGGGTCGGCAGCCAACTCGGCAAACACACGGTACGACCGAGCCGCCCACGCGGTGACCCGGTCCTGGGGCAATGCGAGGTAGGGATACCAGAGCGCTGCCGCCACGACCGAGGTCGTCTCCAGCGGGAGGTCGCGGGCGTGGACGTGCACCTCGTGGCCGGCCTCGAGAAGCCGTACGGCGCACGTCAGCCCCACGACACCGGCCCCGACAACGATCACGCGTGACATGGGCCGAGTCTGCCCGAAATGCCCGCCGCGCGGGTCCCCCACCCAGGGAACCCGCGCGGCGCGAGGATGTCAGTCCAGATCGTTGGCGCGGCGAATCACGCCGACGATGCCGTCCATGATCTCGGTGAGGCCGAAGTCCTTGGGCGTGTAGACGGCGGCGACCCCCATCTCCACCAGGCGCTTGCCGTCGGAATCGGGGATGATGCCGCCGACGATCACCGGGACGTCCGGGGCGCCGGCCTCGCGGAGACCGTCGAGCACGGCGGGCACGAGCTCCATGTGCGATCCGGACAGGATCGACAGGCCCACGCAGTGGACGTCCTCGGCGAGGGCCGCGGCCACGATCTGCTCGGGCGTGAGTCGAATGCCTTGGTAGATGACCTCGAACCCAGCATCACGAGCACGCACGGCGACCTGCTCGGCACCGTTGGAGTGCCCGTCGAGGCCGGGCTTGCCGACCAGCAGCCGCAGGCGACCTCCGAGCTCCTCGCCCGTGGCGGCGACACGCTCGCGCACGGCGGTGAGCTCCGCGCCGGCGGCGACGACACCGACAGCGCCGGCGACACCGGTCGGCGCGCGGAACTCACCGAACACCTCGCGCAAGGTCCCGGCCCACTCGCCCGTCGTCGCCCCCGCACGCGCCGCGGCGAGCGTCGCGTCCATGAGGTTGGCGTCCGTCTTGGCGTCCTCGGCGAGCCTGCTGAGGGCAGCGCTCACGGCCGTCTCGTCGCGCTGCGCCTTCCATGCCTCGACCGACTCCTTGGCCGCAGCCTCGGCGGCCGGGTCGGCCGTCTGGATCGCGCCGTCGAGGTCCGCGGTCAGCGGGGACGGCTCGGTGGTCTCGAACTTGTTGACGCCGACGATGATCTCCTCGCCCGCCTCGATGCGCGCCCTGCGGGCAGCGTGGCTCGAAACCAGCTCCTGCTTCATGTACTCCACGGCGGCGATCGCGCCACCCATCGCCTGGACCCGGTCGATCTCGGCCTTCGCGCCCTGCACCAGTGAGGCGACCTTGGCCTCGACGACGTGCGATCCCGCGAAGATGTCGTCGTACTCGAGCAGGTCCGACTCGTAGGCCAGCACCTGCTGCAGGCGCAGGGACCACTGCTGGTCCCACGGGCGCGGCAGACCCAGCGCCTCGTTCCAGGCCGGCAGCTGGACCGCGCGTGCGCGGGCATCCTTGGACAGCGTCACCCCGAGCATCTCGAGGACGATGCGCTGCACGTTGTTCTCGGGCTGGGCCTCGGTGAGTCCCAGCGAGTTCACCTGGACGCCGTAGCGGAACCGGCGCATCTTGGGGTCGGTGACGCCGTAGCGCTCGCGGGTGATCTCGTCCCACAACTGCACGAAGGCCCGCATCTTGCAGGTCTCCTCGATGAAGCGCACGCCGGCGTTGACGAAGAAGGAGATCCGCCCGACGACCTTCTCGAAGTCGTCCTCGGAGACCTGGCCGGAGCCCTTCACCTGGTCGAGCACCGCGATCGCGGTGCACATCGCGTAGGCCAGCTCCTGCACGGGCGTCGCGCCCGCCTCCTGCAGGTGGTAGCTGCAGATGTTGATCGGGTTCCACTTGGGGATCCGGTTGACCGTGTAGGCGATGGTGTCCGCGGTCAGGCGCAGCGAGTGCTCGGGCGGGAAGACGTAGGTGCCCCGGGAGAGGTACTCCTTGATGATGTCGT
>JAEWOG010000104.1 GCA_023460975.1 Actinomycetes bacterium
ACCTGGGCGGCGACCCGTCCAAGATCAACCCGCTCGCGCCCGCCGAGATGGTCATCGACCACTCCGTGATCGCCGACGTCTTCGGCACGCCGGAGGCCTTCGAGCGCAACGTTGAGATCGAGTACGAGCGCAACCGGGAGCGCTACCAGTTCCTGCGCTGGGGCCAGGGCGCGTTCGCCGACTTCAAGGTCGTCCCGCCGGGCACCGGCATCGTCCACCAGGTCAACATCGAGCACCTCGCCCGCACGGTCTTCACCCGCGAGGTCGACGGCGTGCTCCAGGCCTACCCCGACACCTGCGTCGGCACCGACTCCCACACCACGATGGTCAACGGCATCGGCGTGGTCGGCTGGGGCGTCGGCGGCATCGAGGCCGAGGCCGCGATGCTCGGCCAGCCGGTCTCCATGCTGATCCCGCGCGTGGTGGGCTTCAAGCTCAACGGCGAGCTCCCCGAGGGCTCGACCGCCACCGACCTGGTGCTCACCATCACCGAGATGGTCCGCAAGCACGGCGTCGTCGGCAAGTTCGTCGAGTTCTACGGCCCCGGTGTGGCTGCCCTGCCGCTGGCCAACCGCGCCACGATCGGCAACATGAGCCCCGAGTTCGGTTCCACCATCGCGGTGTTCCCGATCGATGGCGAGACGACCAACTACCTGCGTCTCACGGGCCGTTCCGAGGAGCAGATCGCGCTCGTCGAGGCGTACGCCAAGGAGCAGGGCCTCTGGCTCGACCCGACCGCCGAGCCGCGCTACTCCGAGAAGCTCGAGCTCGACCTGGCCACCGTGGTCCCCTCGATCGCGGGCCCGAAGCGTCCCCAGGACCGCATCGAAGTCACCAAGGCCTCGGGCAACTTCGCCTCCGACGTCAAGGGCTACACCTCCAACGTCGACGCGAAGGTCCCGGTCACCCTGGCCGACGGCACCTCCTTCGAGCTCGAGAACGGCGCGGTCACCATCGCGTCCATCACCTCGTGCACCAACACCTCCAACCCGAGCGTGATGATCGGTGCGGCGCTGCTGGCCAAGAAGGCTGTCGAGAAGGGCCTGACCCGCAAGCCGTGGGTCAAGACCACCCTTGCGCCCGGCTCCCAGGTCGTCTCGGACTACTACGAGAAGGCCGGCCTCACGCCGTACCTCGACAAGCTGGGCTTCAACCTGGTCGGCTACGGCTGCGTGACCTGCATCGGCAACTCCGGCCCGCTGATCCCCGAGGTCTCCGCGGCCGTCAACGAGCACGACATGGCCGTCGTCTCCGTGCTGTCGGGCAACCGCAACTTCGAGGGCCGCATCAGCCCCGACATCAAGATGAACTACCTGGCGTCCCCGCCGCTGGTCGTCGCGTACGCGATCGCCGGCAACATGAACGTCGACCTGTTCAACGACGCTCTGGGTCAGGACACCGACGGCAACGACGTCTTCCTCAAGGACATCTGGCCGACCCCGGCCGAGGTCGAGGAGACCATCGCCGGTGCGATCAACTCCGAGATGTTCGGCGAGTCCTACAAGGACGTCTTCGCTGGCGACGAGCGCTGGCGCTCGCTGCCCACCCCCGAGGGCAACATCTTCACGTGGGACGAGAAGTCGACCTACGTCCGCAAGGCTCCGTACTTCGATGGCATGCCGGAGACCCCGGCACCGGTCACCGACATCGAGGGCGCCCGCGTCCTGCTCAAGCTCGGCGACTCGGTCACCACCGACCACATCAGCCCCGCTGGTGCGATCAAGAAGGACAGCCCGGCCGGTCAGTACCTCACCGAGAACGGCGTCGAGCAGCGTGACTTCAACTCCTACGGCTCGCGCCGAGGCAACCACGAGGTCATGATCCGCGGCACCTTCGCCAACATCCGCCTGCGCAACCAGATCGCGCCCGGCACGGAGGGTGGATTCACGCGTGACTTCACCCAGGCCGACGGTCCCGTCACGTTCGTCTATGACGCGTCGGTCAACTACCAGGCCGCCGGCATCCCGCTGGTCGTCCTGGCGGGCAAGGAGTACGGTTCGGGCTCCTCGCGCGACTGGGCCGCCAAGGGCACCTCGCTGCTCGGCGTCAAGGTCGTCATCGCGGAGTCGTACGAGCGCATCCACCGCTCGAACCTCATCGGCATGGGCGTCGTCCCGCTGCAGTTCCCGGCCGGCGAGAACGCCGACAGCCTGGGCCTGACGGGTGAGGAGACCTTCTCGGTCGCCGGCATCACCGAGCTCAACGAGGGTCGTACGCCGAAGACGCTGAAGGTCACCGCGACCAAGGCCGACGGCTCGGTCGTCGCCTTCGACGGCGTCGTCCGCATCGACACCCCCGGTGAGGCGAACTACTACCGCAATGGCGGCATCATGCAGTACGTGCTGCGCAACCTGCTCAAGGGCTGACGCACACCACCGCGCGAGCGGCTGCCGGGACCACCGGCAGCCGCTCGTCGGCATTTCGGGACCGTGACGCCTGCGACGCCCAGTGATGGCCACCAACCTTTTCGGGCCGCCGTGCGTCGTGGGAGTAGGAAGCGACGGTGAGGGGGATCCATGCAAGGCATCGAGGAACGGCTCAGGAGCCTGTCCTCCGCGCAGGCAGAGCCCGGCGGGGTGCCCGATGCGGACCGGCTGTGGCGCACGGGACGGCGACGGCACGCGCGCCGTACGGCCGCGGCAGCTGCGGGTGTCGTCGCGCTCACCTGCGCTGTGGTGGTCGGCGCCGGGGCGGCGTTCCCGCGCGGGTCCGGCGTCGACGGCCGTCAGGGCGAGGGCCTGTTCGCCACCGAGCGAGGTGAGGCCACCGGCTTCCGCTTGCCGCAGCGCATGGCAGTCCCGGACGAGGCCGACCTTGAGGAGCTCCCGGCCGGACCTGTCGCGGCCCTGCTGACGGAGGTCGACGAACAGCCGTACGGTCCCGTGGGGACACTGCCCGGGGAGACGGGCGGAGTCGGGGGTTCGGGCCCGGTGGTGGCTGTGTCCGCGGAGACCGGGCAGTACGGCCTCCTCACCCTTCCTGAGGGGGCAGCGGGCGTCGAGTTGTCGCCTGGCGGGACCAAGGTGCTCTATTGGCTCAGCGACCCCGACGTGGCTGACTCGGCCGACGTGGCGTGGAAGGGCTGGACCTCGGCCCACGTGCGCGATCTGGCCTCGGGCGAGGTCAGCGACATCGAGGTCGACACCGCGACCAGCGTGGATGCCCTCAGCGTCCAGTGGCTCGATGACGACACCCTCGTGGCGAGCCTGACCCAACGGTTCGAGATGGACGGCCCGGAGTTCAGCTTCGGGTCCAAGCCGATGGATCCCCTGCTGTGGCGTACGGGAAGTGAGGCGTGGTCGGTGTGGCCGCAGGCCGCAGGCGCCGTGCCCACGCCCAACGACACCGTGGGTGCGGGTGGCGTACCGGCCTTCGGCGAGGCCGGCTGGTGGCTGCTCGACCCGACCACGAGCGCACTGCGCCAGGGCGCGGCCGCCAGCACGTCAGTGACGTCGACGACGGTTCCGGAGCTCGACGTGACGGCGGGTGACCACCTGCAGATCGCCGTGTCGGGGGACGGGCGCTGGCTGCTCGCGTACTCCCGCGTCCTCACCAACGGCCCCACGAACCCCGCCGATCAGCAGGAGGAACTGCGCGCACTCGACCTCAGCGACCCGCAGGCGAGGTGGCGCGAGGTGCCCATGGAGCAGAGCATCGTCACGCTGGGCGTCGGCCGGGGCGGCGAGGTCGTGGTCATCGCCGCGGAGAGCCTCGACTTCTCCTCCGGAGTGGGCGAACCCGCGGGCTGGCAGCGCTACATGACCCTCGACCCGGAGACGGGCGACGTCGCGGACCTCATCGCCGACGACACCCTGACGGGGACGCCGCAGCGCGCCTGGTCCTACGCCCGCTCGGTGCTCGGTGCGGCGCACGTCGGGGAGGTCGGCTGAGATGGCAGCTCCCGACGGATTCCATGACTTCGTGGCCGACCGCTATCACGCGCTGGTGCGCTCGGCGTACCTGCTCGTGTCCAACCCCTCCGACGCTGAGGACCTCGTCCAGGACGCGCTGGCCCGATGCGTACCGGCATGGCACCGCATCGAGGGCAGCCCGGAGGCGTACGTGCGCCGCGTGATGGTGCGGCAGAACATCTCGCGGTGGCGGCGTACGAAGGGCCGCGAGATCACGGTCGAGACAGTCCCCGACACGGCGGTGAGGGACCGCGACGTCACCCAGCGCGACGAGCTCCGGGCGGCGTTGTCGCAGCTTCCCGCCCGGCAGCGCACCGCAGTCGTGCTGCGCCACGTCGAGGACCGCTCCGAAGCGCAGACCGCCGAGTTGATGGGCTGCACCGTGGGGACCGTGAAGTCCCAGACCCACGCCGGACTGGCTCGGTTGCGCACGATCCTGGACGACTCCGCACGCGTCGAGGCCACCACCTCGGGCACCTGAGGCGTACGCACAGCGTCCCCGCCGCGTGACTCGCGGCGGGGACGTTGGCAACGGTGCGACTACTTCACCTCGGCCCGCATCGCGCGCCAGGTGCCGATGGCCACGGGGAGGACGAGCCACAGCACGCCGCTCACCGCGAGGTAGGCCCAGTCCTTGGCGACCAGGTCCTGGTCGAAGAGGTAGGTCTGGTTGTACTGGAAGTTGATCCAGCGCTCGATGTCGGCGAACCACTCCTGGGTCGAGGAGAGCAGGAAGAACAGGTTGCTCAGCACGAACCAGTAGACGAAGTAGGCGACGATCGCGCCGGGGGAGTTGCGGATCACCAGGCCGAACATGAAGCCGATGAGCATGCCCAACACGTTGGCGAGGACGATCTTGGACAGGTCGGCCGGGTTGGTCTCCCACACCGGATCGATGCCGTACGCCAGCGCGCCCAGAAGGTTGGTGACGGCGCCGATGGCCATGGCGACGACCATCGCGACCACGCCGACCAGCACGGTGTCGACGCCCTTGGCGAGCAGGACGCGGCCGCGGTGCGGTACGAGGGTGAAGGAGGTGAGCCCGGTGCGCTGGGACCACTCGCTGGTCACCGAGAGGATCGAGATCACCGGCAACAGGATCGCCAGGGGGATGCCGATCGCCGAGGACATGTTGGCGTACGTCACGTCGCCCTTGTCCCCGAACAGCAGCACCGCACCGGAAGCCAAGACGCTCAGGATGACCACGCTGGCCATGAGCCAGAAGCCGGAACGGGTGTCGAACATCTTGCGCAGCTCCACGGCCATCAGCCGGGTGAAGGGGATCCCGGCGTGCTGACGGTTGGGGCGTGCCACGTCGGTGGCGGTGGGGGTGGCGACGGCGGTGCTCATGCTGCTGCTCCTTCGCGCTGAGTGGTGGCGGTGAGTTGGAGGAACATCTCCTCGAGGCCGGCGCCGTCGGCGGCGCGCAGCTCGGTGAGGGCGATGCGGGCGTCCAGGGCGACGCGGCCGACGGCTTCCGCGTCCGCGTCTGCGCGGAGGGCGTCGGGGCCGCTGGTCTGCGCCTCGATGCCTGCGGCGGCCAGGGCCGTGCCCAACGCGTGGACGTCGCCGGTACGCACGAGCGTTCCCGCGGTGGCCAGCAGTTCGGCCTTGGTGCCCTGGGCAACGATGCGACCGTTGCCGATGACGACGAGGTCGTCGGCGATGACCTCGATCTCGTGCAGCAGGTGTGAGGACAGCAGGACGGTGCCGCCGTTGTTGGCGTACTCGCGCAGCAGGTCACGCATCCAGCGGATGCCCGCCGGGTCGAGGCCGTTGGCGGGCTCGTCGAGGATGAGGACGTGGGGGTCGCCGATCAGGGCGGTGGCGATGCCGAGGCGCTGGCGCATGCCGAGGGAGTAGTTGCGCACGCGGCGGCCGGACTCACTGGGCGTCAGGCTGACCCGGTCGAGCATCTCGTCGACCGCGGTGGCCGAGACGCCCATCGTCCGCTGGGCGATGGTGAGGATCTCGCGGCCCGTACGGCCGGCGTGCTGGGCGGAGGCGTCGAGCAGGACGCCGACCTCGCGTCCGGGGTTTGGCAAGGAGGAGTAGAGCCGGCCGTTGATGCGGGCTGATCCCTGCTGCGGTCGGGTGAGGCCGACCATGATCCGCATGGTGGTGGACTTGCCGGCTCCGTTGGGGCCCAGGAAGCCGGTGACGCGACCCGGGCGAGCAGTGAACGACACGTCGTCGACGGCCGTGAACGCGCCGTAGCGCATGGTCAGGTTCTGGACTTCGATCATGTGTCCAGCCTTGTCGACCGGAGGCCGATCGGATATCGGGTGCGACCCGCCCCGGTCCCCGGTGTGACCCTGAGAAGGTCTCAGGGTTGAGGGACGGCGGCCTCGGGGTCGGGCATGTCGCCGGCGCGTACGGCCACCCATGCGAGCAGGGGACGCAGCAGCGCCGCTAGCTCCTCGCCGGCCTCGGTGAGGCGGTAGTCGACCCGTGGCGGCATCACCGGCTGCTGCTCGCGGTGGACCAGCCCGTCGGCCTCGAGTGTCTTGAGCGTCTGGGCGAGCATCTTCTCGCTGATGCCCTGGGCTCGGCGGCGCAACTCGCTCCAGCGATGCGGGCGCTCGGCGAGGGAGACCAGCACCAGGACGCCCCACTTGCTCACCACGTGGTCGAGCAACGTACGGCTCGCACACGCGGCGGGGAAGACGCCGTCGGGATAGAGCGTGGAGAGTTCGTCGGTGGTCACGGCATCGACCTTACTTCAAAGTGCGTACGGCGGTTTGGGAAGTTACTTTCCAGAAGTGGGGTTCACCGGAGGAACCCACTCGAAAGGAACTCCCATGACCATCGCCATCACCGGTGCCACCGGCCAGCTCGGCCGCCTCGTCGTCGACGCCCTCCTCGCCCGCGGCGTCGAGGCTGCGGACATCGTGGCCGTCGGCCGCAACCCGGAGCGCCTGGCCGACCTCTCCGACCTGGGCGTCGACACCCGCGCGGCCGACTACGGCGACCCGGCGTCGCTCACCGCTGCGTTCGACGGTGTCGACAAGGCGCTGCTCATCTCCAGCAGCGAGGTCGGCAACCGCGTGGCCGGACACCTCAACGTCCTCGCCGCAGCCAAGGCCGCCGAGGTCGACCTGCTCGCGTACACGAGCATTGCCAACGCCGACTCCAGCGGCCTTGGGCTGGCCGCGGACCATCTCGCGACCGAGCGCGCGATCGGCGAATCCGGCCTGCGCCACTCGCTGCTGCGCAACGGTTGGTACATCGAGAACTACACCGCCCAACTCGCCACCCAGCTCGAGCACGGCGCGGTGCTGAGCGCGACGGGGACCGGACGGGTCAGTGCCGCCACCCGCGCGGACTTCGCCGACGCGGCCGCCGCGGTCCTGCTCGCTGAGTCCCCGGCGCAGACCTACGAGCTGGGCGGGCCCGCCTTCAGCCTCGACGAGTACGCCGCCACGGTCTCCGAGGTCACCGGCGCGACGGTGACCCACCAGGCGCTGCCTGCCGAGGCGTACGGGGAGGCGCTCACCAGCGCGGGCGTCCCCGCCCCCTACGTCGAGATGCTGGTCGACTCCGACCTCGGGCTCGCCCGCGGCGACCTGCTGGTCGAGGGCGACGACCTCGCCACCCTCATCGGGCGCCCCGCCACGCCACTGGCGGACGCGGTGCGCGCGGTCGCTGGCTGAGCGGACAAGCGCGAACCCCCGCTGCCCGGAGGCCGGGTGGCGGGGGTTCGCGTGGTCAGGACCGGGTCACTTCACTTCGGAGCGCAGCGTGAAGTAGAGGCCGAGCGCGATGGGTGCGAAGAGCCAGATGACGCTCGTGACACCGAGCTGTGCCCAGTCCTTGCCGGACATCTGGTCCATGGCGAACAGCATCGTCGAGTTCATCTGGAAGTCCACCCAGCCGGAGATGTCGCGGTACCACTCCTGCAGCGCGTACAGCATCCCGAGGATGGTGGGGATGACGAACGAGTAGACGAAGTAACCCACGATGGCGCCGGGGGAGTTGCGGATCAGCAGCCCGAGCATGAAGCCCATGAACATGCCGACCACGTTGGCGACGATGATCCCCAGCACCTGGATCGCGCTGATGTTCCACTCCGGGTCGACCCCGTGGACTGCCGCGCCGATCAGCGTGCCGAGCGCCCCCACGGCCATCGCGATCACCATTGCTGCGACGCCGACGACCAGGGTCGCCAGCGCCTTGGCGCCGATGACCTTGCCGCGATGCGGGACGAGCGTGAAGGAGGTCAGACCCGTGCGCTGGGACCACTCGCTGGTGACGGACAGGATTGCCATGACGGGCAGCAGGATGGCCATGGGCACCCCGATCGCGGTGCCGTACGACTCGTAGGTCTGCGAGCCGTCGCCACCGAAGGCGACCACCGCGAGGGCGGCGAGAACGCTGAGGATGCCCGTGCTGACCATGAGCCAGAAGCCGGAGCGGGTGTCGAACATCTTGCGGATCTCGACACCGACCAGACGCATCATCGGGATGGGTGCGTGCCCCGTACGGACGGGGGCGGTCGCGGTGCTCATGCGGGGGTCCCTTCGGTCGGTGCGGCGGTGGCCTCGCGCTGGGTGGAGGAGGTGAGCTGGAGGAACATCTCCTCCAGGCCCGCGCCCTCGGCCGGGCGGAGTTCGCTGAGGGCGACGCCCGCCTTGAGCGCTGCCTCGCCCACGGCGGCGGGTTCCGCGTCCGCGTGCAGGGCGTCGGTGCCGGACGGGGTCGCGGCGATCCCAGCCGCTGCGAGCGCGCTGGTGAGGCTGGCGATGTCGCGGGAACGGACGAGCGTGCCGGCCGTGGCCAACAACTCCTCCTTGGTGCCCTGGGCGACGATGCGACCGTTGCCGATGACGACGAGGTCGTCGGCGATGACCTCGATCTCGTGCAGCAGGTGTGAGGACAGCAGGACGGTGCCGCCGTTGTTGGCGTAGTGGCGCAGGAGGTCTCGCATCCAGCGGATGCCCGCCGGGTCGAGGCCGTTGGCGGGCTCGTCGAGGATGAGGACGTGGGGGTCGCCGATCAGGGCGGTCGCGATGCCGAGGCGCTGGCGCATGCCGAGGGAGTAGTTGCGCACGCGGCGCTTGGCCTCCGACTCGGTCAGGCTCACCAGATCGAGCATCTCGTCGACCTTCGCGGCCGGAACGCCCATGGTGCGCTGGGCGATGGTGAGGATCTCGCGACCCGTACGGCCGGCGTGCTGGGCGGAGGCGTCGAGGAGTACGCCGACCTCGCGTCCAGGGTTGGGCAGGTCGGTGTAGCGGCGGCCGTCGATCATTGCTGTGCCGTGGTCGGGCGGGGTGAGCCCGACCATGATCCGCATGCTGGTGGACTTGCCGGCCCCGTTGGGTCCCAGGAAGCCGGTCACGCGTCCGGTCTCGGCGCGGAACGACACGTCGTCCACGGCGGTGAACTGGCCATATCTCTTGGTCAGACTCTGCAACTCGATCATGGCTCCACCCTCTGTGACGCGGGGGCTTGGTGCCAAACCCTTTCGCGCGTGTTGACGAGTCGCACCTCGGACTAGGTTGGGCGGCATGATCGTTGCGTTCTCCCTGTCGCCCATGTCCAGCGCCGCCGACGGCTCCGTGACCGACGCGGTCGCCCAGGCCGTACGAGTCGTCCGCGAGTCGGGTCTGCCCAACGAGACGAACGCGATGTTCACCAACATCGAGGGCGAATGGGACGAAGTCATGGCCGTCGTGAAGGCCGCCGTCGATGCAGTCGCGGCCGTGTCGCCGCGGGTCGGGCTGGTCCTGAAGGCCGACATCCGACCCGGCTGGACCGGGCAGCTCACGGCCAAGGTGGAGCGCATCGAGGACGCGCTCGCCGACTGAGGCCCTGGCGGCGTGTCAGCATGGGGGCATGGACGTACGACTCGTGGCCCCTGCCGATGCTGCGGCGGTGATCCAGGTCATCCACGGCTCCTTCGGTGAGGAGGGGCAGCCCATCGTGGCAGTGCTCGACCACCTCAGGGCGCGTGGGGACGTGCGAGCCGAACTCGTCGCCGAGGAGGCGGGCGAGGTCGTGGGTTACGTGGCCCTCTCCCGTGCCTGGCTGGACGCACGGGACAGCGTGGTGGAGGTGCTGGTCCTGTCGCCGCTGGGCGTCGCGCCGCCGTGGCAGCGACAGGGGATCGGTCCGCAGTTGCTCCACGAGGCGGTGCTGGGTGCCGAGTCGCTGGGGGCGCCGCTGGTGTTCTTGGAGGGTGATCCCGACTTCTACGCTGCGCGCGGGTGGGAGCAGGCGTCGACGTACGGGATCGAGCCTCCGTCGGCCCGCATCCCGGACCCGGCGTGCCGGCTCGTACGGCTGTCGGGGTACGAGGACTCGATGCGGGGGCGGCTGGTCTACCCCGACGCGTGGTGGCGTCTGGATCTGGTGGGACTCAGGGACCCCCTGCTCGCGCAGCTCGAGGGTGCGGGCGAAAGCTGACTACGCCCCCAAATTGGGGACAGTTGGAGTGGGCGGTTGGCCGGACTCGTGTGCTCCAACTGTCCCCAAATTGGGCGCCGAGGGGGTGCGCCCATCCGGACGCACGTACGAGCTGACGATGAGGATGTACGAACGAGCATCCGATTCGAACAAGTGTTCGATACAATGAGTTGGTGTCAACGTACGTTCCACCCGGCTGGCCGCGTCAGGTCCGTCCCCCCGACGCGCCGGACTGGGAGGTCACGGCCGCCAACTGGCTGCTTGACCTGTGCCCGCCCGACTACCGCCGCTATTCGGGGCTGAGGCGCCACCTCGTCGTGCTCGCCCGGTTCGCGGTGCTGCACGTGGAGGCCGACCAGGCAGCCGTACGGCGTGGCCTCAGCGAGATCCGGGGGGACCTGCGCGACGTCGCCACCGAGGCCGTCGTGGAGGCGGCAGTGCAGACGTTCCTCATCGAGGACGCGCGGCTCTCGGGCGTACGGCTCGCCGTCGGTCTGGTCGAGGATGCGATCCGGGGTCGGCGCTACACGGCACGGCTGTGAGCATGGGTAGGGTCGACGAATGCCCTTCGAGCGCCGCCGCCCTGACGTCACCCAGGTCGAGTTGATCGGCGGCCTCGAGGAGCGAGACCTGACGTTGGCGGCGTACGACCCCACCTGGCCGGGCGTCTTCGCCGAGCACCGTGCACGCATCCTCGAGGCGATCAGCCACGAAGCCCTCCTGATCGCGCACATCGGATCCACCTCGGTGCCCGGCCTGGCCGCCAAACCAATCATCGACGTGCTGCTCATGGTCACCGACATCACCGCCGAGGAGGACTGGCTGCCGGGACTGGTCGACGCGGGCTATGAGTTGCGGGTGCGCGAGCCTGGGCACCGCATGGTCCGTACGCCAGCCCGCGACGTGCATGTGCACATCCTCGAGCGCGGTGACCCGGCGGCGCGCGACTACCTGCTGTTGCGCGACCAACTGCGCTCGGACTCCGGCGACCGGGAGCGGTACGCGCGCACCAAGCGCGACCTCGTCGCCTCCGGGCTCACCGACATGAACGCCTACGCCGAGGCCAAGGGCGAGGTGATCGCCGAGATCAAGCATCGGTCGCAAGGCCTCGCGTGGGGCGAGCAGGACTACGCGTGCGTCGCCCTCATCGATCCTCGCGGACGCATCCTCATGCAGGAGCGCGACGGGGGCGCGCCCGTCTGGCCGGAGCGCTGGTGCCTGCCCGGAGGCGGCATCGAGGCCGGGGAGGGCGCGGCCCAGGCCGCGGTGCGCGAGGTCGCCGAGGAGGCGGGGGTGGACCTCGCGGTCGCCGACCTGACCCCACTCGGATCGCTCGAACTCGACACCGTGCTGGGCGCCGTCGCGGGGCACTTCTTCGCCGTTCGTGTGGCCCTGACCGACGCTGACGTCGTCTGCCATGAGGGGCGGCAGATGGTCTTCGTGGAGCCCGAGGAGATCGGCGCGCTGCCGCTCGTACCCTCGACACGCCAACTCCTGCCGGAGATTCTCGCGTGGTCGGCCACCCATCCGCCGGCTCTGGGCGAGAACACGTTCGCGGGGATCTTCCTCGTCGATCGCCGCGGATGGATCCTGATGCAGGAGCGCGATGAGTTCCCGCGCATCGACCCCGACAAGTGGGGCCTGGCCGGAGGGCATGTGGAGCCGGGGGAGTCGTACGAGGCCGCTGCCGCCCGGGAGTTGGAGGAGGAGACCGGGGTGGTGCTGCCGGCGGGGCAGCTGAGGTTGTGGCGCGAGTTCGTCGTCGACCATCGCGCCTCCCACGGCACGTGGGATGCGATGGCCGTCTTCGTCGCCGACGTCGACCTGACCGACG
The DNA here is from genome assembly GCA_023460975.1 of Actinomycetes bacterium. Lineage (GTDB taxonomy): Bacteria > Actinomycetota > Actinomycetes > Propionibacteriales > Nocardioidaceae > Nocardioides. The sequence continues at coordinate 12,154 of JAEWOG010000104.1, forward strand.
CCGACATCGACTGCCGAGAAGGCAGGCAGATGGTGTTCGTCGACCCGTCGCTCGTCCTCGGTCTGGACCTCAGCAGTGCCGCCGCTGACATCGTCCCGGCCTTCTTGGCCTCATCGCGCTGGAGCGGCCCCCGTACGCTGCCCGCATGAGCATCCCCACCGCCCCTGTCGTTGCCGTCGGTCTCGTGGGCGGCTACGCCGTCGCCCGGTTCACCAAGAAGCGCGAGCTGGGCGGCGTGGTCCTCGCTGCCGCTGGCGCGACCGCCGCGACGGCCTGGACGAAGAAGCTGGGGCCCGCTCCGGCGGCTGCCCTGACTGCGCTGTACGTCGGTGCCTTCGGCGGTTCCCACCCGCTGGCCAAGAAGATCGGCGCGTGGCCGTCCGTCGCCGTCGTCACTGCCTTCGCCGGCGGTGCCGCGGCAGTTGCGGACATCACCTCCCGCTGAGCCTGGCGCGGGCCCGGTCGGGGCCCGCGCAGACGTAGACTCCGCCAGTGAGTGGCACCGGAGCGCGCAAGTGGACAGCTGACACCCGGCCGCTGTCCAACGACCACTTCCGCCGCCTCTGGCTGGCCAACATCGTCACCGTCATCGGTGCGCAGTTGACCGTGGTCGTGGTGCCGGCCCAGATCTACGAGATCACCGGATCCTCGGCTTACGTGGGTCTGACGGGCCTGTTCGGGCTGGTGCCGCTGGTGGTGTTCGGCCTGTGGGGCGGCGCGCTCGCGGACCACTTCGACCGGCGCACACTGCTGGTCGTCACGACCCTGGGCCTCATCGGCACGAGCGCCGCGCTGTTCGTGCAGGCCGCGGTGGGGGCTGACAACGTGTGGCTGCTGCTGGGGATCTTCTCCGTCCAGCAGGCATTCTTCGCCGTCAACCAGCCCACGCGCAGCGCTCTGCTTCCGCGCATCCTGCCCGACTCGCTGCTGCCCGCAGCCAACTCGCTCAACATGACGGTCATGCAGGCGGGCGCCATCGCGGGACCCTTGGTGGGCGGGATGCTCATCCCGGTGCTCGGCTACTCGTGGCTCTACCTCCTCGACACCCTCACCCTGTTCGTGACTCTGGGTGCCGTGGTCCGACTGCCGGCCCTGCCGGTGCTCGGCGCACCCGGCCGTACGCCCGGGGTGAGGTCGGTGATCGAGGGCTTCGCCTACCTGCGTACCCAGCCGATCCTGATGATGTCCTTCGTCGTCGACATCATCGCCATGTTGTTCGGGATGCCGCGCGCGCTGTTCCCCCAGATCGCCCACGAGACGTTCGCGGGGCCGTCCGAGGGTGGTCTCGTCTTCGCCCTGCTGTATGCCGGCATTCCCCTCGGCGCGGTCCTGGGCGGCGTCTTCAGCGGCTGGGTCTCCCGCGTCACGCGGCAGGGTCGGGCCGTGGTGGTGGCGATCCTGGTCTGGGGAGTGGCGATGATCGGCTTCGGAGCGGCCGTGGCGGGGGCCGACGTCGTGGACCGCGGGCAACGGTTCTGGCTGGTCCTCGCGATCGGCATGCTCGTGATCGGTGGTGCTGCCGACATGGCGTCGGCGGCGTTCCGTACGACCATGCTGCAGACGGCGGCCTCCGACGAGGTGCGCGGACGGCTCCAGGGGATCTTCATCGTCGTCGTCGCGGGTGGCCCCCGGATCGCGGACGTGGCCCATGGCGCCGCGGCCGCCTCGGTGGGTACGGCGTTGGCCGCAGCAGGTGGGGGCGCCCTGGTCGTCGTGCTGACGGTGGCCGTGTGCGTGGCGGTCCCGGTGTTCTGGCGGTACCGGGCTCGTACGGCTGTGGACGCCTGAGCGGGGCCGCAGTGGCCGTGTTCGACCGCCCATGAAATAGACTCGCGAGCATGGGCCATCTCGAGACGCTGTCCTCGCCGCGCGACCTGCGCGGGCTCTCCGCCGACCAGATGGCGGGGCTCGCGGAAGAGATCCGTGACGTGATGATCCGCACGGTCGCGACCAACTCGGGCCATCTCGGCCCCAACCTCGGGGTCGTCGAGCTGACGCTGGCCATCCACCGCGTCTTCGACAGTCCCACCGACCGCGTCGTCTTCGACACCGGTCACCAGTCGTACGTCCACAAGCTGGTCACGGGTCGCGCGGCTCAGTTCGACAGCTTGCGCAAGGAGGGCGGCCTGTCCGGCTACCCGAGCCAGGCCGAGTCCGAGCACGACATCGTGGAGAACTCCCACGCCTCGACCGCGCTGTCGTACGCCGACGGCCTCGCCAAGGCGTACGCGATCCAGAAGCTGGAGCGCCACGTCGTCGCCGTGATCGGTGACGGCGCGCTGACCGGCGGGATGGCGTGGGAGGCGCTCAACAACATCGCGATCGCGAAGGACTCGCGCCTGGTGATCGTGGTCAATGACAACGAGCGCTCGTACACGCCCACCATCGGCGGGCTGGCGACGGCGCTGACGCGGCTGCGGACGAACCCGCACTACGAGCAGGTGCTCGACATGGTCAAGAAGCGCCTCAACGCCGTTCCGGGCGTCGGGGGGCACGCGTACGACGCCCTGCACGCGGTCAAGAAGGGCATGAAGGACGCGCTGGCACCTCAGGGCCTCTTCGAGGACCTCGGCCTGAAGTACGTCGGCCCGGTCGACGGCCATGACCTGGCTGCGATGGAGGAGGCGCTCACGCAGGCCAAGAAGTTCGGTGGGCCTGTGATCGTGCACGCGATCACCCAGAAGGGCCGCGGCTACGATCCGGCGCTGCGCCACGAGGCGGACCAGTTCCACGCGCCCGGCCCCTTCGACGTGCAGACCGGTATGGAGAAGCCCAAGGGCAAGATCTGGACCGACCACTTTTCCGAGGCGATGCTCGAGGTGGGGGAGCGGCGCAGCGACGTCGTGGCCATGACCGCCGCGATGATGCACCCGGTCGGCCTCGACGCCTTCCAGGCCCGCTGGCCCGAGCGGACCATCGACGTCGGGATCGCCGAGCAGCACGGCGCCACCTCGGCTGCGGGCCTCGCGATGGGTGGCCTGCACCCCGTGTTTGCGCTGTACGCCACGTTCCTCAACCGTGCCTTCGACCAGGTCCTCATGGACGTCGCCCTGCACAAGTGCGGCGTCACCTTCGTGCTGGACCGCTCGGGCGTCACGGGCGACGACGGGGCGAGTCACAACGGCATGTGGGACATGTCGATCCTTCAGGTCGTGCCCGGCCTCCGACTGGCTGCGCCGCGCGACGTCACGCGGCTGCGGGAGCTGCTGGACGAGGCGATCGAGGTCACCGACGCGCCGACGGTCGTGCGGTTCCCGAAGGGGCCGCCGCCCGAGGACATCCCGACGATCGGCAAGGCGGGCGGCGCGGACGTCCTCGTACGCGATGGCGCCCAGGACGTCCTCGTGGTCGCGGTGGGGGCCATGGCCGAGGTCGCGGTCGACGTGGCCTCGCGCCTGCGGGCGGAGGGCATCGGCGTGACCGTCGTCGACCCGCGCTGGGTCAAGCCGGTCGACGATGCCGTGGTCGAGCTCGCTCGTGAGCACCGACTCGTCGTTTCGATCGAGGACAACGGGCGTGTGGGGGGCTGCGGCGCCACCTTGCTGCAGACGCTGAACGACGCGGGCGTCACGACGCCGTTCCAGCTGCACGGGATTCCCCAGGAGTTCCTCGACCACGCCAAGCGAGCCGTCATCCTGAGCCGGATCGGGCTGGACGCCCAGACGATCAGCCGGCGCATCATCGAGGACGTCTCAGCGCTGGACCACACCCCGGATCTCGCCCCTTCCGACGGCGCCTGACCCCGTCACCTCGCCGCGGGGGTCTGCTGGCCGGTCACGTCGGCGCCGGGCCGGACGGGGGTCGGCTAGGGTCCGCTCGTGACCCACAGCACAGCACCCGGACAGCCCGGCTCGATCGAGGAACGCATCGCGGCACTGGAGGCCGTCGAGGAGATCAAGCGCCTCAAGTACCGCTACCTGCGCGCGTGCGACCGCAAGGAGCCCGATGCCTTCCGCGAGTGCTTCGTCGCTGACGGCGCGGTGCTCGACTACGGCGAGGCCATCGGCCAGTTCCGCAACGCGGACGGGATCCGCGCGGTGTTCGAGGCCATCGCGCTCAAGCAGGTCGACGGTGCCTACGTGGTCTTCGACATGCACCATGCCGTGCACCCCGACATCCGCGTCACCTCGTCCACGACGGCCGAGGGGGAGTGGAGCCTGCGCTTCCGACAGGTCGACACCCAGCGTGGGACGCAGAGCGTCGGCGCGATTGAGTACTCCGACTCGTACGTGGTCGAGGAGGGCCAGTGGCGCATCCAGCGCTGCGAGGTGCGTGAGTTGTGGACGATGACGTCTCCGCTGCCTGAGGGCACCCGGATCCGGGGCACGCTCGCGTGAGCGCCGTGGGAATGCAGGGCCGTGTCGCGCTCGTGACGGGCGGTAGCCGCGGCGTGGGCGAGGGGATCGCTGTCGGCCTGGCCGAGGCCGGCTGGACGGTCCACGTCTCGGGCCGCAGCGAGCGCCGGCTGGCGCGTACGGTCGACCGCGTCACCGAGGCGGGCGGCAAGGGCGTGGCCCACCTGTGCGACCACTCCGTCGACGCCGAGGTCGTGGGGCTCGTACGCGAGATCGAGGAGTCCGAGGGGCACCTCGATCTGCTGGTCAACAACGTGTGGGCTGGTCCGCAGTTCAACCCGTTCGCGCCTGAGAAGTTCTGGGAGCGACCGCTGTCGGACTGGGACTCGCTGATCACCGTCGGGCTGCGCGCCCACTACGTCGCAGCGCACGCGGCCGTGCCCGCGATGGTCGAGCGGGGTGAGGGGCTCATCGTCAACATCACCTCGGTCGGTGCCCGCTCCCACCTGCACTCGGTGTTGTACGGGATGGGCAAGGCCGCGCTCGACAAGATGACGTACGACATGGCCGTCGAATTGCGGGGGACGGGCGTCAGCGTGCTGAGCCTGTGGCCGGGGCTGGTCCGTACGAAGTTGCTCCTGGCCAGCGGACTGACCGAGTTCGAGGGTGTCAGCATCCACGACACCGAGACGCCCGAACTCCAGGGCCGGGTGCTGGCAGCGCTCGCCGCCGACCCGGGGACGCCGCAGCGGTCGGGCACGGCCCTGATCACGGCCGAACTGTGCACCGAGTTCGGCATCTTCGACGAGGGCGCCACTCCCGTGTCCCCGCGCACGATGTTCGGCGTGGGGCCGGCGTACGAGCCCGTCGGCCCCTGACCGCGCGCCCCTCCCGTCGGCCCTGACCGCTCGCCCCCGACCGCGTGCCCCCGACCGCGCGCCCCTCCGTACAAGTAACGCGGGGTTATGCGCACTGCTGCGCCCCTACAGCGGGGTGACAGTACGCCTCCGGGCGCGGCAGATGGCCGGGGATTGGTACGGCCGAACTGGTCTGGACCATGGGGTGTCACGGCGGGACCTCGTGGGCGTGTCCTGAACTTCATGTGGTGTGCATGCCCCCAGAAGTTCAGGTTCCCCCGCAGATGCGGGGGAACCTGAAGGAGCACGGGCAGGTGGGGCGGAAAGGCGACGAGGGCGCCCGACCAGGTGGTCGGACGCCCTCGTGTGAGCCGTACGGATCAGTGGAACCGCTTGCCGTTGGCCTTCTCGCTGTAGCCCTTCACGTCGAGCATGAAGGTCAGCCCGCCGTTCCAGAAGGAGAAGCCGGCGCCCGTGATCATCGCGAGGTCGATGTCCTGGGCAGCGGTGGCCACGCCCTCGTCCAGCATCAGCTGGGCCTCCTGGGCCAAGCCGGTGAGGGCCTGGTCGCGCACCTCGTCGGCGGTGAGGACGACCGGGTTCTCCGGCTGCTCCGCCAGGGCCTTCACCTCGGGGTCGATGGTGAGGTCGGGCAGGTAGTAGCCAGCCTTCTTGGCCTCCACGACGCGAGCCAGCGCGGGGGAGACGTAGAAGCGGTCAGGCCACTCGCCGGCGAGCGTCTCGTTGTTGTGGAGGGCGATCGCGGGACCGACCAGACCCAGCAGCATGAACGGCGGCATCGGGGCGATGCCGGCGAACGCGGAGTCCACGACCTCGATCGGGGTGCCGGCGTCGACGACCTTGCCGACCTCGCTCATGAACCGGCCCAGCAGGCGGTTCACGATGAAGGACGGGCTGTCCTTGACGAGGATGGTCGTCTTCTTCAGCGCCTTGCCGGCCGCGAACGCGGTGGCAAGCGTGGCGTCGTCGGTCTTGGCGCCCTTGACGATCTCCAGAAGCGGCATGATCGCCACCGGGTTGAAGAAGTGGAAGCCCACGACCCGCTCCGGGTGCTCGAGCTCGGCGGCCATCTCGGTGATGGACAGCGAGGACGTGTTCGTCGCCAGGACGGTCTCGGGGGAGACGACCTTCTCTGCGGCGGCGAAGACCGTCTTCTTGACACCCATCTCCTCGAAGACGGCCTCGATGACGAAGTCGGCGTCCGCGAACGGGTGCGTGGTCTTGTCGCCCTCGGCCACTGCGCCGGTGACCAGCGCCTTGTGACGGTTGGCCAGGTCGGAGCTGATCCGGCCCTTGGCGAGGAGCTTGTCGATCTCGGCGTGGACGTACGCGACGCCCTTGTCCGCACGGGCCTGGTCGAGGTCGGTCAGGACGACCGGCACCTCGAGGCGACGCACGAACAGCAGCGCGAACTGGCTCGCCATGAGACCCGCGCCGATGATGCCGACCTTGGTGATCGGGCGGGCCAGCGAGCGGTCGGGAGCCCCGGCCGGACGCTTCGCACGCTTCTGCACGAGGTCGAACGAGTAGAGGCTCGCGAGCAGCTCGGGCGTCTTGGACATGGCCTCCAGGGCCTCGTCCTCGGCGGCGAATCCAGCCGTACGGTCAGACTCGCGCGCCGCGGTGATCAGCTCGACGGCCTTGAGCGCGGCGGGCGAGGCGCCGCCCGTCTTGGCCGCCACGATGCCCTTGGCGCGCTCGAGGGCGGCATCCCAGCCGGCCCCGCGGTCGACCTCGGGACGCTCGACCGTCACGGTCCCGTTCAGGACATCGGCCGCCCACAGCAGCGACTGCTCGAGGTAGTCGGCGCCGTTGAACATCGCGTCCGCCAGACCGAGCTCGTACGCGGCCTTGCCGCCGACGGTCTTGCCGTTGTTGAGCGGGTTCTCGATCATCAGGGTGACGGCCTTGTCGGCACCCACCAGGTTGGGAACGAGCCACGCGCCACCCCAGCCGGGGATCAGGCCGAGCATGACCTCGGGCAGGCCGAGGGCCGGCGCGGAGTCCATGACCGTGCGGTAGTCGCAGTGCAGCGCGACCTCGAGGCCGCCGCCGAGGGCGAGGCCGTTGATGAAGCCGAACGAGGGCTTCTTGACGCCCTCGGTGCCCTCACCCAGCTTGCGGAACACCGCGTGGCCGAGCTCGGCGACCGTACGCACGGCGTCGGGACCGCCGCCCTGGATGGCCGTGAGGTCCGCGCCCGCAGCGAGGATGAACTGCTTGCCGGTGACACCGATCGAGGTGATCTCGTCGTCGGCCAACGCGGCGTCGATGGCCGCGTTGAGCTCGAGCAGCGAGCCGGGGCCGAAGGTGTTGGGCTTGGTGTGGTCCTCGCCGTTGTCGAGGGTGATCAGGCCCATGACGCCGGCGTCACCGGGGAGCGTCACCTTGCGCAGGAGCGCCTTGGTGACGCGCTCGGCGTCGGAGCGCAGCGCCTCGGCGCGCGTGAAGACGGTGGTGTCGGTCATCTCACTTGTCTCCCTTGAAGTTCGGGTTCTCCCAGATCACGGTGGCGCCCTGGCCGATGCCGACACACATGGTGGTGATGCCGTAGCGGACCTCGGGACGCTCCTCGAACTGCCGGGCGAGCTGGTTCATGAGGCGCACGCCGGAGGAGGCGAGCGGGTGACCCATCGCGATGGCGCCGCCGTACGGGTTCACGCGCGGGTCGTCGTCGCTGATGCCGAAGTGCTCCAGGAAGGCGATCACCTGGACGGCGAAGGCCTCGTTGACCTCGAACGCGTCGATGTCGTCGATGGTCAGGCCAGCCTGCTTGAGGGCCTTCTCGGTCGACGGGATGGGGCCGGCGCCCATGAACTCGGGCTCGACGCCGACGAAGGAGTACGACACCAGCCGCATCTTGATCGGTAGGCCCAGCTCCTTGGCGGTCTCCTCGTCGGCCAGCAGCGCGGCGGTGGCGCCGTCGTTGATGCCGGAGGCGTTGCCCGCGCTGACGTTGCCGTGCGAGCGGAACGGGGTCTTGAGGCCCGCGAGCGACTCCATGGTGGTGCCGGGGCGGGGGCCCTCGTCGGTGGTGGCCAGGCCCCAGCCGGCCTCGGCGGACTTGGTGGCGACGGGGACGAGGTCGGGCTGGATCTTGCCGGCGGCGTAGGCGGCCGCGGTCTTCTCCTGGCTCGCCACGGCGTACGCGTCGGCGCGCTCCTTGGTGATGCTCGGGTAGCGGTCGTGCAGGTTCTCGGCCGTCTTGCCCATGACGAGGGCGTCCGGGTTGACGATCTTCTCCGAGATGATCCGCGGGTTCGGGTCCACGCCCTCGCCCATGGGGTGGCGCCCCATGTGCTCGACGCCGCCGGCGATGGCGATGTCGTACGAACCGAAGGCGATGCCGCCGGCCACGGCGGTGACCGCGGTCATGGCGCCCGCGCACATGCGGTCGATGGAGTAGCCGGGCACGGTGTTGGGAAGCCCGGCGAGCAGGGCGGCGGTGCGCCCCAGCGTCAGGCCCTGGTCGCCGATCTGGGTCGTGGCGGCGATGGCCACCTCGTCGACCCGCTCGGGGGGAAGGGTGGGGTTGCGACGCATGAGGTCGCGAATGCACTTGATGACGAGGTCATCGGCGCGCGTTTCGGCGAACTGGCCCTTGGCCTTGCCGAACGGGGTGCGCACGCCGTCGACGAAGACGACCTCTCGCTGCTGACGGGGCACTGTCTCTCCTGTGTGTGCGAGGTTGGACTGAGGTGATGTTACCCCTCGGTAACAAGATCGCACAGAGGGGCGTGGCCGCCAATCCCCTGTGTCCCCGATCACGTGCGTGGTCGGCTCACTAGGCTTGGCGCATGGCTGAGCGACTGGTGCACATCGTCGACGACGTGGAGGAGTTCCTCGACGGCGGCGACCTGACGTTGGTCACGGTCCTCACGGGCTTCCTCGATGCCGGCAAGTCGGCCGAGCTCGCGGCGCGTCATCTCACCGACTTGGGAGAGGGCAAAGTCGTGGCGACCTTCGACATCGACGTCCTCTTCGACTACCGCGCGCGCCGCCCGCCGATGTCGTTCCTCAACGATCACTACGGCGCCTACGAGGCTCCGCGTCTGGTGGTCCGGGCGCTGCGTGACGCCGGCGGCACGCCCTTCCTCCTCATGCACGGGCCCGAGCCGGACATCCGGTGGGAGGGGTTCGCCCAGGCGGTGCGCGAGCTCGTCGAGCGGTTCGGTGTCACGCGGGTGGTGAGCCTGGGCGCCGTGCCGATGGCCGTGCCCCACACGCGACCCGTGGCGATCACCCCGCACGGCAACCGCCACGAACTCGTCCAGGGCCACAGCCCCTGGCAGAGCGAGTTGCGGGTCCCCGCCAGCGCGCAGGCGCTGCTCGAGGTACGCCTCGGCGAGTGGGGCCACGACGCGCTGGGGTTCGTGGCGCACATCCCTCACTACTTGGCGCAGATGGAGTACCCGCAGGCGGCCGTCGACCTGCTCGAGAAGCTGGAGATCGCCGGGCGCCTGACCATCGACTTGGGCGACGTGCGTGAAGCGGCCCGGGTCACGGCCGACGAGATCGCGGAATACCTGACGACCCACGACGACGTCGCGGATGTCGTACGCGGCCTGGAGCAGCAGTACGACTCGTTCCACGCCGCCGAGGAGTCGGGCGCCTCGCTGCTCGCCGAAGGGCAGCCCCTTCCCACGGGCGAGGAGATCGGGCAACAGTTCGAGCAGTTCCTCGCCGGACTCGACGACCCGGAGCAGTCGGAGGACCGCCCCGAGGGATGGGACCCCGACGCGCGCTGACGACCGTACGGCGCCGTCGCCCCCGCTTCACAGACGCCCCTTGGATCGCAGACGAAAGGACTCTCGTGCCCGGATCAGCTGAAGAGTTGGTGGAGCTGCTCGATCTCGAGCGCCTCGACCTGGACCTGTACCGCGGCCGCCAGGCCGACACGGAGCGGCAGCGCGTCTTCGGCGGGCAGGTCGCAGCCCAGGCGCTGGTCGCGGGAGCACGTACGGTCGGCGCCGACCACGTCCTGCACTCGATGCGCTCGACCTTCCTGCACCCGGGCGACACGCAGGTCCCGATCATCTATGACGTGGACCGGCTGCGCGACGGGCGCTCGTTCGTGACGCGGCACGTCTCGGCGCGGCAGCACGGCCGGGTGATCTTCACGGCGATGCTCAACTACCAGGCGCCCGAGGAGGGGCTGGAGCACCACGACCGGATGCCTGAGGTGATCCCTCCGGACGAGGCGGTCTCCCTGGCTGACATCGTCTCTGCGCGTACGGAGGCGCCCGACGGCGAGTGGGAGCGGGACTGGGCCGCCCTCGATGTGCGTTACGTCGGCAACTCCCGCTGGGGGCTCGACGACGATCCTGACCACCCTTCGCGCGCCCGCATCTGGATCCGGGTCGACGGAGACCTGGCGGACGACGTCACCGTGCAGCAGGCGGCCTTCACCTTTGCCAGCGACCTCACCCTGCTGGGCTCGTCCTTGGTGGCCCACGGACTGACGATCACCTCTCCGGGGATGCAGGCGGCATCCCTGGACCACTCGATCTGGTTCCACCGGCCCTTCAGGGCTGACCGGTGGTGGCTCTATGACCAGGTGTCACCCTCGGCGCGCGGGGGTCGCGGGTTGGCATTGGCGCGGGTGTTCGACGAGGACGGCGACCTGGTGGCGACCGTTGCCCAGGAGGGGCTGATCAGGCTCCGCCAGTCGCAGTAGCATTACAACGGTGTAATTCTCCGCATTTGATGACAATCGGCGTGTCGCAAGTTTACGGTTGAGCGCTCGTGTGACTCGTGAGGTCTCAGTGACCTCGCTCGGGTCGCGTTCGACCGACCCCCGAGGACCCCGCCGTGCGCCGTACAACGCGTCTGTTCCCCCTGGCTGTTGCCGCCTGCCTGACGGCGGTGGGGCTGTCCGTTCCCGGCCACGCGCACGACTCCGGCCTGTCCGGCGTCGGGGCCACCGTGGGCGGTCCGGCCGAGCGCCGCGTGAACGATCCGCGACTGCGCGACACCGTGCTCCCGGGGCTCTCCGTCCCGTTCCCGTGCGGGCAGGCCTGGGTGGGAGCGACGCGGCGGAGTCACTCCCCGAGCCAGCGCTCGGTCGACTTCAACCGGCCCAACGACCTGGGCAAGGCGGTCATGGCCTCGGCGCCCGGCATCGTGCGCAGCGCGTACGCGACCCCGAAGGGCGGGTACGGCCGGTGGGTGGTGGTCGATCACGGCGCCGGGGTGAGCACGCTCTACGCCCACATGAAGAAGGTCACCGTCGTGGCCGGGCAGACGGTCGACCTCGGCACCATGCTGGGCGCCGTGGGCGACTCCGGGAATACGACCGGGCCTCACCTGCACTACGAACAGGTGCTGGACCGTACGGTGACCACGCCCGCCTTCGCGGGGATCGCCTACCCGTACGGCTCCGTGTCATCCACGACCTGCCTCGACGTCCCGATCGCGGGCAACTTCTCCGGCGGTCCGGAGTCGGAGGTGGCCGTGTTCCGGCGGGATCGCCGCGCGGAGTTCATCGTCAACGAGCCGATGGGGCCGCGCAGCATGATGTTCGGGGGAGTCATCGACGAACCAGTCCTCGGCGACTGGGACGGCAATGGCGTCGACGACCTCGGCCTGCGCAGCCCGCGGGGCAACATGTTCAAGCTGCAGACGCCGACGGGTGTGGTCAAGATTCGCTTCGGCGGGCGGGGCGATCGCCCGGTCAGTGGCCACTGGGATGGCCCGGGGCCCAGCCAGATTGGCGTGTTCAGTCCGTCGAGCAAGGCGTTCCTGCTGCGCCGGGTCGATGGCTCCGTGCTCACTGTCCCCCTGGGAGATGTGGACGACCTGCCCGTGACGGGAGACTGGAACGGTGACGGGCGCACTGACGTGGGCGTGTACGACCGCGCCACGGCCACCTTCACCCTGGCCACCATCGATGCTGCCGGCGTCATCACCCCGAGCGTCGTCCAGTTCGGCATCCCCGGCGACCTGCCGGTCGCGGGCGACTGGGACGGCGACGGGGTGAGCGAGATCGGTACGTGGACGCCGGCGACGGCCACCTTCTCCCAGGCGGGCCCCCCAGCGGCGGCCAGTGCTCGTCAGGTCCTGCGTACGGTCACGTTCGGCCGTCCTCGCTGAGACCCCACGCTGGTTGAGCCCGTTGACACCCCACGCGCTGGTTGAGCCCGTCGAAACCACGGGCGCTTGCGTTGGTTGAGCTTGTCGAAACCCGACGGGCGGCGGCGTCTCGACAGGCTCGACGGGCGGTGGCGCCTCGACAGGCTCGACGGACGGTGGTGCTGGTTGAGCTTGTCGAAACCCGACGGGCGGTGGCGTCTCGACAGGCTCGACGGGCGGGGCGACGTCTCGACGGGCGGGGTGGCGTCAGCGTGCGCTGATGCTGCCGATCAGGTGGGGGCTCCCATCTGCCTTGCGCAGTGAGAACTCCTGCTGCTCGCCACGGCCTTCGTGACGCCAGATGACCGTACTGGGGAGCAGGATGGGCTTCTTGAACTCCGCGTCGATGCGGCAGGAGCGCGGCAGTCGGTTGTCGACCAGGGCAAGGCAGTGAGCCAGGCTCCACATGCCGTGGGCGATCTGACGGGGGAACCCGAGTGCCTTCGCGGTGAGCGGGTACAGGTGGATCGGGTTGTGGTCGCCCGACACGGCCGCGTACCGCCTGCCCAGGTCGGCGCCGAGCCGCCAGGGGAGTCCAGTCCCGCCCGAGGTCTGAGCGCCCGAGTCGGGAGCGCTAGCTGCCTGCTCCGGGGTCCGAGCGGTGGGCTTTCCCCGCTTGAGGTAGCCCGAGGAGGACTCCCACACCAGCTCATCGCCGCTGCGCACGCTCGTGTGGAACTCCAGCAGCGTGCCCTTGGGGTGAGTCTGGGGCTGGCCGAGATCGGCGCTGACGTGCAACTCCTCGCCCCGCCCCACGGGGCGGTGGGAGGTGATCGAGTTCGTCAGGTGGACCAGCCCCATCGCCGGCCACGGGAACTGCGGGGAGGCGAGGATCGCCGAGTGCAGCCCGAACGCCAGCATGTGCGGGTAGGTGATGGGCAGGGTGTCGCGCAGGGCAAACCCGCACACCCGCGCATAGGCATCGACGTGGGCCTTGTCGGGCACAGCCCCAGGCAGGGAGAAGGCCAGCGGGGTGAACCCGTGTCCCTTGCGGACGCCCGGCATCTTGTTGACCAGAGGCACTGACGGCAGCGCGAGCCGGACGAGTCCGTTCACGGTGCCCGGCAACGACTCGAGGACGACGCTCTCGGCAGCCATCAGGCGCCCAGCATCATCTGGCCGCACACGCGCACCACGTTGCCGTTGACCCCGCTGGAGGCGGGGTCCGCGAACCAGGCAATCGTTTCGGCCACGTCGACGGGGAGCCCGCCCTGGTTCATGGCGTTGAGCCGCTGGCCGACCTCCCGGGTCGCGAACGGCACGGCGGCCGTCATCTGGGTGATGATGAAGCCGGGCGCCACGGCGTTGATCGTGATCTGGTCGGTGAGCTCGCCGCGCAGGGAGTCCACCAGGCCGATGACGCCCGCCTTGGAGGCCGCGTAGTTGGTCTGGCCGACGTTGCCCGCGATGCCGGCGATCGAGGCCACGCCGATGATGCGGCCGTTGGGGCGTACGGTGCCACTGTCGAGCAGTTCGCGGGTGATCTTCTCGGGGGCCGTCAGGTTGACCGCGATCACCGAGTCCCAGCGCGCTTCGTCGATGTTGGCGAGCTTCTTGTCGCGGGTGATGCCAGCGTTGTGCACGACGACGTCGACGCCACCGTGCTCCGTACGCAGGTGGTGGGCGATCCGCTTCGCCGCGTCGGGGGCGGTGATGTCGAGGACGAGGTGGTCCCCGTCGAGCTCGCGGGTGAGCGCCTGCAACTCGCTGGCGGCCTGGGGCACGTCGACGCCGACCACGGTGGCGCCGTCGCGGTGCAGGACGCGGGCGATCTGCTCGCCGATGCCGCGGCTGGCTCCGGTGACCAGGGCGACCTTGCCCGCCAAGGGCTTGCGCCAGTCGCTGGTGACCGTCTGGGCGGAGCCGTACGCGCCCACCCGCACGACCTGGCCGGAGACGTACGCGGACTTGGGGGAGAGGAGGAACGCGAGGCTCGAGGTCACCTGTTCCTCGGCGCCCGGCGCGACCAGTACGAGTTGGACGGTGCCGCCTCGGCCGATCTCCTTGCCGAGCGAGCGGGTGAAACCTTCCAGTGCGCGCTGGGCGACGCGCTCCTCGCCGGTCAGGAGCTCGGGCGGGGTGCCCAGCACGACGATCCGGGGGCAGGACTCGAGATGGCGCATCAGCGGCGTGAAGAACTCCCGCAACGCGCGCAGGGCAGCGCTCGCGGTGAGACCGGTGGCGTCGAAGACCAGGCCCTTGGCGCGCTGCCCTTCGGCGAGGGAGTCGGTGTGTGTGATGCCGAGGGCGTCGAGGCTCGATGCGACCGGGGCGGTGAGGCGTCCGGAACCCCCTGTGACCACGGTCCCGGTGACCAGGTCGGCGCCGTCGCTCCAGCGTTCCAGCTTGGTCGGGTTGGGCAGGCCGAGCTGCTTGACAAGCAGCTTGCCGACGGGGCTGGAGACGAATGCCTGATAACGGTCGGTCATGGGTCGAGCCTCTTCCTACGACGGCGGAGTTGGCAACTTCGGCCAACCGGGCGAGCATGTGTTCCGATCGTATGTAACTCAGTGTCAAACTCAGAGTCCAGTTCTGGTGATGCGCGCCTCATCCAGTTCCTGCCCGTGCGGCGGGGAGTCATGATGGAGACACGTACGCCCCCTCGCCCGGATGCCGGGTGAGCCCCCGATCCGCAGGAGAGTCCATGCAGGCCAAGCCCCGTCGCGTCGCAGTCCTCGGCGGCAACCGCATCCCGTTCGCCCGGTCCAACACCGTCTACGCCGGCGTCTCCAACTCGGAGATGCTCGCCGGCGCGCTCGACGGACTGGTGGAGCGATACTCGCTCGCTGGCGAGCAGATCGGCGAGGTGGCGGCGGGTGCCGTCCTCAAGCACTCGCGCGACTTCAATCTGACCCGCGAGGTCGTCCTCGGCTCGGCGCTGGCGCCGGAGACGCCTGCCACCGACATCCAGCAGGCCTGCGGGACTGGCCTGCAGGCGGCGATCCACGTCGCCAACAAGATCGCGCTGGGCACGATCGACTCGGGCATCGCAGGTGGCACCGACACCACGTCGGACGCCCCGGTCGCGCTGTCGGACAAGCTGCGCAAGAAGCTGATGAAGGTCAACGCCGCACGCGACACCAAGGCCAAGCTGGTGGCGCTGGGTCAGGTGCGCCCCGCGGACATCGGGCTGGAGATCCCGCGCAACTCCGAGCCCCGCACCGGCCTGTCGATGGGGGAGCACGCCGCCCTCACCGCGCTGGAGTGGAAGATCACCCGCGAGGCGCAGGACGAGCTCGCCGTCAGGTCGCACCACAACCTCGCGCGTTCGTACGAGGAGGGCTTCCAGGACGACCTCGTTGGGCCGTTCCGGGGCGTGGAGAAGGACACCAACCTGCGCGCCGACTCGACCATCGAGAAGCTGGCCACCCTCAAGCCGGTCTTCGGCAAGGGGGAGGCCGCCACGATGACGGCCGCCAACAGCACGCCACTGTCGGACGGCGCCTCGATGGTGCTGCTGGCCAGCGAGGAGTGGGCCGCCGAGCGCGACCTGCCGGTGAAGGCGTGGCTCGTCGACGCCGAGACTGCGGCGGTCGACTACGTGACCGGCCACGAGGGCCTCCTCATGGCCCCCGCGTACGCGGTCCCGCGCATGCTGGCCCGCAACGGCCTGACCTTCGACGACATCGACTTCTTCGAGATCCACGAGGCGTTCGCCTCGCAGGTGCTGGCGACCCTGGCCGCGTGGGAGGACCCGATCTTCTGCTCCGAGCGCCTCGGCCTCGACGCGCCGCTCGGCGCCGTCCCGGTGGAGAAGCTCAACGTCAACGGATCCTCGCTCGCCGCTGCCCACCCGTTCGCCGCGACCGGGGGCCGCATCCTCGCCGCCGCCGCCAAGCTGCTCGATGAGAAGGGCTCCGGGCGAGCGCTGATCTCCATCTGCGCCGCCGGCGGTCAGGGCGTCGTCGCGCTGCTGGAGAAGTGACGTCGTGCTCCCTGCCCGTGTCTCGGGCAGGGAGCGCGCATGGCCGCCGGGGAGTGCTCCGCGGCCGGGATCGAGTAGTCTCCTGCCGACAGACATCCTTTAACTCACCGTCCTGTGAGGCGGAGAAGGAGGTCCGGCGCCGGTATGTCCGATGCCCCCACCCCACCCGACACCGAGGCCACTGGGCCAGACGGTGCGCGAACTGTTCTGGATGCCCGTGACGTCTCCCGGGCCCTGACCCGGATCTCGCACGAACTCCTCGAGCGCAACCGCGGCGCGAGCGATCTCGTGCTGCTCGGGCTGCACACCCGCGGTGTGCCCCTGGCCCGTCGCATCGCCGAGCGCATCGCTGCCGTCGAGGGCGTCCAGGTCGCCGTCGGCGAGCTCGACGTGACGATGTACCGCGACGACCTGCGCAAGCAGCCCACACGGCGTGCGCACCGTACGGAGATTCCCGCCGGCGGCATCGACGACAAGGTCGTCGTCCTGGTCGACGACGTGCTCTTCTCCGGGCGCACCATCCGCGCGGCCCTCGACGCGCTCGCGGACCTGGGGCGGCCCTCCGCCGTCCGGCTCGCGGTGCTCGTCGACCGTGGCCACCGTGAGCTCCCGATCCGGGCCGACCACGTCGGCAAGAACCTGCCCAGTGCCCGCAGCGAGCGCGTCAGCGTCCGCGTGGCAGAGGTGGATGGCGCCGACGAGGTGACGATCGCATGAGGCACCTGTTGTCCATCGACGACCTGAGCGTCGAGGAGATCCGTACGATCTTCGACACCGCCGCGGACATGCACGACGTGCAGCGCCGCTCGGTGAAGAAGTTGCCCGCGCTGCGCGGCCGTACGGTCGTCAACCTCTTCTTCGAGGACTCCACCCGGACCCGGTCGAGCTTCGAGATCGCTGGCAAGTGGCTCTCGGCCGACGTCATCAACATCTCCGCCAAGGGCTCCTCGACCTCGAAGGGCGAGAGCCTGCGCGACACCGTGCTGACGGTGTGCGCGATGGGGGTCGACGGCCTCGTGATGCGGCACTCGGCCTCCGGCGCGGCGCTCCAGGTGAGCCAGTGGGTCGACGCGGCCGTGGTCAACGCGGGTGACGGCACCCACGAGCACCCGACGCAGGCGCTGCTGGATGCGTACACGCTCGAGCAGCGGTTGGGGTCCCTGGAGGGCCGTCACGTCGCCATCGTGGGCGACCTGACGCACAGCAGGGTCTTCCGCAGCAACATCCAGTGCCTGACCAAGCTGGGCGCCGAGGTGACCGTGGTCGCCCCGCCGACCCTGATGCCGAGCGGCATCGGACCGTGGTCGGCCTCGGCCGGGTTCGCGACCTCGTACGACTTCGACGAGGTGCTCCCGCATGCCGACGCCGTGATGATGCTGCGCGTGCAGCGCGAGCGGATGTCGGGCGGGTTCTTCCCCACGCCGCGCGAGTACACGGTCGGCTACGGCCTGACTCGCGACCGGCTGGCCGTCCTGGGCGCCGACGTCCCGATCTGCCACCCAGGTCCGATGAATCGGGGCCTCGAGATCGCCGCGGACGCCGCCGACGCGGCCCAGTCGGCGGTGCTCGACCAGGTCTCCGCCGGTCTGGCGGTCCGCATGTCCGTGCTCTACCACCTGCTCGCCGGAGAGGAGACCAGCGCGTGAGCCTGCTGATCAAGGGAGTCTCGGTCCTCGGTGACGAGCGCGCCGACATCCTCGTTCGCGACGGGGTGGTGGCCGAGATCGGCGCCGTCGACGCCCCGGCGGACGCCGAGGTGCTCGACGCCGGGGGTCTGGTGGCGCTGCCGGGCCTCGTGGACTTGCACACCCACCTGCGTGAGCCGGGACGTGAGGACGCCGAGACCGTGCTGAGCGGCTCGCGGGCCGCAGCGATCGGCGGCTACACGGCGGTCTTGGCGATGGCCAACACCTCTCCGGTCACCGACACCGCCGAGGCGGCCCTGCGGGTGCTCGACCTCGGGGAGCAGGCGGGCCTGGTCCACGTCCAGCCCGTCGGGGCCGTGACGAAGGGACTCGGCGGTGAGGAACTCGCCGAGCTCGGTCTGATGGCGCGCTCGCGGGCGCACGTACGGGTCTTCTCCGACGACGGCAAGTGCGTGCACGACGCGCGCGTCATGCGGCGCGCGCTGGAGTACGTGAAGGCATTCGGCGGCGTGGTGTCGCAGCACTCGCAGGACCCGGCGCTCGCCGGTCCGCAGGCGTGCTGCCACGAGGGTGAGGTGTCGGGCCGACTGGGCCTGCCCGGGTGGCCCGGAATCGCCGAGGAGGTCATCGTCTCCCGTGACGTCATGCTGGCCCGTCACACCGGATCGCGGGTGCACGTGGCCCACGTGTCGACCGCAGGATCGCTCGAGGTGGTGCGCTGGGCCAAGGCGCAGGGCATCGACGTGACCTGCGAGGTGACTCCCCACCACCTGCTCCTGACCACTGACCTGCTGGTCGGCTACGACCCGGTCTTCAAGGTCAACCCGCCCTTGCGCCCCGAGGAGGACGTGCTCGCGCTCAGGGCCGGTCTGGCCGACGGGACCATTGATGCCGTCGCCACCGACCATGCCCCGCACGCGCGCCATGACAAGGAGCACGCGTTCGTCGACGCCGCCTTCGGCATGCTCGGGCTGGAGTCAGCGCTGTCGGTCGTGCGGACCGTGATGGACGACGACTTCGACTGGGCCGACATCGCCCGCGTGATGTCGCAGTCGCCGGCCCGCATCGCCGGCCTGGAGGGCCAGGGTGGCCAGATCGCCCCGGGCGAGCCGGCGCACCTGACGCTCGTCGACCCGGACGCGACGTGGACGCTGGATCGCGACGACTCGGTCTCGCTCTCGCGCAACAACCCGTGGCACGGGCGCGAGTTCACCTCGCGGGTGGTCCACACGATCTTTGGTGGCCGCCTCACCGTGCGCGACGGCGCGTTGGTCTGACGTCGGGCCCGGATCACGCCTCGCGCGCAGCGGCGGGCGGGGGTAGCGTCGCACCATGTCGTACCCGGACCCGGTCTACTTCGGCGACGGCGAGGTGCTGGCCCGCTACCGCCCTGCCCACACGGCTGCAGAACTGCCACGTGCCGGCGGGGCGGCGTCCTACCTCGCCACGGGCGCGACGACGGGCGGGCGGTTCGGGCTCTACCGCTGGGACATGAACGCGGCCTCGGGAGGCGCCAGACCGCACTTCCACCGCACCATGAGCGAGTCGTTCTACGTGCTGTCGGGGAGCGTGCGTCTCTTCGATGGCGCGGCGTGGGTCGACGGCGGTCCGGGCGACTTCCTCCACGTTCCCGAGGGCGGGTTGCACGGGTTCAGCAACGACTCGGATGAGGAGGCCTCGATGCTCATCCTGTTCACCCCCGGGGCGCCGCGGGAGGCGTACTTCGAGGGGCTGGTCGCGCTGTCCGAGGGCCGGTGGGAGCCCAGCCACGACGAACTCGAGGCGTTCTTCATCGAGCACGACAACATCTACGTCTGAGCGTGTGCCTCACAGTTCTCGCGTCATGAACACGCTCCACGGGTCGGGCTCGTACGAACCGAACGGCGCGCACTCGGTGAAGCCGTACGACGCGTAGAGCCGGCGAGCCGGAGCGAAGGCGTCGGGGGTTCCGGTCTCCAGCGAGATCCGGGTGACGCCGCGGCGGCGTGCGTCGTCGAGGGCGTGCTCGAGCATCGCGCGCCCGAGCCCAGCGCTGCGGCGCTCGGGAGCCGTACGCATGGACTTGAGCTCTTCGTGGGTCTCGTCCAGTGCCGACAGCGCGACGGTCGCGACGAGGTCGCCGTCCAACTCGCCCGACCAGAGCCTGATCCGCGGGTGCCGCAGGGCTGCCAGGTCGAGGGCGTGCACGCTCTCGGCCGGCGAGTGCTCGGCCATGTCGGCGAGGTGCTCGGACAGGAACCTGAACAGGGCGCCTGAGCCCAGATCGGCGCGGTCGATGCGCAGGGTCGTGGCTGGCGCCGGCGCTGCGCCGATCCGGCGCAGCGCGAGGACGACGTCGTCGAGCCAGGCGCCGACGTTCGCCCGGCCCTCCATGGTGTCGGGGTAGCGACAGCGCAGGTGGAGCCCCGTTTCGTCGAGGACGAACCAGACCATGACGCCGTCGGTGAGGATCCGCGCGCCCACGTACTGGGCCCCCAGCGCCCGGGAGTCGACCCGGACCGGCAGCCTGCGCAGGTCCAGCCAGGACAAAGCGAACATCCCGGGCGCGGTGGGCATGCCTCCCCACGGGGCGAGGATGTCGGCCAGTGGCCACGAGCCCAGCTCGACGGCCTCCCGGACAGCCCCGGCGCAGGCGCGGGGATCCGGGTCGGTGGACTCCAGCACCGCGTTGGTGATGAACCATCCCACCGAGTCGTGCCACTGCGGCTGCGTGCGACTGTGCACGGGGAACACGACCCGCAGCCCCGTCCCCGCGAGCCTCTGGGTGACCGCGGTCAGGGCAGAGATGACGAGGCTGAGCGTGGAGACCCCCTCGTCGGCTGCGCGCTCGCCGAGCCGGGCCGCCTGGGCCACGTCGAGCACGTCGCGGACCTCGACTCGCTCGGGCTGCGGGCGATCCACCGCGCCCAGGGGCATGGGAAAGCGCGGCATCACGCCGTCCCCGGCGCCAAGGATCTCCGCCCATCGCTCGTGCACCGACTCGGGTGCCCCCGGCAGCGACGCGAGTGCGCGTGTGTGCTCGGCGAAGGCCGCCGCACCGGGAAGGTCGGGGGTACGGCCAGCGGCCCGCGCCTCCACTGACGCCAGCAGGTCGCGTACGACGATGAGCATCGACCACATGTCGGTGTGGGCGTGGTCCGCGCCGACCACGACGGTCGTACCTTCGACGTTCTCGAGGACGCACAACCGGTGAGAGGGGGCCGAGTACGGCGAACAGGCCGCATCCAGGACGTCTCGCAGCGCGTCGTTGACCGCTTCGCCCGGCCCCACCAGGTGCTCGCGCCACTGGCCGGGGCCGACGTCCATGACGCGCAGATCGGGAGGAGCGTCGGCAGTCAGCGGGGGAGTGAAGACGCTGCGCAGCGTCTCGTGGCGCGCCACGACGTCGAGCCACGCGAGGGCGAGGACCTCGCGTGAGGTGGGCGTCGGCAGCGTGAAGGACAGGGCCATCCACGAGCCCGGTCGCGTGCCCGCGCCGACGTGGCGGGCCTGGTCGAAGGAGACCGGAAGCCGATGCCCGGGCTCGCCGACGGTGACGTCGTAGCCCCACAGCCGTCCGAAAGGCAGCCGAAGATGCGCCACGTTCGTCAACCTCATGAGCGCACCGTATGCGGCGAGGTGCCGTGGCACCACGGACGAAACACACTGTTCACGAGCATCTTGCAGACTCCGGGGGCAGAGTCGTGGGCGGTGCGTACGCTGACGCTCAGCGCGACTCAGGAGGACCCATGAACCGCTTTGCCGTCGAGGGCGCTGACCTCGCCCGCGAGGTCAGCGACGAGGGTGGACATCCCGTGGTGCAACTGCACGGGCTCACGTCGAGTCGCAGGCGGGATCGACTCCTGAACCTCGACCTCGGGCTCGGGTTGAGCGGCACCCGTCTGCTGCGTTACGACGCCCGCGGCCACGGGCTCTCCTCGGGACGCCCACGCCCGGAGGACTACCGGTGGGAGCGTCTGGCCACCGACCTGCTCGACCTCCTCGACGACGTGTTCCCCGGCGAGGCCGTGCACGGGGTCGGGCCCTCGATGGGGGCGGCCACGCTGCTCCATGCCGCCGTGCGGGAGCCGGAACGCTTCACCAGCCTGACCTTGATGGTGCCCTCGACCGCGTGGGAGACGCGGGCAGCGAAGGCCGACGAATATCGAGCGGCCGCCGACGTCGTTGAACGACGTGGGCGAGATGTGTGGGTCGCCGCCGGCCGGATGGCTCCGCGCGTGCCGGCTCAGGCGGACGTACCGATCACGGAACCGGAGATCACCGAGGACCTGCTGCCCTCGGTGCTGCGCGGGGCCGCGGCCTCGGACTACCCGAGCCCTGCCGAGGTCGCCTCGCTGACGGTCCCCACGACGATCCTCGCGTGGACCGACGACCCAGCGCACCCGGTCTCCACCGCTGAGTCGCTGCACGGACTGCTCAGGGGCTCGACCCTCCAGGTGGCCACGTCGCCGGGGGAGCTGGCCCGGTGGCCCGCACGCCTCAGCGAGGACGTCCGGCGGGCCGGGGCTTTCGCCTGACGCGGCATCTGGTGGAGTGGGGTCATGGAGATCTGGATCAACCCCCGGTGCTCGAAGTGCCGTACGGCCACGGCCGCGCTGGATGAGGCGGGCGTCGCCTACACGGTGCGCCGCTACCTCGAGGACCCGCCCACCCGCGCAGAGCTCGAGGCGGTGCTGGCGCGCCTCGACCTGGAGCCGTGGCACATCACGCGCACCTCCGAACCCGACGCCGTCGCGATCAAGGGGCTCTCGCGCACGGCCGAGGACCGCGATGCGTGGCTCGACGCGCTGGCCGCGCACCCGAAGCTGATCCAGCGGCCGATCATCACCGCCGACGACGGCACCGCGGTCCTCGGGCGGGACGAGGAGTCGCTGGCCGCCGTGATCGATGCGGCCGCACGGGGCTAGCGTGGGCGCCATGACGGACTGGCGTGCGGACCTGGTCGAGCAGATCCGGGGACTCGTCCTCGGCACCGACGAGCACATCACCGAGGACATCAAGTGGCGCAAGCCGTCCAACCCGGACGGGGTGCCGACCTTCACCTGCGACGGCCTGCTGTGCACGGTGGAGACGTACAAGGACAAGGTGAAGGTGACCTTCGCCAAGGGTGCGTCGTTGCCCGACCCGACCGGGGTGTTCAATGCGAGCCTCGACGCGGGGACCCGTCGTGCCGTCGACGTCCGCGACGGTGACGCCTTCGACGAGGACGCCTTCACCGAGATCGTGCGCGCGGCGGTGGCGTTCAACCGTTCCTGAGCGGCCCGTCGTGGGAGCGCACCACCTCGGCGTCCTCGGACGTCTCGGCGTGGGTGGCGTCAGGAGGGGTCGCATGTGCGGGCGGTCAGGGGCACGATGAGCCCATGCGTATCGGACAGCAGGTCTCCTACTTCTCGTGGCCGTGCGCTCCGGCGTCGATCGGGCCGCAGTTCGCGTCCATCGCCCGGTGGGCAGAGACTGCCGGCGCGGAGACGCTGTGGGTGATGGACCACCTGTGGCAGATCGAGTCGATCGGTCCGCCTGAGGCGGAGATGCTGGAGGCGTACACGACGCTGGGCTTCGCGGCAGGCGTCACCTCGCGCATCGAGCTGGGCGCGATGGTCGGGGCCGTGACGATGCGCAACCCGGCACTGCTGGTCAAGACGATCACGACCCTGGACGTGCTCTCGGGTGGCCGGGCGTGGATGGGCATCGGCGCCGCCTGGTTCGAGGCGGAGAACGTGGGCTACGGGCTGGACTTCCCGCCGGTGGCCGAGCGGTTCGTACGGCTGGAGGACACGCTCCGGCTCGCGCGGCAGATGTGGTCGGGCGACGACTCACCCTTCGACGGGGAGGGGTTCACCGCGCCTCGCCCGCTCACCTCGCCCCTGCCCGTACGGACCCCGCCCGTCCTCATCGGCGGGGTGGGTGAGCGCAAGACCCTGCGGATGGTGGCGCAGTACGCGGACGCGACGAACATCTTCGACGGTGGGCCGGAGTTCGTGGGCGGCAAGCTGGCCGTGCTGCGCCGGCACTGCGAGGAGCTGGGCCGCGACTACGACGAGATCCGCAAGACCGTGCTGACCCGCATCAGCCTCTCGGCCCGCGGCGGCGTCGCGGCGCCGTCGGGGGAGACGACCATGTCGGTGGCCGAGGCCCTCGACAAGTTGGGTCGGCTCGCAGAGGTGGGCGTCGATACCGCGATCCTCGGCATGGGCAACGACACCGACGAGGGCTCGTACGAGTTCCTCGCCGAGCTCATTCGGCAGGCTGAGGCGCTCTGATCCGAGCGCCGCGAACGTCGCTCAGTTGAGTGGTTCGAGCGTCAGGTCGACGAGGCTGACCTTGGGCCCTCCGGAGCGGTCGAGCAGCCACCACCCAGCCTCAGCGCCTTCGATGATGCGCGCCTTGGTCCACCCTCGGGGGAGCTTAGGGCGGAACTGCTCGCCGGTGGCGAGGTCGAGGAGGCGCTGCTTTCCCTTGTCGGGGCCAGAGGCGAAGTGCGGGGTGAGGATCGCCCAGCGGCCGTCGGAGGTGAACGCGCCGTCGATGCCATGCTTGCCGGGCATGCGCTTGTAGCCGGACTCCTCCCACACCTTGCGGAGCACGCGCCCGCCGGCGTCGACCTCGACGCAGGAGGAGAAGTCGGAGCCGTACTTGTTGGTCGAGCCGCGGTCGGATCCCTCGACGAAGACGTACCGGTGCTCCGGCGTGGTCAGGGTGGCCCCAATCGTCACGCGATTGGCGTCGTCCTGGGCATGGCCGCCGAAACGGTCGCCCGGGAACTCGGCCGCGTCGAGCGGGAACGGTGACGACCAGCCCGAGAAGTCGGGGGCCAGTTCGGCGAGCCCGGGCGTCTCCTGGCTGAGCATGCTGTGGGCGAGGACGACGAGCCACGGGCCGTCCCCGGTGCGCTTCGGGGCGATGCGGTCGAGCCGCGCCGCGCTGTCGTGCACGGCGAAGCCCTCGGTCCCCGCGGGCGCTCGCAGCGGCGTCTCGGTGCCGTCCCGGTCGACACGTGTCGCGGTGCCGGGTTCGGTCAGCACGACCAGGCCGTCGCCGTCGTCGAGGGTCACGGGCGTGTGCTGCGAGAACGCCTCGTGCTGGAGTGCCGTCGGGGTCAGTTCGCTGACCATCTCAGGCGTGATGAGAAGCAGGGTGGCCGCGAAGGTGGGCCGAGGTCCTTCGGACGTGAGCACCAGCGTCCCGTCGCGCAGGACGCGGGCCGTACGGTCGAACGGGAAGTGGCCCTCGGGCAACTCGATGCTCATGGCGGGACTCTAGGGCGCGTGGCTCCGGCGGCGGCCTTGACGCATGCTTCGGATCGCGCCGACGCGGCGCAGCGCGACTTCACGGCGCTGGAGACGACGGTGGCCGGGCTCGACGCAGGCGAGGAGGGACTCGACGCCGGCCTCACGCAACGTCATGGCCCCCGGTCGTACGAACAACCACCCACCATGACGTCCGCCGAGCAGGGTCAAGCCCACCCGACGGGTCCGGAACCCGAAGGCTCAGTGTCGCCGCTGGCAGCGCGGGATCGGTGAACACGATCCACCAGAACTGCGTGGCCTGCGATTCGTCGTAGTGGTCGGATCGCGGCTGCCGCTCGCGCCTCATGGCACGTACGACGAGTCGGCGGAGACGTCACTGTGGTTCTGATCCGAAGCGATCCGCGTGGCGCTGCGGTAGTAAAGGGCACTCGCGGCGAAAAGCAGCGCTCCGCGCACCCGAAACACGTACCAGCAGCCCCCACCTCACGCCAGCCCGAGCGCGTAGGCCTCTTCCCACAGCTCCTCGCGCACCTGCGGGTGGGCGGCTTCACGGATCAGGTTGGCCGCCTGTTCCTTCTCGCTGCGTCCGCGCATCCACGCGACGCCTTGCTCGGTGACCACGGCCGTGTGCTGGTACGAGGTCACGGGCTCGTCCAGCAGCGGCACGATCGTGGAGACGTCGGCGCGCGGGTGCCAGGAGCGCAGAGCCATGAAGGCCTGACCGCCACGCGCGTGGCTGGCGCCGACGGTGAAGTCGGTCTGGCCACCAAACCCTGAGTAGATCCGCGCGTTGATGCGCGAGGCATTGGCCTGGTCGAAGAGGTCGACCTGCAGGGCCGTGTTGATCGACGTCATGCCCGGCTGCTGCGCGATGGTCGCGGGGGAGTTGGTGACCTCGGTGCGGGTGAGGCGTACGCGGGGATTGCGGTCCAGCCACGCGTACAGCTCCGCACTGCCGAAGACGAACGACGTCACGATCGGCACCTCAGAGTCCAGCGCGCCCGCGTGTTCCAGCGCCAGGACGCCGTCACTGAACATCTCGGTCCAGATGCGCAGCCCACGCCGGTCGACGAGTCGCGAGACGGTGGCGTCGGGGACCTCGCCGATGCCCGCCTGGAGGGTGGCGCCGTCGGCCACCTCAGCCGCCACGAGTGCGCCGATGTGGGCGGCGTCGTCACCCGGCTGGCCGGCGACGTGACTCACCAGCGGTACGTCCACCTCGACGCCCAGGTCGAAGGAGTCGACCGAGATCTCCGCGTCGCCGAACGTCCACGGCATCTGCGCGTTCATCTGCGCGACCACGAGGGCACCGCGTTCGCGTGCTGCCGCGATCGCGGCCGGCATGACGTTGACCTCGACGCCCAGCGACACCTTGCCGTCACGTGGAAGCGTCGTGTGGACGATGACCACGTCCGGGGCGCAGGCCGACTCGTACAGCCTGGGAACCATCGACAGCCGCGTCGGCACGTACGCCAGCCGCGGGTGCTTGCGTACGCCAGGCCCGACGAACGTGGTCTCCGGCACGATGCCCTCGTGCAGCGGAAGGCCCGGTTGCAGGTTCAGCCCGTGCAGGACGGCCTGCTCGAGTTGTCCCAGGACCTCGCCGAGCACCGTGATCGGGCTCGCGTGGTTGCCGCTGATGACGATGCGCGGGTTCCCGTGACCAAGGGCCGCGACGCGCTGGACGACTTCTTCGACGTTGACGATGCGCACGAGACAACCTTGGCACGAGAGCCAGCGTGAGCAGCGGCTGTGGGCCACAAGTCCCGTGTCGCGGTGGGCGTGTTGTCCCGCAAGGGGCGCCGCCCGAGGTGGCTCAGCGCCGACGCTTCACCTTCACGGTGTTGTTGGGGCCACGCACGGACACCTTGGTGGCTCCCTTCCGCACCCGGACGGTGTTGTTGCCGCCGACGATCTTGAGCGTCTTGAGGGTGGTGAAGGTGGCGGTGGTGTTGGCCACACGCAGCGTCGCACGCGTGCTCTTGCCCGCCCGGATCGTGTGGTTGCCGCCGGTCGCCTTGAGGGTCGTGACGCCCAGTGCGGTCACGGTGTTGTTGGCCGACGCCACGACGGCCTTGCTGACCCTGCCCCGCACGGTCACGGTGTTGTTGCCGCTGGTGACATCCACCAAGGTCGCGTCACCGTTGACGCTGACTGTGGTGTTGGGCTGGTCGACCTCGAGCAGTGACACGCCCGAGCCGATGGAGACGGTGCTGTTGCCCGCCTGCGCTGTGGCAGAGGTGGCCTCGCCCACGGTCACCGTGTTGTTGGGGCCGACGATGCTGAGCGCTCCCACGGACCCGGCGGCGGTCACGTCACTGTTGGCAACATCGAGGTGCAGGTTCGTGGCGGACGCGAGGGTCACCGTCAGGTTGGCTCCACTCAGGTGCACGTCGCCGCACGCGCCGGCCAGCACGACGTCGGTGTTGGAGACCTCCAGGTTGACCGCTTCGCCTGTGCAGGTGACCTGAGTCGGCTCAGCGTGTGCGGGGGCCACGGCGACGGCCACCATGGCGGGCGTCGCGAGCGCGACGGCAAGCAGGGCACCGCGCGAGCGGGCAGCGAGGGAACGGGGCGCGAGGGACACGAGATCTCCTGGACGTGGTCGGTGTCGACGTGGCACAGGGGCCGCCTACCCGTTAACCAGTGTGCGAAACCCGACGATGTTGGTTAGCCTCGTCCCCGTGTGGACCCGCTGATGACCTCGCCCGCGACCAGGCCCGAGCAACTGCTCATTGCGCCGGACGGGTGGCTCTCCATCCCAGCAAAGGTCCTGCATGTCTTCACAGCGCGCGTCCACCCGTCACCTCGCCCCCGCTCCCGAGGGCTTCGTCACCCACGTCGGCGCGGCGCCCGTCGTCGCCACTGACCTCGGCGTCCGCTTCGGTGCCAGGGCCGTGCTTGACGGAGTCGACCTCACCGTCCCGCCAGCGCGACGAGTCGGACTGGTCGGAGAGAACGGCTCCGGGAAGTCCACCCTGCTGCGCGCGATCGCCGGGCAGTCGAGCCCGCGAGCCGAGGTGAGCGGTCATCTGAGCGTCCCCTCCGACCGCCGACTGCTGGCACAGCAACCCCAGTTCCGCGACCGAGACACCGTGGCTGACGTCCGAACGGGCTGGGTGCGCGGCGCCATGCGCGTCGAGGCGGAACTCGAACGTCTCGCAGCCGGCCTGGATGACGAGGCCACGGCCGAGGCGTACGCGACCCTGCTCGATGCCGCCGTCCTGCGCGACGTGTGGGGTGCCGGTCAGCGAGCCGAGGTCGCCGCAACTCGCCTGGGCGTGGACGTCCTGCCCGCCGATCGGTTGGTCGGGGACCTGTCCGGGGGACAGCGCGCCCGGTTGGCCATGGTCGACCTCATCGCGGCCCGTCCGTGGTGCCTGCTCCTCGACGAACCCACCAACCATCTCGACGACGCCGCGATCGAGGTCCTCGTGGAGTTCCTCACCGGCCACGGCGGCCCCGTCGTACTCGCGTCCCACGACCGGGTGTTCCTCGACGAGGTCTGCACCGACCTGTACGACCTCGACCCGGCGGCGCTGGGGACGGACGGCTCCGGCGGTCGCCTGTTCGGCGGCGGCTGGAGCGCGTACGAACAGGCGCGGGCCGACGCCCGCCGACGCTGGGAGGAGACGTGGGCGGCCCAGCAGGCCGAACTCGACCGCCTGCGCGACGCGACGAAGGTCGGCGAGCGCGACGTCGCTGCGGGCCGCGGCCCCACCGACAACGACAAGTTCATCCACGCCTTCAAGGGCTCCCGCGTGCAGCGCACGGTCGCGCGGCGCCGCGCCGACGCCCAGCGCCGGCTCGAGGTGGCGGAGCGCGAGCAGGTCACCAAGCCTCGCCCGCCGCTGGAGTTCTCCGGGCTGCTGACCGGCGAGGGGGGAGGGACCGTACGGGTCCGCGACCTGCGCGTTCCGGGCCAGGGCTCCGGCGCCCGCCTGACCCTCGACGAGCTCACGATCACGGCGGGGGAGAAGCTTCTGGTCACCGGTGCGAACGGCAGCGGCAAGTCCACGCTGCTCGGCGTCCTCGCGGGCCTGGTGTCCGCCTCGGGTGAGGTCCAGGTGGCGGCGCGCTCCGTCACCCTCCTCGCGCAGGACACCTCCTGGACGGACCCCGGGCGTAGTCCCGAGGAGCTGTACGCGGCCCACGCCGGGGAGCGGGCCCCCGCCCTGCGCTCGCTCGGGCTCGTACGGCCCGCCGACCTGCGTCGTCCGATGGGACTGCTCTCGGTCGGCCAGCAGCGACGGGTCGCTCTCGCGATCGCGATCGCTCGCCGTCCGGACCTGCTGCTGCTCGACGAGCCGACCAACCACCTCTCGTTGCGTCTGGTCGGCGAGCTGGAGGACGCGCTCCTCGCGGCGGTGGGCACCGTGGTCGTCGCCTCGCACGACCGGTGGTTGAGACGCCGCTGGGATGCGAGCGTGATCACTCTCGACGCGGGTGGACAGGGTGCGCCGTGAGGCCGAGCCGCTGCTAGGATCGAGGCGCTCGAACATCCTTTAACGATCCGTCCTGTGAGGCGGAGAAGGAGGTACGGCGTGCCGCTGCATGCCACCCGAAAGCCGGCCCTGTTGGTCCTTGAGGACGGCCGGACATTCCGAGGCGAGTCGTTCGGTGCCGAAGGCGAGACCTTCGGTGAGGCAGTGTTCTCCACCGGCATGACCGGTTATCAGGAGACGCTGTCCGACCCGAGCTACCACCGCCAGGTCGTCGTGATGACCGCGCCCCACGTCGGCAACACCGGCATGAACGACGAGGACCTCGAGTCCCGTCGCATCTGGGTCGCCGGCTACGTCGTGCGCGACCCTGCCCGGGTTCCGTCCAACTGGCGTTCGCAACGCTCCCTGGCCGATGACCTGCGTGAGCAGGGCGTCGTCGGGATCAGCGGCGTCGACACGCGCGCCCTGACCCGTCACCTGCGCGAGCGCGGCGCCATGCGCGTGGGCATCTCCACGGTGGACACCGATCCCGAGGTGCTCCTGGTCAAGGTGCGCGAGTCCGCCGAGATGAGCGGCGCCAACCTGTCCGAGGCCGTCTCCGTGAGCGAGGCGTACGTGGTGCCCGCTCAGGGGGAGAAGCGGTTCACCGTCGCGGCCCTCGACCTGGGGATCAAGGCGAACACGCCGCGCATGATGGCCGAGCGCGGCATCGAGGTGCACGTGCTTCCGGCCACCGCCTCCATCGAGGACGTGCTGGCGGTGCAGCCCGATGGGTTGTTCTTCTCCAACGGACCCGGCGACCCGGCAGCCACCACCGGTCAGGTCGAGTTGCTGCAGGCCGCGCTGGGTCGCGACCTGCCGTACTTCGGGATCTGCTTCGGCAACCAGCTCTTCGGCCGCGCACTGGGCTTCGACACCTACAAGCTCAAGTACGGCCACCGCGGCATCAACCAGCCCGTCATGGACCGTACGACCGGCAAGGTCGAGGTGACTGCCCACAACCACGGTTTCGCGGTTGACGCGCCGCTGACGGGCTCGACGAGCACGCCGTACGGCGACGCGGTCGTGAGCCATGTCTGCCTCAACGACGACGTGGTCGAGGGCCTCGAGCTCCGCAGCGCGTCGGGCGCTCTGAAGGCCTTCTCGGTCCAGTACCACCCCGAGGCTGCCGCCGGCCCGCACGACGCGGCGTACCTCTTCGATCGGTTCTGCCAGCTGATGGCCGACGCCACCTCGACCCCCCAGGAGGCCTGAGATGCCGAAGCGCGACGACATCAAGTCCGTGATGGTGATCGGCTCCGGCCCGATCATCATCGGGCAGGCCTGCGAGTTCGACTACTCGGGAACCCAGGCGTGCCGGGTGCTCAAGGAGGAGGGCCTGCGGGTCGTCCTGGTCAACTCCAACCCGGCCACGATCATGACCGACCCCGAGTTCGCCGACGCCACCTACGTCGAGCCGATCACTCCCGAGTACGTCGAGAAGGTCATCGCCAAGGAGCGCCCCGACGCGCTGCTGGCGACGCTTGGCGGCCAGACGGCGTTGAACTGCGCGATGGACCTGGACCGACTCGGCATCCTCGACAAGTACGGCGTGGAGCTCATCGGTGCCTCGATCGAGGCCATCGACCGCGGCGAGAACCGCCAGGAATTCAAGAAGATCGTTGACCAGCTGGGCGGCGAGTCCGCGCGATCGGTGATCTGTCACACCGTTGAGGACCTCCTCAGCGGCGCCAAGGAGCTGGGCTACCCGATGGTGGTGCGCCCCTCCTTCACGATGGGCGGCACCGGGTCGGGGATGGCCTACAACGAGGCCGACCTGCTCCGCATCGGCGGCGGCGGCCTCGCCGCGTCGCCGACGAGCGAGGTCCTGCTGGAGGAGTCGATCCTCGGCTGGAAGGAGTACGAGCTGGAGGTGATGCGGGACAAGAACGACAACTCCGTCATCGTCTGCTCGATCGAGAACTTCGACCCGATGGGCGTCCACACGGGTGACTCGATCACCGTCGCGCCCGCGATGACGCTCACCGACCGTGAATACCAGAAGATGCGCGACCTCGCGATCGCCATCATTCGCGCCGTGGGCGTCGACACCGGCGGCTGCAACATCCAGTACGCCGTCAACCCCGCTGATGGCCGCCTGATCGTCATCGAGATGAACCCCCGGGTCTCGCGCTCCAGCGCCCTGGCCTCGAAGGCGACGGGGTTCCCGATCGCCAAGATCGCCGCGAAGGTCGCCATCGGCTACACCCTCGACGAGATCCGCAACGACATCACCGAGGAGACCCCGGCCTCCTTCGAGCCGGCCCTCGACTACGTCGTGGTCAAGGTGCCCCGGTTCGCGTTCGAGAAGTTCCCGGGCGCCGACCCGACGCTGACCACGCACATGAAGTCGGTGGGTGAGGCCATGGCGATCGGTCGCAACTTCACCGAGGCGCTGCAGAAGGCGTTGCGCTCCCTGGAGTCGAAGGACGCCCCGTTCACGTGGGTGAAGGACTTCGACGCCGAGCTCGGCTCCGAGGCCACCAAGGCGGCGCTGCTGGAGGAGATCCGCACGCCGCACGACGGTCGCCTCAAGAAGGTCATGGACGCGATCCGCGCCGGTGCCACCGCTGAGGAGATCCACGCCTCGACCGCCATCGACCCGTGGTTCGTCGACCAGCTCGCCCTCATCAACGAGATCGCGCTGGAGATCATCGACGCCCCCGAGCTGACCCCCGAGATTCTCCGTCTGGCCAAGCGCCACGGCTTCTCGGACGTCCAGCTGGGCGCGATGCGCGGCCTGTCCGCCGACGTCGTGCGCGGCGTACGGCACGCGCTGGGCATCCGCCCCGTCTACAAGACGGTCGACACGTGCGCGGCCGAGTTCGCGGCCCAGACGCCCTACCACTACTCCTCCTACGACGAGGAGACCGAGGTGCGTCCCCGCGCCGAGGGCAAGGAAGCCGTGATCATCCTGGGCTCGGGGCCCAACCGCATCGGGCAGGGGATCGAGTTCGACTACTCGTGCGTCCACGCCTCGCTCGCCCTGGCCGAGGCCGGGTACGAGACGATCATGGTCAACTGCAACCCGGAGACGGTCTCGACCGACTACGACACCTCTGACCGGTTGTACTTCGAGCCGCTCACCCTGGAGGACGTCCTCGAGATCGTCCACGCGGAGCAGCAGGCGGGCCCCGTGGCGGGCGTCATCTGCCAGCTGGGCGGCCAGACCCCGCTGGGGCTGGCCCAGGGCCTCGCGGACGCAGGGGTGCCGATCGTGGGCACCTCGCCCGAGGCGATCCACCTCGCGGAGGAGCGGGGCGAGTTCGGTCGCGTGCTCGCCGACGCCGGTCTGCCCGCGCCCAAGCACGGCACGGCGACCTCGTACGCCGAGGCGCAGCGCATCGCCCACGAGATCGGCTACCCGGTCCTGGTGCGACCCTCGTACGTCCTGGGCGGACGAGGCATGGAGATCGTCTACGACGACGGCCAGCTCGAGGCATACCTGGAGAAGTACGTCTCCGCAGGTCTGATCAACTCCCGCGCCCCCGTGTTGGTGGACCGCTTCCTCGACGACGCCGTCGAGATCGATGTCGACGCCCTCTATGACGGCACCGAACTGTTCCTCGGCGGCGTGATGGAGCACATCGAGGAGGCTGGGATCCACTCCGGCGACTCCTCGTGCGCCCTGCCGCCGATCACGCTCGGGCCGGAGGAGATCGACCGAATCCGCACCTCCACCGAGGCCATCGCCCGGGGGATCGGCGTACGCGGCCTGCTGAACATCCAGTTCGCCCTGGCCTCCGACGTGCTCTACGTGCTGGAGGCCAACCCGCGCGCCTCGCGCACGGTGCCCTTCGTCTCGAAGGCGACGGCGACCCCGATGGCCAAGGCCGCGGCCCGAGTGATGCTCGGCGAGACGATCGCGGATCTGCGCGCTTGCGGCCTGTTGCCCGCCGAGGGCGATGGCGGACATCTGCCCGCTGGCTCCCCGATCGCGGTGAAGGAGGCGGTGCTGCCGTTCAACCGGTTCAAGACCGAAGACGGACGCACCGTCGACACCATCTTGGGCCCGGAGATGCGTTCCACGGGTGAGGTCATGGGCTTCGACGCCTTCTTCGGCACTGCGTTCGCCAAGGCGCAGACGGCTGCGTACGGCGCACTGCCGCTGTCGGGCAAGGTGTTCGTCTCGGTCGCCAACCGCGACAAGCGGCACATGATCTTCCCGGTCCGCCAGCTCGCTGACCTGGGGTTCGAGATCCTCGCGACCTCCGGAACGGCCGAGGTGCTGCGCCGCAACGGCGTGGAGGCCAAGGTCGTGCGCAAGGCATCTGATGGCGACGGCCCCGAGGGCGAGCAGACCATCGTGGGTCTGATCCGCGCCGGCGAGGTCGACCTCGTCATCAACACGCCCAACGGCGCGAGCAGCGCGGGAGCGGCGCGTGCCGACGGGTACGGCATTCGTACGGCCGCGGTGCTGGCCGACATCCCCTGCATCACGACGATCCAGGGGCTGGGCGCAGCCGTGCAGGGCATGGGTGCGATGCGCCGTGGCGAGATCGGGGTCCGCTCCCTGCAGGAGTGGGCGGAGCTGGCTGAGAAGTCGCGGTGAGCTCGTCGTACCGGCTGCTCTTCGACCGGGTGCTCACCCGGGTCGACGCGGAGCGTGCGCACCACGCGGGCTTCGCGGCGATCCGGGCCGCCCGGCCGCTGACGGCGATGATGGTCCGGGTGCCCCGGTGCCCGGTCACGGTGATGGGGCTGGAGTTCGAGCACCGGTTGGGGTTGGCGGCCGGGTTCGACAAGAACGGCACGGGCATTGACGCGTTGGGAGCCCTGGGGTTCAGCCACGTCGAGATCGGCACCGTGACGGGCGAACCGCAGCCGGGCAACCCCAAGCCGCGGTTGTTCCGCCTCCCCGAGGACCGGGCCGTGATCAACCGGATGGGCTTCAACAACGACGGCGCCGAGGTCGTGGCGCGGCGGCTCGCCGCGCGGGGACGTCGCCTCGCCGGTCCCGTCCTGGGCATCAACATCGGCAAGACCAAGGTCGTCCCCGACGAGCACGCGATCGCCGACTACGAGAAGTCGACCGGCCTCCTGGCCGCACACGCCGACTATCTGGTGGTGAACGTCAGCTCACCCAACACGCCCGGCCTGCGCGACCTGCAGGCCGTGGAGCGGCTGGAGCCGCTGCTGCTGGCCGTACGCCGTCGCGCCGATGAGGTCACCGATCGGCGAGTGCCGCTGCTGGTGAAGATCGCCCCGGACCTGTCGGACGAGGACGTGGTGGCGGTCGCCGAGCTCGCGCTGAGCGCTGGCCTCGACGGCATCATCGCGACCAACACGACGATCGGCCGCGACGACCTGAGGACGGATGCGGCCACGGTCGAGGCGATCGGCGCGGGCGGACTGTCCGGGGCGCCGCTCAAGGGGCGCTCGCTGGAGGTCCTGCGGCTCCTGCGGAGCAAGGTGGGGCCGGACATGGCGTTGATCGGCGTGGGTGGCATCTCGTCGCCCGAGGACGCCGCGGCCCGCGTCGCGGCAGGAGCGGACCTGGTGCAGGCCTACACCGGCTTCATCTACGAAGGGGCCGGCTTCTGCCGCCGTGTGGCGGCGGGGCTCGCGACGGATGACTGACGCGGGGGCGCCGAGGCACGTGATCGCTGATGTGATCGCGGTCAAGAAGCTCGGCGCTCACCGGTTGCTCACGTTCACCGCGCCGGGTGTGGCGGAGCGGTTCCGTCCCGGCATGTTCGTCCAGATCCGCGTGGGGGAGCGTACGACCGGGCGCGCCTTCTGGGTCCACCGCGTACGCCAGACGAGTGCGCTGGGACCCACGCTGGAGATTCTCGTCGAACCGACCGGGTGGGGGAGCCGGTGGCTGTGCGACCTGCCGGTCGGCGCCCACGTGAGCCTGACCGGGCCGCTGGGCCGTCCCTTCGCCCTGCCCAAGGAGCCCGTGGCGTGCCTGCTGGTGGGGCACGGCTACGCGGCGGGGGCGCTGTTCTCCCTCGCAGAACGGCTGCGCGAACGCGGGTGTGGGGTCAACCTGATGCTCGCGGCCCAGGACGAGGCGCACCTCGTCTCCGCGCACGAGGCCAGGCGCTGGGCCCGCTCGGTCACCGTGGTGACGGCGGACGGTTCGGTGGGTCTGGTCGGACAGATCGCGGATCACCTCAGTCAGGCGATATCGCGGACTTCGGCGGACGTGGTCTATGCGGCGGGGCCTGCCGACGTGCTGCGCACGGTGGCCCACGGAGCCCAGTCGTACGGGGCGTGGAGCCAGTTGGCACTGGAGATCCCCACGCCCTGCGGCACGGGGCTGTGCCACGGCTGCCCCCTGCCGGTCGTGGGCGAGGACGGCGTGGCGCGTGTCATGCGCGCGTGCACCGAGGGACCTGTCGTCCGTGGCGACCGAGTCCGGTTCGAGCACCTGGCGGGCCTGGGATGAGTGTCGCGATGCCTGGCCCGGTCATGGTGGCTGCCGGATGCGGGGGAGCGGGCGCGGATCTCGCGCGCTTCGTGGATGTGGCGGGGCTCGACATCGTGACCCGCACCGTCACCCTCGACCCGGTCCGTGCCGGCTCGTCTGGCCGCGTCGTGGAGAGCTCAGGCGGGGTGCTGGTCACCGATGGTGCGGACAACCCGGGTCTCTCGGCGTTCCTGAGTGCCGAGTTGCCGGCGTTGGTACGCGCCGGTGCGCGCCCGTACGTGTCGATCGCGGGTGCCACGCCCGGCGAACTCGTCGACGTGGTGCGGCGCCTGGCCGTCACCCCGGGACTGAGCGGGATCGAGGTCAACCTCGCCGAGTCCGCGCCGGCGGAGCAGGGGTTGTATGCGCCACGAGAGCTCTACCAGTTCGGGGCACTCGTCACGTCGCTGCGGCGGGAGTTCACCGCGGACCTCCCGGTCCTGGTGAAGGTCCGCGGTGGGTCGGAACGCGCCGCTGACCTCGCCCGCACCGCACACGAGGCGGGCGCGAACGGCGTGGTGCTGTGTACGGCACAGCCAGCCGCGCTGCCCGACGGCACCGGGGCCCGGCTGTGCGGTCCGGCTCTGGCCCCGGTGACGGCGCGCGCGCTGCGTGAGGTCGCCGCAGCGTGCGCAGACGTCCCGCTGATCGCGAGCGGGGGCGTCCATGACGTCCCGAGCGCACGTGCGTGCCTGGCGGCCGGGGCCATCGCCGTCCAAGTCGGGTCCGCCCTGTTCACAGACCCCACACTCGTCGACTCCCTCCGCGCCGACCTGACGGCCCCGCACGCTCAGCACGACCCGACGCCCCACGACCCGACACCCCACGACCCGACACGAGGAGTCCACCCATGACAACGTTCGGAGCACGACTCGACGCCGCGGTGGCCCAGCGCGGGCGCCTGTGCGTCGGCATTGACCCCCACGCGGCCCTGCTGGCGCAGTGGGGGCTCGGCGACGACATCGCGGGACTCGAACGCTTTGCGATGACCGCGGTGGAAGCCCTCGCCCCCGTCGCGAGCGTCCTCAAGCCCCAGAGCGCGTTCTTCGAACGTCATGGCTCCCGGGGCATCGCGGTGCTCGAGCGCGTGGTTGCCCACGCTCGCGAGGCCGGCGCCCTGGTGCTGCTCGACGTCAAGCGGGGCGACATCGACTCCACCAGCCAGGCGTACGCCGATGCCTACCTTGATCCAGCCTCGCCGCTGGCCTGCGACGCCATCACGGCTTCCCCGTTCCTGGGTTTCGGCTCCCTCGACCCGATGATCGCCACCGCCCGCAGCCACGACGCGGGGGTGTTCGTGCTGGCGCTCACCTCGAACCCGCAGGGCCCAGAGGTCCAGCACGCCAGGGTGGGCGAGCGTACGGTCGCGGGCGTCGTTCTCGACCACCTGCGCACTCTCAACGCCGAGGAGGGTGGCGCGGGCTTCGGGTCGTACGGCGCGGTGGTGGGGGCCACGATCGCCCCGACCACCGAGGACCTCGACTTCGGCGGGCCCATCCTGGCCCCCGGCTTCGGTGCCCAGGGGGGCACCGTGGCCGACATGCAGCGGGTGTTCGGGAGTGCCTCGCGATGGGTGCTTCCGAGCGCGAGCCGCTCCGTCCTGGGCGCCGGCCCCGATCCCGTACGGCTGCGCGACGCGGCCCTGCGGGACAACGACGCCGTCGCCGTCCTGGGTCAGTGACGCCACGCCGCCTCTCGCGTGGTGCCCCGCGTTGCCGCAGGTGAGGCGGTCTGACTAGATTGAGCGAGAGCCCTGCCGCACAGGCCGGCCTCTCACCCCGACAGACAAGGAATGCGTTCGTGGCCCTGCCCCCTCTCACCCCGGAGCAACGTCAGGCTGCCCTCGACAAGGCTGCCGCGAGCAGGCGCGAGCGGGCCGAGATCAAGAACCGGCTCAAGAACTCGGGTGCCTCGATCATGGACGTGCTGCGCGAGGGGCAGACCAACGAGGTCATCGGCAAGATGCGCGTCGTTGACCTGCTGCAGTCGATGCCGGGTCTGGGCAAGGTGCGGGCCCGTCAGGTGATGGAGCGGCTCCAGATCGCCGAGAGCCGCCGCGTGCGTGGCCTGGGGGTCAAGCAGGTGGCCGCGCTGGAGCGCGAGTTCGCCCCGACGGACTCCTGACCGTGGGCTCGACGCAGCCGTCGCGACTCGTCGTCCTCGCGGGTCCGACCGCGGTCGGCAAGGGCACGGTGGCCGCCCGCGTGCGGGAAGTGCACCCGGAGGTCTGGATCTCCGTGTCCGCGACCACGCGCGCGCCGCGGCCAGGAGAGATCGACGGGGTGCACTACCACTTCGTCTCCGATGCCGAGTTCGACCGCATGGTCGCCGAGGACGACCTGCTCGAGTGGGCCGTCGTGCACAAGGCTGCGAGGTACGGCACGCCCCGCGCCGCAGTGGAGCGAGCCCTGGCCGAGGGCCGGCCGGCGATGCTGGAGATCGATCTGCAGGGCGCACGGCAGGTGCGTACGACGATGCCGGAGGCGCTCTTCGTGTTCCTCAAGCCGCCGTCGTGGGACGAGCTGGTCCGCCGGCTCGTCGGTCGCGGCACCGAGGACGAGGCCGAGCGGGAGCGTCGTTTGGAGACTGCGCGCGGCGAACTGGCTGCGGAGAGCGAGTTCGACGTGACGATCGTCAACACGGAAGTTCACGATGCTGCGGAGCAGTTGGTAACCTTGATGGCGACGTCTGCTCCGCGTGAGGGCTGAGCCTGAGTTTGGGCTGCCCGCCACGAGGGTGCCGTGCGTTCTATTCCGACTCCGAGAACCTGTGAGGCGTTCAGACTGTGGCTTCTCCCACGATTGCTGCCGAGGGCGTGACCAACCCTCCGATCGACGACCTGCTGTCCAAGACTGACAGCAAGTACCGTCTGGTCCTCTACGGCGCCAAGCGCGCCCGCCAGATCAACGCCTACTACTCCCAGCTCGGCGAGGGCCTGCTGGAGTACGTCGGCCCGCTCGTCGACACCCACGTGCAGGAGAAGCCCCTCTCCATCGCGCTGCGTGAGATCGGCGAGGACCTGCTCACCTATGAGGAGGTCGACCCGGCCGAGCTCGCCGCCGAGGCGGCTGCTGAGGCCGACGCCACCGACGCCGCCGAGTGATTCGGCGGGTCCGGTGACGACCGACCACGACGAGGCCGCGTCCGGTGAAGGGACGCGGCCCCGTGTCGTTCTGGGCGTGTCCGGCGGCATCGCCGCGTACAAGGCCTGTGAACTGCTCCGTCGCCTGACGGAATCGGGTCACGACGTGACCGTTGTCCCCACGGCGTCAGCCCTCGAGTTCGTGGGCGCTCCCACCTGGTCCGCATTGTCGGGCAAGCCGGTCTCGGCGCAGGTGTGGGACCGCGTCCACGAGGTGCCGCACGTGCGCATCGGTCAGGAGGCTGACCTGGTCGTCGTGGCTCCCGCCACCGCGGACATGCTCGCCAAGGCGGCGCACGGGCTGGCCGACGACCTCCTGACGAACACCCTGCTCACCGCTCGGTGCCCGGTCGTGTTCGCACCCGCCATGCACACCGAGATGTGGGAGCACCCCGCCACGGTGGCCAACGTCGCCACACTGCGCGAGCGCGGCTGCATCGTGATCGAGCCCGCCGACGGTCGCCTCACCGGCAAGGACACCGGCAAGGGCCGACTGCCCGACCCCGTGGAGATCTTCGAGACCTGCCGCGAGGTGCTCGTACGCGGCGCCCAGCCTGCGGACCTCGCTGGCCGGCACGTGGTCGTGAGCGCGGGGGGCACCCGCGAATACTTGGATCCCGTGCGTTTCCTCGGCAACCGGTCCTCGGGCCTGCAGGGCTATGCCCTGGCCCGCGCCGCGCTCGCGCGGGGAGCCTCCGTCACCCTGGTGGCGGCCAACACCTCCTTGCCGGATCCGGCCGGGGCCACCGTCGTACGAGTCGAGACCACGGCCGAGTTGCGCGAAGCCGTCGTGGCAGCCGCGAGCACCGCGGACGCGGTGGTCATGGCGGCGGCGCCGGCGGACTACCGCCCCACCAGCGTCAGCGAGTCCAAGATCAAGAAGGCCGATGACGGGTCCGCGCCGTCGATCGACCTGGCCCAGAACCCGGACATCCTCGCTGAGATCTCACACAATCGCGTTCGCCCGGGTGCGGTGATCGTCGGGTTTGCCGCGGAGACCGGTGACGCCACCGGAAGCGTTCTGGACCTGGGGCGGGCCAAGCTGGCCCGCAAGGGGTGTGACCTGCTGGTGATCAACGACGTGAGCGGCGGGGCGGTGTTCGGCAGCCCCGACAACGCGGCGGTGATCATCGGAGCCGACGGAACCGCAGTCGACGTGCCGCGGGGCAGCAAGGCCCACCTGGCCCACGTCATCTGGGACCAGGTCGCGCCACGCATCACCGTGTGATCGGGACGCCGTCGTGTGACGAATGTGGCGTCAAGAGGGTGTCCGGATAGTGTCCCGCACTCTGCCGCCACGTGAGACGAGGCGGCGAACCACCGCAGTCTGCGTATGCTCACGAGAGCCGTAGCCAAGAATTGATTGGGAGCCACAAAGTGACGGGACGTCTGTTCACGTCGGAGTCTGTGACCGAGGGTCACCCCGACAAGATCGCTGACCAGATCAGCGACTCGGTCCTCGACTTCCTGATGGAGGCCGACCCCGACAAGGAGAACCTCCGTGTCGCCGTGGAGACGCTGCTGACGACCGGCCTGGTCGTCGTGGCCGGCGAGGTCCGCACCGGGGCGTACGCGCCGGTGGCAGACCTGGTCCGCAACACCATCCTCGAGATCGGCTACGACGACTCGGACAAGGGCTTTGACGGGCGCACCTGTGGCGTCCAGGTGGCGATCGGTGCCCAGTCGGCCGACATCGCGGCCGGTGTCGACGCTGGCCACGAGACCCGGGTGGGGGAGTCCGAGGACGACCTCGACCGCCGTGGTGCGGGCGACCAGGGCCTCATGTTCGGCTACGCGTGCGACGACACCCCCGAGCTGATGCCCCTGCCGATCACGATCGCCCAGCGGCTCTCCGAGCGGCTCTCGGTGGTCCGCAAGGACGGCACGCTCCCGTACCTGCGCCCTGACGGCAAGACGCAGGTCACCATCGAGTACGACGCCGAGGACCGCCCGGTCCGCATCGACACGGTCGTGCTGTCCACCCAGCACGCCGAGGAGATCGGTCACGCGCAGCTCGAGGCGGACATCAAGGAGTTCGTCATCGAGCCGGTCCTGGCCGGCTTCGACATCCCTTCCGAGGGCCACCGCGTCCTGGTCAACCCGACGGGCAAGTTCGTCGTCGGTGGGCCCATGGGCGACGCGGGCCTGACGGGCCGCAAGATCATCGTCGACACCTACGGCGGCATGGCGCGCCACGGCGGCGGCGCCTTCTCGGGCAAGGACCCGTCCAAGGTGGACCGCTCGGCCGCGTACGCGATGCGCTGGGTGGCCAAGAACGTGGTGGCTGCAGGTCTGGCGCGCCGCTGCGAGGCTCAGGTCGCCTACGCCATCGGCAAGGCCGCCCCCGTGGGCGTCTTCATCCAGACGTTCGGCACCGGTGTCGTCGACGACGAGCGCATTCAGCAGGCCGTGCTCGAGGTCTTCGACCTGCGCCCGGCGGCGATCATCCGTGACCTGGACCTGCTGCGCCCGATCTACGCCAAGACGGCCGCGTACGGTCACTTCGGCCGCGAGCTGCCCGAGTTCACCTGGGAGTCGACCGACCGCGCGGACAAGCTCCGCGCCGCCGCCGGCCTCTGATCCATCCGACGATGCCCTCCCCGTGACCACGGGGAGGGCATCGTTGTCCCCGCTGCCTGCTAGGAATCTGCCATGACGACCACCGGGGATCCACGAGGCCGGGGATCGGCCGCGCCCGGCGGCGACGATCTTGGCGACATGCTGCCGGGTTTGCGGGCGACCGTGGCGGACGCCAAGGTGAAGGCCGCTCGCACGCGTGAGCGCAGGGCGGCGCAGTGGGAGCCTGCCGAGGCTGATCCGGTGGCGCGACTGCTGCTGGAGGTGCCGCTGGCGCACCTGGACCGGCCCTTCGACTACGC
The DNA here is from genome assembly GCA_023460975.1 of Actinomycetes bacterium. Classification (GTDB taxonomy): domain Bacteria; phylum Actinomycetota; class Actinomycetes; order Propionibacteriales; family Nocardioidaceae; genus Nocardioides. The sequence goes on from JAEWOG010000104.1 coordinate 54,196, forward strand.
GGTGCCGGCGTCGATGTCCGACGACGCGGTCCCGGGTGCGCGGGTGAAGGTCCGCTTCGCTGGCAGCGAGGTGGCCGGCTACGTCCTGGAGCGGTGCGCGAGCAGCGACCACACGGGTCGCCTCCAGCCGTTGCGCCGCGTCGTCTCCGCCGAGCCGGTGCTCAGTGCGGACATCGCCGAGCTGTGCGGCAGGGTGGCTGCGCACTGGGCCGGGACCCGCGCGGATGTCGTGCGGCTCGCTGTCCCGCCGCGCCACGCGGCCACCGAGAAGCGGCCGAGTGAGGACCCCGCTGATCCACCGCGGGCAGCGCACGTGGACGCATGGCGAGAGGTGACCCATGCGGATGCCTTCCTGACGCGCGTGCGGCAGGGGGCCAGCGTCCGGGCCGTGTGGGGTGCTGCCCCGGGTGACGATTGGGCCGCGATGATCGCCCAGGCGGTGGCCAGGTGTCTTGAGGGTGGCCGCGGCGCGGTGGTGTGCGTGCCCGATGGGCGCGACGTCGACCGGGTCTCCTCGGCGCTGAGCGAGGTGCTGGGCGAGGGTCACCATGCGGTGCTGCGCGCCGATGCGGGTCCGGCGGCCCGCTACCGCGAGTTCCTGCGCGTGAGCCGCGGCGCCGTGCGCGTCGTCGTGGGCACACGCGCGGCGGCGTTTGCTCCCGTCACGGACCCGGGGCTGTTCGTGGTCTGGGACGACGGCGACGAGATGCACGCTGAGCCTCGAGCGCCGTACCCGCACACCAGGGACGTGCTGCGCCTGCGCGCCGAGCAGAGCGACGCCGCGATGCTGGTGGGCGGCTTCGCCCGCACGGTGGAGGCCGAGGAATGGTTGGCCTCGGGGTGGGCGCACGAGTTGGCCGTCGACCGGCGCCTGCTGCGCGAGCGTGTCCGGGTGGCCGTCGTGGGGGAGCACGAGCGTGCCGTCGGAACGCGCATCCCGCGGCAGGCCTACGAGGCGATCAAGCACTCGCTGGGGAGCGGGGCGCCCGTGCTGGTCCAGACGCCTCGGCAGGGGTACGCCCCCGCGCTGGCGTGCGAGAGGTGCCGGACCCCCGCGCGTTGCGCGCACTGCCACGGTCCGATGCAACTGAGTGCGCCGACCGAGCCCCCCGCCTGTCGGTGGTGCGGCGTCGCGGAGCCGGCGTGGGCCTGCGCCGAGTGTGGCGCGCACGGGTTGCGGGCGCGGGTGCGGGGCAACGTGCGTACGGCGGAGGAGCTGGGGCGCGCGTTCCCGGGGGTGCGGGTGCGCAGTTCGCACGCCGAGCACGTCGTGGACCTCGTGGAGGCGAGCGCCCAGATCGTCGTCGCCACGACGGGTGCCGAGCCGTGGGCGCCCGGCGGCTATGGCGCGGTGGTCGTCCTCGACACGTGGTTGACGACCGCGCGCGAGGACATGCGCGCCGACGAGGAGGCGCTGCGGCGGTGGAGCGGCGCCGTCGGGCTGGCGCAGGCCGGCGCCCGGGTCGTGGTGGTGGGCGAAGCGGCCCATCCCTCGCTCCAGGCACTCATCCGCTGGGACGCGGGGGGATTCGCGCGGAGGGAAGCGGCGGAGCGTGCGCAGGCGCACCTGCCGCCTGCGGCGCGGATCGCCACCCTCACCGGGGCTGCGGGTGCCCTCAGCGACGCGTTGACGGTCCTGGACCTGCCCGCCCACGCCGAGGTGCTGGGGCCTGTCCCGCACGGCGAGGAGGAGCGCGTGGTGCTGCGCGTGCCAGCCGCGGACGGCGCTCACCTGGTCCGTGCGCTGGCCGAGCTCGCCCGCGTGCGGTCGGCTCGCAAACTCGAACCGGTCCGTGTCCAGGTCGATCCGCGCTCCCTCTAGACTCTGACCTTTCGTCGACACCTCGACTCACGCCGTGAGAGGAGCCACGTGGCCGTCCAGCCCATCCGCCTGTTCGGGGATCCCGTCCTTCGTCAGCGCGCAGTCGAGGTGGAGCACTTCGACAAGGACCTGCGTCGTCTCGTCACGGACCTGACCGACACGATGCTCGCAGCCCCAGGAGCCGGACTGGCGGCCCCCCAGATCGGCGTGGGCCTGCGCGTGTTCACCTGGAACGTGCACGGCGAGGTCGGTCACCTGGTCAATCCGACGCTCGAGCTGTCGCCCGAGACCCAGGACGGCGCCGAGGGGTGCCTCTCGCTTCCCGAGTTGACGTACGAGTGCCTGCGCGCGCTGTCGGTCATCGCGACCGGATTCGACATGCACGGCGAGCCCGTACGGATCGAGGGATCCGACCTCCTCGCACGGGCCATTCAGCACGAGACGGACCATCTCGACGGCGTCCTCTTCATCGATCGCCTGGCCTCCGAGGCTCGCAAGGCGGCGATGAAGGAGATCCGGGAGTCCGACTGGTTCGGAGTCGACAAGCCCACGGTCAAGGTTTCGCCCCACCCCACGAACGGATTCGGTTTCTGATGCGCATCGTCTTCGCCGGCACCCCCGAGGTCGCCGTGCCGTCCCTCGACGCTCTCGTGGCGTCGGACCACGAGGTCGTCGCTGTCGTGACGCGGCCCGACGCGCCCAGCGGGCGCGGCCGCAAGCTCGTGGCGAGCCCGGTGGCCCAGCGCGCCGAGGAGTTGGGAATCCCCGTCCTCAAGCCGACGCATCCCAAGGACCCCGACTTCCAGGCCGAGTTGACCGCGCTGGCGCCCGAGGCGTGCCCGGTGGTGGCGTACGGAGCGCTGCTGCCCCAGTCGGCTCTCGACATTCCCACGCACGGCTGGATCAACCTGCACTTCTCGATCCTTCCTGCGTGGCGCGGTGCCGCGCCCGTGCAGCACTCGGTGTGGGCGGGCGACGAGATCACGGGCGCCACGACGTTCCGCATCGTCAAGGAGCTCGACGCGGGTCCCACGTTCGGCGTGATGACCGAGAAGGTGCGGCCCACCGACACCTCCGGCGACCTGCTGGGGCGTCTTGCTGAGGGCGGCGCCCACCTGCTGGTCAGCACCCTCGACGGGATCGAGACGGGCGAGCTGGTCGCCGTCGAGCAGCCGACGGACGGCGTCACGATCGCCCCCAAGATCACCGTGGAGGATGCGCAGATCGACTGGTCGCGCCCCGCCGTGGCCATCGACCGTCAGATCCGCGCGTGCGCCCCGGCCCCCGGCACCTGGAGCACATTCGAGGGCGAGCGGATCAAGGTTGGGCCTCTCACGTTGACCGAGCGCGAGTCGCTGGCGCCGGGCGTGCTCGAGGTGACCAAGAACGCGGTCTTCGTCGGCACCGGCACCGTCCCGGTCCAGCTCGGCGAGGTCAAGGCGTTCGGCAAGAAGCAGATGGGGGCCGCTGACTGGGCTCGCGGCGTCCGCCTCGCTTCGGGAGCTCGCTTCGGCGCTGACGCGGCCGAGGAGACGGCCTAGGCTCGTGGGATGAGCCGAGCCGCCCGCCCCTCCGACGTCGACGAGATCTGCGGTTCCCTCCCGGAGACCGAGTTCGGCACCTCGTGGGGAGACGTACCGACGTGGAAGGTGCCGCGGGGGGAGAAGGGCAAGGGGTTCCTGCTCTACCGGCACCCGCACTCCACGGCCGTGGATGCTGACGGGCAGATGTATGACGACCTGCTCGTCATCGTCACTGCCGGGCCGGGCGAGAAGGCGGCGCTCGTGGAGGACCCATCGTCGCCGTTCTTCACCATCGACCACTTCCGCAACTACAACGCCGTGCTCGTCCAGCAGTCCCGTCTGGGCGAACTCGACGTGGCGGAGTTGCGTGAGGTGATCACCGACGCGTGGGCGCACAGGGCGCCGAAGAAGCTGGTCAAGGAGTACTTCGCCGATGAGTGAACGCCGCCGGCGTCGAGTCGATCCCGCCCGCCGTGCCGCGTGGGAGGTCCTCAAGGCGGTCCGCGTCGACGACGCGTACGCCAACCTGGTGCTTCCCGCGGTCCTCGCTGAGCACGGGTTGGGCGGACGCGACGCCGCGTTCGTCACCGAGCTGGCGTCAGGGACATTGCGGGGCCTGGGCACCTACGACCCGATCATCGACGCATGTCTCAGCAAGCCGCGGCTGGAGGCCAAGGTGCGCGACGTGCTGCGCCTGGGCGTCCACCAACTCCTGGCGATGCGCGTGCCCGACCACGCGGCGATCGCCACCAGCGTCGAGTTGGCCCGCGACCGTGTGGGTCCGGGCCCCACGGGCCTGGTCAACGCGGTGCTCCGCAAGGTTGCCGCGCACGACCTCGACGCGTGGGTGCGTCGGGTGGCGCCCGACGCCGAGGCGGACCCGACCGGTCACCTGGCCGTCGCGACCTCGCATCCGCGCTGGGTGGTGGAGGACCTGCGCGCGGCGCTCGTGGCCCACGGCCGCGATGCTGCCGAGCTGCCCGCCCTGCTGGCCGCCGACAACGAGGCGCCGCGGGTCACCCTGGTCGCGCGACCGGGTCTGGTCGAGGTGGCGGAGCTTGAAGCCGCGGGAGCCGAGCCGACCGGGCGTTCCCCGTACGCCCTCACGTGGGGCGGCGGCGATCTGTCGGCCGTGTCGGCCCTTGTGGAGGGCCGCGCCGGCGTGCAGGACGAGGGCTCCCAGCGCGTCGCGCTCGCTCTGGCCGACGCGCCCATGAGTGGCCCCGACCAGCGCTGGCTCGACCTGTGCGCCGGGCCCGGCGGCAAGACGGCGCTGCTGGCCGCGCTCGCCGCCCGTCGCGGGGCGAAGGTCCTGGCCAATGAGCGCCAGTTCCACCGCGCTGGCCTCGTGGCCCGGGGCGTACGAGCCATCCCGGGCGGCATGCTCGGCACCGTGACCGGCGACGGAACGCGCCCCGCGTGGGCTCCCGGCTCCTTCGACCGCGTCCTCGTCGACGCGCCCTGCTCCGGGCTGGGCGCCCTGCGGCGGCGCCCGGAGTCGCGCTGGCGTCGTACGAAGGCCGACGTCGTCGAGCTCGTCGAGTTGCAGCAGGCGCTGCTGGCCTCCGCGCTGGACGCCGTGCGGCCCGGCGGCGTGGTCGTCTATGCCACGTGTTCCCCCGTCGTGGCGGAGACCGTCGAGGTCGTGGACGCCGTCCTGTCGGCACGCGACGCCGAGGTTGTCGACACGTTCGTCACGTGGCCGCACATCGACCACAGCGACGCGATGTACGCGGCGACGATTCGCCGGGCCTGAGCCCTGACCTCGCTGTCTCGCCGGGGTTTCCCCACTCGCCCCCCGGAGAGTCCCCGCTCAGGCGGGGAAACTGGCACTGTGTGGCCTTTGCAAACGGCACAAGGAGCAAGACTCACGCACAGAGTTCGGGTTATGTCAGGTGCCCGATGCGTCTCCAGAACGCCCCGTACGCCCGCAGCCCGACGCCGTACGAAGAAAGCCCTGGCCGTACGGCGGAGCCCGAGCCGCGCAGTGTTGCGCTACTCGGCCGCCAGATGGCGCAGGTAACGCTCCGGCGCCTCCAGGAATGACCTCCAGTGCCACACCAGGTCGAGGTCCGACCACGCGGTCGACCGCAAGCCCCACGGGCCCACCTCGATCACCGAAGCGCCGGGTAGCGAGGCCAGGATGGGGGAGTGGGTGGCGCACAGGACCTGCCCACCGGTATCCACCAGGTCGGTGAGCGCGGCCATCAGCCCCAAGGTTGCCGAGAACGACAACGCGGCCTCGGGTTCGTCGAGGCAATAGAACCCGGGGCCGTTCATCCGGCTGCGCACCACCTCGAGGAACGACTCGCCGTGACTCATCTCGTGCAGCCCCGATCCGGCGCCGGCCGCGTCGAAGGTGTTCTCCTCGAACGTGTACCAGCCGTGCATCGTCTCGGCGCGCAGGAAGAACCCCCAGCGCCGGGTGCCGACATTGCGTTCCAGCCTCACGACCCTGCCGAGCGGCGACTCGCTCGGGCGGGTGGAGTGGTGACCCTGAGTGCTCCCGCCCTCGGGGGAGAGGCCGTACGCCGCGGCCGCGGCCTCCACGATCGTCGACTTGCCGGTGCCGTTCTCGCCGACGAGGAAAGTGACGCCGGGGGCCAGGTCGAGACCCTCACGCCACAACTGGTCGATCGCCGGGATGGTCCGTGGCCAGGCCCGCGGCCCCAGTTCGGCGGCGTGCTCAGAGGTCTGGTCGACGAAGAGGCGCCGCACCGGAGGCATGTGGCGGCGTGGTGTGGCGGGCATCCAGACAGGCTAGGCGGCCCCTCAGACACCTGCGTACGCTGGCCGGGTGAGCATCCTCGAGCGGACCGAAGACGCGCTCGCATTGTGCGCAACTGGTCCGTTGGTGGTGCTCACTGGGGCTGGCGTCTCCACGGACTCCGGCATCCCGGACTACCGGGGCCCGTCCTCGACACCGCGGATGCCGATGACGTACGGCGAATTCGTCTCTGGGCCCGCGGCCCGGCAACGCTACTGGGCGCGCAGCCACCTCGGGTGGTCGCGGATGCGTCGCGCCGAGCCCAACGCCGCCCACCTCGCAGTGGCCCGCCTCGGCGCTGACCTTGTCATCACCCAGAACGTCGACGGCCTGCACGAGCGTGTCGGCACCCCGCGGCTCGTCGCCCTGCACGGGCGCATCGCCCACGTCGTGTGCCTGGACTGCCGTACGACCACCTCGCGCAGCGACCTCCAGGAGACACTGGCGACCCTCAACCCGGGCTGGACGGACCGGCATGCGCACGTCGCGGTGCGTCCGGACGGGGACGTGGACCTAGAGGGCACGGACGGCTTCGTCGTCCCCGAGTGCACCAGGTGCGGGGGAGTCCTCAAGCCCGACGTGGTGTTCTTCGGCGAGAACGTGCCCAAGGAGCGCGTCGAGCGTTGCTACGCCGCCGTCGACGCGCTCGCACGCTCGGGTGGAACCCTGGTGGTAGCCGGTTCCAGCCTGACCGTGATGAGCGGGCTGAGGTTCGTACGGCGGGCCGCCAAGCAGGCGATCCCGGTGGTGATCGTCAACCGTGGCGCCACCCGCGGGGACGAGTACGCCACCCGAACCGTTCACGCCGGAACCAGCGAGTGGCTTCAGGCGCTGCTGCGGGTGCGCCGGCCGTACGGAGGCCGCCCGCAGCCTCCCGGCTGACATAACTCGTACCGGGTGGGCGAGTCTTGCTCCTGTTGGCCTTTGCAAAGGGCACAAGGAGCCAGTTTCCCCGCCTGAGCGGGGATCCTCCGCCCAGAAGCGGGCGCCACACCGAGCACAAGGGCGCCGTACGGCTAGCGTGAGGGCATGCCGAGTGCGTCGCCGTTCGTGGAGATCGAGGTCGATGACCGCGTCGTCAAGGTGAGCAACCCCGACCGGATCTACTTCGAGGAGATCGGGGCCACCAAGCACGACCTCGTCGACTACTACCTCAGCGTCGGGCCGGGCATCGTGAACGCCTTGTTCGAGCGACCCTGCATGCTGCACCGCTTCCCGAAGGGGCTGGCGGGACCGAAGGTCCATCAGAAGCGGCTCCCGCAGGGCGCGCCACCGTGGGTCGAGACCGTCCGGCTCCACTTCCCGCGGTGGAACCGTACGGCTGACGAGCTGTGCGTCACCGAGCTCGCCAGCGTGATCTGGGCCGTCCAGATGTCCACCGTCGAGTTCCACCCGTGGAACAGCCGCCGCGAGGACACGGAGTCGCCCGACGAGTGGCGCATCGACCTGGACCCGGGCCCCGAGTGCGACTGGGCCACGGTCCGTCGGGTGTCCGGCGTCGTCCACGAGGTGCTTGAGGAGCTGGGGGCGACCGGATACCCGAAGACGAGCGGGGGCAACGGCCTGCATGTGTACGTCCGCATTCCGCCCGACCATGGGTTCACGGACGTGCGGCGCGCGGCGCTGGCGTTCGCCCGCGAGGTCGAGCGGCGGGCACCTGACGATGTCACCACCGCGTGGTGGCGCAAGGACCGCGACCCCCGGCACCTGTTCGTGGACTACAACCAGAACGCGCGGGACCACACGATCGCCGCTGCCTACTCGGTGCGGGGCGTCCCCAATGCGCAGGTGAGCGCGCCCGTGCGCTGGGACGAGATCGATGACTGTGAGCCAGCGGACTTCACGATCCGCACGATGCCCACGCGTTTCGCGGAGATCGGCGACCTCATGGCGGACATCGACGACCATCCGTACGCGATCGACACGTTGCTCGAGTGGGCGACCCGCGACGAAGCCGACGGTGCCGAAATGCCGCAGGACCCGGACGAGGATTCGTCCGGGTCCTGATGACGGCCCTCTGGCCGCCGTTGCATGCCGTCAGGCCGCGTGGTTCGCGCAGTGCCACGCGCCACCAGCGGTCAGGTTGTCCACGTGGCGCAGGTCGGGCGTGATCGAGTGCGTGCAACCGGAGGCGGCGCACGTCAGGTGGGCCGTGTCCGGCCGGTTCATCGTGATGGTCATTTCTTCTCCTCGTGCGTGCGATGCACGCGATTCGTACGGGAGCGCCGATCAGGGTCGGTGCTCCGGAGCCTGCGGCGTGGGTGCCGCGCGGCGGGTTCGGGATGCGGACGGAGCGGGGCCGGTGGGCCCATCGTCCGGGTGGGCTGCTGCGGTGCCTGGTGGCCGCTTGCCTGCCCATTCGTGTCCACGGGATCAAGGAACTCAGAGTTCGAACACGTGTGTGACAACGGATGGGGAACGGTAGTTGTTCCCTGAGGGTGTGTCAATCACCTTTGGCACCTAGGATGGCGAGCCGTGGGTATCCAGATCACGCCGTCCATCCTCAACTGCGATTTCTCCCGGCTCGGAGAGGAGGTCGCACGGATCCCCAGCGCCGACTGGGTGCACGTGGACGTCATGGACAACCACTTCGTGCCCAACATGACTTTCGGGCCCTCGATGGTGGAGGCGCTCAGCCGCTCGACGGACGTTCCGCTCGACGCCCACCTGATGATCGCCGACGCCGATGTCCACGCTCCTGCGTACGTGGAGGCCGGCGCCAGCAGCGTCACCTTCCATGTGGAGGCGGCCAAGGCGCCGATCAGGTTGGCCCGAGAGATCCGGGCGAAGGGAGCACGCGCGTCGATGGCGCTGAAGCCCGCGACCCCGATCGAGCCGTACGAGGACATGCTGGCGGAGCTCGACATGGTGCTGCTGATGACGGTCGAGCCGGGCTTCGGGGGGCAGAAGTTCCTCGACCTGGTGCTGCCGAAGATCCGCCGCACCCGAGAGCTGATGACCAAGCACGGCGTTGAGACGTGGCTCCAGGTGGACGGTGGCGTCTCGCTGGAGACCATCGAGCGGTGTGCCGAGGCGGGCGCCGATGTCTTCGTCGCCGGGTCGGCGGTCTACAGCGCCGAGGACCCCGATCGGATGGTCGAGCAGTTGCGGGCGGCGGCACAGGCTGCCACCGCGCAGCACGCGTCGTGACCGGCGCCACACGCCGTTTGTGAGACGGGGCCGCCGGGAATGGCGGCGCCTGTGGCACCCTTGGTGATGTAGTACAGCAAGAGCTCGCGTGCTCTGGGGGCGGTGAAACTCCGCACCGGCGGTGAAAGTCCGCGACCCGGCCATCTCCAGTGGTCGGTTGACTCAGGTGAAATTCCTGGACCGACGGTCAAAGTCCGGATGAGAAGCGCACGCAGACGGAGCCCTTGGGGTGCGCGTCCAGCATTCGCGGAGCGTACGCCGAGCCGTCCCAGCCCCCCGTGAGTCCGTGAGACGGACCGGGGAAGGCAGACGATGACGTTCACGCAGACCGAGCGCGACGCGATGCAGCGCGCCTTGGCTCTCGCGGCGACCCCCGGTGTCGCGCTGGGGCCGAACCCGCGCGTCGGGTGCGTTCTTCTCGATCCAGCCAACGGTCGCACCCTCGCCGAGGGCTACCACCGCGGCGCGGGGACTCCCCACGCGGAGGCGGACGCGTTGGCGCGGGCCGGGCAGGCAGCGCGCGGGGCAACGGCCGTCGTCACCCTCGAACCCTGCGACCACACGGGCCGTACCGGGCCGTGCACGGAGGCGTTGCTCGCGGCCGGAGTCTCGCGTGTCGTCTACGCCTGCGCAGACCCCAACCCGGTGGCGGCCGACGGTGCGTCGCGGTTGGCGGCAGCCGGCGTCGACGTCGTGGGCGGCCTCATGGCCGCTGAGGCCAGCCGCGTGAACCGTGCGTGGGCCTTCGGAATCGAGCACGGCCGACCGTTGGTGACCTGGAAGTTCGCCGCCACCCTCGACGGGCGCAGCGCCGCCGCCGATGGGACCAGTCGGTGGGTCTCCCACCATGCGTCGCGTCGCGACACCCACCAGTTGCGTGCCCAGTGCGACGCCATCCTCGTCGGCACGAACACGGTTGCCGTCGACGACCCCGAGTTGACGGTGCGTGACGAGTACGACGCACCCGTGGCGCACCAGTTGCTGCGGGTTGTCATGGGGGAGCGCGACCTGCCCGCCGATCGACGGGTCTTCAACGAGGCCGGGCCAAGCCTCCACCTGCGCAGCCGCGACCCGGACGCGGTGCTCGCCGAGCTGTTCAGGCGCGGTCGTCGGCACGTGTTCCTCGAGGGCGGCCCCACCGTGGCCGCCGCCTTCGTCGCGGCCGGCCTCGTCGACGAGGTCGTCGCCTATGTCGCTCCGATGCTGCTCGGAGCGGGTCGTCCCGCGGTGGCGGACCTCGGCATCGCCACCATGGCCGACGCGCTGCACCTCGAGGTGAGCGACATCGCCGTCCTCGAAGTGGACGAGGCACACCCGGGCGGGGAGCGCCCGGGACCCAACGTACGAATCACCGGCTCGCTCCGCGCCCGCGGGACGACGATGCGAAAGGACTCCTGAGGATGTTCACCGGAATCGTGGAGGAGCTCGGCACCGTCGCTGCCGTGCTCGACCAGGGCGATGCCGTCCGCCTCTCCGTACGCACCCAACGGGTGCTGGAGGGGACTGCTCTCGGCGATTCGATCGCCGTCAACGGCTGTTGCCTCACCGTCGCCGAGATCGACGCAGACACGTGGACCGCCGACGTGATGGCCGAGACGCTCGACAAGACCTCGCTCGCTGGCGTGGCGGTGGGCGACCAGGTCAACCTCGAACGTGCCGTCACTCTCCAGACCCGGCTGGGCGGCCACATCGTCTCGGGGCACGTCGACGGGTGGGGCGAGATCCTCTCGCGGACACCGAGTGAGCACTGGGAGGTGGTGGAGGTCTCCCTGCCCTCCCACCTGGCTCCCTACCTCGTCGACAAGGGCTCGATCTGTGTCGACGGCGTCAGCCTCACCGTGGTCACCGCGGGCAGCGACCGCTTCTCGGTGAGCCTCATCCCCGAGACCCTCGCCCGTACGACTCTCGGTTTCCGCGCCGTCGGTGACCGGGTCAACCTCGAAACCGACGTGATCGCCAAGCACGTCGCCAAGCTGGTGGCGTCGGGCCTGGTGCAACGAGTCACCGACGCTGCGGAAGGAACACTGTGATGGATGTCCTGGAGTGGTTGGTCAACGGGACCATCCCCGTCGGCTCGAGTTGGCTGAGCGTGCCGGAGGTGCTGGGCAACGTCTTCGGTCTCACCAGCGCGATCCTCGGGATGCGGCGCTGGGTGCTGGCCTGGCCGATCGGTTTGCTGGGCAATGTGCTGCTGTTCTTCGTCTTCACCACCGGCACCATCGCGCAGGTGGGAGAGCAGCCGCTGTGGGGGCAGGCTGGGCGACAGATCTTCTTCGCGGCCGTCAGCTTGTACGGCTGGTGGCGCTGGAGCCGTGAGCGTGGCAAGGCGGCGGCGGCCGACGGCGGGGCGATCGTGCCCCGGTGGGCGACCGCGCAGGAGCGCTTGCTCCTGCTGGGTGTCGGCGCCGTCGCGTACGGCCTGACCTACGCCGTGTTCCTCCAGATCGGGTCGTGGAGCCCGCCGACGGAGGCATGGATCGTGGCCGGCTCGATGCTCGCCACCTGGGGCATGGCTCGTGGGTGGGTGGAGTTCTGGCTGATCTGGGTGCTCGTGGACCTGGTGGGCGTGATCAGCCTGATCCGCTCGCCGTACCCGGCGCACGCGACGGTGGCGATGTACCTCTTCTACGCCTTCTTCGTCGTGATGGGCTTCTTCGTGTGGTGGCGGGCGGCGCGGCGCGCGCACTCCGTGGCTGAGGACCGCGTGGAGGTGGCGGCATGAGCGTGCGCCTGGACCCCGTCGAGGCCGCCATCGAGGCCATTGCGGCAGGCCGTCCCGTGGTCGTGGTCGATGACGAGGACCGTGAGAACGAGGGCGACATCATCTTTGCGGCCGAGAAGGCCACGCCCGAGCTGATGGCCTTCACCATCAGGCACTCCAGCGGTGTCATCTGCTCACCGTTGCCCGGCCACCTGCTCGATGCCCTGGACATCCCGTTGATGACGCCGGACAACACCGACGCCTACCGCACGGCCTACACGATCTCGGTCGACGCCCGCGACGGCGTGAGCACCGGCATTTCCGCAGCCGACCGGGCACGCACCGTACGTCTCCTGGCCGACCCGGCCACGACCCCGGAGCAGTTCACCCGGCCGGGGCACGTGTTCCCCCTGCGCTACCGCGAGGGTGGGGTGCTCGTGCGCCGCGGCCACACCGAGGCGGCCGTCGACCTGGCCAGGCTGGCTGGTCTGGCACCGGTGGGCGTCCTGGTGGAGATCGTCAATGACGACGGCACGATGAAGCGCGGCCCGCAGTTGCGCGAGTTCGCCGACGAGCACGGGCTGATGATGATCTCCATCGAGGATCTGGTGCGGTTCCGGCGCCGCCACGAACGTCACGTGGAGCGGGTCGCCGTGACGTCGCTGCCGACCGAGCACGGGGACTTCACCGCGTACGGCTACCGCATCACCATCGACGCCTCCGAGCACGTGGCGCTGGTGTGCGGCGACGTCTCGGGCGAGGAGCCCGTGCTCACCCGCGTGCACAGCGAGTGCCTCACCGGTGACGTCTTCGGCAGCAGGCGGTGCGACTGTGGGCCGCAGCTCGCCGAGTCGATGCGCCTCATCGCCGAGGAGGGACGCGGCGTCGTCGTCTACCTGCGCGGGCACGAGGGCCGGGGGATCGGTCTGGTCGCCAAGCTGGCGGCCTACCAACTCCAGGACGCTGGGCGCGACACCGTCGATGCCAACCTCGATCTCGGTCTGCCCGCCGATGCGCGCCACTACGGCACCGCCACGCAGGTCTTGCGGGACCTGGGGGTCGAACGGATCCGCCTGCTCACCAA
>JAEWOG010000105.1 GCA_023460975.1 Actinomycetes bacterium
GCGCCCATGATCGAGCCCATGCCGCCGATCACGACCACCGCGAAGACGACGATGATCAGGTCGCCGCCCATGTTCGGGTTGACCGAATAGATCGGCGCGGCGAGCACGCCGGCGAAGGCCGCGAGCGCGACGCCGAAGCCATAGGTCAGCGTCACCAGCAGCGGCACGTTGATGCCGAAGGCCTGGGTCAGCGTCGGGTTCTCGGTCGCGGCCCGCAGATAGGCCCCGAGCTTGGTCTTCTCGATCAGGAACCATGTGCTGAGGCAGATCACGAGCGAGGCGACGATCACCCAGGCGCGATAGTTCGGCAGGAACATGAAGCCGAGGTTCTGTCCGCCGGCGAGTTGCGGCGGGATGGCATAGGGCAGGCCCGACGAGCCGTACTGGTTGCGGAACAGGCCCTGGATGATCAGCGCCAGGCCGAAGGTCAGCAGCAGCCCGTAGAGATGGTCGAGATGGGCGATGCGCTTGAGCAGCAGGCGCTCGATCGCGATGCCGGTCGCGCCGACGATGATCGGTGCCAGCAGCAGCGCAGCCCAGTAGTTGATGCCGAGATAGTTCAGGCACATCCAGGCGACGAAGGCGCCCATCATGTACTGCGCGCCATGGGTGAAGTTGATGATGTTGAGCAGCCCGAAGATCACCGCCAGCCCGAGGCTGAGGATGGCGTAGAACGAGCCGTTTATCAGGCCGAGAAGGACCTGACCGAACAGCGCCTGCGGCGGAACGCCTAGAAGCTCGAACATGATGGGCTCAGATCATCTCGTGAGGTTGTTGTCGAACCCCTGCCGTCCGGTCCGGACGAAACCCGGAACCGGGGCCTGTCCTGGGGTTCCGGAACCCTCCGATGCATCCCGGGCCGACCAGTGTCGCCCGGGATGAACGCGGAGGGCTTCAGATGGCGATCAGGCGCTCACTTCTTGACGAGCGGGCACTCGCTCTCGGCAAGCGGGCGGAACGCCAGCTCCGCCGGCAGGACGGCGAGTTGCTTGTAGTAGTCCCAGGTGCCCTTCGACTCGGCGGGCTTCTTGACCTCGAAAAGGTACATATTGTGCATCTTGCGGCCGTCGGCGCGCACCGAGCCCTTCCCGAACAGCGGATCGTCCGTGGGCATCTCCTTCATCTTGGCGACCACGGCGCCCGCATCCTTGCTCTTCGCCGCCTCGACCGCCTTGAGGTAATGCAGCATGCCGGAATAGACGCCGGCCTGGACCATGGTCGGGCGCTTGCCGCCGTTCAGCTTCGAGAACCGGTCGGACCAGGCCCGCGTGCCGTCGTTGCTGTCCCAGTAGAACGATTCGGTCAGGACCAGGCCCTGCGCGGCCTGAAGTCCGAGGGAATGGACGTCGGTCAGGAAGACGAGCAGGCCCGCAAGCTTCTGCCCGCCCGCGACGATGCCGAATTCGCCGGCCTGCTTGATCGAATTGATCGTGTCGCCACCGGCATTCGCCAGGCCGATGACCTTCGCCTTCGATGCCTGTGCCTGCAGCAGGAAGGACGAGAAGTCCGTGCCGGGGAAGGGCGTGCGGACGGCGCCGAGCACCTTGCCGCCCGCCTTGGTGACGACGGCGGAGGTATCGCGCTCCAGCGCATGGCCGAAGGCATAGTCCGCGGTCATGAAGAACCAGCTGTCGCCGCCGGCCTTGACCATGGCGCCGCCGGTGCCCTGGGCCAGCGCATAGGTGTCGTAGGTCCAATGGATGGTGTTGGCGTTGCAGGCCTTGCCGGTGAGATCGGAGGTGGCGGCGCCGGAGTTGATATGGACCTTGTTCTTCTCCTTGGTGATCTGGCTCACCGCCAGCGCGACCGACGAGGTCGGCACGTCGAGGATGATGTCGACGCCGTCCTGGTCGTACCATTGCCGGGCGATCGTCGATCCAACGTCGGGCTTGTTCTGATGGTCGGCCGAGACGATCTCGACCTTGATGCCCTTGTCGGCGGCCTTGAAGTCCTCGACCGCCATACGCGCGGCGATGACGGAGCCTTCGCCGGAGAGGTCGGCATAGAGACCCGAGCGGTCGTTGAGCACGCCGGCCTTGACCGTGATCTGCTGGGCGAGTGCCGGGACAGCCATCAGGGTCGCAAGCGCGGTGGTCGCGAGAATCGTCTTCAGCTTCATGATCGTTCTCCCTCTATGGATGCCGGCTGAGCCGGCTGCTTTTATGGATCGCGCTGCTTCAGACGCCGAGATAGCGATGCAGCTTGTCGATATTGGCGTCGAGCTCGGCATTCGGGATCATATCGATGACCTTGCCTTGCTCGACCACATAGTGTCGGTCCGCCACCGTCTGGGCGAAGCGGAAGTTCTGCTCGACCAGGATGATGGTGAAGCCCTTTTGCTTGAGCATGCGGATGGTGGCGCCGATCTGGTCGATGATGACGGGTGCGAGACCTTCGGTCGGCTCGTCAAGCAGCAGCAGGTCGGCGCCGGTGCGCAGGATGCGGCCGATCGCCAGCATCTGCTGCTCGCCGCCCGAGAGCTTGGTGCCCTGGCTCTTCAGACGCTCCTTGAGGTTGGGGAAGAGCGTGAAGATCTGCTCGACCGGCAGGCCGCCCGGCTTCACCTGCGGCGGCAGCATCAGGTTCTCCTCGACCGAGAGGGTCGAGTAGATGCCGCGCTCCTCCGGCACGAAGCCGATGCCGAGCCGGGCGATCGAGCGTGAGGGCAGCCCGATCGTCTCCTTGCCCTCCATCACGACCGAGCCCTTGCGCTTGCCGATCACGCCCATGATCGATTTCAGCGTCGTGGTCTTGCCGGCGCCGTTGCGGCCGAGCAGCGTCACCACCTCGCCGGGCGCGACGTCGAAATCGATGCCGTGCAGGACATGGCTCTCGCCATACCAGGCCTCGAGCCCGCGCACCTTGAGCAGCGGGGCGGTGCCCGCGGCAGCGGCCGGCGTCTTCAATGCCTCAGTGGTGGCCATGGCCGACTCCCGAGCCGATATAGGCCTCGACCACGCGCGGGTCCTTCGAGACGGTGGCGTAGTCGCCCTCCGCCAGGACCTGGCCGCGCGCCAGCACGGTGATGCGGTCCGAGAGCGAGGCGACGACCGAGAGATTGTGCTCGACCATCAGGATGGTGCGGTTCTGCGAGATTTTGCGGATCAGCGCCTCGATGCGCTCGACATCCTCGCGGCCCATGCCGGCCATCGGCTCGTCGAGCAGCAGCATCTCCGGATCGAGCGCCAGCGTCGTCGCGATCTCCAGCGCGCGCTTGCGGCCGTAGGAGAGTTCGCCCGCGGTCAGCCCGAGGAAGGGCGTGAGGCCGACGGCGTCGATCAGGCCGGCCGCTTCGGCATCGAGTTGCTTGAGCGACCGTTCCGAGCGCCAGAAGTCGAAGGAATCGCCGCGCTTGCGCCGCTGCAGGGCGATCCGGACATTGGCCAGCACTGAGAGCTGCGGGAACACCGCCGAGATCTGAAACGAGCGCACCAGCCCGAGCCTTGCGATCTCGGCCGGCTTCTCGCGCGTGATGTCGCGGCCGTTATAGACGATCGAGCCGCGCGTCGGCGCCAGGAATTTGGTCAGTAGATTGAAGCAGGTTGTTTTGCCGGCGCCGTTCGGCCCGATCAGCGCGTGAATAGAGCCGCGGCGCACGTTGAGGTCGACGCCGTTTACAGCTGTAAAGCCGGCAAATTCTTTGGTGAGGCCTGATGTCGAAAGAATAGTGTCCTCAGGCATGCCGGTTGCCAGCCTCCATCAGCTTTATCTTTCTTTTTTAAGCGGTTCCCCTTGCATGTCATGC
>JAEWOG010000106.1 GCA_023460975.1 Actinomycetes bacterium
AAGGTAGCGTCAGGCATGTCGAGGTCTTCCCAGTGGCTGGCGTAGGAACCGCCATTGTCGGGAGACCTCGACGCCTACCCGGCCACCGCCCCCGAACCGACCGCTACACCGTCAACTGCGTTGAGCCAGTTTTCTGGAGGCAGCGTGGCGCGCATCCCTGACGCGGAGTTGGCCCGGTTGAAGGCCGAGGTCAGCGTGCAGCGGCTGGTCGAGGGCTGCGGCGTAGTGCTGCGGAAGCAGGGCAGCGATCTGGTGGGAGCGTGCCCGTTCCATGACGACTCCAGCCCTTCGCTGGTGGTCACGCCGGGCAAGAATCTGTGGCACTGCCTGGGTGCGTGTGGTCGTGGTGGTGGGCCGATCGATTGGGTGATGGCCGCCCAGGGTGTCTCGTTCCGGCACGCGGTCGAGTTGCTGAGGGAGGCGTCGCCGTCGTTGTCGGTGATCGCGTCGACGGCCGGGACGCGGTGGACGGGACAGTCGGGTCCGGTGGCGAAGTCCTCGACGAGGAAGCTGCCGTCGTTGGTCGAGGTCGACGCGGCCGACCAGGAGCTGTTGAACACGGTGGTCGGCTATTACGCCGAGACCCTCGCTGGCCATGACGAGGCCAGGGCGTTCCTGGCCCGCCGGAGGATCGATCACCCAGAGGCGGTCGAGGTGTTCCGGCTGGGGTTCGGTGACCGGACGCTCGGGTATCGGCTGCCGCACTCACAACTGCGGGAGGGCAAGCGGATCCGCTCCCGTCTTCAGGCACTCGGTGTCCTGCGGTCGACTGGTCATGAGCACTTCCGCGGCTCACTCGTCATCCCGGTCGTGGACGAGGCCGGGGATGTCGGGGAGGTCTACGGCCGCAAGATCCGTGACGACCTGCGGTCCGGGACCCCGAAGCATCTCTACCTGCCCGGACCACATCGCGGTGTCTTCAACATCGCTGCGTTCGCCGAGGCTGGCACTGGCGGTGAGTTGATCGTGTGTGAGTCGTTGATCGACGCGTTGACGTTGTGGTGCGCGGGGTTCCGGCATGTGACTGCGACCTACGGCACCGACGGCTGGACCGGTGACCATCAGGCCGCGATCGCCGAGCATGGGATCGGGCGGGTGTTGATCGCGTTCGATGCCGACGAGGCGGGTGACCGCGGTGCCAAGCAGTTGGCTGAGGACCTCGCTGAGTCGGGCGTGGAGGCGTTCCGGGTGCAGCTGCCTCGCGGGACCGACGTGAACCAGATTGCGGTCGAGGCCGACGATCCGAGTGAGGTGTTGGGTCGGTTCCTGCGGAAGGCGACGTGGCTCGACACTGCACGCCCTGCTGCTGCTTCCCAGTTGCCGGCTGCTGTGGTCCCGCCGGGACTGGACTCACCCGCACACGTGACCGAGCCGGTCGAGCCCGAATCGGTGGTGGGGTCGATCGTCGCCCCGACAGCCCGACCTGCCGTGGCCGAGCAGGACGTCGAGGGCAAGCCGACCGGCGAGCTGGGCGCGGTGGTGGGCCGGGAGCTGGTGATCGAGCTGGGCGCCCGCCGTTGGCGGGTGTGTGGGCTGGAGAAGGTCACCTCCTTCGATGTGCTGCGGGTCAATCTGCTGGTCACGAGGACAGACCGGCCACGGTCGTCGCAGGATGCGCCGCCCGGGTTTCATGTCGACACGTTGGACCTGTATTCGGCGCGGGCGCGGGCGGCGTTCGTGGCGGCGGCCGCGGGCGAGCTGCGGTTCGAGGGCGAGGTGATCAAGGCTGATCTGGGCCGGGTGCTGCTGGCGTGCGAGGCCAAGGCGGAGGAGGTGATCACGGCCGCCCAGGCACCCGCCAAACCGGAGATCCGACTCACCAGCGCCCAGCGGGAGGCGGCACTCGAACTGTTGCGGGACCCGAAGCTGATCGACCGGATCGAGGCCGACTTCGGCCGGGTCGGGATGGTCGGTGAGGCGGTGAACTGCCTGGTCGGCTACCTGGCCGCCGTGTCGAGGCTGCTGCCCAGTCCGTTGGCGGTGATCGTCCAGAGCACTTCGGCCGCTGGGAAGAGCGCCGTCATGGAGTCGGTGCTGGGGTTCGTGCCCGACGAGGACCGGGTGTCGTTCAGCGCGATGACGGGGCAGAGCCTGTTCTATCTGGGCGAGTCGGACCTGGCGCACAAGGTGCTGTCGATCGCCGAGGAGGAGGGCGCGTCCCGGGCCGCCTACGCACTCAAACTCCTGCAGTCGGAGGGTGAGCTGTCGATCGCGTCGACGGGCAAGGACACCGCGTCGGGGCGTCTGGTGACGCACACCTACAAGGTCACCGGTCCGACGGCGATCGTGTTGACCACGACGGCAATCGACGTCGATGAGGAGTTGTTGAACCGGTGCCTGGTGTTGACGGTCGATGAGGACCGGGACCAGACCAGGGCGATCCATGCCGCTCAGCGTCGTGCCCAGACACTCGAGGGGCTGGCTGCGCGGACGGAGCGGGACCAGATCATCGGCGTCCACCGGGACGCGCAGCGATTGTTGGAGCCGTTGGCGGTGGTGAATCCGTTCGCGGACCGGTTGACGTTCGCCGATGGCCGCACGAGGACCCGGCGGGATCACGGGAAGTACCTGGGGCTCATCAGCGCGGTGACGTTGTTGCATCAGCATCAGCGGGAGCGGAGGACCGCTACGATCAACGGCCGTGTCGTGTCGTATGTGGAGTCCACGGTCGGTGACATCGAGGTCGCCCACAGGTTGGCGCACGCGGTCCTGGGTCAGAGCCTGGATGAGCTCGCGCCGCAGACCCGGCGGCTGCTGACCGCGGTCCACGGCTACGCGACGACAGAGGCGCGCCGGTTGGCGATCCCGTTGGACCTGTGTCGGTTCACTCGGCGCCAGTTGCGTGAACACTTGGCTGCACAGGGCGCGGGTTGGGGTGACACCCAGTTGAAGGTGCATCTGTCCCGGCTGGTCGACCTGGAACTGGTGATCGTGCACCGGCTGGAGTCCGGCGCGTTCGGCTACGAGCTGACCTGGAAGCCACCCACGTCGGCGAGCACGCCCGGGCAGGTGGGCAACGGCTATGACAGCGGGCAGCGGTTCCTGGCTGGGCTCACCGACCCGCGGGCACTCCTCGACGGCGCTGGGAGCGGCTACGACCCCGTACCGGACGGCCCCGAGAGCGAGATTCATGGCTACGACCTGAAACCGGTCGGGGCAAACAGCCCGCTGGTCGGCCCCTGGTCGGGGCCCGGTCGGGGGTCGGTCGGCCCCCAGTCGGAGGCTCCTGAAGGCGACTCTGAGCCTGACTTGAGGCGGGTGTCCGGCGATGGGTGAGCACGATGGGTAAGCGGGGTGTGCATGTTCCGCAGAAGATCCCCGGCGACCCGACGGATCGGCACGGGTTCCCGGCGCTGATCGAGGAGTTCCTGGCCGACCTGGCCGCCCGCGGCTACTCCGAGGCGACGGTCCGTGGCCGTCGTCAGCGGTTGGCGACCCTGGCCGGGTGGCTGGCCGACCGTGGCGTGACCCGCCCGGTGCAGGTCACCCGGCCGATGCTGGTGCGCTACCAGCGGCACTTGTTCCACTACAGGAAGGCCGACGGCGAACCACTGTCCTTTCGGTCGCAGAACGAGGCGCTGTTGCCGGTGCGGGCGTTCTTCAAGTGGGCGGTCCGCAATGACCATGTGGGGTCGAACCCCGCCAGTGAGTTGGAGTTGCCGAAGGTCGAGAAACGGCTCCCCAAGGCTGCGCTGTCGGTGGAGGAGGCCGAGGCGGTGTTGGCGGTCCCGGACCTGACACGGGCCACCGGAGTCCGGGACCGGGCGATGATCGAGGTCCTCTACGGCACCGGCATACGCCGCAGCGAACTCGCCCGGCTCAACGTGCGCGACTTGGATGTCGAACGGCACACGTTGATGGTCCGCCAGGGCAAGGGCAGGAAGGACCGGATGGTCCCCATCGGCCCCAGAGCCGTGGCGTGGATCGAGCGCTACCTGATCGAGGTCAGATCCGGTTGGGTGGTCGAGCCGGACGACGGGACGCTGTTCCTGACGGTGGACGGGACACCGTTCAGTGTCGACCGCTTGACCCAGCTCGTCCGTGACTACGTGAAGGCGTCCGGGACGGACAAGGAGGGTGCCTGTCACCTGTTCCGCCACACATTGGCGACACTCATGTTGGAGGGCGGTGCCGACATCCGCTACATCCAGGCGATGCTCGGCCACGCCGAGTTGTCGACGACCCAGATCTACACTCAGGTCAGCATCAGAGCCTTGCAGGCGGTCCATGCCGCAACGTTTCCCGGAGCGTCGAACATCCCTCGTTCGGCTCGTCCCGAACAGTCTGATCCAGATGTTTCGGATGGGTCGTTCAAGAGGGTGTCGGCTGCTGAGTTGCTTGCTGCTATCGACACTGAGATTGATCTAGAGAACCGCGGCCCCGCCGGATCGACGGGAGATTCGCCGTGACCCGCGAGGACGTCCTGGCCGGTGCCCAGAGCGCCGCTGAGGCGGTCCGGGCGCTCAATCACCAGACCCGATCCGGGATGCCGCTGGGCGTCACCGATGTCTACGACCTACTCGCGGAACTCGCCCTGCTGACGTCCCGGCTGCCGCAGCTCTTCAGACAACTCGAGCACATGGTCGAAGACCTCGTCGAGACCGACAAGGTCGTCATCGTGGACGGCCCGAACACAGGCGACCCAGCCGCGGTCGGCGCCATCACCGGGCACTGGCTCGCGGCCGCCAGTGGCGCAGCCGACGAGCTCGCGCGACGCGTCGACCAAGCTCAACAAGCGCTCACCTGGGCTGCTCCCACCCAGCCCTGACCCCGCTTCCTCCTAGCCGCTCTTCTGTCCCTCATCAGGTCCTTTCGCCGCCATCTTCGCCACTCGCTCCGCCCACCCTGTCCTGCCCTCTTCCACGCCTGCGTTCCCCCTCATCTACTCGTCTTCACACGGTTTGCAGATCGAGGACAAGGTTCCGTCGGTGACGAAACAGGAACCCTGCCCAACAGCCCAGAAGACGCCCGGAGAACCCTCACCCGCTGGCGCTCCTTCCTAGCCGCTTCCTGGCCGCTTCCTGGCCGCCGGTGACGCCGTCCACGAGCCCGTGGGCGGCGTTCGTTGCGTCACCGACGAAACGGCCGGCGCCGAGAATGCAAGAGGTGTGTGCCACTTCGAAGAGCCGGGAATCGGGCGAGTGCAGGTCCGGTGTCGGTACGTCGTCGACGTCGAGCTGGTGGGATCCGTCGGTGTCGAAACGTCGGTGGTCGGGCGCACCATGACAGACGAGCACCAGGAGTCCCCGGGAGGCGACCATGGCGATCACCAGGAGCTACGGATCGATCAGTACCTGTCAGCACTGCGGCGGCCCGATGCCACCCGCAGCAACGACGGGTAGGGGCCGGATCTACTGCACGGCCGCCTGTCGTAAGGCCGCCTATGAGAAACGCCGCGCGAGGAAGCCCGAAGCCACGATCGTGAAGGTCGTAGACCGTGTCGTGGTCGAGCACCACGAGACCGTGATCGACAAGGGTCACGACATCGGGACCTGTCAGTTCCGGGTCGCGCAATCACCCAGGGCGTGCACCCTGATCGTGCAACACCTGGCCGGGATGGCCCGCAACAAGGAGCTGCTCGACAACAACGAATGGGCGCCGACAGTGCGCGCGATCGAGGACCTCTTCGCCGCGATCACCGGACCGCCCCCACGCCGCTACCGCTGAGGAGCCCGCATCGCTGGAAGACTGACCCCATGACCTTCCGCCAGCCGTCGAGCAGACCGCGCTGGGCCCTGTCCTTCCTAGCCGCCATCGTCGCGGTCCTGACCATCATCGGTCTTGCCGCAACAGCGTCCGCCGCAACCACCGGCACAGCTGAAACCCGCGTCGGGGCTTCCGCAGTTGTGGTCGAGCCGCTCGTCGGGCCCCCCGAACACATCACCGCAGGCCAGCGGCTAGGAAACGACCCGGCACGGGTCGTAACCACGGTGGCTACCGGTGTTGCCGCAAAGTTCGAAGACGGGGCGTTCCGGCTGATCGGAGCGAACCGAGCAACGATCGACCCGAGGAAGCTCACCGAGTACGCCTTGAACCCGAACCACCCCGTTGGAGGGAACAAGGCGCGCGTCTTCGAGTCCGCCCTGGGTTTCAATCGCTCGAACGCGGACGACCTGATGGCCCAACTGCGCCGAGGAGTCACGGAGAACAAGCCGATCCCCGGTAAGGTGGACAAGTGGGGAACGAGGTTCACTGTTGACATCCCGGTCACCGGTCCCGCTGGATCTGGCATCGTCCGGACGGGCTGGATCTACACGCCGGGATCAACAACTCCAAGCCTGAACACCCTGATGGTGCGATGACTGAGAACATCGGCCAGTTCGACACGGTCAGGATCCCGGCAGGGATCCCCGAGAGTGATGTGCCGGAAGGCGCGCTGGCGACCGTTCTGGATGTCTACACCGACCCGTATCTGGCGTACGAGATCGAGGTGGTCGACGCCGACGGCCGGACCCTATTCGTCGGGGCCATCGACTCTTCATGGGTCGAGCTGGTCGAGTCCCACGGTCAAGGCGACCGCTGATGGGTGACGCGAAGTCGAGGAACCTTCTAGGGCTCACGATCCGGTGGGTCTCCCGAGTACTCGCTGCGGCAGTCGGTCTGCTGCTGCCCGTGCTACCAGCCGAGATTCACGCCGTCGAAACGCCAGCCGCGGTCGCAATCTACGCCTACGACGGCCACCACCACTCCGCGTTGCCGTCCCACACCATGCAGGAGCGTGGACCGCCTGGCACGTACGACCAGGCCACTGCCTACGACGCCGTCGGCTACCGGTCGCACAGCCCTTCGGCGCACCCGGAGGGAGCGCCTACCCCGACCGCCTATACCTACAACGATCCGGCGGAGTTTGCCGAGATCTCCGGCAGCGTGGTTCCGGCCTCGGGGGCAGCGCCGGGCACCCGGCGGACACTCTCGCCTTCAACGCGAACCGGTGTTGCCGCAAAGAGCGGGGTGAACCTCGGCCCGGGCGTCGTAACCCGCAAGATCAACTGGCGGCCGAATGCCGCTGACCCGAACTGGGGCCTCACAGGCACCCACATGAACAAGCACATGTTCGGCAACAGCAAGTACTCGCTCAGCAAGATCGACCCTGACGGGAACGCCGACATCTGGCGCGGCTATATGCAGGACTTGGCGAGTCGGCCGCACACCGGAACGACGACCAACGGGATGCTCGACATCGTCGGCACCTTCCCCCGCGCTGGAGGCGGCGGAAACTTCCAGTTCGGCATCCGGCTGTCGCCGAACTCCAACGGCTCGTTCGACCTCATCACCCTCCTAACGAAGCAGTGACGCCGATGTTCAACTGCCCTGTCTGTTCGTTCCCCGGACTCTCCTCAGCTCCGTATGCCACGTGGCCGCCGCCTGACGGGATCGAACTGACGCCTCCCTATGAAGGCCATCTTGGGTTGCCGTCGTATGAGGTGTGCCCGAGGTGCGGATTCGAGTTCGGGAACGACGACAATCCCGGGACTGCCGAGCCGTCCAGCTTCGAGCAGTATCGGCTGGAGTGGATAGCCGAAGGGCGCCCATGGTTCGATGAGCGGGCGGACGTCACGGATGACTAGCCGCCTGATCGCGATCGTGGTCGCCTGGCTCGTCGGGTTGCTCGGCGTCTCTTCACCTGCCGTTGCTGTGTCGTTGGACGCTCCGGTCGCCGCGTGCGCCTACAACGCCCCGGCATCCTCTGCCGAGATCACCGGTTCTGCGACCGAGTGCGGGCCGCTAACGGTCACCTACGACGACACCGCATCGAGAGTCGCCATCCACGTTGCGACGGACGGCCATTGGGCGCGCCCACTACTCGTGAGCACCCTGACCTACTCCGCCTACGATCACACCGGCCAGTTCGCGCAGGTCACCGGCGGTCCAGGTACGACCCGGACGGTATTGGTCGGCCGCGAGGTCGACACACGCGTCGTGCAGGGCACGAGGGGTGCCGCAAACTTCGGACCGAAGAGCCTCGGGGCAGCGCAGCGGCTCCGATACGAGGGAGCCCCGTATCACGGTGCGACGAACCGCGGCTTGAAGAACGCTGCTCCTGCGAACGGACAGGAGGCGCTGGACTTCTCCACGCAGATCAAGCCGACCTCGCCGAGGAGGATTGGCGTTGACCCGAATGCCAATGAGTTCGTCATCTTCGATCAGACCGTTGAAGGTGTCTTTCACGGCCATGTGCGGTCCTGGAGTGAGCTCACAGGCGGGATGCAGAGTGTCCTCCGCAAGGCTGGCATGGTCGACCGTCGCGGGAACATTCTCTAATGGGCGGGATGGATTACCGCGAGCCAGATCCCGCTACCAGGCGCTCCCTCCAAGATGCGCTATCGGCCGGAAGTGCTGATCGGATCTCTGAGGCGATCATTGGGTTGGTGTTGACGGATCCGGATCTGTTTTGGCTTCAAGATCAATGCATGGGACTGCTCCATCACGAGGATTACCGCGTCCGGGGGGCTGCCCTGACCTCTCTCGGTCATCTGGCCAGGATCCACGGACAGATCGACCGTGCGAAGGTGGAGCCTGTTGTGCGGACCTTCCTGGAAGATCCTGTCCTCGCTGGTCGGGCCGAAGATGCGCTTGACGATTTCGACGTATTCGCGCCGAACGATGAGTGAGCAGGTGCGCCGTTCGGCGACAGCAGAATCGGCGACTCCGACCGCTCGTCCGCGGAAGCGTTTGCCATTCTCACGAGTGCTGCTGGCCGCGGTCTTTGCGGTCTTGGCCGCAGCAGTTACCGCGCCTACAGCGTTGGCCGCCACCGCAGGCGCGCCTGAAACTCGCGTCCGGGCTTCCAACGCCGCGGTCGACGTCCTTGTCGAGTCGCCGCAACACGTTGCTGCAGGTCAGCGGCTGGGAAAGGACGTCACGAGGCCGGAAATCGTGGTGGCTACCGGTGTTGCCGCAAACACGGGTGCGACGCCGCTTGGGATGGCATGGCCGGTGACTGGGTGACGATCTATGAGCCAGGCGAAGCTCCGTGAGGCGGCTCGCGGCGATTCTGATCGCGGTACTCAGCACCACGCTCGGCTCTGTCGTGCCCACTGCAGCTTGGGCCGAACCGACGGTCCGCGGTCTCGTCCGCGTCCACACCTACGACAGTCATTTGCACTCAGGTCGGTTGGTGGAGAGATCTAGGGAGCGGGGGCCACCGGCGTGCGACCACAACAACACCTACAGCGCCGCCGGCAAGTCGTCAGGCGGGACTTTGGCGCGCTCGGGTGGAGCAGCGTACTTCGCGGCGGCGACCTACGCCGACACCATCGGGCTCGCAAGTGTCAGGCCCGCGAGGTGTACGACCAGCGAGCCCGCAGAAGCGGTCCACGGGCTGCTCTCGGCTCGTCATCGTTGGCAGGCCGCCGTAAACGGTGGACGTGCGATTCCGATCGGTCCGGCGTCCGACCACGCGTGGAGAAGTCTTGAACCGGGTCGACGCCAACGGTTTTCTTCCGACTGAGGCCACCCGTCACACTGGTCCGCGATGAACGGGTCACCGGACCCGTTTTGCCGGGCGCGACCGCGCCCGATACGATTCGGAGGTTCTGTCTGTGCTCGGATTTCGGAGTTGATCTTTGTGACCCGCCTCGACCCGAGGGCGCCGCTCGTGCTCGATACTCGCGAGCTCGGCCGCCGCCCGGGGTCCCAGCGGGAGAAGACCATCACCGTGCCGGCACCTGCAGAACTGGGCATCGAAGTCCTTCGTGTCACCGAGGGTGCGCCGGTCGAGATCGACCTGCGCCTCGAGGCGGTCATGGAGGGCGTGCTGGTCACGGGCGAGGTGAGTGCCGCGCTCGAGGGCGAGTGCGTGCGGTGCCTGGAGCCGATCGACGACGACGTCGTGGCACGGTTCCAGGAGCTGTACGTCTACGACGACCAACACGATCGGGCCGTGGCCACTCAGGACCACGATCTGGACGACGAAACCCTGCGGCTTGAGGACGACCTGCTCGATCTCGAGCCGCTGCTGCGGGACGCGGTGGTGCTGGCACTGCCCTTCCAGCCGCTGTGTCAGGAGGACTGCGAAGGACTGTGCACCGAGTGTGGTGCGCGACTCGTCGCGGATCCGGGACACACCCATGAGGCCCCGATCGATCCCCGGTGGGCCGGCCTCGCGGGACTCAGCACCGAAGACCACCAGGACTGAACCAGCCGGACCGGCTGGGCACACACCGAGCCGGAGCAGATCCGGCACGCAACCAACAGGAGATAACAGTGGCTGTTCCGAAGCGGAAGATGTCGCGCAGCAACACGCGTCACCGTCGTTCGCAGTGGAAGGCGGTTGCGCCCGCTCTCGTGACGTGCGCCAACCCGGCGTGTGGCGCCAAGCACCTCCCGCACCGCGCCTGCGGTTCCTGCGGCCAGTACGGCGCGCGCGCCGACCGTCGCCAGGTCCTCTGACACCCGGCACGCTGAGCACTCAGCAGCTGCTCTCAGCGCTCGGGGATCCCACGCTGGACCCCGAGCTGCTGGAGCGTGCTCTGACACACCGCTCGTACGCGTACGAGAACGGTGGTCTGCCCACCAACGAGCGCCTGGAATTCCTGGGTGACTCGGTGCTGGGCGTCGTGGTGACCGAGACGCTGTTTCGGACTCACCCCGACTTCTCCGAGGGACGTCTGGCGAAGTTGCGCGCTGCCGTGGTCAACGCGCGCGCACTCGCCGACGTCGCCCGGCAGATCGGCCTCGGCGAGCACATCAAGCTCGGCCGGGGCGAGGAGAGCACCGGCGGACGCGACAAGGCCTCCATCCTCTCCGACACCGTCGAGGCGGTGATCGGTGCCATCCACCTCTCCGCGGGCATCGAAGAGGCGGGGCGCGTCGTCCACCTCCTGTTCGACCCGGTCATGGCGGCCGCAGCGTCCATGGGCGCGGGCCTCGACTGGAAGACGTCCCTGCAAGAACTCTCGGCGTCGCTGTCCCTGGGCGTGCCCGAGTACGTCATCGAGGACGAAGGCCCCGACCACGCGAAGACCTTCGTGGCCCGCGTGCGGGTCGGCGGCGAGTTGTACGGGCACGGCACGGGCCGCTCCAAGAAGGAAGCCGAGCAGGGAGCCGCAGAGACGGCGTACGGCGAGATTCGCCTCGCCCACCCTGAGGCTGCGCCGGCCACCGACGCGTGAGCCGTACCCGCCGTGCCTGAACTGCCCGAGGTCGAGGTCGTCCGCGCCGGCCTGGCGCGCCACGTGCTGGGCCGTACGGTCGAACACGTCCAGGCCCTGCACGAGCGCCCGTTGCGCCGCGAGGCGGGCGGGCCGCAGGCATTCGTCGACGCAGTCGCGGGGCGTCGGATCGAGGCCGTACGCCGGCGCGGCAAGTACTTCTGGATCGCGCTCGACTCCGGCGACGCCGTGCTCGCGCACCTGGGCATGAGCGGGCAGATGCTGCTCAAGGAGGCTGGAGCGCCCCACGAGCGGCACCTGCGGGTGCGGTTCGGCCTCGACGGTGGCCTCGAGATGCGGTTCGTGGACCAGCGCATGTTCGGCGGTCTGAGCTTCTCCCCGGGCGGCGCGGATCTGCCGGCCGAGATCGCGCACATCGCGCGCGACCCGCTGGATCCGCTTTTCGACGACGGCGAGTTCGTACGACGCCTGCGGGGTCGTACCTCTGCGGTGAAGCGGCTCCTGCTGGACCAGACGCTGATCTCCGGGGTCGGCAACATCTACGCGGATGAGTCCCTGTGGCGGGCTCGGCTGCACGGCGAGCGACCTGGAGACTCGCTCTCGACCCGCAAGGCCCGCGAGCTGCTGACCCACGCTCGCACTGTCATGGGGGAAGCGCTGGCCCAGGGTGGGACGTCGTTCGACGACCTCTACGTCAACGTCAACGGGGAGTCCGGCTACTTCGACCGATCCCTGGACGCGTACGGCCGCGAGGGCGAGGCGTGCCGTCGTTGTGGCACCCCGATTCGCCGGGTCGCGTTCATGAACCGGTCCTCGTTCTTCTGCCCGCGCTGCCAGCGTCGACGCTGAGCCTTAGGGTTCCGGACCCGTCGGGTGCCCCTGCTCGGTGGACGTCATGGTGGGTGGTTGTTCGTACGACCGGGGGCCATGACGTTAGGCGAGGCCGGGTGCCCCTGCTCGGTGGACGTCATGGTGGGTGGTTGTTCGTACGACCGGGGGCCATGACGTTAGGCGAGGGTGGTGCCCCCGGACGCCTGGACCCGTACGACGTGGGCCAGGCTCGCCCGCCGCACCACCTTGACCGCACACCGGACTCGGTGGGATTCTGGATGGTCGCCATTCGAGCGGCTCCGCAGAGACTGAGAAGGATCCCCATGGCCAAGGCCCTGCTGGGTCACGTCGCCACCGGTCGCGTTCCCGCACAGTATGTGTCTGAGAACGCCCGGCTCCGTGCGCGCGTGACCGACCTCGAGCTGCTGGTGGCGCGCCTCCAGCAGGAGAACGACCGCCTCAGCTCGCTCCACGCGGCTGACCTCGACGATGAGATCGCCGCCGAACTCGCAGTCGGCCTGTCCCACCACTGACTCTCGCCCGTTGCGGGCCGTCGCCCACCAGGAGGCGCTGGTGAGCCGCGTCGTCGAGGCTGTCCCGCCCAACACGACCTGATCGTGCACGCTGACTGGGCGGTGCTCGAGGCCCGCGACCAGTAGGCTCGGGCCGGGCCGCCCGGCCGCTGTGCAGCGAGGAGATTCGGTTGTACCTGAAGAGCCTGACCCTGAAGGGGTTCAAGTCCTTCGCGTCTGCCACGACCCTGCAGCTCGAGCCGGGCATCACCTGCATCGTGGGACCGAACGGTTCTGGCAAGTCCAACGTCGTCGACGCCCTCGCGTGGGTCATGGGCGAACAAGGCGCCAAGAGCCTGCGCGGCGGCAAGATGGAGGACGTCATCTTCGCTGGCACCTCTGGGCGCCCGCCGCTCGGGCGGGCCGAGGTGGCCCTGACCATCGACAACTCGGACGGCGCTCTGCCGATCGACTACACCGAGGTCACGATCAGCCGCACGATGTTCCGCAACGGCGGCTCGGAGTACGCGATCAACGGCTCGTCGTGCCGGTTGCTCGACGTCCAGGAACTGCTGAGCGACTCCGGCATCGGCAGGGAGATGCACGTCATCGTCGGGCAGGGGCAGCTCGACTCGATCTTGCACGCCACCCCCGAGGATCGGCGCGGGTTCATCGAGGAGGCCGCTGGCGTCCTCAAGCACCGCAAGCGCAAGGAGAAGGCGCTGCGCAAGCTCAGCGCCACCGACGGCAACCTCACCCGACTGGGCGACCTGATCTCCGAGATCCGGCGCCAGCTCAAGCCGCTGGGCCGACAGGCCGAGGCGGCGCGCAAGGCGGCGGTTGTCCAGGCCGACGCTCGGGACGCGAAGGCACGACTGCTCGCCGACGACGTCGTCACCGCGCGCACGGCCATGGAGCAGGAGATGGCCGACGAGTCGATCCTGCTCGAGCGGCGTACGCAGGTTGAGGCAGAGGTGGCCGCCGGGCGCGAGCGCGAGGCGGCCCTGGAGGCGGCCCTGCGTGAGGACCTTCCCAAGCTCGCCGCGGCCCAGGACACGTGGTTCGCGCTGTCCGGCCTGCGCGAACGTCTGCGCGGCACCCAGTCGCTGGCCGCAGAGCGGGTACGCAACGCTGCGGGCGCATCGGATCAGGACACCGTTGACTCGGGACGTGACCCCGACCAGCTCGAGGAGCAGGCGGAGCGGGCGCGGGCCCAGGAAGCCGAGCAGGCAGCACAGGTCGAGGCGGGGCGTACGGCCCTCGACGCCGCGGTGGCTGCGCGACGTGCGGCGGAGGAGGCGGCAGGCGAGGAGGAGCGTCGCATCGCGGTCCTCCAGCGCGCCGCTTCCGACCGACGAGAGGGACTCGCCCGGCTCACGGGACAGGTCAACGCTCTCAAGTCCCGGGCGGCGGCCGCCGACGACGAGATCGGACGCCTGAGCCAAGCGCTCGACGACGCCCAGAAGCGCGCCGACGCGGCGCAGCGCGACTTCACGGCCCTGGAGACGACGGTGGCCGGGCTCGACGCAGGCGAGGAGGGACTCGACGCCGAGCACGAGGAGGCCTCGCTGGCCCTCGACGAGATCGACGAGCAGCTCGCCGCCGCCCGCGCGGAAGCCGACGCGGCCGAACGCGACCGTACGGCGCTCACCGCACGGCGCGACGCCCTCGAGATCGGCCTCAGCCGCAAGGATGGCGCAGGGGCACTGCTGGATCCAGGCGCGGGGATCGGGGGGCTGCTCGGCTCCGCAGCCGCGCTGCTCGACGTCAGGCACGGGTACGAGGTCGCCGTCGCCGCCGCGCTGGGGGCAGCAGCGGATGCGGTGGCCGTCGTCGACGCCGACGCCGCCCTCGCAGCCATCCGGCTTCTCAAGGAGGACGACCTGGGGCGGGCGGGGCTGCTCATCGCTGGTGCCGCACCCGACCCGAGCCCTGTGGGGGCGCTGCCGCTGGGGGAGGCCCTCGTCGACGTCGTGACCGCTCCCGCAGAGCTCGGCGGAGCCGTGGGCTCGCTGTTGGCGGGGTTCGTCGTCGTCGACGACCTCGCCGCGGCGCACGCCGTCGTGGCCGAGAGGCCGGACCTGCGTGCGGTCACCCGGGAGGGCGACGTCGTGGGAGCGCACTTCGCGGCCGGTGGGTCCGGGCGCCAGCCGAGCCTGCTGGAGGTGCAGGCGGCCGTGGACGAGGCCAATGAGCAGTTGGCCGAGGCCACTGCCCGCCTCGAGCGGCTCACCTTCACCACCTCGGGTCTGCAGGCGCGGCGCCACGAGGCGCTCAAGCGGGTCGACGTCGCCCTGGCCAAGTTGCACGAGTCCGATGCGACGTTGGCGGCGGTGGCCGAGGAACTCGGCCAGTACGGCTCCCAGGTGCGCTCGGCGCGCGGCGAGGCGGATCGGATGCGGACGGCCGTCGCCGCCGCGCAGG